>NZ_JBVJON010000011.1:0-175280 GCF_055583145.1 Amycolatopsis sp. NPDC104819 | reverse complement strand
GGGTGGTGTGCTGGTGGGGAGTCCTCCTTCACCAACAACGCCCTTTCTTCCTTCCCCCCCCCCCCCCCCCCCCCCCCCCCGCCCCCCACCACCCCCCCCCCCCCCCCCCCCCCCCCCCCGGCGGCGGCTCAGTCCCGCGGCTCGTCCTCGATCGCGCCGACCTGGTCCGGGTCTTCCGGCGCGGGCATGTGGCGGATGCTGTCGCTGCCCTTGTGGTCGTGGGCGCGGGAGTACCGGGAATCCAGCAGCCGTCCCAGTTTCTGCGCCGCGCCGGCGTACGCGTCGTCCACAGTGGTCGCGTGGTGGGTGACCGCGACCGGCTGCTTGCCGCCCGGCCGCGCCTCGATCACGCACTTCTTGTCTTCCGGCTTGCCGCCGCCGTCCTCGCTGAGGTGCACCTCCACCCGGGTCAACCAGCCACCGAACCGGGACAGACTGCCCTCCAGGTCGGTCGTCACGTAGGTGGCCAGCCGTTCGCCACCGTGGATGTTGTGGTCGGTGTTGACCTGGATCTGCACGAGCACCCTCCGAAGCTGGACAACGGTGAACTCCGTCAGTACCCACCAGGGCGCCCGGCTCAAACCCGGTGCGGTCTTGACTTCGAGTCCGGTTGAACTTTTAGCCTGCGGGCATGCGTGCGGTGATGGCCGGCCGGTTCGGCGGCCCCGAGGTTCTCGAGCTCGTCCACCTGCCTGCCCCGGCGCCGGGCCGCGGTGAGGTGGTCGTCGACGTCGCGGCGATCGGGGTGGGGTGGCTCGACGCCCGGATCCGGTCCGGCCACGGCCCCGCGGTGTTCGACGTCCGGCCGCCGTACGTGCCGGGCGGAGCGGTCGCGGGCACGGTCACCGCGGTCGGCGCCGAAGTGGACGACACCTGGCTCGGCGCGCGGGTCGTCACCCGGTCCACCGCGAGCTACGGCGGCGGGTACGCCGACACGGTGCTCGCCCATGCCGACTCCGCCTTTCCGCTGCCCGACGGCGTCGATCCGCGCACCGCGGCGGCACTGCTCGACGACGGCGCCACCGCACTCGCGCTGCTGGAGAAGACCCCCGTCCGGACCGGCGACCGAGTCCTCATCGCACCGGGGCTGGGCGGCCTCGGCAGCCTCGCGATCCAGCTCGCCCGTGCGGCCGGCGCGCGGGTCGTCGCGGGCGTGCGCGGCGAGGATAAGCTTGCCCTCGCGGCAAAAATGGCCGACGACGTCGTCGACTACTCCACAAAGGACTGGCCTGAGCAAGTGCGCGCGATCACCGAGGGGCACGGGCTCGATGTGGTGTTCGACGGGATCGGCGGCCCGGTCGGCACGACCGCCGCGGCGCTGCTCGCGCCCGGCGGCCGGTTCTCCGGCTACGGCATGTCCAGCGGCTCGCAGGCGGTGGTCGACCACGCGGAGCAGCTGACGGTGGTGGACATGGCCCAGCTCCCGGAGTTCTGGCCGGACAACGCGCGTCGGGTGGTCCACGTGCTGAACGAGGCCGCCGCGGGCCGGCTGACCCCGGTCATCGGCCGGACCTACCCGCTGGCCGACGCCGCGGCGGCGCACGCCGACATCGAGGCGCGCCGGTTCACCGGCAAGCTCCTGCTGCTGCCCTGACCGGGCCCGCGCGTCAGCCGATGCCGAGGGAGCGGGCGAGACAGGCGGACCACCAGCGCAGCTGCGGGTTCGGGGTCGTGGCCGCCCGGCCGGCGATCCCCGCACTACGGCGGAAAGCCGGGCCGTACAAGGGTTCGGTGGCCAACGCCTGGTGAAGCGCCGCGACGGCGAGCCGGGTGTCCTCGACCGAGGCGGTGGCGGCGTCGGGGCGCAACGCGTGCAGCGTGTCGACGACCGGGTCGAGCATCCCCGAGCCGTCGTCCCGCCACCCGGCCGCGTGCAGGGCCACGGCGAGCGCGCCGTAACCCTGACGGTAGAAGGCGGCCATCGTCTCGACCAGCCGGCCGAGATCGGGGCCGCGGTCGAACCAGGAGCGCAGCACGTCGTCCATCCCGGCCCGGATCTTGCGGCCGCCGTGACGCAGCAGGGCTTCCAGGAGGCGGTCACGGGTGCCGAAGTGGTGGCTGACCCCGGCGTCGGTCATGCCGACACGGGCGGCGACGGCCCGGATCTGGACGGCGGCCACCCCTCCCTCGGTCAGCAGCCGTTCGGCGGCCTCCAGGATCAGGCGCCGGGCCTCGTCCGGCGGGCGGCGCACGCGCTGAGGTGTCACGGCGGCGATCGTACCTTGACGCTTCAAGGTACGAGTCGTTACCTTGAAGCCCCAAGGTAGGGGGTCGTCATGGTCGTCTCGCGGGAGCGGAGCATCACTCGCCCTGACGCGGTTTTGCGCGGTGAGGAAGCCGGCGACGGGCCGACCGCGCTGCTGCTCCACGCCGGTGGAGAGCGTCGCTCGGTCTGGACGCCGGTCGTCAATCTCCTCGTCGACGCCGGGTTCCGGTGCGTGGCCTACGACCAGCGCGGTCACGGCGACAGCGACGGCTCGCCGCGCACCCTCACGTCCTGCGCCGAGGACGTCGCCGCCATGGTGCACGCCGAGCCACCGGGCTGCGTGGTCGTCGGCGCCTCGCTGGGCGGGCTCGCCGCCGTCGCCGCCCTCGGTGATCCGGCGGTGCGGACGAGGGTGGCGGGCCTGGTGCTGGTGGACGTCGTCCCCGGGCTCGAGCCCCGGCGGGCCCGCCGCTTCCTCGCCACCCTTCCCCTGCCCGGCACCCACACCGAGCTCGTCGAGGACATCTTCACCCGCGTTCCCCGGCTGCGGGAGATCACCGCGGGGCTCGACCGGCCGGTCCTGCTCGTCCGCGGCAGCCACCACTCCCCCGTCACCGACGACGACGTCGACGGATTGCGGCACCTCGCTCCGCAGACGACGGTGGTCCGCATCCCCGGCGCTGGGCACCTCGTCGCCCGGGACCGGCCGCGAGCGCTGGCCGAGACGATCGCCGCCGGCACCGCCGACTGGCCGGCGCTGGCGCTCCTGCGCGAGCTCGGGGCGGCCGGAACCGACCACCCCGGCGGTGACCTCCTAGCCCACCTGCGGCGGGTAGCGGACCTGGTGCAGAGCTGGGGCGGGAGCCCGCGCGTACGCCTTGCCGCGCTCTGCCACGCCGTGTACGGCACCGACGGCTTCCCGCACCCGCTGCTGCCACCGGACCGGCGAGCCCGCCTGCGGGCGGCCGTCGGCGACGAGGCCGAAGCCCTCGTTTACCGCTACGGAGCCTGCGATCGGAGCCGGACCTACGCCCGCATCGGCACGACGCCGCTCCCGCTGACCGACCGCTTCACCGGCGAGACCATCCCCCTCGCGGGCGCCGACCTCACCGACTTCGCGGTGCTCACCATCGCCAACGAACTCGACGTCGCCCGCACCGCTCGCCTCGACGTCGCGGCCCGCCGGGACATCAGGGAGCTCGTCGCGGCTTTGGCGGTCTACGTTCCCGACGTCTCCGCCCGAGCCCTCGGCGACCACTGGGGCCCGAAATGACCCCGTGTCCATTCCGGACGGTCGCGAACGCGCTGAGTCCCACGTACGTCGTGCGGGCCCGCAAGATCCCGAGCGCTCGCGAGCCGAGCGGGACCGGCCCCGGTGTCATTCCGGGTGCGGATCTCCGACCGGTTACCCGGAACCGCCGATCCACGCCCGAAGATGCCCCGCGAGCGTGAGCGACCACGGCTCCTGTGGATCGGCTTAAGAAAGCGGCAGCGGCCTCGCGCCCCACCCGGCGCGCGCCGCACGATCGAGGGCATGGTGGTGCTCTCCGAACGAGCGGCCGTCCGGCGGCTGCACGACCGCCTCGGCTTCGGGCCGCGGCCCGGTGACCTGGACCGCGGGTTCGCCGAGACCCGTGACCGGTTGCTGGGTGGCGGACCCGACACCGGGGCGGCCGCGACCCCGATGCCCGATCCCGGGCCACCCCCGGGCAAACCGGCCAAGGACGCCGACAAGGCCGCGAAGCAGCAGGCCCGACGGCAGGCGCAGGCCCAGGCCGCGCAGGCGGTGGGGTGGTGGCTGGACCGGATGGCCGCCGCCGACGTCGCCTCCGTCGAACGGCTCACCTGGTTCTGGCACGGCCACTTCGCCACGAGCGAGCAGAAGGTGCGCAGCCCGCGGCTCATGCTCGCGCAGAACCGGACCCAGCGTGAGCACGCCCTCGGCAGCTTCACCGACCTCGCCCGGGCGATGGTCGTCGACCCGGCGATGCTGCTGTGGCTGGACGGCAACAGCAACAAGGCCGGAAAGCCGAACGAGAACCTCTCCCGCGAGTTCATGGAGCTGTTCACCCTCGGGGTCGGCCACTACGGCGAGGACGACGTCCGCGAGGCGGCGCGGGCGCTGACCGGCTGGACCGCCAAGCGGGACGCCACCGGCGCGCAGCTGGTCGCCAAGCGGCACGACAACGGGGTGAAGCGCATCCTCGGCGCCAGCGGCGACTTCACCGCACAGTCCTTTGTGGACCTCGTGCTGGGCCGGCCCGAGTCGGCGCCGTTCGTGGCCGGCCGGATCTGGGCGCGGCTCGTGTCCGCGACACCGCCGCCGCCCGACACCCTCAACCGGCTCGTGGCCGCCTACGGGAGCCGCCGCGACATCCGGGCGCTCCTGCTGGCCGTCACCGCCGAACCGGCCTTCCGCGACAGCGCGACGTCGCTGGTCAAGCAACCGGTCGAGTGGCTCGCCGGGCTGCTGCGCGCGCTCGGCGTCCGCCCCGGAAAGCTCGACGAGAAGCCCCGGACGCAGCTGCTGGCGGCGTTGCGCGGGATGGGTCAGGTGCCGTTCCAGCCGCCCAGCGTCGGCGGCTGGGCGGCCGGCGGAGCATGGCTGACGACTTCGGCGGGCCTGGCCCGGCTGCACGCGGCCCAGCTGGTCGTCGCGCACGCCGACCTCGGCACCGTGGCGAAAGCGCGGGACAAGGTCGCCGCGGTCGGTGACCTGCTCGGGGTCGACGCCTGGTCCGACCGCACCCGCGCCGCGCTCGCCGGCGTCGCCGGTGACGCGCGTCAGCTGTCCACAGTGGCCGCTTGTGCCCCCGAATACGTAGTGAGCGGGTGACGATCGTGCAGCAGGTGAACCGTCGCAGGTTCCTCACCGCGACCGGGGTGACGGCCGCCGCGGCCCTCGCCGCCGGCGCCACCCAGGTCGACTGGGCCCGGCTGATGTCGGCCGCGGAGCAGGACCCCCTCGACCCGGACGCGGGGGTGCTCGTCGTCGTCACCCTCTACGGCGGCAACGACGGCCTCAACACCGTCGTCCCCGCGGGCGACCCGGCCTACCAGGACGCCCGCGCCGAGCTGGCGTACCGCCCGGAGGAAGTGCTCGACCTCGGCGAAGGGCTGGGGCTCAACCCGGGCATGAAGGGGTTCAAGAGCCTCTGGGACAACCGGCAGCTGGCCGTCCTGCGCGGGGTCGGGTACCCGAAACCCGACCACAGCCACTTCCGGTCGATGGCGATCTGGCAGACGGCCTCGCCCGAGACGTCGGTGCCGACCGGCTGGCTCGGTCGCTGGCTGGACGCCTCCGGCGACGACCCGCTGCGCGCGGTGTCGGTCGACCCGGTGCTCCCGCCGCTGCTGGCCGGAGAGCGCACCGCCGCCGCGACCTTGCCGGTCGGCGGGCTGAAGCTGCCGCAGGGCGCGCTGGGCACGGCGTTCCGCGGCCTCGGCTCCGCTCAGGCCGGCGAAGGGCTCTGGCAGGCGCGCGCGGCGCGGTCGGTGACCGACCTGCACCGGGCCGCCCAGACCCTGGGAACGGCCACGAAGGACGGCGAGAAGGCCGAGGGCGAGCTGGCGGCCCAGCTCGACGTGGTCGCCGGCCTGGTCGAGGCGGGGGTGCCGACGCGGGCGTACTCGGTGTCGCTCGGCGGGTTCGACACACACGCCGACGAGCGCGGCACCCAGCAACGGCTGCTGACCGAGCTCGACGGCGCGCTGACCCCGTTCGTCCAGCGGCTGGCGAAGTCCGACCGCGGCAAGCAGGTCACGGTGCTGGTGTACTCGGAGTTCGGCCGGCGGGTGGCGGCGAACGCGAGCCAGGGCACCGACCACGGCACGGCGGGCCCGGTGTTCGTCCTCGGCCCCCGCGTCCGGGGCGGCTTCCACGGCGCCGAGCCGAGCCTGACCGACCTCGACGACGGCGACCTCAAGCTCAGCACCGACTTCCGCGACGTCTACGCGACCCTGGTGGAGGACGTGCTCGGCACCGACGCCGGTCAGGTGCTGCCCGGGCACGCCGGCCGGGTGACCGGCTTGTTCGCCTGAGCCGGACCCGGCCCGGGCCGGCTCACCCGACGTTCCCGGGCAGCCCCGCCAGCCGGAACCGGGCTCCCCCGCCCGGAGCAGCCTCGCACCAGAGATCACCGCCGTGCGCCCGGGCGAACCCGCGGGCGATCGGCAGGCCCAGCCCGGAGCCGCCCTGGCCGCGGGCCGCGTCGAGCCGCACGAGCCGGTCGAAGATCCGCTCCCGCTCCGGCCCCGGCACCCCCGGCCCGGTGTCGGTCACCGTGACGCCGTCGCCGGTGACCTCCAGGGTCAGCGTCCCCCGGCCGGCCATCGCGCGGACCGCGTTGCCGCTCAGGTTGGCCACGATCTGCGTGAGCCGGTCCCGGTCGCCGAGCACGACCACGTCCGGGCCGGTCACCTCGACCGTGACCGCCGGCGCCGTCAGCCGGACCTGCTCGGCCTGCGCCGCAACCAGCTCCCGCAGCGGCACCGGCGCCCGGTCGAGCTCGGCGCCCGCGTCCAGCCGGGCCAGGTCCAGCAGGTCGGCGACGAGCTTCGCCGCCCGCTGCGACTCGCGGACCACCAGCAGCTGCAGCTGTTCCCGCTGCTCGCGCGGCGCGTCCGCCGGCTGCTGCACCAGCGCCTCGGCCGCCGCCCGAACCCCGGCCAGCGGGGTCCGCAGCTCGTGGGCCGCGTCGGCGACGAACCGCCGGGTCCGCTCTTCGGACGCCCGGGCCGCCCGCTCGGCGCCTTCGAGCGCGTCCAGGGCGGCGTCGAACGCGGCCGCGGCGCGGCCCAGCTCGGTCCCGGTCCGCTCCGGGGCGAGCCGCCCACCACGCCCGCCGGAGACGATCGACCGCGCCAGGCGGGTCATCGCGTCCAACGGCGCGAGCGCGAACCGGACGGCCAGCAGCAACGCGACCGCGGCGACGACGAGCGCGGCCACCCCGGTGCCGGCCAGCACCCACCGCAGGCTCTGCTCGGCGGCCGCGACCAGGGACTCGTCCGCGGTGAGCGTCAGCTTCGCGCCGTCGATCCGCGGCGGCCCGGACAGCGTCGCCCGCACCTGGCGGATCCGCGCGTCCGCCGGCAGGTCGTTCGCGCCGAGAAAAGTGCCGTCCGGCAAGGAAAGCGCGGCCTGAACGCCGCGGGTTTCCAGCCGCCGCAGCAGGTTCTGCGGCGCGACGTTCTGCTTCGCCAGCTGCTGGGCCAGCTGGACGCGGGCGGTGAGCACGGCGTTGACGTCCCGCTCGGCCTGCGCGCGGAAGACCGTGTCCACGACGAGCCCGACGGCGACCAGCACCACGGCCAGCACCACCAGCACGGTGACGGTGACCCGGCGGCGCAGCGAAGCCGTTCGCAGCCCCGTCACGGCTCGCCGCGCAGGACGTACCCCTGCCCGCGCACCGTGTGCAGCAACCGCGGGCCGTGCGCCTCCAGCTTGCGGCGCAGCGTGCTGACGTTCACCTCGACCAGGTTCGGCGCGTAGTCGCCGTAACCCCAGACGGCGGTCAGGACCTGCGTCTTGGAGACCACGCGGTCCCGGTGCCGGGCGAAGTAGACCAGCACCTTCCACTCGGTGGAGGTCAGCTCGACGTCGGCGTCGCCGTAGCGGACCCGGCCCCCTTCGACGTCGACGACCAGGTCGCCGACCTCCACGGCCGGCGGGGTGCGCCCGGTCCGCCGCAGCACCGCGGTCACCCGCGCGACCAGCTCCTCGAGCACGAACGGCTTCACCACGTAGTCGTCGGCACCCGCGCCGAGCCCCCGCAGCCGGTCCTCGACGCCGTCCCGGGCGGTCAGCATCACGACGCCGGCCGCCGACACCCGGCGGATCACCCGCAACAGCTCGAACCCGTCCCGCCCCGGCAGCATGACGTCCAGCACGACCAGGTCGGGCCGCGCACGGGCGAGCTCGGTCTCCAGGCCACCGCCGTCGGGACGGGCCCGGACGGAGAACCCCGCAGCGGCGAGCGCGGCCTCGACCGGCACCCGGATCGCTTCGGCGTCCTCGATCACTAGGATGCGCGGGACGCCCGGCGCGGCCGGCCGCCGTGCGGTCACGTCGTCCACCCGCCCCAGCGTAAGGGAGCCGTCCCGGTTTCAGCCGGTGCCGGCCTGCCAGTAGTTCACCGCGCCCTGCAGCACCGTGCGGAACAGGTGGAAGTTCACCGGCTTGTAGACGTAGCTGTCCGCGCCGAGGGCGTAGCAGCGCTCGATGTCGGCCGACGTCGTCGACGAAGTGAAGACGATGATCTTCAGCGCCGCCAGGTCCGGGTTCGCCCGCAGGGCGGCCAGGACCTGGTAGCCGTCCCGGCCCGGGAGGTTGAGGTCCAGCAGCAGGAGCGCGGGCCGCTCGAGGCCGGCGTCGGCGAGGCGGGCGATCGCCGCGTCGCCGTCCGTGGCGAACTCCAGCTCCAGCTCCGGGTGGGAGCGGGCCAGCGCGCGCTGGATGGCCTCGCGGTCTTCGGCGCTGTCCTCGACCACCAGGACGAGCCGTTCGCAGGCGCTCACGCGGCGGCTCCCGTGTGCCGGACGGCCAGGACCGCGGCGTCGTCGCCGACCCGGTACCGCCCGCCGCCGGTGACGAGGGCTTCGAGCAGGTCCGGCAGCGGCAGGCCGGGCAGCCGGGCCAGGGTCGGCGCGAGGTCGGTTTCGAAGAACCGGCCCGCCTGGTCGCGGGCCTCGGTGAGCCCGTCGGTGTACAGCACCAGCGTGTCCCCCGGCCCGAGCCGTTCGGTCGCCGCACGCAGCCGCAGCTCCGGCAGGACGCCGACCAGCCGGCCCGAGCACGGTGGCTCCCGCACGGTCCCGTCGCGCCGCAGGACCAGTGGAGGCGGGTGCCCGGCCGTGAGCAGGGTCAGCCCGACCCCGGCCGGGCCGGCGGGCTCGAAGGTCGCCGTCGCGAGGGTGAGGAACCGGGAGACGTCGTTGCGCAGCAGCTTCGCGTTGAGCCCCACCATGGCGTGCTCGGCCGAGCTGCCCTCCTCCAGCGCCGTCTCCAGGGTGTGCCGGGCCAGGCCGGTCAGCGCGGCCGCCGGCGCCCCGCGGCCGCAGACGTCCCCGATCAGCGCCGTGACGTGGCCGTCGGGCTGCGGGACCAGGCCGTAGAAGTCACCGCCCACCTCCAGGCTGTGGTCGGCGACGGTGTAGGTGGCGGCGGTCTCCAGGCCGGGCACGTCCGGCAGCACCGCGGGCAGCAGGTGCTGCTGCAGGGAAAGGACGTCCCGGCGCCGCCGCTCGTAGAGCGTCGCGTTGTCGATCGCCAGTGCCGCCCGCCCGGCCAGGTTGCGCAGGAACGACCGGTCCGGGCGGCGCTGCGAACCCGCGCGGTGGAAGAAGGTCAGCAGCCCGACGTCGCGGCCCCGGGCCCGCAGCACGCTGATCGTCATCTGCGGCAGCCGGGCCTCCTCGGGCAGCCCGGACGGCCGCGGGAGCTCGTCCCAGGCCGCCAGGTCGGCGCCGCGGACGACCTGCTCGCCGGCCCAGTGCCCGGCCCGCAGGGCCGCGGTCAGCGTGCGCTCGCGGTGGGCGTCGACATGGGCGACCGCGATCGGCACCATCCGGCCGTCCCGGCGCACGTGGATCGCGGCGCCGTCGGCCAGCCCGGGCACCGCCATCCGGACGACGGCGCGCAGCGTGTCGTCGATGTCGAGCGAGGCGCCCATCTGCAGCGACGCCTCGGCGAGGATCGCGTCCTGGGCCTGCCGCTCGTCCAGTTCGCGCAGCTGGCTGGCATGCTGGTCGGTGGCCACGATCACCTCGGCGACCTGGTGCAGCGCGGTGACCACGGACGGCGCGGCGGGCAGCCCGGCCGCGGTGCCCAGCACCAGCAGGGCCCGCTCCCCCTCCGCGACCGCGAACTCCAGGACCAAGAGCTCGCTCGCCCCGGCCGCGGTCAGCCGGGCGGCCAGCCTGGGCGCCACGGCCGCCACCTCGGCCAGCGGCAGCTCCCGGACCTCCCCCGCCGGCCGCTCGGCCGTCCAGGCTTCGACGTCGGCCGCCAGCCCGGCCGGCTGCGTGCGCAGCCCGTCGTGGTCGGCCCAGCGCGTCACCGACGCGGTGCCGTCGGCGGTCAGCCGGGCCCCGAGCACCACGCGCGCGGCCGGGAGGCAGAGCAGGCCCGAGTAGAGCTCGTCCGACAGGCCCTTGGTGTTCACCGCGTCGAACGCCGCCCGCCACAGCGCGTGCAGCCGCGCTGTCCAGGGGTCTTGGGAGGGGATGGCCACAACGCTCCGCTCGTCCGGGATGCCGCGTTCGCGGCGACGACCACTGTAAGGTTCGCCTTCCGTCGCGGCCGGACGGCACGACCGGGCAGAACGAGGAGTGGCATGAGCGACACCGGCGCCGGGGCGGCGTTCGAGCCGGGGGAACGCGACCGCACGGCGGAAGCCGTGGCCGGTCCGGCGTTCGACTTCTCGGTCTGCGTGACCGAGCCGATCCACCGGCTCGGCGGCATCCAGTCCTACGGCGCCCTGGTGGCGGTGGCCGACGACGGGCGCGTCGAAGTCGCCAGCTCCACCACCGAGCGGCTGCTCGGCCGCACTCCCGAGGAGCTGATCGGCACCCCGGTGGAGACCCTGCTCGGCGCCGACGGGGTGGCCGCGGTCCGGCAGACCCTCGAAGCGCCGACGGGCGACCGCGGCCTGCTCGCCCTGCGAGTGCCCGCGGACGGGCCGGAGTTCGACGTCACCGTCTACCGCGCCGACGGCCGGCTCGTCTTGGAGCTGGAGCCCGCGACCGCGCAGCGGCCGTTCCGCTTCTCGCAGTTCTACCCCTCGGTGCGCGCCGCGCTGACCCGGCTGCAGCACGGGCGCACCGTCGTCGACGTGTGCGCGGCCGCGGTGGCCGAGATCCGGGCGCTCACCGGCTACGATCGGGTCGTCGCCTACCGCTTCGAAGGCCGCTCCGGCCCGGGCGAGGTGATCGCCGAGGCGCTCGCGGACGGCCTGGAGCCGTGGGTGGGGCTGTGGTTCCCGGCCACCGACATCCCGCCCCAGGCACGCCGGCTCTACGAGCGCAACTGGATCCGCGTGATCAACGACGTCGACGACGCCACCTCGGCTCTGCACCCGGAGGCGCTGCCCGGGGGCACCGAACCGCTGGACCTGTCCGACTCGACCCTGCGCACGGTCTCGTCGTTCCACCTGGAGTACCTGCGCAACATCGGCGTGGCGTCGTCGATGTCGGTGTCGCTGCTGCACGACGGCGCGCTGTGGGGCCTGATCGCCTGCCACGGGCTGGCTCCCCGCCGGCTCGACCCGGAAGTCCGCGCGGCGTGCGAGTTCTTCGGCGTCACGCTCTCCCTGCAGCTGGCCGCGCTCCAGGAGGCCGAGACGGCCCGGGCCCGCCAGGATGCCCGGACCGCACTGTCCCGGCTCGTCGCGGCCCTCGAGACGGAACCCACGCGGTCGTTGCCGGACAACGGGGAGCTGCTCGCCGGGCTCGTCCGCTCCGACGCCGTCGTCCTCCGCCTCGGCGGCACGGTTTCCCCCGCCTACGGCGACACCGACGTGGCGCTGCTGTGGCCGGCGGTGCCCGACCTCGCCGCGGGTGAGGTCTGGGCGAGCGACTGCCTGACCGAGCACGCTCCCGGGCTCGCCTCGCACGCCGACGCGCTGAGCGGGGCGCTGGTTCTCGGGCTCGGCGACGGCGATCTGGTCGCCTGGACCCGGCGGGAACGCCGCGCCGAGCGGACCTGGGCCGCCGACCCGGCCCAGCCGGTCCGGCTCGGCCCGCACGGCGAACGGCTCACGCCGCGCGGTTCGTCGGCCGTCTACCAGGCCGTGGTGCGCGGGCACAGCCTGCCGTGGACGGCCGCCGACGAAGCGGTCGCGGCGGACCTCGGCCGGGCCGTGTCCGCGATCTCGCTGCGCCAGGCTGCCCACCTGGCCGGGCTCAACACCGAGCTGCGCCGCGCCAACCAGGACCTGGACACCTTCGCCCACGCGGCCGCGCACGAGATGAAGGAGCCGCTGCGCGGCATCGCCACCACCGTCGCCTTCATCGGCGAGGACGCCGGCGAGACGCTCGACGCGACCACGCTGCGCCGGCTGGAGACCGTGGAAGGGCTCGCCAACCGCATGGACGAGCTCGTCAACTCCCTGCTGCACTTCGCCCAGCTCGGCCAGTCCGACCTGCGCCGGGAAGCGGTCGGCCTGCGGGCCGCGGCCGGCCGCGCGCTGGACATCGCCGGTCCCCGGCTGGCCGAGAACGACGTCCGGGCCACGCTGCCCGGCGAGGACGTTACGGTTTCGGCCGATCCCGCCCGGCTGGAGGAGGTGCTCGTCAACCTCCTGGTGAACGCGGCGAAGTACGCGCGGACCGAGCGGCCGCGCACGGTCGAGGTCGGGCTGCGCCCGGCCGGACCGGACCGGGCGGCCGCGGTGTTCGTGCGGGACAACGGGATCGGCATTCCCGAGGTGCACCAGCAAGACGTGCTCCGGCTGTTCCGCCGGCTGCACGCCCGCGACGCGTACGGCGGCGGGCACGGCGCGGGGCTCGCGATCGTGGACCGCATCGTCCAGCGCCACGGCGGCCACCTGTGGCTCGAGTCGGCCCCCGAGACCGGGACCACGGTGTGGTTCACCCTGGAGCCCGATCCCGAGCCGTGACCGCCCCCGCTGGGCGGCACGGGCCGGGCGGGGGCGAGGGGGATTTCCGCGGGTTTCCCGTAACAGAACCACGGTGGCCCCGACTTCGACTCCGTGGCAACCGCCACAGCACGGGCCGGCGGCGGGCTTTCCCCGAGACCGCCGCCGGCCCCCGACCTCTTCGCTCAGGCTGCACCGAACCAGCGGGCCAGCGCCGGTTCCAGCGCACCCGGGTCACCGGCCCAGCAGACGTAGCCGTCCGGGCGGACGAGCATCGGCTCGGCGGTCGTTTCGCCGGTCGCGCGGTCCACCCGGGCCGACCACGGGTCGGCGACCTTGGCGAACGCGTCGTCGGGGTCGAGCAGGACACCGCGACCGGACCGCAGCAGCTCGTGCAGCCGGGTGTCGGCCACCCGCGGGTCCGGGGCGGGACGGCCGGTCAGCGGGTGGTCGCCGGGCGTCGGGTAGCGGATCGCCATCCCGGACAGCAGGTCACCGAGGTGGCGCTGGACCTCCGGCAGCTGCGCCAGCGCGGCGAAGACCTCCCGGGTCGCCGCGACGTCCGGGTCGCGCGTGCCCGCCCAGTCCATCAGCAGGCTCTGCGCCTGGACGTTGCGCAGCACCGCGGCGCCGACCGGGTGCCGCTCGGTGTGGTAGGTGTCCAGCAGGTCCTCCGGCGCCCAGCCGTGGACCGCGGCGCCGAGCTTCCAGCCGAGGTTCAGCGCGTCCTGCATGCCGGTGTTCATGCCCTGCGCGCCGAGCGGCAGGTGGACGTGCGCGGCGTCGCCGGCCAGGAAGACCCGCCCGTGGCGGTAGCGCTCGGCCTGCCGGGCCGCATTGGTGATGCGGCGGGCGTACCGGAGTTCGAGCAGCCCGACGCCGTCGCCGAAGACGAGCCGCAGGCCTTCGCGCAGCTCGTCCTCGGTGACCGGGACGTCCCGGGGCCGTGAGCGGCCCGGACCGCCCAGGACGAGCCGGCGCATCGGCCGCCCCTGCCCGTCCGTGCCGAGCGGGTACAGCGCAGCCCAATGGCCGTCGTCGTTCCGCGCGTGCGTCATCACCTCCCCGGCGCCGCTCAGCCGGACGTCGGCGGCGACGACCGTCGAAGTACCCGGGCGTCCCGGGAAGCCGGCCCCCAGCAGGGACCGCACCGTGCTGTGGGCGCCGTCGGCGGCCACGGCGTAACCGGCGCGGACGACCGCGCCGTGGGCGAACGTCGCGGTCACGCCGCGGCCGTCCTGGTCGAGGCCGGTCAGCTCGTGGTCACGCCGGACGTGGACGCCGTATTCGGCGAGGTGCTTTTCGAAGAACCCTTCGAGCACGACCTGCGGCACGGACCGCCACGGCAGCCGGTGCGCGGTGCTCTCCGGCGCGAACTCGATCCCCGCGAAATGGCCCGCGCTGACCGGGTGGTTCCCGGTCGCCAGCAGCGGTTCCAGCAGCCCGCGCTGGTCGAGCGCCGTCAACGTGCGCGACTGCACACCACCCGCTCGCGAGAGTTCGCTGGGCCGCGGCAGCTTGTCGACGAGCAGGAACGGCACCTCCGCCAGCCGCAGCTCGTTGGCCAGTGTCAGGCCGGTCGGGCCCGCGCCGACGATGAGCACTCCGGTGTCCATGAGCTCTCCCCTGGTTGTGTCTGCAAGGACAAGAGCCACGGTGCGTCGCCCGGTGCGGGCAAGCCAGAAACGCCGGTGATCGAGACCGAATCCGTCACCGGTTAGAGTCAGCGCGGTGGAATCCGACTACGACGAGCTGGACCGCCGGCTCGCGCACGCGCTGCAGGTCGACGGCCGGGCCCCGTTCAGCGCCATCGCCGAGGTGCTCGGCGTGTCGGATCGCACCGTCGCCCGCCGGTACGCCCGGTTGCGGGCGACGGGAGCGGTGCGGGTGGTCGGTGGGGTCGACCCGACCGCGCTGGGCGCCGTGCTGTGGTTCCTGCGGGTGCGGTGCGCGCCGACCGCGTCGGTCCCGGTCGCCGAGGCGCTGGCGAAGCGGGCCGACACGTCCTGGGTGAGCCTGACCTCCGGCGGCACCGAGATCACCTGCACGGTGCGCACGGAGACCGCGGCCGACAGCGAAACCCTGCTGCTGGCGAAACTCCCTCGCACACCGAGGGTCGAAGGGGTCACCGCGCATTCGGTGCTGCACACCTTCTACGGCGGCCCGGAAAGCCTGATCGCCAAGCTCGGCTGGCTGGACGAAGACACGGTCGCCCGGCTGCGTCCGCCGCCGGTGTCACGACGGCCGGGCGCGGTGCGTCTCGACGACGGCGACCGGCGGCTGCTCGCCGCGCTGGCCGTCGACGGCCGGACCGGGATCACCCGGCTGGCCGCGCTCACCGGCTGGTCGCCGACCACGGTCCGGCGCCGGATGACCGACCTGCGCGAGCACGGCGTGCTGTACCTGGACATCGACGTCGACAGCCGGCTTTTCGGCACCGGTCCCCGTACTTTGCTTTGGCTTTCGGTGGTCCCCTCCCGGCTGGAAGAGGCCGGTGAAGAGCTGGCCACGCACCCGGAGATCGCGTTCGCCGCGGCCACGACCGGGCCGAGCAACCTGTTCGCCAGCGTCGTGTGCCCGGACCAGCGGGCGTTGTACCGGTACCTGACCACGCGGGTGGCGGCCCTGCCGGCGATCACGCACATCGAGACGGCGCCGGTGATCCGGACGGTCAAGCAGGCGGCCAACCGGGCGTAGGGCCCGCGGTTCTGGCGCCGTACGAGGAGTACGGCCCCAGAACCTTCGCGGGCTGCCGGTCGTGCTGAGGGGGAGCACGGCCGGCAGCCGGGAATCGGTCCCCCGCTCCCGGAGAATTCCCCTGGGCCCGCGGAACCAAACTCGGGCAGGCGGGAAAGCCCGTGGCGGTGGTCCGCCACGGGCTCCCTCCTCACCCGGCCGTCAGTAGACCAGCCAGCTGACGGTGAGCTTGCCCGACGAGCCGGCCCCGTCGGTCGCGGTGACCGGCGAACCGTAGTTGCCGGTTCTCGTCACCGTGCCGGTGATCAGGCCCGTGCGGGCGTCGAGCGTCAGCCCCGGCGGCAGACCGGTCGCCGACCAGGTGTACGTCCCCGTCCCGCCGGTGGCCCGGAGCTGGAGGCGCACCGCCTGGCCGTGGACGAACTGGTAGCCGGGGTCGGTCACCTTGACCGGCCCGGAGCTGCCCGGCTGCACCGTGAGGGTGAAGGTCGCGGTGCGGGTCTGCTGCGCGTTCTTGCCGGTGACGGTGACCGGGTACGTCCCGGCCGGCGTGGACGCGCTCGTGGTGATCGTCAGCGCCGACGAGCCGCCAGTGTCGATCGACGCCGGGTCGAACGCCGCGGTCGCCCCGGCGGGCAGGCCCGAAGCGCTCAGCGCGATCCCGCCCGGCGGGGGCGGCGTCGTCCCGCCGAGGTGCGCCTTGATCTCGTCGGCGTACGTCGTCACCCGGGCGTAGACGCCGTAGGTGTTGCAGGCGTTGGACATCCACGAGAAGAACCCGACGATCCGGTTGCCCTCGAGGAACGGGCTGCCGCTGTCACCGACACAAACGCCCTTGTGACCGTCGGCGTACCCGGTGCAGAGCATCGACCCGTCGGATCGGTAGTACTGCGAGGTGTCGACGTGCTGGGCGCAGTCGGAGTCCTTCGCCACGGGGAACTCCGCAGTGCGCAAGACGTCCGAGTAGGTGTTCTGGCCGGTCTTGCCCCAGCCGATGCCTCGGCCCATCGTGCCCGGCGTGTTCACCGAGGTGTCGGTCGCGATGGTCGGGTACGTGATCCCCGCCGGCACCGGGACGTCCTTGTCGAGGGTGATGACGGCGACGTCGTGCCCGGTCTGCCAGCTGCTGTAGTCCGGGTCGGTCCAGGACTCCTTGATGTCGGCGCGGAACCCGGTGTCGTTCAGGTTCGTGGCGCCGTAGACGAACCACTTGGTGCCCGGGTTCTCCAGCAGGCAGTGCGCCGCGCCGACGACCGTGTGCGGGCCGGCCAGGGCCATGCTGCACGACTGCTTGCCCGGGAACGCGCTGCCTTCCCGGCGCATCGAGATCATGAACGGGTACTGCTCGACGGTGGTCGCTTCACCGCCGACGACGCTCGAGTGCGCACCCGCGGCGGTCGCGCTCACCGTCGTCTTGGCGGACTGCCCGGGAGCCACGGTCGCCGAGGACGGTGAGACGGCGAGCGAGAAGTCGCCGGTGCCCGAACCGTTCACGGTCAGCGAGACGTTCGCCGAGTGGCTCACGGCGCTGCCCTTGCCGGTGACGGTCACCGTCTTGGTGCCCGGCGTAGCCGACGACGTCGCGGCGAGCGTGAGGGTCGAGGACTGGCCGGCGGTCACCGTGGCCGGCGCGAAGGACGCCGTCACCCCCGCGGGCAGGCCGTCCGCCGACAGCGCCACGTCCTGCGCGCTGCCCTTGGTGACGCTGGTGCCGATCGACGTCGTCACGGACTTGCCCGGGTCGACGCTCACCGACGCCGGGGACGCCGTCATCGAGAAGTCGTTGTCGGGCGCCGGGGCCGAGCCGGTGATGAGCGGGTCGGCGAGGTTGTCACCCTGCGGCGAGCCCCAGCCGGTGCACAGGTCGTAGCCCGTGCCGGCGTTGTAGGTGCCGTTGTTGCCGCTGGTGACGTCGTGGAAGGTCGAGGAGTACTGGGCGGAGCCGGCGACCGCGTAGATCGTCGGGTTCATCGCGCCGACGCCGTTCTTGCCCTGTCCCTTGGCTTTCTGGTCGACCATCGCGACGTACCCCGCCCACAGCGGGGACGACAGGCTGGTGCCGCCGACGTCCTGCCAGCCGCCGTTCATGTACACCGAGAGCGCGCCGGCGCCGTAGTCCGCGTCGAGCGCGACGTCGGGCACCGACCGGAACTGGTTGCCACCCGGCTGCCACGACGGCCGCGCGTAGATCTGCGAGTAGCCGCCACCCGAGCGCGTGTTGCCGGAGCCTCCCTGGTTCCAGCACGACTCCGACTGGTAGGTGCCCGCGCTGTCGGCGGTGCGCAGCTGTGTGCCCCCGACGCCGGTGAACAGCGGGTCGCTCGCCGGGAAATCGGCCTGGACCGTGCTGTTGTCGCCGTTGTACCCGCAGCCGGTGGCGCCCCAGTCGCCCGACGCCGAGAGCATCGTGATGCCCTGCGCGGCCATCTGCGTGTAGGAGTCGTGCGACGCCTTGATCGGCGCGGACTCGCACTTCTCGCCGTTGAGCCAGGAGCCGGACAGGATGGTGATGCTGTTGTCGCTCGCGATCTTCGCCATCTGGTCGACCCACGCGCTGTCACTGTTGGGTGCTTCGTAGACGGTCTGGGCCGCGCCGGGCGCCGTCGCGGCGACGGCTTCGACGTCGAGGGTGACTTCGAGCTGGTTGCTGCCCGGGCTGGACACCCCGCCGTCGACCGGGACGACCTTCGGCGTCACCGACGGCTGGCCGAAGTACTTCGTCCAGGCGTCGATGTCGGACTGCTTGAAGGCGTCGAACTCGATGAGCCCGACGTTCTGGCCGGCGCCGGTGTAGGAGCCGGACAGCTTGGTCATGCTGTAGGCGGTGCGGAACTGGGCGGGCGTGTACCCGCCGGCCGGTCCGCTCGGGCCGGCCGGACCGGGCTTGACCTGCGAGGCCTTGGCGTTCGCACGGTGCGCGACCGGCCGGTCGGACAGGCCCAGCACGCTGCGCACCACTCCCCCGAGCGAAGCGGGGATGGTGGGCGCGGAATCGTTGGTGTAGAAGTGTTTCCCGTCGGCGCCGGTGTAGTCGCCGAGCGTGGTGCCGAAGGCCGACCGCACGGCGTCGGCCGAGCCGGTCGCGTCGACGACCTGGCGATTGCCCGCCACCGCCGTGACGCGGAACCCCTGTGCGCGCAAGAAGTCCGTGACGCGGCCGACCTCGGGCGCGGTCGGCGCGAAGCGGGCGTTGTACTGCTCACTCGTGAGATAGTGCCGGTAGTCCGGCGAGCGCGGGTCACCGACCGCGGCGACGAACCGGTTCAGCGCCGCTTCGTCGTGCGGCTTGAGCGCGACGGCGACGGAGACGGCGCGATCTCCGGCGACCGCCGCGTCGCGGTGCGCGCCCGGCGGCGGGGAGGCGGAGTCGGCGAGAGCCACCCGGGTGTCCGGCGGCTGAGCGGTGGCCGGCACCCCGCCGAGTGCGGCGGTGGCGGCGAGGAGGGTGGCCGCCGCGGCGGCCACCCTCCTCGCACTGGGGAAAAGCGACATGTGCGTCCTCCGGGGCGAGAGCGGTTTCCCGGGACGCTAACTACGCCGGCGGCGTCCCGGAAAGACGCCGGTGAACGTTCAGTTCCGTTCACAGAGTGACGGTTTCCGCGCCTTTTCCCCGCAGCTCGGAGGCCCGGTCCGTAGCCAGTTGTCCACACCGCGGGAAGCCCGTTCACCGGAAGGGCCCGGATCAGATCTTTCGGCCCTGGCACGGTGTGCGCGCGAGCGCCTACCGTCCGCGGAACCGGGGAACACAAGCAGGGAGGCCGCATGGCTTCGAGCGCGCAAACGGCCGTCCCGCTGGATCGCGAGCTGCGGCGGCTGCTGCGGCACGGCACCTTCGCGGCCGCCCTCGACCGGGCTCTCGCGGCGCGTGGCCTGAGCCTGGAGCAGGTCCAACGGCACCTGGCCGCACGAGGTGTGCGGGTGAGCCGGGCCGCGCTCAGCTACTGGCGGCGCGGCCGGAGCCGTCCGGAGCGTGAAGAGTCGCTGCGCGCCGTGCGTGCGCTGGAAGACCTGACCGGGCTGCCCGGGGAGTCGCTGGTGGCGCTGCTCGGGCCGCGGCGTCCCCGCGGGCGCGGCGCCGACCCGGGCACCGTGGACCGGCGGCGGCTCTGGCCGTCGTGCGAGCCGGTGCTGCGGGCCATCGGGGCCCCGCCGGAAGGGCAGGTGCGCTACGTGGACGTGCACGAGCACGTCCTGGTCGACGCCGACCGCAGGCTGCGCGAAGTCCGGACGCGGCTGGTGCTGGAGGCGACGGTGGACCGGACCGACCGCTGCGTCGTCTACGAATGGGCCGAAGAGTCTTCACGGCCGGTGCTGGCCGGCCTGCGGTACTGCCGCCAGGGCCGGACCAGGCCCCAGGAGGAAAGCCCGGCGACGGTCTGCGAGCTCCTGCTGGAACAGCCGCTTTCCGCGGGCGACCGCACGGTGGTCGAGTACACCTGGCGGTACCCGGCCGGCTCGGTCCTGACGTCGTACCACCGGCGGTTCACCCGGACCACGGGCCACTACCTGCTGCAGGTCGGCTTCACCGGCGACGTGCCGGCCCGGTGCGTGCCCTACCACCAGCCGACCCTGACCGGTCCGCGCCGGACGGGGAAGCCGCTGTGGATCGGCGGCTCCGGCACGGCCCACCTGGCCGTCTCGGACGCCGGCCCGGGCCTGCTCGGGCTCGAATGGGAGTGGAACTGACGGCTCGCGTCCTTACTCGCTGCCGAACCGCGGGAACAGCCGCGCGCAGTTGCGGGTGGTCAGCTCGCGCCAGGTGGTCCCCTCCGGCTGCGCGGCGGCGGTGATGCCCGCCAGCTGGGCGTCGACGGCTGCCGGGGGTGTCCAGCAGAAGTCGCTCCCGTACAGCAGCCGCTCGGTGCCGAACGCGCGCTCGAAGGCCGGGACCTGGTGCGGGAAGGGCGTTCCGGCGATGTCGAACCACAGCTCGCCGATCTGCTCGGGGACCGTCGGCCCACCGCCGCCGCCGCCGAACGCGGTCCGGAACAGCTCCAGGCGTTCGGCCAACAACGGCAGGACACCGCCGCCGTGGGTGAAGATCCACGGGATGTCCGGGTGCTGCCGGAGGACCCCGGTGAAGAGCAGATCGCTCACGGCCCGGCCGGTGTCGTAGAGGAACTCCAGCATCGGCCGCGGCCGGCCGAGCGAGATCTCCCCGGCGTGCGGCGGCGACGTCGGGTGCACGAACACCGGCGTCCGGCGCCGGGCCAGCTCCGTCCACAGTGGAGTGAATGCCGGGTCGCCGAGGTAGCGGCCGTGGGCGTTGGTCTCGATCGTGACGCCGTCGCTGCCCAGCTCGTCGACGGCGTAAGCGAGTTCGGCCAACGCACCGTCCACATCGGGCAGGGGCAGCGACGCGAAGTGCCCGAACCGGTCCGGGTGCGCCCGGCGGATCCCGGCGCCCGCGTTGTTGACCTCTCGCGCCAGCCGCCGCGCGGCCGCGTCGTCCCCGAAGTGGACGCCGGGCGAGGAGATCGACAACAGCGACACGGCGACACCCCACCGGTCCATCAGCCCGAGGTGCGTGCCGGCGTCCCAGGTGGGCCAGCCGGGCATGCCGTCCGGCGACCCGTGCCCGCCCGCGATCGCCGCTTCGACGTACTCCGGGGTGACGAAGTGCGCATGGACGTCGATGAGCCCGCTCACGCGACCACCTCCCCAGCCGCCCAGACCCGCCGGATCTTCGCGGTCGCCATGATATCCCGGGTCGGGTCGCCGTCGACGAGCACCAGATCCGCCCGCAGTCCCGCACGCACCGCCCCGCGATCAGCGAAGCCGAAGTACCGCGCGGGCAGGTCGGTCGCCGCGCGGAGAGCGTCGAGTTCGGACAGTCCCGCGTCGACCAGCAGAGCCAGTTCCTGGTGCAGGCTCACCCCTTGCACGACCGGGACCGGCAGCATCGGCGCGGAGAACGCGTCGGTGCCCGCGAGGACCGGGACGCCACCCGCGTGCAGCGCGGCGACGGAGTCCCGGCTGAACGCATAGCCGTCGACGCCGAGCTTCGTGGTGAGCGCCTCCATCATCGTCAGCGTGGGCACGGCGACCTGCCCCCGCCCGGCCATCGTCGCCACAGTCGCGGCGTCGAGAACACCGTCGCGAGGCACGTGCGTGATCACGTCGGCCCCGGCCCGAACCGCGCGCCGGTAGGCGTCGACCGACGACGCGTGCGCGACGGTCGGCTTGCCGTGTGCCTTGCCCTCGGCGACCACCGCGTCGATCGTGGCCTGGTCGAGCAGATCGCCTTCGATGACAACCTTGACGTAGTCCGAGCCCTCGGCGACCCGGCGGGCGACGAAGCCCGCGGCCTGCCCGGGCGCGGTGAGGATCGCCTCTTCGGGCATGCCGGGCATCTTCGCGTGGTTGCCGCCGGGCCCGATGGCCGGCACGCCCGCGCTGCGGATGTCCGGCACCCGACCGCGGAAGGAGTCGACGCGCTCCTTCGGCCAGCACGCCATGTCGAGCGCCGTGGTCACGCCGTACGTCGCCAGCGCCCGGAGGTCGTCGGGGGTCAGGAGGTGGACGTGGGCGTCGACCAGGCCGGGCAGCAGGGTGGCGCCGGCGGCGTCGACGATATCCGCGCCGGCCGGGTCGCCGCCGATCAGCGGGCCGTCGAGCACGACGGTGGTGGGTTCGGTCAGGCCGGTTCCGTCGAAGACGCGGACGCCGGTCAGAGCGGTCTTGGTCATGATGCCTTTCCGGGCAGCCAGGAGAAGAGCGAGTCGTAGAGGCCGGCGACCTCGCCGGGCCGGTCGTCGCCGTACAGGTCGTCGGCGATCGGGTACCCGCGAGTGGCGAGCACATGCGCCAGGAAGCGGTAGGACGCGCGAAGTCCCTCGATCGAGGGCAACGGCACCGGCGTGCCCGGGACGACCGGGGCGAGGACGTCGCGTTCGTAGACCGGGTCCAGGGACGTGAGCAGCCACCGTCCATTCCGGACCTCGGCCCGGTACAGCAGCCGCGCGTACGAGGTGAGGTCGACTTCGACGCCGTCGAGCACGGTCCGCACCTCGATCGCCGCGGGCACCTCGACAACCGCGCGGTCCCCCTCGACGTCCACGACCGGCGGGCCGAGCCGATGCCGGGCGACGTCGCCGCGGCCGGTCATCTCCCGCGACCGGGCGACGAACTCCTCGCCGCTGCCGCGGAACCAGCTGAGCCGCACGGCCGAGTCCGGCGCGTAGCAGGCCCGCATCCGGTCCCACCAGCCGCGGTCCCGGCCTTGCCGTTCGCGCAGGACCAGCTCGGCCGGCGTCATGAAGCCGGCTCGGCGCTGAAGCTGGACTCCATCAGGATCTCCTTGGTGCGGTTGACGTGCGCCTCGAACCGGGCGACGGCCAGGTCGGCGTCGTGCGCCAGCGCGGCGTCCACCAGGCCCTGGTGCTCACCCGCGACGTCGCGGTGCCGCTGCTCGCCACCCGGGCCGGACCAGGCGCGGTACAGCTCGGCCGCGTCGGAGAGCCGGGTGCAGATGCCGAGCAGCACCGCGTTGCCGCACGCCTTGATCAGCGTGTGGTGGAACTCCAGGTGCGCGCGGGCCCACTCCTCGTTGCGGCGCATCGGCGACCCGGGCAGGATCATCGGCTGCCCGGCGAGCCGGTGGTGGGCGGCCAGCACCTCCGACTCCCACGTGACACCGCCGCGGCGCACCGACAGCCGCAGCGCCGAGCCCTCGTTGATCGCGCGTGCCTCGGTCAGGTCCGTGAGCGCCTGCAGCGACAGCGGCGTGACGCGGAAGCCGCGGTTGCGGTCCACCTGCACGAGGTCCTTGGCCGCCAGCAGGCCGAGCGCCTCCCGCACGACACTGAGGCTGACCTGGAACTCCGCGCTCAGCTCGGCGGGCTTGACGCGCTCGCCCGGGGCCAGTTCTCCGTTGAGGATCGCCGAGCGCAGCCGGTGGTACACCGACACGGCCAGGCTCTCGCCACCCGCTCTCTTCGCCATGCCGAGACGGTAACACACTCTCCCCTCAAGAATCGATTCTCTTCTTGACAGTCGGATACCGCGGGCAGAGTATGACGTCGGGACTCCTCAACCGAAAGGTCTTCCGATGCGGATCGCCAACCTCGCCGGCCGGCTCGTCCTCCTCACCGAAGGCGGCGCCGTCGACGTCGAACGGGCCAGCGGACAGCGTTTCGCCGCCGACCCCCACGCGGTGTACGCCCGCTGGGACGAGTTCACGGCGTGGGCCGCCGACGCCCCGGTCGCCGACGCCGAGGCCTTCGACGAAACGGACCTGCGAGCGCCCTCCCCCACCCCGGCGCAGGTCTTCGGCGTCGGGCTGAACTACCGCGACCACGCCGCCGAATCCGGCCTCGGCCTGCCCGACTCCCCCGCCGTGTTCACCAAGTTCCCCAGCTGCCTGACCGGTCCGTACGGCGAGGTCGCGCTCACCGGGCCGATGGTGGACTGGGAGGTCGAGCTGGTCGCCGTCATCGGCCGGGAAGCGCGCAACGTCGCCGCCGAGCACGGCTGGGACCACGTCGCCGGGCTGACCGCCGGCCAGGACCTCTCGGACCGCGCGGTGCAGCTGGCCGGGCCGGCGCCGCAGTTCAGCCTCGGCAAGTCCGCGCCCGGCTTCGGGCCCACCGGGCCGTGGCTGGTCACCCCGGACGAGTTCGCCGACCGCGACAACCTCGAACTGGACTGCGCGGTCAACGGCGAACCCGTGCAGAAAGGCCGCACCCGCGACCTGATCTTCTCGGTGCCTGAGCTCGTCGCGCGGCTGTCGGCGATCCTGCCGCTGCGGCCCGGCGACGTCATCTTCACCGGGACTCCGTCGGGGGTCGGCATGGCCCGCTCCCCGCAGCGGTTCCTGGCCGCCGGGGACGAGCTGGTCACCACGATCGAAGGCATCGGCGTGCTGCGCCACCGGTTCACGGAACCGGCATGACCACTGTGGACGGTCACCGGTTCCGCGCGGTCATGACCGCGGTCTGCGCGCCGGTCACCGTTGTCACCACGAGCGACACCGAGGGCCGCCCGCACGGCGCGACGGTCAGCTCGTTCACCTCGCTCTCGCTCGACCCGCCGCTGGTGAGCGTCGCGTTCGACCGGCGCTCGGCGCTCCTGGCCGAGATCCTCGACGCGGGGAAGTTCGGCGTGAACCTGCTCGGGCAGGGCCAGGACGACCTCGCCGTCCGGTTCGCCACCCGCGGCGCCGACCGCTTCGGCGGCGAGACGGCGTGGTTCGCCGACCGCGGCCTGCCCCGGCTGCGCGACGCCGCCGGCTGGGTGGCCTGCGCGCTCGACCGCGTCGTCGAGGCCGGCGACCACCTCCTGCTGTTCGGCCTGGTCACCGGCCTGGGCCGGACCGACCTGCCACCGCTCGTGTACGCCCACCGCACGTTCGGCACCCACTCCCGCTTCGCCGAGCGGCCGCGCCCGCTCATCACCGACCAGATCGCCGCCTGCGCCCGCTGACCCGCTTCGGAAAGGACACCGCCGTCATGACCCTCGCGACCGAACAGCCCACGGCCGACCCGGTTCTCGCCCGCATCGCCGACCTCCAGCCGCTGCTGGAGCGCAACGCAGCCCAGGGCGAGGCCGACCGGCGCGTCGTCGAAGAGAGCATCACGGCGCTGACCGACGCCGGCGCGTTCAAGATCGCCCAGCCCCGCCGGTACGGCGGCTACGGGCTGCCGGTGCGCGCGATGCTCGACGTCTCCGCCGCGGTCGGGGAAGCGGACGGTGGCACCGCCTGGGTCGTCGCGCTGAGCAACGTCTGCGCGTGGCTCGCCGGGCTGTTCAGCGTCCAGGCCCAGGACGACATCTGGGGCGCGAACCCGGACGCGAAGGTCTCCGGTGTGCTCGCCCCGACCGCCGAGACGACCAAAGTGGACGGTGGCTGGCGCGTCACCGGGCGCTGGTACTACAACTCCGGCTCGTGGCACGCCGACTGGGCCGGCCTGGGCATCCCGCTGACCGACGAGCGCGGCGAGGTCGTCGACCAGGGCATGGCCCTCCTCCCCCGGACCGACCTCGGTTTCGAGGACACGTGGTTCGTGGCCGGGATGCGCTCGTCGGGGTCCAACTGCCTGATCGCCGACGACGTCTTCGTGCCCGAGCACCGCGTGATGACGGTGCCGCCGGCCATCGGCGGGCAGTACGCGAACGGCGACCCCGAAGAGGACCTGTTCCGCGCCGCGCTCGTCCCGGTGCTCACGCTGGTGCTGGCCGGGCCGCAGCTCGGTCTCGGCCGCAAGGCGCTGAAGCTGGTCAAGGAGAAGGCCGCGCGCAAGCCGGTCTCCTACACGAACTACGTCGCCCAGGCGGACTCCGTCGCGTTCCAGCTGCAGCTCGCCGAGGCCGCGATGCGGATCGACACCGCCCACCTGCACGCCTACCGCGCGGCCGACGACATCGACACGGCGTCGGCGAGCGGGGACTACCCCGGCGTCGAAGTCCGGGCGCGGGTGCGGGCCGACACCGGGTGGGCGGTCGAGAACATCACCCGCGCGATCGACATCCTGCTTTCGGCGCACGGCGCGGGCAGCTTCGCCGAGGTCAACCCGCTGCAGCGGATCTGGCGCGACTCGGCGGTCGCCGCCCGGCACGCGATCGTGCTGCCCGCGGTCAACTACGAGGTCTACGGCAAGGCCCTGCTCGGGCGCGACGACCAGATCACCCCGCTCATCTGACCCGGAGGGACAAGTCATGAGCCTGCACCGCCTCACCAAGATCGCCATCGGCGTCCCGGACGTCGACGAGACCGCCAAGTACTACACGGAGTTCGGTCTCACGCCGACCGAGTCCGGCTTCGCCACGGCCGACGGCGGCGAGCAGCTCGAGCTCCGGCAGACCCCGCACCGCCGGCTGCTCACCCTCGGCATCGGCGCCGACGACCCGGACGACCTCGGCCGCATCACCGCGTCCCTGGCCCGGCTCGACGTCGAAAGTCACATCACCGGCGACGCACTGTACACAAAGGACCCCGTCACCGGCCTCGACGTCGTGGTGTCGGTGGCGCCGCGGATCCGCCAGGAAACGCCGGAGCCGGTGGCCTACAACGGCCCCGGCGTGGCGCGGCGGCCGAACACCCGCGCGCCGGGCATCGACCGCGAGTCCGCGGTGCGGCCGCGCAAGCTCGGCCACGTCGTGTTCGGCTCCACCGACCAGGCCGCGACGCAGCGGTTCTTCACCGAGGGGCTGGGGTTCAAGGTCAGCGACGAGGCCCCGGGCTTCGCGTCGTTCATGCGCTGCTCGACCGACCACCACAACGTGCTGGTGCAGCAGGCGCCGGTCAGCTTCCTGCACCACACGTCCTGGGAGGTCGACGACGTCGACGAGGTCGGCCGCGGCGCCACCTCGATGCTGGAGGGCCACCCGGAGCGCCACACCTGGGGCCTGGGCCGGCACTACATCGGCTCGAACTTCTTCTGGTACCTGCGTGATCCCGCGGGCAACTTCTCGGAGTACTACTCGGACATCGACTGCATTCTCGAGGACCAGCTTTGGGAGCCCCGCGTGGTCGCCGGGGAGAAGAGCCTTTACGCGTGGGGGCCGCCGCCCCCGCCGTCGTTCCTCGCCCCGGAGGACCTGGCGGAGTTGATGACCGACGCCCACGACGGCGCTTGAGGGGTGGTCACCGAAACCTTCGACTACGACGGCGGGCGGGCGGTCACGGTGTACGTGCCGCCGGATCCGCCCGAAGCGGTCGTGTACGCCGGCGACGGTCAGCTGATCTCGCGATGGGGCGCGCACCTCGAAGCCGCCGGGCTGCCACCCACGATGATCGTCGGCGCTCACCGGACGCCCGAGGAAACGGCGCGCCTCCAGGAATATTCGCCGTCGTTCGACAAAACCCGCTTCGCGGCGCACGAGCGGTTCTTCACCGAGGACGTCCGCCGTTGGGTGCACTCGCGCTTCGGCGCCGCCTTGCCCGCCGAACGCACCGCGGTGTGCGGGGTGTCGGCGAGTGGCGAGCTGTCGCTCGCACTGGGACTCCGGCATCCGGACGTCTACGGCGTGGTCTTCTCCGCCTCCCCGGGCGGCGGCTACCGGCCACCCGCCGTGCTGCCGAACCCGCTCCCCCGCGTCTACCTGGTAGCCGGGAGCGAGGAACCGTTCTTCGCGGCGAACGCGACCCGGTGGGCGGACGCTTTGCGCACCGCGGGCGGGGAGGTCGTGTCGGCCGAGCGAGCCGGTGAGCACGGCGGCCCGTTCTGGGCGGCGGAGTTCCCGCGGATGGTCGCCTGGGCGTTCGGGCGGCGGTGAAACCCTGGACCCGGCGGCCTCAGGGCGATCATCCCGGGACGTCAGGCGCCGGTCGAGCGTGCCCCGACCACGTCCGCGAGCGCCGACGCCACGAGCGCGACCGCCCGGTCCTCGTCGCCGGCCAGCTGCCGGAGCGGTCCGTGTGCGATCGTTCCCGGCAGCTCGGCCAGCGCCTGGGCCAGCCGGATCCGCACCGCCGAGTCCGCCGCAGGGGTGCCGAGCTCGGCGACCAGCGCACCCATGATCCCTTCCGCGGACCCGGGTTCGAGCGACAGCGTGCCCAGGACCTCGCCCGCGTCGACGTCGTTCACGCCCTCGACCACCATGGCCACGAGCGTCGGCACCGCCGCGTCCAGGCCTCGTGCGCCCAGGGCCAGCGCGGCCTGCCTGCGCACCGCCGCGTCCGCGTCCGCCAGCGCTTCGGCGAGCAGCGCCTCCGCCTCGGCGCCGGGCATCCCGGCGACCGCCCGGACCGCGCGGCGGCGGACGTCGACGTCCGCCGAGCGCACCCCGCACGCCACACTGGCGACCCCGTCACCACCGGCCCGTGCGAGCGCCCACCGCAGCGCGCCGGCGACGTTCGGGTCGGCCTCCGCGAGGACCGCGCCGGCCAGCAGCTCCGCGGGCACCGGCACCTCCTCGGCCGGGGCCAGCACGGCCTGCTGCCGGCGCGCCGGGCTGGGCGAGTCGAGCCCGTGCAGCAGCTCGACGATCCGCAGCACGCCCTCCCAGCCCGACGGCGCCGAAGCGTCCACCCGGCGGAGCCGCTCGAGCAGCTCCTGCTCCCGCTTCAGCCGCTCCTCGGTCCGCCGGATGAGATCACCGACCAGCGTGGCCGGCGCGAAGCCGGGATCCTCCAGCGCCCGGCCGATCTCCCGCAGCGACAACCCCAGGGACCGCAGGCTCTCGACGTGGAAGATCCGGCGGATGTCCTCGGCGGAGTACTCGCGGTAGCCGCCCACGGTCCGGCCGGTCGGCCGCACCAGCCCGAGGGAGTCGTAGTGCCGCAGCATCCGGGTGCTCACCCCGGACCGCCGGGCCACCTCGCCGATCAGCACCCCGCTCCCCCGGCCCGCTCCGGGCCGAGCGCGACGACCCGTTTCGCCTCGTCGACGGCCAGGTCGAACCCCGCGTCCGGGTCACGCAGAAGCCGTTCGGTGGCGCGGGCGTGCGCGCGCACCGCCGGGTCCGCACTCGCCGACGCCGACCGCAGGACCGGCACCGCCGTCTCGCCGAGCGCGACGAGCGCCCGGCTGAGGCTCAGCTGTACGGTCCGGTCGCCGCGACCGAACTGGGCGGCCAGGTCCACGGCCAGGCCCGGGTGCTCCGGCGTCGGCGCCAGGATCACCGCGGCCCGCCACGCACTGCGCGCGACCTCGTCGTCGGGGTCGTGCAGCAGGGTCCGGGTGATGGCGGGCCAGACGTCCCGGTCGCCGATCTTGGACAGCGTGTGCAGCGCCTGGCTGCGGGCCTGCGGACGCTCGGACAGGAGCTCCGCGCGCAGCCGGGGCACCGTGAGCTCCGCCGGGTGGCGGGTCAACGCCCAGGTGAGCATGTCGCGCACGAAGAAGTCCGGTTCGATCGCGCACCGCGCCACGAGCGCGTCGACGAGGCCGGGACCGGGGTTCGTGCCGATCGCCAGCGCCGCCTGCAGCCGCGTGGACGAGCTCGCCGCGGCCAGCGCGTCGAGCAGGCGCGTGTCCTGCGTTTTCATGTCGATCACCTCCTGCGCCCAGTGAAGACCTTGACACGATGTCAAGGTCAAGCGCCGTTCACGAAATGATCAACCGCGCAGGACCCGGCGGATCCACGGAAGCTGCCGGAAGACGTCTCCCGCGCCGGCGATCTTCTCCCGGTCGGAGGTGTCGAACACCCCGACGAGCGTGTCGGCCGTCGCGCCGGTGCCCATGACCGGGCCGCCGGAGTCGCCGCCCGCGGGAACGCCGGTGACACCGGCCGTGCAGAAGTCGGTCCCGCCCGGCTCGGCGAACCCCTCGCACCGCCGGTCGCCGACGGGCAGGACACGCAGGTCGGCCTGCTTGAGCACGTCCGACTGGCATGCGTTCTCGTCACCCCGGCAGGTGGCGCCCCAGCCGTACTGGCGGACGAGGCGGCCGGCGCGCACCGGCCCCGAGCCGGGCAGCTTCGCCGGCGTGACGGCCATCGGCGGCACCTTGACCAGCATCATGTCCGCCTCCGTGGCGCCCTGCCTGCGCCCGGGCACGGGGTGGACGCGGGTGCCGGTGCGCTGGTCGAGGCTGCCGACGCGGAACTCGATGCGCGCGTCCGCGATGGGCTCGGCCTGCTCGAAGAAGCAGTGCGACGCACTGATGACCCACTCCCGGGTGATCGCGGTGCCGGTGCACTCCCCCTTGCCGTCGACCAGCATCCGCACCGCCCACGGCGCGGTCGTGCTGACCGAGCCACCGATCACGGCGGACGCACCGGGCGCGAAGACGACAACGGCCGGCGCGACCAGCGCCAGCAGGACAGCGAGACGGCGAAACCTCACGCGGATTCCTTTCGGGACGGCGGCTGCCGCAAATCCTTCCAGGACTGACCGGACTTCGCCGGGTTCGCGATCATCGGCCGGGTGAGGCCACGGCTGGTCCTTTCGGACCTCAGCCTCAGAAGATGGCCAGCGGGTTCACCGGCAGGCCGGTCGTGCCGAGGATGCGCGGAACCGCGGCCACGAACAGGAACGTGTACCGGCCTTGCTCCCGGCAGACCGCGACGAGCTCCTCACCGCGGGCGCCGTCGATGAGCACCAGGCCGAGGCGGCCGAGTCCCAGGCGGTGCAGCGCGCCGGGGAAGTCGTCCTTCAGCGGCGGTGACGCGTCACCGATGTCGCCTGCGTAGACGGCGATCCCGCGGTCGTGCATCCACCGGACCGCGCCCGAGGTCATCCCCGGTAGCGCCCGGCCGTGATCGGGCACCCGGTCCCAGCCCGCCCGCACCACCAGGGCGTCACCCTGCTCCACCACGACGTCCTCGCGCGCGGCGGCCGCCTCCAGGTCGCCGGCCGTGACCGCGTGGCCGTCGGGCAGCCTGCCGTCCGGGGCCAGGTCGAGCAGCACACCGCGGGTCACGATCCCGTCGGCGAACACGTCCGCGGCGCCGTGGGTCACTCCCCCGGGCCCGGAGCTGTCCGCCTGCGCGATCCCGGGGTACACCTGCCCGTCCATGACCATGTGCGACAACGCATCCAGGTGTGTCACCTCGGGATGGTGCGTCGTGACGAGCATCAGCTCGGCCATCGCCAGCGGCGGCGAACCGGTGAACGACATGATGGTCTGCACACCCGTGGTGTCCGCCTGCAGCGCGGCCATCGGCCCGCCCATCAAGGGCGCGGCCGGGGTCTTCCGCGCCAGCGACACCGTCGATCCGGTCCGCGCCTGGGCAACTCCGCGGGCGCGGGCCTCCGCGGTGATCAGGTTGACGGTGCCGAGCTGGTCGGTGTCGCCCCAGCGCCCCCAGTTGCTCGGGAACTCGGCAAAGCTCTGATCCATGACCACTTCCTTCACTCGGGGACGACGCAGCAAGATCGTCACAGCGCCCGCGCACGGCCACCAGCCCATCCGGTGCCCAGCTGGTGCCCATCCCGGCGGGCCGTCGTGGCTACAGTCGGGCGCATGACCTCACTCGGAGACACCGTGCGGGAGCTGCGGCGGCGGTCCTTCACCGGCCGGGACGAGGAGGTCGCCGTGTTCCGGGACGCGCTCGGCGCACCCGGCGTGCTCTTCGTGCACGGGGTCGGCGGGGTGGGCAAGAGCGCGTTGCTCGACACGTTCTCCGACCTGGCCATCGAGAAGGGCTTCGAGCCGGTTCGGGTGGACGCCCGGCACCTGACCCTCGGACGCGGAGCGCTGCCCGTCCCGGCCGGCGACGCGCCCGCCGTGCTGCTGATCGACACGTACGAACTGCTGGAGCCGCTCGACGACTGGGTCCGCGAGCACTACGTGCCTTCCCTGCCCGCGACCTGCCTGGTGGTGATCGCCGGGCGGCGCGGCCCCGGCCCGCGGTGGCGCGCGGACCCGGCCTGGCGGACGTTGCTGCGCGTCATCGAGCTCGGCAACCTGCCGGCCGAGGAGGGATGCGCGTACCTGACCGCTCAGGAGGTCCCCGCGGAGAGGCACGAGCGGCTGCTGAAGATCAGCCGCGGCCACCCGCTCACCCTGTCGATGATGGTGGACGCCGTGCGCCGGGGTGTCGCGCCGCGGACACTGTCGGACGTGCCCGGCGGCGTGGGCGCGTTGCTCGCGCAGCTGCTGGACGAGGTGCCGAGCGCCCGGCATCGCCTGGCGCTGGACGTCTGCGCGCTGCTGCTCGTCACGACCGAGGACCTGCTGCGCGCGATGACCGGCGAGGACGCCGCGGAGATGTTCGCCTGGCTGCGGACGCAGGCGTTCGTCGAGGAGACCCCGTACGGGCTCTATCCGCACGACGTCGTCCGCGACGCCATCACCGCCGACCTGCGCTGGCGCGACCCCGGCCGGTACGCCGAGCTGTACCGCAGGAAGCTCGCCGTGTTCCACGCCCAGGTCCGGGCGACGACGAGTGAGCGGGAGCAGCTGGACCTGACGGTGCTGACCGTCGTGCTGAACGGCACCCGGTCCCCGCACGCCGCGCTGGCGTCGCTGCCGCCGACGATGCAGGCCTACGCCGACGAGCTGCACAACGACGACCGGGCGCCGATCGTCGCGATGACCGCCGAGTGGCAGGGGCGCGAGCAGGCCGACCTCGTGGCGTACTGGCTGGAGCGCCGGCCCGAGGCCTTCCGGGTGTTCCGCACCGCGACCGGTGAACCGCAGGGTTACGGCGCACGCCTGGACGTGACCGAGGCGGACGTCGGGGTGGACCCGGGCGTCGACGCGATGTGGGACCATGCCTCGAAACACGGGCCGGCCCGCTCCGGCGAGCGGGTCCGCGCCTGGCGTTTCTTCCTCGACCGCGACCACGGGCAACGCCCGTCGCCGTCACTGACGCTGTTCGTCGCGTGGCAGATCCTGGACATCCTCCTGATCGGCGACACCACGGCGTGGAGCCTCGTGGGCGCGTTCGAGGACGGTGAGCTGTGGGCGCCCTCGATGGAATCCCTCGACTTCCGGGCGGCGCGCGAAGCCGCCTACACCGTCGGCGGCTCACGGTTCCCGGTGTTCGCGCACGACTGGCGACGGACCGGCCTCGAGAAGTACACGGACCTGTTGCACGCCAACCAGATCGGCGTGTCGACGCGGCAGGCCCTCGGCGAAGCGGCGCTGTCCCGGCCGGAGTTCACCGACGCCGTCCGAGCTGCCTTGCGCACGTTGCAGAAGCCGGAGCTGTTCGAGGCGAACCCGTTGCTGCGGTCACGGATGGTCCGGGAGCACGGGCGGGCCGACCGCACGCCCGCGGAAAATCTGCGGGAGCTGCTCGAGGAAACGGCCGCGGGTTTGAAGCCCGATCTCGGTGTGCTGCTCGAGCGCACGTTCCTGCGACCGACCGGTGTCCAAGAGCGCGTCGCGGAATCCCTGCACCTGTCATTCAACACTTTCCGGCGACATCGGGACAAAGCGGTCGCGCGGCTGACCGATGTGCTGTGGGACCGGGAAACGGAGAGTCACCGGGGTTGACCGGTGCCCGCCGCCGATCGGACCAGGGTTTGAGATTCACCTCAGGTCCATTCGAGTGGTCATGTTTTGCCGTGCTGCGCCCTCGTCGCTCCCGCCGCTAGCGTGACGACGTCTGGCGGCGCCAGGCTGCCAGGGGTGGAGCCAGTGGCTCCGAGGGGAGATCTACCTTCTGATGCAACAAAAAACGTTGCGGCGGTTCGCGCTGCGCACAATCACGCTCACGTCCGTGTTCGCCCTCGTCGCCGCGGTGCCCGCGGTGGCCGTCGCGGCCCCGGGAACCGGCCGGGGTGGTGTTCCGCTGCCGGTGTCGTGGACACCGCCGGCCCAGGTGAACCGCACCCCCACCGGGGTTCCGGCCGCCGCGGTCCCGTCCAGACCGGCGGCGTCGCTCTCGCCCCGGTCGGTCACGTGTGCCACCTACTCCGGCGTCGGGACGCAGTCCTGGTTCCCGATGGACCGCTACGCGATTTCGGACCGGACGGAGCTGCTGGTCAACCGGGACAGCGGCAACGCGGTGATCACCGACCGCGCGCTCACCGTCAAGGGCACCGGCTTGAACACGTCGTTCGACGCGGTCTACAACAGCACCACGCTGTTCGGCGGAGCGCTGGGCTCGTACTGGTCCATCTCCAGCGGCCCGGACGTCAGCCTCGACTTCCGGACCGGCACCGTCATCGTGCGGGACGCCTCGGGCCACTGCGAGTACTACGACGAGAACGGCGCGGGCGGCTACGACACGCCGTCGGGCGCGCACGCCACCCTGACCAAGCTTTCCAACGGCAGCTACACCCTCGTCCAGGACGACTCGGGTGACGTGCAGCTGTTCACCGGTGACGGCAGGCTGTCCTCGCAAACCGACCGCAACGGACACGCGATCACCTACCGCTACAACCCGTCCGACGGCTCGCTGGCGTCGATCACCGACACCCAGGGCCGGGTCACCACCGCCGGTTACGACGGCGCCGGGAAGCTCACCTCGATCACCGACCCGACCGGGCTGACGGCCGGTGGTTACGGCTACGACGGCAACGGCCACCTCACCACCATCACCAACCGCGCCGGCGACCAGACCAGGTTCGGCCTCGACGCCGACGGCCGGGTGACGAGCCTGACCTCGACCGAGGGCCGGACCTACACGCTGACCTACGACGCCGGCGGGCGGGTCACCCAGGTCGCCGAGCCGAACTTCGGCGGCACCGCCAGCACCACCGGCTACGTCTACGGCGACAGTACGACGACCGTGACCGACCCGAACGGCCACCCGACGACCTACACGTTCGACAGCGACGGCCGGCAGACCAAGGCCACCGACGCGCTCGGGCACAGCCGCGGGCAGTCGTGGTCGGCGCACGGCGACGTCGCGTCGCTGACCGACGGGCTGACCAACTCGGTGACCTACGACTACGACCCGCTGAACAACCTCAAGGGCGGCAAGCTCCCGACCGGCGCGGCGATGTCCGTCGGCTACACCGACACCGCCCACCCGCACCTGCCCACACAGATCGCCGACTTCTCCGGCGACAAGGTGAACAACAGCTACGACAACGCCGGCAACCTCACCACCGTCCACTCCGACGCGCTCAACGCCGACGTCGCGAAGTACGAGTACAGCACCGGCCTGGTCACCAAGGCGACCGACGGCAACGGCCACGCCACGACCTACGGCTACGACACCGCCGGCAACCTGACCAAGGTCACCCCGCCGCTGCCGCTCCGGCCGACCACCTACACCTACGACTCGCTGTCGCGGCTGACCAGCGTGACCGACGGCAACGGCGTCAAGCTGGTCTACGGCTACGACAAGCTCGACCGGGTCGTCTCCGTCGCCAAGGCCGACGGCACCGGCCTGGCCGGCTACACCTACGACAAGACCGGCAACCGCACGGTCTCGCAGACCGCCGGCGCCACGCTGACCAACAGCTACGAACGACGCCTGCTGACCCGTGTGGTGCGCACCGCGGGCACGGCCACCGGCACCGCGACCTACCACTACGACCTCGCCGGCAACGTGACCGCCGTCGACGACCCGACCGGCTGGGTCTACTACGGCTACGACGCCGCGAACCGGCTGACCTCGGTCAAGGACCAGGCGAACAAGACCACGACCTACGGGTTCGACAACGCCGACCACCGCACCTCGGCGACCCTGCCGGGCGGGAGCACGCAGACGATCGGCGTCGACAAGTCCGGCCGGCAGACCGGGATCACGGTCAAGAACCCGGCCGGGACCACGGTCTACTCCGCCACCTTCCGCTACACCAAACCCGACGGCACCGACACCGGTCAGGTCCAGTCCCGCACCGACGCGACCGGCACCGCCGACAACACCTACGACGGCTTCGGCCGCCTCACCAAGGCCGGCGCCCGCACCTACGGCTACGACAACGTCGGCAACGTCACCAGCGGCGACGGGCACACCTACACCGTCAACGACGCCAACCAGATGACCAAGATCGACAGCACCACGGTCGGTTACGACAACGCGGGCAACCTGACGACCACCAACCCCGGCGGCCAGGCCCACTACAGCGACACCAACCAGCTGACGTCGGTCACCTCCGGGACCAGCACCCTGTTCACCGCGTCCTACGACACGCTCGACCAGACCCAGGCCGCCTCGGTCGGGGAGCAGGTGGGCTCGAGCACCGTCACGCACGTTTTCACCCGCACCGCGCTGGGCATCTCCCGCACCGTGGACAACGGCGCGAGCACCACCTACGCCCACGACGTCGACGGCAAGCTCACCGGCCTGGTCGACGCCGCGGGCAAGCACCACAACGCCGTCACCGACTACCAGGGCAGCGTGGTCGCCCTGGTCGACGACACCGGCGCGGTGACCGCCACCTACGGCTACACGCCCTACGGGTTCAACACCAGCATCACCGGCACGGCGGGCTCGGCGAACCGGCTGCGCTGGCTCGGCAGCTACCAGCTCGCCAGCAGCGAATACCTCACCGGCTACCGGCACTACAGCCCGGTCTACGCCCGCTTCACCCAGCCCGATCCCACCGGACAGGAGGACAACGCCTACGCCTACGGCGACAGCGACCCGATCAACAACAGTGACCCCAACGGGGACAGCTTCCTGCATTCGCTGGCCGGTGCGCTGATCGGTGGCGCGGTGACGTTCGTGCTCAGCGCGAGTCCCCTCGGCCCGCTCGGCGGGGCGGTCATCGGCGGCTGCGTCGGCGGCCTCGCCACGGCCGCGCTGGACAAGTCGAACCTCGCCGCCGGGTGCGGGATCGGGGCCGCCACCGGGCTCGTCGGGTTCGGCCTCGGCAAACTGGGCAAGGCAGTGGGTTCGCCCTACAACAAGTGACCATGTGGTCTCCTGGCCCGGGCCGTGCCGGTCCGGGCCAGGAGACCGGCCGTCGATCGGAGAGGTGGCCGCGGTGCCGGCGAACCGGAAGAAGACATATCTCGTCAGCGGGCTCTTGGCGCTGGTCGCGGTGGTGTGCGCGGTCGTCGCGGCGACCGCCGGGCCGGCTTTCCTGCAGTACGTGGCCATCGGGTTCTTCTGCGCGGCCATCGCGTGCCTGGCCCCGCTGCTGTCCCGCCGGGCGGGCTGACGACCCAGGATCCGGCCGGTGAGGAACGACAGCGGGACCTGAGCGCGAAGGCCAGGTACTCCTTGCCGTGGGCCGGTGCGGAGCCCGGCATCGCGCCGGTCGTGTCACCGCGTCGGCGAACGTGGTGAGCCGGTCGGCCGTTCGCGCTTCGCCGGTTCTGGTGCCGTGGCGGGTTTCCCTGGTGGCCGGCTCCCGCGGATTCAGACCGCGACAGGGCTGGCGGCCAGGCGCCGCGACCGTACCGCGAGCACGATCATGACCGCCGGGATCAGCAGGTCGGTGACGAGGACGCCGCCGGTGTTGCCCGGGGCGTGGTCGCCGTTGGCGAACCACTGGTAGAGGTGGCCGATGATGGCGCCCCAGAGGAACATGCCGCCGCCGAGTCCGATGGTGATGCGCTCGCGGGCGGACGCCGAAGCGGCGCGGAAGCCCATGATGGCCAGCCCGAGGTTGGCGAAGGCGATCTCGAACAGGAACGGCGTCCGGGGAAAGCCGATCGCGGTGGCCATCACGTCCGGGAAGACGAGGAACGCCACCGTCATCCAGAGGCTGCCGATGCCGAAGGCGCCGATGGCCCACCAGCGCTGCCAGATCTCCAGCCGCTCCCGGGCCGAGGTGGCGTGGCGGGCGCGCAGGTAGGCGCCGATGGCCGGGACCACGATCCAGACCAGAGGGAAGGCTGACTGGGCGATGTAACCGAAGTTGTCCATGCCCTGAGTCTTGCATGGTTAACATTAACGCGTCAACACTCTGCTAGGCTGACCTCGTGGACGAAGGACTCGCAGACTTGCTGCACCGCGTGGTCATGCTGCTGGGCGACGCGGCCCGGCGGCGCACCGACGGCCAGGAGGGCCTGACCTACAGTCAGATCCGCCTGCTCGGCACGCTGGAGGACATCGAACCGGCGACGCAGCATCGGCTGGCCCAGGCGTTGTCGGTGTCGGACCCGGCGATCAGCCGAGCGCTACGCCCCCTCGAAGCGGACGGCCTGGTCCAGATCGTCATCGACCCCACCCACGCGCGGCGGCGGCTGGTCACGCTCACCGAGACCGGCCGGAAAGCCTTCCACGTCAACGGGAAACCGCTCTACGACGAGTTCCGCGCCGGGTTGGTCGCCGCCGGGTTCCCGTACGAGCGCTACCTCGAAGACACTCTCCGGTTGGCGGAGCTCCTCGAATCCGACTGACCACACCGCCGGCGGCCCGGGCCGTTCAGCCCGCCACTTGCCGCGTGTACTCCAGCTCGAACCGCGCGCCGATGCGCTCCCAGAGCTCCAAGGACCGCTCGAAAGCGGCGGCGTCGCCGAACCTGCCGCGCGCCCGGGCAACACACGCCGCCGCCCAGTCGTTCTCCTCGGCCGTCGACTCAGCCTGCTCCAGCCATCTCTCCGCGTCAGGCAGCTGAGCGACGACGGCCAGTTCCGCACCCGCCGCGTTCGCGTACGCCCGGTACCACTGTTGCGGGAACTCCTGGAACGCGTTGCGCACCAGGCGATCCGCGTCGGTCAAATGTCCGTTGTGGACGGCCAGTCGAGCCTCCACGAAGGCCGTGGTGGCGGCGAGGCGGCCCGAGCGGGGCTCGGGGTGACCGGCGAACTCCAGCGTGCGAGCCCGCCACAGCCCGTGGTCACCACGCAGACCGGACGCCAGCTCCAGCACCTGCACCGACGGCGCCAGCCACGCCAGGAGCGGAGCCCCCGCCGCGCGCCACTCCGCCAACGCCCGCTCGCCGAGCTCGACGGCCTCGTCGAACCGGCCGGACAGCGTGAGCGGCGCCAGGTACTTGAGGCGCGACACGAACGGGTAGTCGCCGTTGACCGGGTCCTGTTCCGTGGCGCGGGCGGCGATGGCCAGCGCGCCCGGCAGGTCGCCCACCGCCAGCGCGCACACCGAGACCGAGTGGAACAGGTCGAACATCTCGATGCCGTCGGCCGGCCGGTGCCGGCTGAGCTGGGGCAGCAAGTCGAGCCGCTCGCGGGCGATGCGGTAGGCCTCGCGCAGCCGGCCCTGACGCGCGGCCGCCGAGTTGGCGCTGTCCAAGGCGCCCTGCAGCAGCGTCGGATCGCCCGCGTCCTGCGCGGCTTCGACGGCGGCGGCCGGGTCGGCCCCTGCGTGCCACGCCCGCGCAGTCGCGAGCACCGCCGCGTGCTCACGGTCCTCGACCGGGATCCGTTCGGCCAGCGCCAGCAGGTCCGCGCGGCGGGCCGTGGGCACCGCGTGGCGGAAGTCCCCGACGAAGCGCGTCGCGAGGGTCACGGCCAGCGCCAGCAGCACGGCCCGGTCCCGCTGGTCACCCGCGCGGTCGGCGCCGGTCAGCAGCAGGGCGAACGCGTCGTCGCCGTCGGCCAGCGACTGCGCGGCCTCCGACGCGCTGCGCAGGTCCCGGACGGCGTCGGCGGGCGCGGTGGCCCGGTCGGCCGCGGCGCGATAGTGCGCGCGGGACTCGACGAACGAACCCCGGGCGAACGTCAGGTGGGCCAGCGCCCGGCCCAGCCGGTGCGCCACGGGATCCGGCTCCGCGCCGGTCCGGGCGAACGCCGCCCGCAGGTCGTCGACCACCTCGTCGTAGCGCGCCGCGCGGTCGTCGTCGAGCCCGGCTTCCAGCTCCCCCGCGACCCGGCTCGCCCACTCCAGGTGCGCCCGTAGGACGTCGTCGCGGTCCTCGTCGGCGGCGAAGTGCTCGAGCGCGAACGCTCGGACCGTCTCCAGCAGCCGGTACCGCGTGCGGTCGCCGCCGCGCCGGACCACCAGGCTCTTCTCCACCAGCCGGCCGAGCAGGTGCGCGACCGTGCTCGGGCGCTCGCGGGGCGAGACGGCCGCCGCGGCGTCGAGGTCGAAGCCCGCCGCGAACACCGAGAGCCGCCGGAACACCGCGCGTTCCGCGGGCTCCAGCAGGTCGTAGCTCCACCCGAGCACGTCGCCCAGCGAGTGGTGCCGCGCCTCGCCGCCGCGGCCGCCGGCCACCGCCCTCAGCCGGTCTTCGAGCGCGGTGAGAAGCCCGTCGACGCCAAGGGCGGCGGCCCGCGCGGCCGCCAGCTCGATGGCCAGCGGCAGCCCGTCGAGCCGGGCGCACGCCTCGGTGACCAGTGCGGGAGCGGCGGCGAACGTGCGGTCGGCGCCGCGGGCGCGGTCGAGGAACAGGGTCTCGGCGGCCGAGCCGAGCGGCAACGGCGGCACCGCGTGCGCTTCCTCGCCCGTGACACCGAGCCGTTCCCGGCTGGTGGCGAGGATCCGCAGCCGTCCGCCCGCGCGCAGCAGGGCCTCGACGAGCTCGCCGACGTCGTCGAGCACGTGCTCGCAGTTGTCCAGCACCAGCAGCATCGCGCGGCCGCGGACCCGGTCGGCGACGCTGTCGAGCAGCGGCCGCGGCGGGCGTTCGGTGACGCCGAGCGCGGCGGCCGCGGCGGCCACCACCTGCCCGGGCGGGACCGGCACGAGGTCGAGGTACACGACGCCGGCCGGGAACCGCGAGGCCGCGGCCGCCGTGACGGCGAGCCGGGTCTTGCCGACCCCGCCCGGCCCGGTGAGGGTCACCAGCCGGGTCGTGTCGATCGCCGCCCGCACGGCCTGGAGCTCCTCTTCGCGGCCGACGAAGCTGGTCCGGGCCTCCGGCAGCACGGCGTCTTCGGCCCGCGCCCCGAGCTCGGCCGTCTCGGCGGCGAGCGTGGCCAGCTCGCGACGGTCGGTCGCGCCGCTCTTGCGCAGCAGCGCCGACACGTGGCTCTCGACCGTGCGGGCGGAGATATGCAGCCGGCCGGCGATCTGCGCGTTCGTCAGGTGCTCGCCGACGTCCGCGAGCACCTCGGCCTCCCTGGCCGAGATCTCTCCCCACGGCAGCGCACCCACCCCGGACATGATTCCGTACCCGATCCGTGGTGAGCACGGATGCCCGGACGGGCCGCGTGGCGGAGGCTCTCCCCATCGGACGAACCGGCCACGGGAGGCACCCATGCGACGCATCATCAACTCGACGTACATCTCGCTCGACGGCGTGATCGAGAGCCCGCACCACTGGCCCTCGAGCGGCCCTGACGGCGGCCAGGGTGAGGCCGTGCAGACCGAGCTGCTGCTCTCGTCCGACGCGCTCATCATGGGCAGACGCACCTACGAGGGCTTCGCGCCCGTGTGGCCGACCCGGTCAGGTGACCCGGCGAGCGACCACATCAACACCATGGCCAAGTACGTGGTCTCCCGGACCCTCACCGATCCCGAGTGGACCAACACGACGGTCGTCACCGGTGACCCGGTGGCCGCGATCGAGAAGCTGAAGGGCGAGCCGGGGGCCACCATCATCCAGTACGGCTTCGGGCAGCTCACGCACGCGCTGCTGGAGCACGGCCTGCTCGACGAGCTCCGCCTGTGGTTCCACCCGCTGCTCGTGCGCCAGGGCGGCCCGCAGGACCTGCTGTTCCGCGAAGGCTCCCTGACCCAGCTCGAACTGGACACGGTGACCAAGCTCGACTCGGGCATCGTGATCCTCGGCTACCAGGTCCGCTGATGGACTACCAGGGGTTCGTCAAGAGACTGGTCCTGCCGCAGGGCGTCACGGTCCCGGCGGAGCTGACCCACGGCGACGTGGTCGCCCGGGCGATCACCCGCGCCGACCTGGCCGACGACGTCGCGGGCATCAACGCCGGCCTCGCCCTGATCCGCCAGACCCGCGGCGGCGGCTGGCCGACCGAAGCGGTCACCGAGGAGTACAACTACGTCGACCTGGTGTGGCACGAGTGCGAGTTCCGCGACGGCGGCTCGTACACCTACGTCCTGCGCGACCCGGCGGGCGGCTACCTGGGGTGCTGCTACCTGTACCCGATGGGCGGCCGCACGAAGCTCACGGAGGATCTGCTCGACCACGACGTCGACGTCAGCTGGTGGGTGACCCCGGACGCGTACGACCGCGAGTACTACCCGAAGGTCCACGAGGCGCTGAAACATTGGCTGGCCCACGACCTGCCGTTCCGGAAGCCGTACTTCTCGAACCGGCGGATCCCCGGATGACCTGAAGGAGCAGCACCGTCACGCCGCTCGCGACCGCGAATGCCCGACCAGCGCGAGCACCATCGAGATCACGACCCAGCCGCCGTGGCCGAGCGGGAACAGCACCAGGAGGAATCTTCAGCCGTGGCAGCACCACGAGCGCGACGGGCGATGGCGGCCAGCAGTGCGGCGAAGACGGCCTACGGGATCCTGTAGCCGAGGTCCTGCCGGCGCCGAGCCGTCGATGCGGGCCATCGCGCGCGAAGCCGGGGTCGGCATCGCGACGCTCTACCGGCACTTCCCCACCCGCGAGTCGCTGGTCGACGCGGTCTACCGCGACCAGGTCGTGCGGCTGACGACCGGCGCCCGCGAGCTGCTCGCCCGGCTGGCCCCGGCCGCGGCGATGCGGCGCTGGATGGGCCTGTTCGGGGACTGGATCGCGACCAAGAACGGCATGCTCGACACCCTGGTCGCGATGATCGACGCCGGCCGCGTCCCTGATCGGCATCTTCAGCAGGCGCCCGGCCCGGGCACGAAGCCCAGGCCGGGCGCCTGCTGAACCTCCTGATGGACGGCCTCCGCCCGGGCTCGGCCCAGGTCAGCGGAGCTTGAGCTCCGCCCAGGCCAGCAGCTCGCCGACCACCTCGGCGCGGTTCGTCTCGTTGAGGATCTCGTGCCGCGCGCCCGGATACACCCGCGTCGTCACGTCCGCGAGACCCGCGTCCCGGTAGCGCTGCACCAGGACGTCGAACAACGCCAGGTTGCCGTTCACCGGGTCCTGGTCCCCCACCGCGAGGTACAGCGGCAGGTCCGGCCGCATCCGGGCCACCTCGGCCGGGTCCGCCAGCCGGCGCGCGCCGACGAACATCGCCTTGGTATTCGCCGGGTCGATCCCGAAGCCGCACAACGGGTCCGTGACATAAGCGTCCACTTCGGACTCGTCGCGGCTGAGCCAGTCGTAGTCCGTGCGCGGCGGCTGGAACGGCGCGTTGAACATCGCCAGGTCGAGGGGCTGGTCCAGGTCCAGCGCCGGCTCGAGGACGTCGAGGGCCGCCGTCCCGGTCAGGATCACCGCCGAGACGTCCGCCGAGTGGTCCAGCAGGTACTGCTGCGCCGCGAACGACCCCATGCTGTGCGCCAGCAGCACGACCGGCAGTTCCGGGAACTCCGCACGCGCGTGGGCGGTCAGCACCCCGATGTCGGCCACCAGCGCCGCCCAGCCGTCCAGGCCGAGGTCGCCCGGCTCCGCGGTGATCGAGGCGCCGTGGCCGCGGTGGTCCTGCCCGAATACGGCGAACCCACGCTCGGCGAACGCGCGCGCGACCCGCTCGTAGCGCCGGACGTGCTCCCCCATCCCGTGCGTCAGCTGCAGGATCCCGGCCGGCTTCCCCACCGGGTCCCACCGGTACGCGGTCACGGCTCCGGGCAGGGTGAACGTCGCATCGGGCATCGTCGCCTCCTCAGTCGGTCCATGGTGCGGCATCGCGGACGAACCTCGCCGGGACGTCGACGACCCGGCCGGACAGTCGCGGCTCAGGAAGGCGCCGTCCCCGTTTCCGCGAACTCCAGCCGTTTCGCCACCGAGACGGCCTGATCCGCGAACCGCTCGTAAAACCGCGCCAGCAACGCCAACCCCGTCGCCGACTGGACGCCGTGCCGCCAGTCGTCGCCGGTGATCCGCCTGAGGACCTCGGCGTGCAACGCGTCGACCGCGTGGTCGGTGGCGTCCAGCTCGGCGAACCCGCCCGTCGCGTCCCCGGCGATCAGCTCCCCGAGCCGGTCGGCCATCCCCGCCCCGGTCGCGGCCATCTCCTCGAACACCGCCTCCAGCTCCGCCGGAACCGCGGGCTCGGGATGGTTGAAGCGGGCGGTGTCGGCGATGTGCGCCGCCAGGTCGCCCATCCGCTCGATCTTCTCCGCGGAGTACACCGCCGCGAGGATCGCCCGCAGGTTCCCCGCCACCGGCGCCTGCAACGCCAGCAGCGCCTGAGCTCGCTCTTCGCACTCCCCACAGGCCCGGTCGAGAACGGCGTCGGCGCCGAGCACCCGCTCGGCGAGCCGTAGATCAGCGGTCAGCAGCGCCTGGCTGGCCAGCCGCATCGACTCCCCCGCCAAGCCGCACATGTACGCCAGCCGCTCGCCCAGCTCGGTCAACTCGCCGTGAAACCTTTCCCGCATCGAAGCATGCTAGCGCCCTCCACCCCGCGAAACCGGGCGCGCGCTCCCGAAGTCCGCGGACATTCACGACGATTATCGTGGTAACACTCGTTCTCCGGCACGGATTCCGCTAAGGTCCCGTCTCGCGGGTCCGGCCGCTCCCTCCCCCTCGACGGCCGGGCCCGCCTCACCGCCGGCCCGCGTCCCCGGCCGCACGGCGCTGCCCGAGGCCGCCTTCCTCCACAGTGGACTCCCCGGGGTTAACGGGCTTTAACCTCCGTCGAACCGGCCGCTGACCACGGCGGTCCTAACGTCGGCGCGGTGTCGTCCACGCCCGCCGTCCTCAGCACCCGGAAACCCCTCGCCGTCGCCGTGGCGGCGCTGGTGGTGTTCCTGGCGCTGCTCACCTCGGCGAGTGACCTGCTGCCCTGGGCGGGCGGAATCGACCTCGCCGTCCACCGGTGGTTCGTGACCGACCGCGGCGCGGGCCTGACGTCGTTCGCCGCGGTGCTCACGACGACCGCGTCCTCGGCGTTCACCGCTCCGCTGGTCTTCGTGGTCGCCGCCGTTTTGACTCCGGGGCCGGTGCGGGCCCGGCTCAACCGAGCCGTGCTCGTCCTCGTGCTGATGCTGTTCGCCGTGCTCACCCGCTACGCGATCTCCGAGCTGATCGCCCGGCCCCGGCCACTGGCGGCGGACTGGGCCGTCGACGCCGGTGGGCTGGCCTTCCCGTCGGGACACACCTCCGACGCGACACTCGCCGCGGGCCTGATCGCCTGGCTGGTCGTCCGCCGCTTCGCTCGTGCCCCGCGGTGGCTGGTCTGGCTCGTCGCGGTGGCCTACGCCCTCACGATCGCCTGGACCCGCGTCCACCTCGGTGTGCACTGGCCCACCGACGTGCTCGGCAGCCTCGCCTTCGCCACCGCTTGGCTGTCCGGCGCCCTGGTTCTGCAGCGCATCGACGAACGCGAAGCGAACGAGCAGCTCGTCGGATGACAGCCGCTCAGGCCCGCTGACTTCCGGCCACAATCGACACCGTGAACAACGCCGCGATCACTTTCGGCCCAGCCCTCGTGGTGGTGCTGGTCCTGCTCGCCGTCGCCGGCGCCGCCGTCGTGCGCTGGGGGGAGCTCGGCCAGGGGCGGGCCGTGCTGGTCGCGGCCGTGCGGGCGGTCGCGCAGCTGGCCCTCGTGTCGCTGGTGATCACCGCCGTGCTGCGCTCGGTCCCGCTCACCGGCCTCTTCGTGCTGCTCATGTTCACGATCGCGGCGGTGACGTCCGCACGCCGCGTCGGCGGCTGGGCGAACCTGCCGTGGACGGCGGCGGCGCTCGCGGCCGGCGTCGCGCCGGTGCTGGCGCTCGTCATCGGGGCCGGCGTGGTCCCCCCGAAGCCGATCGCGCTGGTCCCGATCGCGGGCATCATCATCGGCGGCGCGATGACGGCGACGTCGCAGGCCGCCCGCCGCGCCCTCGACGAGCTGAAGTCCCGCCACGGCGAGTACGAGGCGGCCCTGGCGCTGGGGTTCACGCCCCGCCCGGCCGCGCTCGAGATCTGCCGCCCCTCGGCCGGCCACGCGCTGATCCCGGCCCTGGACCAGACCCGCACGGTGGGCCTGGTGACCCTCCCGGGCGCGTACGTCGGTGTATTGCTCGGCGGCGCCGGACCGCTTCAGGCCGGGATGACGCAGGTCCTGGTGCTCATCGGGCTGCTGGCGGCGGAAGCGGTGTCGATCCTGGTGACGGTCCAGCTCGTCGCGGCGGGCAAGCTCAGCCGCCGTGACCGTGTTCCAGAGCGCCCACCTCGTGGCCCTCGAAGCCTTCTGCGCCGAAGCCGTGCACCGCGCCCGCGATGATCGCCGCCGCGATCAGGAGTCCGATGAGGACGGTCACGATGATCAGCAGCCGGCGGCGGCGGCCGGGGGTGGGCTCCGCGGCCCGGCCGCGCAGGACCGCGACGTCGGCGGCCAGTGCGGCGCCCGCGGCGGACAGGATCTGCCGCCACCCCTTCGGCGCATCCGGCGACGTCGCGGGCAGATCCGCGGTCAGCGTGGCCAGTTCGTGCCGGAAGCGGATCGACTCGAGCTGTCCGAGGCGCTCCTCGACCTCGTCCATCGTCAACCGGCCTTCGCCGGCCGCCGCGTAAAGCGCCGTTCGGACCTGTTCACGTTCCGCATCCGAACAGCGAATCCCCTCGGGCATCGTCGTGCCAGGTGCGTTCTCGCTCATCGTTTCCTCTTTCGTTCCGGGAAAGCACTTCTCCCGAGGCTAACCGCGGAAAACCTGGCGAACGTTAATCTTCGATGAGAGTTCGCCCCGGTCGCGCCGAACTCAACTACAGTTACCCTGTGTCATCAACACCGAGTGAAGGGACTCCGGAGTGCACTTGGTGATCGTCGACGACGAGACGGCGGTGCAGGACTCCCTCTCGCGCACGCTGCGGTTCGAGGGTTACCGCGTCTCCATCGCCGGTGACGGCGCGGCGGGGCTGACGATGATCCGCGACGAGAGTCCCGACGGCGTGCTGCTCGACGTCACGATGCCGGTGCTCGGCGGCCTCGAGGTCTGCCGGGTGCTGCGCGCCGAGGGCAACACCGTGCCGGTCCTGATGCTGACCGCGCGGACCGGGGTGACCGACCGGGTCGCCGGCCTCGACGCGGGGGCCGACGACTACCTCGTCAAACCCTTCGCGCTGCAGGAGCTGCTGGCCCGGGTGCGGGCCCTGCTGCGCCGCACCGAGTACAACGCCCCGGCCACGCCGCCCGCCCCCGCGGCGCTGCGGTTCGGCGACGTCACCCTCGACCCGGCGACGCGGGAGGTCTTCCGCGGCGACCGCGGCCTGCACCTGACCCGGACCGAGTTCGCCATGCTGGAGACGTTCCTGCGGCACCCCCGGATCGTGCTCACCCGCACCGTGATGTTCGAGCACGTCTGGGGTTACGACTTCGGCAGCGCCTCCAACGGCCTCGACGTCTACGTCAGCTACCTGCGCCGCAAGCTGGAAGCCGAGGGCGAGCCGCGGCTGCTGCACACCGTGCGCGGCGTCGGGTACGTCCTGCGCGAGGAACCGCTGTGAAACGCCTGCGCTGGAAGAAACTCTCCCTGCGGGCCCGGCTCGGCGTGCTCGTCGCCGGCGCCGTCGCGGTCGCCGTGGTCACCGTGTCGGCGCTGTCCTGGAGCATCACCCGGGCCGATCTCTACGACCAGTTCGACGCCCGGCTGCAGTCCTACGCCCAGCTCGCGGCGAAGACCGCCTCGCCCGAGGAGGCGCTGGCGACCCTGCAGTCGGCCGAGGACCGGCCCCGGTTCGGCCACAACGGCGGCCTGACCGTGCAGTTCCTCTCGGCCACCGGAGCCGTCACCGGCACCGCGGGAGCGAAACCGGAGATCCCGCCCTCGCCGGTGGACGCGCCGGTCGCCGCGGGCACCACCGGGCGTGCCTCCGACGTCCGCCGCATCGACGGCGACCGGTTCCGCGTCTGGACGGCCCAGCGCTCCGACGGCGGCGCGGTCCAGGTCGCCCAGGACTCCGAAGACGTCGAAGACACCTTGACGCGGCTGGGTTTGTGGCTCCTGGTGGTGTCCGTCGCCGGTGTCCTCGGCGCCACGCTGGTCGGCCGCGCGATCGCGCGCTCGGCACTGCGCCCGGTCGACGACCTCACGTCGGCGGCGGAGAACGTCGCCCGCACGCAGGAGCTGTCCGCGGCGATCGAGGTCACCGCGTCCGGTGAGATCGGCCGGCTGGCCACCTCGTTCAACGCGATGCTGACCGCGCTGAGCCGCTCCCGCGACGAGCAGCGCCGGCTGGTCGAGGACGCCGGGCACGAGCTGCGCACCCCGCTGACGAGCCTGCGCACCAACATCGAGCTGCTCATCCACGCCGACGCCAACCCCCAGCGGCAGCTCTCGGCCGAAGACCGCTCACGGCTGCTGGCCGACCTCGACACGCAGGCCGTCGAGCTGACCGCGCTGATCGGCGAGCTGGTCGACCTCTCCACCGGCGAACGCCCGAGCGAGGAGACCGAACGCCTCGACCTGGCCGACGTCGTCGGCTCGGCGGTCGAGCGCACCCGGTCGCGGTGGCCGGCCGTCACGTTCAAGGCCGAGCTGGCCCAGGCCGACGTCGTCGCGCGGCCCGCCGCGGTGGAACGCGCGGTGCTGAACGTCCTCGACAACGCCGCGAAGTGGTCCACGCCCGGCGGGACCGTGCGGGTCGCCATGAGCGTGGCGGACGGCGCGGTACGCGTGCGCGTCGACGACGAAGGACCGGGGATCCCCGAGGCCGACCTGCCGCACGTGTTCGAGCGGTTCTACCGGGCCGACGCCGCCCGCGCCCTGCCCGGCTCCGGGCTCGGCCTGGCCATCGTCGAGCAGGTGCTCACCCAGCACGGCGGGCGCGCTTCGGCGGCCCGGGCCGGCGACGGGGGCGCGCGGTTCGACCTCGTGCTCCCGCTGGCCGCTTCTTAAGGAAACCGCGCGCGATCTTCATCGAACTCTCATGGACGCGCACCACCGTCTGAGGGGTGACCCCACGGACCGCGCTTTCGCCCACGCCGCTGGCGACGCTGACGCTGGTCACGGCCGCCGTCGCGCAGGTGATCATCGCCGGCCTGACCCTCGGGTTCGCCGGGAACGTCAGCCCCTGGCGTGACCCGGTCAGCGACTACGCCTGGCACCGCGGCGGCCGGCTGCTGTTCGAAGCGGCGGTCGTGCTCCTGCTGGTCGCCGCGGCGATGCTCGCCGTCGCGGCCCGCCTCGCCGCGCTGCCGCGCAGCCCGCTGGCGAGCACCCTCTTCCTGCTCTGGACGGCCGGGCTCGTGGTGGTCCTGGTCTTCCGCAGCAACCTCAGCGCCGCGGACCCCACGGTGTCCGGGGAGATCCACCGCGCCGGCGGGGCGGTGCTGTTCGCCAGCCTGCCGCTCGCGGCCTGGGCGCTGAGCGCCCGGCTGCGCGCCGAACCCCGCTGGCTCGGCGTCGCCCCGGCGTTGCGGCGCGGCGCGGTCGCCGGAGTCGTGACCGCGGCGGCGTTCGGCACCGCGCAGGTGGTCGGCTGGCTGCCGATCGGCCTGCTCGAACGGGTCGCGCTGCTGGCCGAGTTCCTGATCGTCGCTACGGTGGCGACGGCCCTGCGCCGGGTGCCGGAGGCCGTCCGATGACCGCGCTCGCGATCCTGTGCGCCCTGCTCGCCGCCGCGCTGTTCGCGCTGGCCGCGACCCGGCAGCACGCCGAGGTGACCGGGCTGGGCACCCGGGGCACACCGGGGCTGCGCACCCTGTCCCGGCTGCTGCGCTCGCCCGGCTGGTGGACCGGCACCAGCCTGGCCGTCGGCGGCAGCCTGCTGCACGTCGTCGCGTTGTCGCTGGCCCCGCTCCCGGTCGTGCAGCCGCTCGGTGTGGTCAGCCTGGTCCTGACCGTCCTGTTCGGACGCCGGGTCCGCACCCGCCGGACGCTCGCGGCCGTCGTGCTCGTCGTCGCGGGGGTCGCCGGGTTCGTGGCCTTCGCGGCCTCGGGAACCTCGACCGCGGTGATCAGCGCGGGCACGGCCGAGACCGTGGCCGTCATCGGGCTCGTGATCGCGGCGCTCGCCTGGTTCGCGCGGGCGGGCTGTGCCGCGCTGGCGGCCGCGGCGGCGGTCCTCTTCGGACTCGGCTCGTCGGTGGTGCACGCGGCCGCGTCGCAGCCGCTCGGCACGGCGCTCCTGCTCGGCGGGCAGGCGCTGCTGCTGCTCGGCGCGGGCGGCGTGCTCCTGCACCGCGCCTACGCCGCCGGCTCGACCGCTGTTGTCGTCGGCACCACAACCGTGCTGGACCCCTTGACCGCCGTCGCCGTGGCCGCGCTGGCCTACGGCGAGGCCCCGAAGCCCGCGGCCGCCATCGCCGCGGTCGTCGCTCTCGCCGGCGTGCGTGTGCTCGCCGGCGCCGTTCCGACCACCGAGGAGAACCCCGTGCCCGAGCACCCGACCGGTCTTCGCGTCCTGATCGGCGCCGACACGTTCCCGCCCAACATCAACGGCGCCGCGTTCTTCACCGAGCGGCTCGCCCGCGGGCTGGCCGGCCGCGGCCACGACGTCCACGTCGTCTGCCCGTCCGACGACGGCCCGTCGCGCACCGAAGAGCGTGACGGGTACACGATCCATCGCGTCCGGTCCCGCGCGATCCCGTTCCACGGCGACTACCGGTTCTGCACCCCCGGCGGCGCCCGCAAGGAGGTCGGACCGCTCCTGGACCGGCTCCGCCCCGACGTCGTCCACGTCCAGGCCCACTTCGGCGTCGGCCGCGCGCTGCTCGAGGCGGCGGCCGAGCGCGACGTCCCCGGGATGGCCACCAACCACTTCATGCCGGACAACCTGCTCGGCTACACGCCGTTCCCACGCCGGGTGAAGGCGGCGATCGCCCGCTGGGCGTGGAAGGACCTGGTCCGCGTCTACCGTGACGCGCGCATCGTCACGACCCCGACCCCGCGGGCGGCCGAGGTCCTGGCCGGGATCGGGCTGGGCCGGCCGGCCCAGGTCGTGTCCTGCGGCATCGACCTCGCGCACTACGCCGCACCGGCCGCGCGCCCGGCCGACGGGCCGATGTCGGTCCTGTTCGTGGGGCGGCTGGACGCGGAGAAGAACATCGACCAGCTGCTGCGCGCCCTGGCCCCGCTGCCGCACGTGCGCGTGGACCTCGTCGGCGACGGCACCCGCCGCCACGAGCTGGAGGCGCTCGCCGGCGAGCTGCACGTCAGCAACCGCGTGACGTTCCACGGTTTTGTGCCGGACGCCGAGCTCGTCCACCGCTACGCCCGGGCCGACGTCTTCTGCATGCCCGGCACGGCGGAGCTGCAGAGCCTGGCCACGATGGAGGCGATGGCGGCCGGCCTCCCCGTCATCGCCGCCGACGCACTGGCCCTGCCCCACCTGGTCCACCACGGCGACAACGGTTTCCTCTTCGAACCGGGAGCGATCACGACGATCTCCCGGTGGATCGCCGAGCTGGCGGCGGATCCGGATCTGCGGGCCCGGATGGGCGAGGCGTCCCGGACTCTGGTCGCCCGGCACGACATCAACGGCGCGCTCGCGACTTTCGAGAGCCAGTACCGGATTCTCGCGGGGGTTTCGACGCCGTCGATGGTCGGGCAAGCCGCGTGACGGGGCGGGTGGGCGCTCGGCTAACTGCGTTGGCCGAGCGCTTACCCGTCAAGAACATTCACGGCGTTTCGAGCCGATAACCGTATCCGCGCACCGTGGTAATCGTCGGCGCCTCACTCGCCGCCTCGGCGAGTTTCCGGCGCAACGTCACGATATGCACGTCCAAGGTCTTGGTCGACCCGCGCCAGTGCGTATCCCACACGTCCGCCATCAGCGTGTCCCGGCTGATCGCCGAGCCCGGCTCCTGGGCCAGGCGGTGCAGCAGGTCGAACTCCTTGGGCCGCAACACGATCTCGTCGCCCGACAGGGTCACGCGGCGGGCGGCCACCTGAACCACCAGCTCCCCCACGCGCAGCGGCAGCACGTTCGACGACGTCCCGCGACGCAGGTGCGCGTGCAGCCGCGCTAGGAGTTCGCGCAGGCGCAGGGGTTTGGTCAGGTAGTCGTCCGCGCCGACCTCCAGGCCGACCACCACGTCCATCTCCTGCGTCCGCGCCGTGATCATGATGATCAGGGCGTTGGGGGTGATGCCGCGCGCCCGCCGGCAGACCTCGATGCCGTCCAGGTCCGGCAGCCCGAGGTCGAGGAGGACGACGTCGTACTCGTCGAGCTGCATCCGGCGCAGCGCGTCGCCGCCCGTGCGCGACCACATCACGTCGTAGTCGTGCATGCGGAGCGCCGATTCGAGCAGGCTCCCGATGGTTTCGTCGTCTTCGACGAGGAGAACTGCGGCCATGACGAATTCTATCCGGTCTCCGATCACGGAAACCGGATTTAGCCGAACGCTAACCTTCACCACCTGGAAATCGCCGCCCGGCGGGCAGACTGAAGTCATGCGCAGACGCATCATCCTGCTCGCCGTCGCCGCGGCCCTGCTGGCGACGACGCTCTTCGGGGCGCCCCTCGCGATCGGCGTCGCCGGTTATTTCGCGCAGGACGAGCGCACCGAGCTCGAACGCACCGCCGACGCGGCCGCCCTGTCGATCGCCGACGACGTCCTCACCCACGTCAGCCTGCCGCGGTTCCCGGGGTCCGAAGAGGACACGACCGGGTTGTACACCCCGAGCGGAACGCTGCTGACCGGCCAAGGACCGACCGTCGGCGACGCGATCGTGCAGCGGGCCCGGGCCGGCGAGGTCGCGACCGGCGACGTCGGCTCGGACCTCGTCGTCGCGGTGCCGATCCTGCACGACTCGCAGCTGCAGGGCATCGTGCGCGCGTCGACGCCGCACACCGAGTGGTACCAGAAGGTCGCGGTCTCCTGGCTGGCGATGGCCGGGCTCGGCGTCGCCGCGCTCGCGCTGACCTGGCTGCTGGCCGCCCGGCTCGCCGCCCGGGTCGCGGGCCCCCTCGAGCAGCTGTCCGGCGCGGCCGCGCGGCTCGGGGGCGGCGACTTCACCGTCCGGGCCCCGGTCAGCGGCATCGGCGAGATCGACCAGCTGGCCGAAGCGCTCGACCAGGCCGCGGTCCGGATCGGCGACGCCCTCGACCGTCAGCGCGCCTTGGCCGCGGACGCCTCGCACCAGCTGCGGACGCCGTTGGCCGGCCTGCGCCTGCAGCTCGAATCCGCGCTCGACCCTCCCGGTCAGGACCTGGCCGCCGCGGTCGAGGCCGCCCTCGGCACGGCGGACCGGATGGAGACCACGATCAACGACCTCGTCATGCTCGCCGCCCGGCCGCCGGAGGACCGCGGGGTGATCGAACCGGACGGCCTGCTGCGCGACGTCGTCGCCGGCTGGCGCGAGCTGCTCGCCGCCCGGGGCCGCCGGCTGCGGATCGCCCCTCAGGCGACGGGCCGGCCGCGCGCGGCCGAGGCCGCCGTGCGGCAGATCCTCGGTGTCCTGCTGGACAACGCCGTCATCCACGGCCGGGGCACGGTGACCATCACGACCCGCGACGCCGGAGACGCCTTCGTCCTCGACGTCGCCGACGAAGGCCGGGACGCCGCGGACGTGGCGAACATGTTCACCCGTGGCCACAGCGGCGCCGGCGGCTCGGGCATCGGCCTCGCCCTCGCCCGGGACCTGGCCGAGGCCGAAGGGGGCCGGCTGCGGCTCGGCAGCCCGGCCCCCACGACGTTCACCTTGCTGCTGCCGTCGGCCCGTGCAGCGCCCCCGCCCGCACCGTGACCGCGAAGAAGTCACGCTGGTCGGGCGCGAGGTAGCGATCCGGCGCGGTCGGCATGTCCTGGGTCAGCGTGACCGGCGACGAGCCGGGGAGGTCCGGCCGGAAGAGGTTGGCGCTGACCATCCCGCCGTGGATGTCGAGCTCCATGCCCCGGACCGCGCCCGCGCTCGACAGCGCGTCCGCCAGCGCGGTGAGGGTGAGCTGGTTCCCGGCGACGTAGACCAGCCTGCCCTGCCCGTCCACGCCGATCCCGGACCGCCAGGTGAACTGGAACTGGTTCTTCGCGTTCCCCCACTGTCCCGCCGGGTTGCCGGACAGACCAGGCACCGGCTTCCCGCCGTCGACGACCAGCTCGAGGTTCTGGCGCACCGCCGCGACGTCCGGCGTCAGGTGGACGTCCCGGCCCCACACACCGACGGTCGCCACCCCGGACTTGTCGACGACCAGGGAGGCCATCCCGTTCTCGAGCGGGATGCCGGACCGTCCGTCGGCGTAGAAGCCGCCCGGGGTGTCGCGGAACTTGAACCCGGAGTTGAACGTCGCGAGCAGCGACGACCGCAGCGTGTCGGGGACCTGCGCGCCCTCGGGCCACTGGCCGCCCGGCTCCTTCGTCCCGGCGATCAGGTGCAGGCCGGTCCACTTCTGGTCGAAGGCCACCACCGCGGCGACCACGCTGGCGTGGCCGGGGTCGGGGCGGAGGAACGTCGTGTAGTCCGCCGGTTGGCCACCGGCCATCCGCGCGCCCGGCACCCACTGCCCTTCACCCGGCAGGGCGCCGGGCAGGGTGGGCAGCGCGGCGGGCGCGTTCGCCGTGTTGTCCGACGACACCGGTGCCGCCACCGGCGCGGGCAGCGCGTTCGCGTCGGGACTGCCGCCGCCCGGCGGATGCCGGGTGTAGTACCAGTTCTCGACGGCGTTCACGACCGGACCGGCGCCCATCTGCCGGGCCCAGTCCGCCGTCCGCGCGGCGAAGGTCGCCGCGCCCGGCGCGGTGAGCGCCTGCACGTACGTGACGGCCGGGTAGATGATCAGCAGCAGAAAGACGGCCAGTGCTCGCCTGAAACGCTTTCGACGGCGTTTCACCGGCGGCCGGGGAAAGGGCGGGACTCCGGTTTTACCGGCTACGTCGACCATATTTCACGGTAACGATCCCGCGGTTCGAGCCAGTCCATCGAATTGCTAGCGAACAGTTAAGCGCGGTCGCGGGTTTCGGTGTTTCGCTTGCGGCCGCGCAGGATTTCCAGGGCGAGCGGGATGAGCGAGACGACGACCACGAGCGCGACGATCGGCAGGAGGTACTGGTCGATCCCGGGAATGCCGGAGCCGAGCACGTACCCGGCGAGCGTGACGCCGACCGCCCACAGGAGCCCGCCCAGAACCTGCCAGATCGTGAAGGTCCGCGCGGGCACCGCGAGGATTCCGGCGAGCGGGTTCAGCACGGTCCGCACGACCGGGACGAACCGGGCGAGGACGATGGCTTTGGCGTGCCCATACCGGCCGAAGAGCTCCTCCGCGCGGGCCATGCCGCGATGCAGGTGGGCGTTCCGCGACCTGGCGAGCAGTGGACGTCCGCCGCGCCGGCCGAGGAGGAACCCGGTCTGCGCCCCCAGCAGGGCCCCGGCGACCGACGCGACCAGCACGGCCGGAAGCGAAAGGTGCACGGTGGCGGTGGCGCTGGTGGTGCAGAACAGGCCGGCGGTGAACAGCAGGGAGTCCCCGGGCAGGAAGAACCCGATCAGCAGGCCGGTTTCGGCGAACAGCACGAGGAAGACCCCGGCCGTGCCGAGGCTGGACAACCACGACGTCGCGCTCAACGGGTTCATCGGCCACCTTTCTTCGACAACTACGTAGTAGTTCTACACCTATGTCGTTTTTGACCGCCACCCGCCTCGCGCGCACTCGCGGTCCCACGAGCGCGCCCGGCGCCGGTCCAGTCCGCGACGCAGCACCAGGTAGACCCCGCCGAGCACGACGAGCACCACGCTTTCCCAGACGAGACCGCCGAGGATCGCCGTCGTGAACGCCTCGGCGCCACTGAGCGGCGGCACCACCTGCCCGCCGGACTGGTCGATCCACACCGGGACGTGCTGCGGCAGCGCCGGGCCGGCCCCCACATCGACCACGCCTTGCCGGAGCCGGCCGCCCGGCGCGAGCCAGGTGGCGGTGACCGGGACGAGCTCACCGCCGGCCGACGCCGAGCCGGCCGGCACCGGGATGTCCGGGCGCACGGTCGCTGTCACCACATGGCGCGTACGACCCTCGACCACGGCCGAGGCCGCCAGCCGGTCGTAGTCGGCCATGACCTGGCGGCAGATCACCGCGACCGACCCGACGACGAGCAGGCTCACCACGAGCAGGAGCACCGCCCCGAGCCGGTCGGTCCCCCGCGCGGACCGCAGGAAGATCGGTTTGAGCAGCCGGAGACGCCGCGCGACGGCGCCTGCCCTCCAGAAAGTGCCCATGACCCCAGCGTGCGCCGCCGCGTTCGCCCGCCGCAGCACCGTTAACCCCGCCTTTGCCCGGCACTGGAAGATGCTTGCCGGCCGAGCCGCCCCGAGCAGCACAATCGGCACCGCTGACTGTTTTGTCCGTTCCTAAAGTTCGGCTAACTTACGGCCGGTTCCTGGATTCAGAGGTGAGCCTTACCTAATGCTTGCGCGGTCCCCTCGTCACCGGATCGCCAAGGAGCCGCGCGTTGTTGTTCTCCAGCCTGCTGATCGGCCTGCGGGAGGGACTCGAGGCCGCGCTCGTCGTGAGCATCCTCGTGGCCTTCCTCGTCAAGACCGACCGGCGATCGGCGCTGCGCTGGGTGTGGCCCGGGGTGGCCGCCGCGGTGCTGCTTTCGGTCGCCGTGGGCGCGATCCTCACCTACACCACCGCCCACCTGACCTTCGCGCACCAGGAGCTGGTCGGCGGCACGCTGTCCATCGTGGCCGTCGCGTTCGTCACCGCGATGATCTTCTGGATGCGCACGGCCGCCCGGCACATCTCCGCCGAGCTGCGCGGCAAGATGGAGAACGCGCTGAAGCTCGGCCCGCTGGCGATCGTGCTGGTGTCGTTCCTGTCCGTCGGCCGCGAGGGCCTGGAGACGTCGGTCTTCTTCTACGCCGCCGTCCAGACCGCCCAGGGTGACACCGCACTCCCGTTGCTCGGTTTCGCCATCGGGATCCTCATCGCCGTCGCGCTGACCTGGCTGCTCTACCGCGGCGCGCTGCGGTTCGACCTCGGGAAGTTCTTCAGGATCACCGGTGTGCTGCTCGTGTTCGTCGCCGCCGGCGTGCTGGGTTACGGCCTGCACGACCTCCAGGAGGGCGGCTTCCTCCCCGGTCTGTCCACTTTGGCCTTCGACGCTTCCGGTGTCCTGCCGGAGACCTCCTGGTACGGCACGCTGCTCAAGGGCATCTTCAACTACTCCCAGCAGACCACGCTCCTGCAGGCGATCGCCTGGGTGGCCTACGTCGGGATCGTGCTCCCGCTCTTCCTGCGCCCGGCGCGAGCCAAAGCCACCACCACCGTCACCGCCGAACCGAAGGAATGACCATGGCGACCGCACTGCGGACCGGAGCCGCGCTCACCGCGCTCGCCCTCCTGACGGCGTGTGACGACCAGCCCCCGGCCGCCGCCCCGGGCGGGCCGATCTCGGTCACCGCGACCGACACGGGCTGTCAGGTTTCGGCGAACACGGCGCCCGCGGGGACCATCACGTTCCAGATCTCCAACCAGGGCGGCAAAGTCACCGAGTTCTACCTCTACGGCGAGGGCGACCGGATCATGGGCGAGGTGGAGAACATCGCGCCCGGGATTTCCCGGCGGCTGATCGTGGAGGTCGCCGGCGGCGGCGCGTACCAGACCGCGTGCAAGCCCGGGATGGCCGGCGCCGGCATCCGCGGCGCGTTCACCGTCACCGGAGGCGCGGCGAAGGGCGCCGACGTGAACGCCGAACTGGCCGATGCCGCGCGCGGCTACGCGCGGTACGTCACCAGTCAGACCGGCGCGTTCGCCGACGAATCGAAGAAGTTCGCCGCGACGGTCAAGGCCGGCGACGTCGCCGGCGCCCGGGCCCAGTACGCCCGGACCCGGGTGTACTACGAGCGGATCGAACCGGTCGCGGCCAAGTTCGGCGACCTCGACCCGGCGCTCGACGTCCGCGAAGCCGACCTCGAGCCCGGGCAGAAGTTCACCGGCTTCCACCGGCTGGAGAAGGACTTGTGGGTGACCGGCCTGCAGCCGGACTCGGCCGCGGTCGCCGACCAGCTCGTCACCGACGTCACCACGCTGGGCCGGAAGGCCGGCGCGCTGCAGCTGAGCGCGCTCGACCTGGCCAACGGCGCCAAGAGCCTGCTCGACGAGGTCGCCACCGGGAAGATCACCGGCGAGGAGGAAGCCTTCTCCCACACGGATCTCTCCGACTTCCAGGCCAATGTGGACGGCTCCAAGGCGGCCATCCAGGCGCTGCGCCCGGTCCTGTCCCAGCGCGACCCCGCGCTGGTGGCCACGATCGACGGCCGGTTCGCCGACGTCCAGAAGCTCCTCGACGCCCAGCGCACCGGGGACACCTTCAAGCTCTACACCGACCTGACGAAGGACCAGATCAAGGCGTTCGCGTCGGCCGTGGACGCGCTGTCGGAACCCCTGAGCAAGGTCGCGGAGGTCGTGGCGAAGTAGGACGACTTCTACAGTCAGGTAGTATTTCTACATCAGCGTAGTAATACACCCCGGGAAGGCACCGTGCTGGACTACTTCGAAGCGATCGTCGTCGGCGCCTTCCAGGGCGTGACCGAGCTGTTCCCGGTCTCCAGCCTCGGGCACTCCGTCCTGATCCCCGCGGTGGTCGGCGGGAAGTGGGCGCAGGACCTGAGCGTGTCGACGCCGGAGTCGCCGTACCTGGCGTTCATCGTCGGCCTGCACGTGGCGACCGCCGCGGCGCTGCTGGTGTTCTTCCGGCGGGACTGGGTCCGGATCATCGGCGGGTTCTTCAGCTCGATCCGACACCGCCGGGTGCGGACCTCCGGCGAGCGGCTGGCGTGGCTGATCGTCCTCGCGACCATCCCGGTCGGGGTGAGCGGACTGCTGCTGGAGCACCTGTTCCGCACCACGCTGGGCAAGCCGGTCCCGGCCGCGGCGTTCCTGATCGCCAACGGCGTCGTGCTGTACGGCGGCGAGCTCCTGCGCCGCAAGGCGAACGCGACCGCGGTGCCCGCCGACGCTCCCGGAGCGGCCGTCGACACCGACGTCGCGGCCGACGAACGCCTTTCGCGGATGTCCTTCGGCCGGGGTGTCCTCATCGGTAGCGCCCAGGTGCTGGCCCTGCTGCCCGGAATCAGCCGCTCCGGCGTCACGATGGTCGCCGGGCTGCTGCGCGGCCTCTCCCACGAAGACGCCGCCCGGTTCTCGTTCCTCCTGGCCACTCCGGTGATCCTCGCTGCCGGGGTGCTCAAGATCCCGGACCTGTTCGGCCCGCTCGGCACCGGCATCCACGGCCAGGTCCTGGTCGGCAGCGTCGCCTCGTTCGTCAGCGCCTACCTGGCCGTGCGGTTCCTCACCCGCCACTTCCACACCCGGACGCTGACGCCGTTCGCGCTCTACTGCGTACTCGCCGGGGCCGGTGCGCTGGCCGTGCTGACCCTCCGCTGATACGACAGCCGTGTAGATTCGAAGCATGCGGAAGGAACCGGCGCGGCGCGCCCCGGGAACGCTCGAAGCCGAGGTGCTGAGCATGCTGTGGAGCGCCGGGGAACCCCTCTCCCCCACCGACGTCCAGGCCCGGCTCGAGGACGACCTCGCGTACACGACGGTCGTGACGATCCTCACCCGCCTGCACGACAAGGGCATGGCGACGCGGGAGAAGCACGGGCGCGCGTTCCACTACTCCGCCGTCGACGACGAAGCCGGGTTGGCGGCGCGGAAGATGACGAAGGTCCTCGACAGCGAGCCCGACCGCGGCAGTGTGCTGGCGCGCTTCGTCACCCAGCTGTCGGATTCGGACGAAGCGGTGCTGCGAGATCTCCTGCGCGGCTCGCCGTGACCACCGACCTGCTGATCCCGCTGCTGCTGCCCCTGCTCGCGTGGCCGGCCGCGCGCCTGGTCGCGCCGCGGCTGCCCCCGCGGCCGGCGAGCTGGCTGCTCACCGGCGCCTGCCTCGTCCTCGCGGCCGGAAGCACCGCGGCGCTGGCCCTCCTGGCGTTCTCCGGGCTGTCGCTGGTCCCGGTCGTAGCCGACCTCGGGCACTGGTCACCGCGGGAGCTGCGGACGCTGAGCGGCGTGGCCGTCCCGACGTCGATCGCGGCCGGCGTCGTGCTGGGTGTGCTGCTGGTTCTCCTGGCGCGCACCGCCGTCCGGTACGCGCGATGGGCTCGGCGGTTGTCGCGCGAGCTCGACGAGCACGGGCGGGACGGGATCCTCGTCCTGCCGGGCGAGGAGGCCGTGGCGTTCGCCGCGCCCGGGCGCGGGGGCCGGATCGCGGTCTCCCGCGGCATGCTGGCGGCGCTGAGCCCACGCGAACGGACCGCGTTGCTGGCCCACGAGCGGGCGCACCTGGCCTCGCGCCACCACCTGTTCCTGATCGTGCTGACGGTGTCCTCGACGCTGAATCCGTTGCTGCGCCCGCTTTGTACGGCGGCGCGGTTCGCGCTCGAACGATGGGCCGACGAAACCGCGGCCCACCGGGTCGGCGACCGGACGGTGGTCGCGCACGCCGTGGCCAAGGCCGCGCTCGCCGGGCGGGCACACGCGGGTTTCGCCCTAGCCGCCACCGGCGGCCCGGTCCCGCAGCGGGTGTCGGCGCTGCTGGCGCCCGCACCGCGGGTCCGCGGCCGCGTCCCGGTGGTGGTGCTGAGCGCGGTGATCCTCGGCATCGCGGGCCTGTCGGCCGAAACCGCCCTGGACAGCGCCGCCGACCTGCACGACGGCATCGAAGTCGCGCAGATCGGGAACGCCGGCCGATAACCCCACCTTAATCTACGCTCGTGTAGAACTTCTACTAAGCTGTCGTAGAAGGGAGCGGGCATGGCGCGCATCGTGATCGTCTCGGCCCGCGTGGGCGCCGGGCACGACGGAGCGGCTCACGCTCTGGCGGACCGGTTGACCGGCCACGCCGTCGAAGTCCACGACTACCTGGACCTCCTGCCCGGCTCGCTCGGGCACCGCTTGTGCGCCTGCTACCACCGCCAGCTCGAGGTGGCGCCCCGCAGCTGGGACTGGACCCTGAGCGTGCTCGGGACGGCGTGGGGTGCCGGGCTGGCGGCGCGGGCCGCCACCCTCGCCCGGCCGGGGCTGACCGCGCTGGTCCGCGACGCGGACCTGGTCACCTCGACCTACCCCCTGGCCACGCAGGCGCTGGGCGTCCTGCGGACCGCGGAGACCTCTCCCCTGGCGGCCTACCTGACCGATCCCGCCGTGCACCGGCTGGCCGTGCACCCCGGCGCCGACCTGCACATCGCCCCGAACCACCGGGCCGCGGAGCAGGCCCGGTCCCTGGGCGCCGCCGAGGTCGCCGTCGCCGCACCCCTGGTCCGGCCGGCCTTCCGCCGGGCGGGGCCGAGCGAACGTCTCGGCGCCCGGCACGCCTTCGGCCTTCCCGAACGCGGGTGCCTGGCGCTCGTGGTGGCCGGGTCCTGGGGTGTGGGGCAGGTCCGCGAGACCGTCGACGACGTCACGGCGTCCGGCACGGCGGTCCCGGTTGTCGTGTGCGGCCGCAACACGGCCCTGCGCGACCAGCTCCTCGCCGCCGGGCACGGGCACGTGTTCGGCTGGGTCGACGACATGCCGCGGCTGCTGCGCGCGGCCGACGTCGTGGTCCAGAACGCCGGGGGCCTGACGACGTCCGAGGCGCTCGCGGCCGGGCTGCCGGTGCTCACCTACCGCTGCCTGCCCGGCCACGGCCGCGCCAACGCCGCCGTGCTCGACCGGATCGGGGCGGTCCCGTGGATCCGCCGCCGCCGCGACCTCGGACCGGCGCTCGCCGCCGCCCGTCCGCACGACCGGCTCGACGAAGCCCAGGACGCCGTGCCGCTGCTGGAAAAGCTGATGGAGCTCGCGTGAAGACCGCCGTCGTGCTCGCCACGATCACCCTCGCCGCCCACGCCGCCCCGGCGGCGGCGTTCCTGCCCGGCCCCCGGCGCGCCCTGCTGCCCCGGCTGGCCGGCACGACGGCGCCCGGGCAGGTCGCCCTGACCTTCGACGACGGCCCGTCTCCCGTCTCGACACCGCAGTTCCTGCGGGTCCTGGCCGAGCACGACGTCCGGGCCACGTTCTTCCTACTCGGCGCCCAGGCCCAGCAAGCCCCGGACGTCGTGCGCGCCATCGCCGTGGCGGGACACGAGGTCGGCGTGCACGGCTGGGACCACCGCTGCCTGCTGGCCCGGTCACCGCGGGCGACGCATGGCGACCTGCGCGCGACCCGCGATCTCCTGCACCGCCTGACCGGAACAGCACCAGGCTGGTTCCGCCCGCCCTACGGCGTCTTCAGCACGGCGTCGCTGATCGCGGCCCGGCGCCTGGCGCTCCGCCCGCTCCTGTGGAGCACCTGGGGGTTCGACTGGACCGAAGGCTGCACCCCGGGCTCGATCCGCCGCCGCGTCGCCGGCAACCTCGGCGGCGGAGGCACGATCCTCTTGCACGACAGCGACACCACCACCGGCAACGGCGCCTGGCGCGCCACGCTCGGCGCGCTCCCCGGCATCATCGACGACTGCCGTCGTCGTGGCCTCACCTTCGGGACTCCTCGACGGTGAGGATCAGCCGGTCGCGGCTTTCAACGCCAGAGGCGCTGAACCTTCTCCGGGGTGAACCGGGCGCAGGACCGGACGAACTCCGGCTTCGGCACGCACCGCACCGTGCTGAGCGGGCGCCGGGCCTGGATCTGGCCACTGCGCCGCAGGTGGGGCACCATGGAGGACGGCCGCGGTGTGGCGGCCGGACGTCGGCGAAGGAGCCCGCGATGGACGCCCCTGCGACCCTGCCCGGCAGCCGCGCGGCCCCCGGGCGGCTCGTCCTGGTCGTCGACGACGACCCGCGGGTGCGGACCGTCGTGACGTGGCAGCTGGAGGCCGAAGGGTTCCGGGTCGCCGAGGCGCCCGACGGCCGGCGGGCGCTCGAAGCCATCGAACGCGAGCAGCTGGACCTCGTCATCCTGGACCTCGCGCTGCCCGGCGTCGGCGGCCTGGACGTGCTGCGGCGGCTGCGGGACGGCGTGCACGCCTCGTTGCCGGTGATCGTCCTGTCGGGCCGCAGTGGCGAGACCGACCGGATCGTCGGGCTCGACCTCGGCGCCGACGACTACCTCGTGAAGCCCTTCTCCCCCGGCGAGCTGGCCGCCCGCGTGCGCTCGGTGCTGCGGCGCGTCGCGCCCGCGCCGCCCACGACCGCCGCCGGCCTGCGGATCGACCACGCCGCCCGCGAGGTCTTCTTCGACGGCCGCGAGATCACCATGACGGCCAAGGAGTTCGACCTGCTCGCCTTCCTGGCCGCGCACCCGCGGCAGGTGTTCACCCGCGCCCAGCTGCTCGGACGCGTCTGGGCCAGCGCCGCCGAGTGGCAGAGCGAAGCGACCGTCACCGAGCACGTCCACCGCCTGCGCCAGAAGCTCGGGCCACGGCTCGTGCGGACCGTCCGCGGCGTCGGCTACCGGCTCGAGCCATGACGAACGTCCAAGAGACCGTCGGCGACACCGAGGCTCTGCTCCGGGCCCAGTCCGGCGTGCTGGAGCGCATCGCGGGCGGCGCGCCGCTGGCCGAGGTGCTGACCGAGGTCGCGACCGCCCTCGAACGGCTCATGCCGGGCTGCCACTGCTCGATCCTGCTGCTCGACCTGGAAACGGCGACGCTGCACCACGGCGCGGCGCCGTCGCTGCCCGCGGCCTACTCCGCCGGCATCGACGGCCTCCCCATCGGCCGCGACGCCGGGTCCTGCGGCGCGGCGGCCTACCTGGGCGTGCCGGTCGTCGCCGAGGACGTCACGACCGACCCGCGCTGGGTGCAGTTCCGCGCGCTCGCGGGCGCCCACCGGCTGCGGTCCTGCTGGTCGACGCCGATCCGCGGCCGGGACGGTGTGGTCGGCACCTTCGCCGTCTACCACGAGCGGACCCACCAGCCCGCGCCCCGCGAACGCGACCTGGTCGACCGGCTCACCCACCTGGCGTCGGTGGCCATCGACCACAACACGCTCTTCGGCGCGCTGGCCGACAGCGAAGAGCGGTTCCGGCGCGCCTTCGACGACAACGTGATCGGCATGGCGATCACCGAGCCCGACGGCGCCGTCACCCGGACCAACGAAGCGTTGCGGGACCTGCTCGGGCGCACCGAGTACGAGCTGATCGGCGCCCGGCTCGACGAGCTGCTCACCCCGGCCGGGGCACCGCCCTACGAGGCGACGCTGCGCCACCCCGACGGGCGCACGCTCGACGTCGTCGTCTCGGTGTCGCCGGTCGCCGGGCCGGACGGGCTCCCGGTCCGGCTGATCGCGAACGTCCTCGACGTCACGCAGCGCCGGGCGGCCGAGCGCGAACGCCGTGGCCGGCGCGAGGCCGAGGTGGCCCGTCAGGCGGCCGAGCAGGCCAGCCGCGCCAAGACCGACTTCGTCGCCGCCCTCGGCCACGAGCTGCGGACCCCGCTGCAGGCCATCACCGGCTTCACCGAGCTGCTGGGCTCGCTCGACCTGCCCCCGGAACGCCGGCGGGCGGCGCTGGAACACATCACCGGCGCGGCCGGGCACATCCTGGCCATGGTCGACGACGTCCTCGACGTGGCCCGGATCGAGGCCAGGGCGCTCCAGCTGCACCCGGCGGATATCAACGTCGCGGCGGTGGTCACCGAGGTGCTGAACCTGCTGGAGCCGCTGGCCGACGCCGAAGGTGTCCGCCTCCGCGACGAGAGCGGGCCGGCCACCGTGTGCTGCGACGAACGCCGGCTCAAGCAGGTCCTGCTCAACCTCGCGGGCAACGCCGTCCGCTACAACCGGACCGGCGGCACCGTCACGATCACCACCCGCACCGAGGCCGACGCCGTGGTCGTCACCGTCACCGACACCGGCCGGGGCGTCGCGCCGGAACACCTGACGCGGTTGTTCACCCCGTTCGACCGGCTGGGCGTCGACACCGACCAGGGCGTCGGCCTGGGACTGCCGCTGGCGAAGGGCCTCACCGAGGCGATGGGCGGCCGGCTCGCCGTCTCGACCGTCGTGGGCCAGGGCACGACGGTCGAGGTGCGGCTGCCGCGCTAGGCGGCGTTGACCTTCGGCATGATCTCCTCGGTGAGCCGCTTGAGGTCGTCGAGGGTCTTCGACGTCGGGACGTCGCGGAACGGCGGCCACAGCAGCGGCATCGTCAGGCCGGCTTCCTTGTAGCGCTTGAGGATGTCCTCGATCTGCTGGGCGCTGCCGGCCAGCAGGTTGGTGCCCTTGCCCGCCGGGGTCTGGTCCATCGGCTCGTCGGTGATGACGAACCAGATCATGCTGCACATCTCGAACCCGTCGGGGAAACCGCGGCCGAGCTCGCCCAGCTCGCGCTCCATCTCGCCCTTCCAGCGCTTGATGTCCTCGGGGGTGTCCTGGATGCCGATCCAGCCCTGCAGGCCGTACTTCGCGATGCGCTTGGCCGAGCGCTTGGGGTCCTTGAGCCCGGAGAAGAAGATGGGCGGCGGCTGCTGGATCGGCTTGTGCCCGAAGCCCGACAGCTCGAAGTCGGCGAACTCGCCGTGGTACTCGAACAGCTCGTTGGACCAGATGCCCTGCATGATCTCGATCGTCTCGCGGACGTGGGCGTGCCGGCGCGGGAACAGCTGCGGGACGCTCGCGGCGGCGAACTCCTCGGGCATCCAGCCGGAGCCGATGCCGACGTTGAGCCGGCCGCCCGAGAGGTGGTCCTGGGTGGCGAGCTCGGCCGCGAGCACGCCGGGCGAGCGGTACGGCGTGTCGATGATGCTCATGCCGATCCGGACCTTCGTGGTCTTCGCGGCGAGCCACGGGATCAGCGTCATGCCCTGGAACCACTTGCCGCGCGAGATCACCGGCAGCGCGTTGGGCAGGTCGGTCATCATGCCGAACGGGTACTGCAGCTCGGCGTGGTCGGACGTTTCGGGGACGACGATCCGGTCGAGCGTCCAGACGGAGTCGAAGTCGAGGTCCTCGGCCAGCGCCGTGAGGTCCTCGAGCTCCTTGAGCGTCACCTCGTCGCGGAAGTTGGGCAGGTACAGGGCGAGCTTCATGCGTCCGGCCTCCTCGTGACGTCGTCGTCCCCGGGATCGTGCGCCGGCCGGCTCAACTCGATCACACGCGATTCTCAAATCCCCGTCAACGGCGCCGGGGCGCGCGGCGAACTGTCTCTATGTTTCCGGTATGGACGTGCTCTGGAGCCCGGCGGCGGACCGCATCGAGAACTCCCCGCTGCGCGCGTACCTGAACTGGCTGGAGCGGCGCGAGGGGCGGCCGTTCCCCGACCACGACACACTCTGGGCCTGGTCGGTCGAGGACCTGGACCGGTTCTGGACCTCGATCGTCGACTACTACGACGTCGAGTTCACCACGCCGTGGACCCGCGTGCGCACCGCCGATCCCATGCCGCACACCCGCTGGTTCACCGGCGGACGGCTGAACTGGGCGCAGCACGCGCTGCGCCGCGGGGCCGACGACACCACCGCGCTGGTCTGCGTCCAGGAGGGTGGCGGGCCCGCGCGCGAGACGACTTTCGGCGCCCTGCGCCGGTCGGTGGCGGCCGCGGCCGGCTGGCTGCGCCGGGCGGGGGTGCGTCCCGGCGACCGGGTCGGCGCCTACCTGCCCAACACCGAGCACGCGGTGATCGCCTGTCTCGCGACCGCCGCCGTCGGCGCGGTGTGGGCGTGCTGCTCCCCCGACTTCGGCGCCGACGGCGCCATCGGGCGGCTCGCGCAGCTCGAACCCACCGTGCTGATCGCGGCGGACGGATACCACTGGAACGGCAAGGAAATCGACCGCGCCGACGTCGTCACGCGGCTGCGCGAGGAGCTTCCGACCCTACGGCACTTCGTCCACGTCCCGTACGTCTTCGACCGGCCGCACCCGGACGGCTCGACGCCGTGGGACGAGCTGCCGGCCCAGGACGCGCCGCCGGAGTTCGAGCCGGTCGAGTTCTCCCACCCGCTGTGGGTGCTGTTCTCCTCCGGCACCACGGGACTGCCGAAAGGCCTGGTGCACGGCCACGGCGGCATCACGCTCGAAGGGCTGAAGTGGTCCGGGCTCTACTGTGGACTGCGGGCCGGCGAGCGGATGTACACGTTCACCTCGACCGGCTGGGCGCTGTGGAACATGCAGCTGGGCGCGCTCACGCAGGGCGCGGCTATCACGCTCTACGAAGGCGCGCCCCACCACCCGGCGGGCGCGGTCTGGGAAGTCGCCGCCCGGGTCCGCGCCGACGTCATGCTGCTGGGCGCCGCGGTGGTCACCGCCAACACCGAGGTCTCGCCCCGGGACCGGCACGACCTGAGCCGGCTGCGGCACGTGATGGTCAGCGGCTCGGCGTTGCCGTCGGCCGGGTACCACTGGCTGATGGAGCACGTCCGCCCGGACCTGCGGATCGACTCGACCAGCGGCGGCACCGACATTTCCGGCTCGTTCGTCGGCGCCAACGAGTACACGCCGGTCCGGGTGGGCCGCATCGGCGGACGGCTCGCCGGCGTCGACTGCGCGGCCTGGGACTCCGGCGGCGAGCCGGTGGTCGACGAAGTCGGGGACCTCGTGATCACGCAGCCGATGCCGTCGATGCCGGTGTCCCTGTGGAACGACCCGGACGCCGCCCGCTACACCGAGTCCTACTTCGACACCTGGCCCGGCGTCTGGCGCCACGGCGACTGGGTGACTATGCACGCCGACGGCAGCGTCTCGATCCACGGCCGGTCCGACTCGACGCTCAACCGCCAGGGCGTCCGGCTGGGCAGCAGCGACTTCTACGACGTGCTCGAGACCCTGCCGGAGATCACCGAGACGCTGGTGATCGGGGTCGACCGGCCCGACGACGGGTATTGGCTGGGGCTGTTCGTGGTCCCGGCGCCCGGCCACACACTCGACGACACGCTCAAGGGGAAGATCGTCACCACCCTGCGGACCCGGCTCACCGCCCGGCACGTCCCGGACGAGATCGTCGAGGCGCCCGCCGTCCCGCACACGTTGAGCGGCAAGCGGTTGGAGGTCCCGATCAAGAAGCTGCTGGCCGGTCGCGCGCTGGAGAAGGCCGCGAACATCGCGTCGGTCGACGATCCGGACGCGCTGCGGTGGTACGCGCGGTTCGCCGCGGACCGGGCCCGCTGACATGCGTTTGGGAGCGACGCTCGCGTACTTGTCGCCCGGGCCGCCGATCGATGTCGCGGAGTGGGCGAAACGCTTGGCGGGCGCGGGTTTCGAGAGCTTGTGGACACCCCAGATCATCGGGCGCGGCTTCTTCGTGCCGGACCCGTTCGTCACGCTGGCGGTCGCCGCCACGGCCACCGAGAGAACGTGCCGCGGCTACGGGACCTGCTCGGCGACGAACGGCCACCGCTGCTCCTCGGTTCGTGGGGCGCCAACGTCGAGCGGGCCGCCCGCGAGTTCGACGGCTGGCCGGCGGCGGCCCACCGCCGCACGGCTGAGCAGATCATCACCGCCCACGACCGGTTCCGCGCCGCCGGCGGACGGCGGGCGATCGTTTGTGCCATCACGGTGTCCACAAAGGACGATCTCGACCCGGACGGGCCCGATCCCGCCCGGGTGCGAGCCCTGCTCTAGGTGAGCAGCTGCCGCAGGCCCGCGATGCCGCCGCCGTAGACGTCCTGGGCGAAGGTGCGGTCGAGCGCCTCTTCCTGGTCCGCGTCGGCGTCGTACTCCGCCCACCACTCGACGAACGACTCGCCCGTGTCGGTGACCGGGCTGACCCGGATCGTCGAGACGTAGCGGCGCACGCCGAACGGGTTCGCCCCGGTGAACGCGTAGGTGAGGGTGCGGGCGGGGTCGTCGAGGACGAGCAGCCGCTCGTCGAACGGGTCGCCGCCGGCCGCGAGGGTCAGCCGGCGGACGGCTCCGACGTGGCCGTCGGCGCCTTCGACGATCTCGCAGTGCCCGATCGCGCCGAGGAAGTCGGGCAGGTCGCCGAAGGCGCGGACCCGGGCCCAGACCTGGTCGACGGGCGCGGCGACAACTCCGCTGGCGTAGGGACGCGGCATGGTCTCTCCAAGTGTCGGTCCACCGGTCCCGGCGCCGGGACCTTCCGGATCATCGCAGCGTCTCACGCCGTTCACAACGGAATCTCAACCGGCCGTCAACTCGGCCGGTGGCCGCCGCTCGGCCTTGCGGCGATCCACCACGAACCCCACCACGGCCAGCCCGAGCCCGATCGCGCTCACCACCACGCCGGCCCACGCCGTCGCGCGGTAGCCGAGGCCGGCCGCGATGACCACGCTGCCCAGCGCCGCGCCGAGGCTGTTGGCCGTGTTGAACGCCGACTGGTTCAGCGCCGCGCCCATCAGCTGGGCGCCCGGGGCCACCGCGATCAGCCGGGCCTGCAGCACCGGGCCCAGGAACAGGATCGTCCCGCCGATCAGGAACGCGCCGGTGAACAGGCCGAACGCCGAGCCCACCGTCAGTCCGAAGTAGACGTTCGCGGCGATCACCGCGGCGAAGCCCACCAGCATGGCGCGCCGCAGGTTCCGGTCGGCCTGCCAGCCGCCCAGGAAGTTGCCCACCGTCATGCCGAGCCCGACCGCGACGAGCGCCCACGGGACCGCGCCCGGCGACAGCCCGGTGACCGAGGTCGTGATCGGCGCGAGGTAGCTGTCGACGGCGAAGAACCCGGCGATCCCGATCGACGCCGTCACCGCCACCAGCCACACCTGCGGCCGGCGAAGCGCGCGCAGCTCGTCGGCCGGCGACCCGCCCGCGGCCGGCGCGTCCGGCACGGTGACCGCCACCGCCACCAGCGCGAGCAGGAACACCCCGGCGATGACCAGGTACGCCGGCCGCCAGCCGACGGCCTGCCCGAGCCGGGTGATCACCGGGACCCCGGCGACGTTGGCCACCGTCAGCCCGCTGAGCACCACGGCGAACCCGCGCCCCTCGCTGCCCGGCCCCATCAGCGTCGCCGCCAGCAGGCCGGCGGCCCCGAAGTACGCGCCGTGCGGCAGGCCCGCGGCGAACCGGGCGACCAGCACCAGGCCGAACGACGACGCCACCGCGGAGGCGACCGTGCCGAGCACGAACAGCACCAGCAGCCCGAGCACCAGCCGTTTGCGCCGCATCCGCGCGGTGACCGTCGCGAGCACGGGCGCGCCCACGACCACACCGAGCGCGTACGCGGTGATCATCCAGCCGGCCCGCGCGACCGAGTCCGGTTCGGCGTTGCCGAGCACGCTGCGCGCGATGTCCGGCAGCAGCCCGGCCGGCACGAACTCGGTCAGCCCGATCGCGACCGAGCCGAGGGCCAGGGCGAGCAGGGCCGCCCAGCGGCGCCGACGGGTGAGGTCGTCCATTCCGGCGACTTTAGCAACGCTGTTGCGTTAATACCAGGGCCCGGCGGTAGGGTGACGCCGTGCACCTGGCTTTCCTGCGGGACTACCACGAAGCGCTGGTGATCGCGCTGGCCCGGACCGTGCCCACGCTCGAGCGCGGCACCGTCGCCGAGGTCACCGGGCTGACCCCGCAGGCCGTGTCGAAGGTGCTGGCCCGGCTGGTCGAGGAAGGCCTGCTGGAGCCCGCCGGCGTGCGACGCCCGCCGCGGGGCAAACCGGCCGCGGTCTACCGCCTGGTCCCCGGCAGCCGCTGGGCGATCGGCGCGCACGTCACCCGCCGCGAGCTGCGCCTGGTCCTCGCCGACCTGGCCGGTGACGTCCGCGCGTCGACGGCGACACCGCTGCCGGCCGACTTCACCCCGGAGCAGCTGCTGGACGAGCTGGCGGCCGGCGTCACGGCGATGATCGCCGGGCACGGTCTGGCCGGCCCGGAGCTCGCCGGGGTCGGGATCGGCATGATCGGGCCGCTCGACCAGTCGACCGGCACCGTCCGCGGCGCCCACCGGCTGCGGCACTGGCGTGACGTCCCGCTGGCCGCCCTCGCCGAGCGGCGGCTGGGCCTGCCCGTCGTGCTGGACAAGGACGTCACCGCCGGGGTCACGGCCGAAGCCTGGCGCCGCGGAACGGCTTTCCGCAACGCGGCCCTGGTCGTGGTCGACGCCGGCGTGGGCGCCGGGCTGTGGCTCGGCGGCGCCGCCCACCGCGGCGCGCACACCAACGCCAGTGAGTTCGGGCACGCCGTCGTCCAGCTCGACGGCCCGCTCTGCGCCTGCGGCCGCCACGGCTGCCTGGAAGCCGTGCACGAGCAGGCGACCGACCCCGCCGCGGCCGCCGCCGTGCTCGCGACCGGAGTCGTCAACCTCCTGCAGACCCTCGACCTCGGCCACATCGTCCTCGGCGGCGCGGACCTGCTCCCCCACGGCGAGCTCTACCGGGAAGCCGTCGACCACGCCGTGCGCACCCAGGTGCCGGGCGCCGAGTGGCTCACCGTGGACGTCTCCCTGACGTCGCTGGGCACGGACGTCGTGGCGGCCGGCGCGGCCATGCAGGTGCTCAACGCCCGCTACGGCCTCCCCGACCCGACCCGGCCCCGCGAGCCCGCGGCGGCGAGCCGGTGACTCAGGTTTCCGGCGACCAGTCCGCGCACGTGCCGACGGCGAAGCCGCGGCCCGGGAAGACCTTGCGCACCAACAGGTCGTGCACCTCCGGGTCGGCGTCCCCGCACCCGTCCGCCAGCACCGACACGCGGTAGCCGCGGTCCGCGGCGTCGTAGCAGGTGGCGGCGACCATCGCGCTGGTGGCGACCCCGGTGACGACCACCGCGCCGATCCCGCGCGCCCGCAGCACGACGTCCAGGTCCGTGCCCGCGAAGCCGCTCGCGCGGCGTTTGAGCACGACCACGTCCGCCTCGTGCACGGGCAGGGCCGGCTCGGCGCCGGCCGAGCCCTCGTGGAACGAGTCACCGGCGTCGAAGAACCCGGCGAACAACGGGTCGTCGTCCGGCAGGTCGGCGCGGTTGACGCGGAAGGCGGTGCGGGATGAACACCACGAGCGTCCCGGCAGCGCGCGCTCGCGGCAGGAGGTCCGCGACCCGCGGCAGCACGGCCGCGGCGAAGTCGTGGTTTCCGGTGATGCCCCGCTGGAGGTCACCGACGATCAGAGCCGTCTTCACGGGACGAGGCTACCGTCAGCCGAACGTGAAGGAATACGCCTGCAACCCTTTGCTCAGCTTCACGGTCACCGTGCCCTGCCGCGGATTCGGCGCCTGGACGACCGCGTGGATGTCCGGGCTGCCGGACACCGGGATCGTCTGTGTGACACCGCCGGCGGTCGCCGTGACCGTGCCCGTGCCGCCGACGTCGAGGTAGACCACCGAGGCGTTGTAGGTGAGCGTCAGGGAAGCGTCGTCGCCCGCGGTGAGGTACTCGGGGGTCGTGGTCCACGCGCCGTGGAGGTCGACCGGGGCGCCGCCGTCTCCGGCGCGTTCGGAGCCGAGGTAGGTTTCCGGGCTCTGCGCGGGGTTCGCGGGCGTGTCGTCGGCGACGTCGGTGCGCGGGGGCAGCGTCCGGGCCGGGTCGGCGGTGGTGAGCAGCTCGCGGATGAGCGACTCGGTGCCGTCGTAGTCGCCTTCGCCGATCGAGACGTGGCGGACCCGCCCGGTGGCGTCGGCGAGGTACTCGGCGGGCCAGGACTGGTTGCCGAAGGCGTTCCAGGTGGCGTAGTCGTTGTCGATCGCCACGGGGTAGGTGATGTGCTGGCGGGCGGCGCCGGCCGCGACGTTGGCCGGGACGTGCTCGAACGCGTACTCCGGCGTGTGCACCCCGACGATCTCCAAGCCCGCGTCGTGGTAGCGCTGGTACCACGCCTCGACGTGCGGAATGGCGCGCTGGCAGTTGATGCAGGAGTAGGCCCAGAAGTCGTAGAGCACGACTTTCCCCGCCAGCACCGGGGGTTTCCCGCCCGGGGTGTTGAGCCACTGGCTGATCCCGGCGGGCTGCGGCGCGGTGCCGCAGTCCTGCAGCTCGTCGGACGGGTCGCACGCCTGCAGGCTGCCGCCGCCCACCTTGTCCGTGCCGAGGGCCTGGTTCAGTCCCGCGGTGTAGTCGGGGATGGCGCGCTGCAGGGCGTCGGCGAGGTTGAACGTGAGCGCGACGGCGAGCCCGATGACCACCACACCCGCGGCGACGCGCACCTGCCGTTGCCGCGTGCGGAACGCCCTCACCCGCTCGGCGACGCGGTTGCCCGCCATCGCGAAGAAGAGAAGCGGAACCGCTGTGCCGACAGCAAAAGCGACGGTGAGCGCGATCGTCCCGGCGCCGATCGTGTGGGTCGCGCCGGCCACGGTGATGGCCGCGAGCACCGGTCCCGCGCACGGCACGTAGACGGTGCCGAGCGCGAGCCCGAGCACAAACGCGCCGCGGTCGCCCGGCACGGATCTGCGGCCCAGGCGGGCGAACGGCCGTTCCAGGAGGTCCTGCACCCGCGGGACCATCATCGCGATCCCGAGCACGACCAGCACGACGAGTCCCGCCCAGCGCAGCACGTCACCGGGCAGGTGCAGCGCGGCGAGCACGAGGGTGCCGAGGAGCGTGACGAGGCTGAAGCTCAAGGCCAGCCCGGCCACGATGAGGAACGGCCGGCGCCGGGTGGGTGCGGCCGCCGCCGCGCCCGTGCCGCCGGTCATGAAAAGCACCGGCAGCACCGGGAGCACACACGGCGAGATGCCGGTGATCAGCCCGCCGACCAAGCCGATCAGCACCAACGTGATCAGGGTGACCTCCTCTGTCCCGGCCGAGCGTAGGCCGATACCGGGTCGCCGCGGCCGGTCCCGCGGCGGCGGTCAGGGATTCGTAAGACTCGCTTCCGGTCCGGCTCAGTCGTGCCACCAGGTCAGCAGTTCCGGCGCCAGTGCACGCGCCTGCGCCGCGCCCGCGTCGGCCGCGATGGCGATGAACCGCGGATCGAGCAGATCCATCGGCGTGGTGAAGAACGGTTCCGCGACGACGACGCGCACCTGGTGACCACGCTCGGCCAAGAGGGCCTGAAAGAAAATCATCGGAAACGATTCGACGCGCTGCTGCTTCGAAACCCTGAGTCGGCGGCCGGGCGGCAACGTTACATCGGCCGAACCGGCCTGTATCAGCGGCCCGGCCCGCGGCTCTGACCAAGCAAGGGACCGGCGAAGGAGAGAGCATGACCGACAGTGGTCACCGGGTCGTCGGCGTCGGCGATCCGATGCTGCACGAGACTTTGCGGTGGTTGACCAGGATGTTCGACGGCATCAAGATCAGACCGCGGCCGCGGAGCGTCGAGGTCGTCGACCTCGAGGAAATCATCCGGTACTTCGTCGAAAACCACCCGGGCGACCCGAAGATCACCGCGGGCGCGCTGCTCCGGCTCCCCTTTCCCCAGGGCCACTTGCTCTTCCAGATCTTCCTCGACGACGCCGACCGCATCTGCCTCGACGAAAGCGGTCATCCGCACGGCCGGCGGCTGGTCGCGAAGTCCCTCGGCCCCGAGCTCGGCCGGCGGCTCGCCGAAGCCGACCTCGTCATCTTCCGATAGGACCACTATGTCGACAACCACGATCGCCGTGTCCATCTCCGTCGGCGCCGGGGCGGCGCTGGCGCTGATGTTCCTGGTGTTCCTGCTGACCGCAAAACGAAGAAGGGCCGCCAGGAGAGTCAGCCTGGCCGGTCTCAAGTCATGGTTCCGGCGAAGGGGATGACGGTGATGGAACCCATTTCACTCAGCTTGGCGATCGCGTCGTTCGTCGGATCGGTCGTCGTGGCTCTCGTGGTGTTGACCCTCCGGAAGATCGTCGACTGGTTCACCGCGCGCCGGCGTATCCCGCAGCGCGACCGCGACGTGATCGGGGTCGTCCTGGCCAAACGGTTGAACAACCACAACTATGTGGAGGTGCCGGGCGTCTTTTCCCGCACCAGCGCGAGCACCCAGATCGTGCAGGCGATCTACGACCGGCGAAACGGCACGGTGCTCGACGCGCGGGCGGTCTCTTCCCCGGCCACTTCCGACCAGGACCTGATCAGGAAGACGAACGAAGGCGACGGAATGATCGTCTTCACCTAGAAAGCCGGGGGAAATGGAACCGATCACACTCATCCTGCTCGCGCTGCTCGCCGGCGCCGGGACCGCGGCGGCCGCCGTTGTCGTCGAAATCCTGTCCTGGCGGGCCGTCGACAGTTACATCGCGTCCCGGTCGGCGGCCAGGGGCTCGGCCGAAATCATCAAGAACCGGCTGGCGACCGGCCGGTACCAGGTGGTCGTCGGCGTTTTCTCCCCGCTCGGGGTCAAGGTCGCCACGCAGTCGTGGGACGCGCAGACCCTCGACCCGGCCCTGCACAACCGCTTCGGTGGCACGAATGTCATCACGATCAGGACCTGACCGCGGTCCGGAAGACGGGAGAGCCCAGGTGGAACCGAGATCGTCCGACTTCTTCTTCGAGGGCACGATTCCGAACGCCGGCCCGACCGACCTGGCGATGTTCCGCGTGCGGCTGTTCGAGCTCATCTCGACCATGGCCCGCCGGAACCGGACCGGCCCCTTCGCGATCACCGCCGGATACGGGTCGCGGCAGCCCGCTCCGGCTCCGCCCGAGCGAATCCAGGCCGCGCCGAAAACCGAACCCCGCGCCGCGGTCCTGACCCCCGCCCAGCCCAAGTGGCGGTTCGACCAGCTGGTCCTGCCCGGGGAGACGACCGAGCTGCTGCTCGACTGCGTCGCCTTCGTCGAGGTCGCGCCGACGATCTTCGACCGGTGGAACCTCCGGTCGATCGAGCCGAACCCTTCGGTCGCGATCAACTTCCGCGGCCCGCCGGGCACCGGGAAGACGATGGCGGCGCACGCCGTGGCCCACCGGCTGAACCGCGGCATCATCACGAGCAGGCTGTCCGACCTGGAGAGCAAGTACCACGGAGACGGCCCCAAGAACGTGGTGAACCTGTTCCGGTCCGCCGCCACGCAGAACGCCGTGCTGTTCGTCGACGAGGCCGAATCCCTGCTGTCACGCCGGTTCTCGCAGCCCGACCAGGCGGCCGAAAGTGCCATCAACTCCATGCGGACGGAGCTGCTCATGGCTCTCGACTCGTTCGAAGGCCTGGTCATCTTCGCCACGAACCTCCAGGGCAGCTACGACACGGCGATCTCGTCCCGGCTCACCCACGTCGACTTCGGCCTGCCCGGCCCGGAAGCCCGGAAGGCGCTCTGGCGCAACCACCTCCCGGACGAGCTTCCGCTCGCCGCGGACGTCGACGTGGCCACCCTCGCGAAGATCGACGGGGTGACCGGCCGGGACATCAAGGAAGCCGTCCTGCGCGCGGCCGTCGCGGCGGCCCGGCGTGGACTGCCGGCGTTGCCGATGGATCTGCTGACCACGCACCTCCGGCAACGCTTGTCCGCCGGCGCCGAGGAAATCCCTTCGGGCTCTGTCGACCTGGCGGCGACGAAAGCCGAGATCGACGCCCGGCTGGCCAGCCGGGCTCAGGGCCGCGAGGGGGCGACGTAGGGACGCAGCGCCGTCGCGAGGTCTTCGTCCGCCACGACGTCGGCGACCGCGGCGTCTTCCGGCGCGGCCCGGTCGACCCGGTCGGGGCAGAACAGGTCGACCGGGGTGCGGTAGGCGTTGCTGTCCAGCTCGAAACTGCCGACCAGGGCGGCGGTGCGCGCTTGCCGCACTTCGTAGCGGTATCGCAGGCGGTACACGGCGATCGACCCGACGCCGCCCTGGTACGGCCCGCAGCCGTAGCCGACGCTCCGGGCGTCCACGGAGAGCGGGTATTCGCACACGACCAGCTGCACCTTCGCCGCGTAGATGGCACCGTGGCGGCCGTCTTGAACCTGCCGTCCGGTGGGATCCGTGCTGGGTTCGGGCACCGGCTCCCACGCCGTCGGAAGCTCCGGCGCGAACGAGCCCCACAGCAGCCGGTGGCCGTTGCCCGGGTCGGGATAACCGGACGTCGCCTTGATCAGGGTGGCGAACCGAGTCCCCGGGCCGGGGAAGGACGCACCGTCCTTGTTGTACGGCGCCGGTTGCTCCGAGGGGCCGGGGCACGGGCGAGCCGGCGGCTCCTCGGTCCCACATCCGGTGACGACGCTCACGGCCAGGAACAGGCCGGCGAGGACCACATTCCAGCGAGCACGCGCGACCCGACGCATCGGACATCCTCTCGGCCGGACCCGGGTTGGCGAGAAGACTCTCACGAAGCGCCGGGGACCCCTCCCGGCTGCTGCATCGCGCCGCGAAATGTGGTCATCCCACCAGACTTCACGGCCGGTGCTGGGCGACCCCGGGCCGCGCGCGGTTCACTGGGCTCTCCCGTGCGAACGGGTGCGAGAAGGGGTACCGGCGACCATGCGGATGGCTGAACTCAGCGCGGAATCGGGTGTTCCGGTCGCGACCATCAAGTACTACCTGCGCGAGGGCCTGCTGCCCGCCGGGCGGCGGGTCGGGCACAACCAGGCGCAGTACTCCCCCGAGCACGTGAAACGGCTGCGGCTCGTCTGCGCGTTGCGCGAGATCGGGGGGCTCTCGCTGGCCGAGGTCGCGGACGTGCTCGCGGCGCTCGACGCCGGCCGGGAAGCTCCGGTGGTGCTCGGTGTGGCGCAGGACGGCCGCGTGCACGTCCGGCCGGTCGCCGAGACCGCGCGCGACTGGGCGCTCGGCCGGGTCGCCGAGTTGCTGGGCGCGCCGGTCGACGACACCGACCCCGCCGTCGCCAACCTGGTCACCGTGCTGGCCGTCTGCCACGGCCTCGACCACGGCGCGATCTCCGGCCGGCTCGCCGAGTACGCCGACCTGGCCCGCGCGGTCGCCGCCGTCGACGCCGCCCTCATCAACGACGTCGGCCCGGCCCGGCGGCCCGGCGAAACCGCGCTCATCACGACCCTGCTCGGCGAACGGCTCTTCGCCGGGCTGCGCCACGTCGCCCTCGTCGACGTGCTCGCCGCGCCGGCGCAGGCCTGACGCCGGGACCCCGCGGTCCCGGCGCCGGCCCGGCTCAGCGCTGCCGGCTCAGCGGCGCCCGGCCCGCGTACCGCGCCGACCGCCCGAGGTCCTCCTCGATCCGCAGCAGCTGGTTGTACTTCGCCGTGCGGTCGGTCCGCGACAGCGACCCGGTCTTGATCTGCCCGCAGTCCGTGGCCACCGAAAGGTCGGCGATCGTCGTGTCCTCGGTCTCGCCGGACCGGTGCGACAGCACGACCCCGTACCCGGCCCGGGAAGCGACCTCGACCGCTTCGAGCGTCTCGGTCAGCGTGCCGATCTGGTTGACCTTCACCAGGATCGCGTTCGCCACCCCCTGCGCCACGCCGTCGGACAGCAGGCCGACGTTGGTGCAGAAGACGTCGTCCCCGACCAGCTGCACCTCCTCCCCCAGCGCCCGGGTCACCAGCTGCCAGCCGGCCAGGTCGTCCTCCGCCATCGCGTCCTCGATGGACGCGATCGGGTACCGGGCCACGAGGTCGCGCAGGTAGCCGGCGTGCTCCGACGCCGAGCGCTTCACGCCTTCGCCGCGGTAGTGGTAAACGCCGTTCTGGTAGAACTCCGACGCGGCCAGGTCCAGCATCAGCGCGACGTCGTCCCCGGGCACGTACCCGGCCTGCTCGATCGCCCGCACCACGAAGCCCAGGGCCTCGTCGGCCGTGTCGAGCTGCGGGGCGAACCCGCCTTCGTCCCCGACGTTCGTGTTGTGCCCGGCGTCGCGCAGGATCCCGCGCAGCGTGTGGAACACCTCGGCCCCCATGCGGACCGCGTCCGCGAAGCTCGTCGCGCCCACCGGCGCGATCATGAACTCCTGGAAGTCGATGCCGTTGTCCGCGTGCGCGCCGCCGTTGACGATGTTCATCATCGGGGTCGGCAGCAGGTTCGCGTCGTCGCCGCCGAGGTGCCGGTACAGCGGCAGCACGTGCGCCTGGGCGGCCGCCTTCGCCACCGCCAGCGAAACCCCGAGGATCGCGTTCGCGCCCAGGCGGGCCTTGTTCGGCGTGCCGTCCAGCTCGATCATCGCGCGGTCCACCGCGGCCTGCGACCGCGAGTCGAGCCCCTCGACCGCGTCGGCCAGCTCGCCGTTCACCGCGGCGACCGCCTTCGAGACCCCCTTGCCCAGGAAGCGGTGCGGATCACCGTCACGCAGCTCGACCGCTTCCCGCGTGCCGGTCGACGCGCCCGACGGCACCGCCGCCCGTCCGAACGAACCGTCGGCGAGCTCGACGTCGACCTCGACGGTCGGGTTGCCGCGGCTGTCCAGGATCTCCCGGCCGGTGACTTGGACGATGGCAGTCATTTCTCTCCTCAGCGCACGACGGAGTCGTACTTCGGTTCCAGGGAAGGCCGGCGGGACGAACACGGCACGGCCGGGACGACGTCGTCACCTGCCACCGGCCGGACCGGTACTCCCCTGTCTACCCGGCCGCCACTGGGGAAAACCCCAGCATCACCCCGCACGAGCACCGCCGGGCCCGGCCGCTGGGCTAGCGTTCCGCCGGAAACCCCACCCCCGAGTCCGAAGTGGAGCCCGACGATGCCCATCGCCACCCCCGAGGTCTACGCGGAGATGCTCGACCGGGCCAAGGGAGGCGAGTTCGCCTACCCGGCCATCAACGTGACCTCGTCCGAGACCGTGAACGCCGCCATCCGCGGGTTCGCCGAGGCGGAGAGCGACGGCATCATCCAGTTCTCCACCGGCGGCGCCGAGTTCGCCTCGGGCCAGAAGGTCAAGGACATGGTCGTCGGCGCGACCGCCCTCGCGGAGTTCGCCCAGGTCGTCGCGGCGCGCTACGACGTGAACGTCGCGCTGCACACCGACCACTGCCCGAAGGACAAGCTCGACGGGTTCGTCCGGCCGCTGATCGAGATCTCGGCCGAGCGGGTCAAGAACGGCCAGAACCCGCTGTTCCAGTCCCACATGTGGGACGGCTCGGCCATCGACCTCGACGAAAACCTCGAGATCGCCACGGAGCTGCTCGCCAAGACCGCCGCCGCGAAGATCATCCTCGAGGTCGAGATCGGCGTCGTCGGCGGCGAAGAGGACGGCGTCGAAGCCGAAATCAACGAGAAGCTCTACACCGCCGAAGGCGACTTCCTCAAGACGATCGACGCGCTGGGCGCCGGCGACCGCGGCCGGTACCTGCTGGCGGCGACGTTCGGCAACGTCCACGGCGTGTACAAGCCGGGCAACGTGAAGCTGCGCCCGGACGTGCTCAAGGGCGGCCAGGAAGCGGCGGCGAAGAAGCTCGGCCTGGACGCCGGGTCGAAGCCGTTCGAGCTGGTCTTCCACGGCGGGTCGGGTTCGCTGCCGGAGGAGATCCGCGAGGCGGTGTCCTACGGCGTGGTGAAGATGAACGTCGACACCGACACGCAGTACGCGTTCACCCGCCCGATCGTCGACCACTTCTTCAAGAACTACGACGGCGTCCTGAAGATCGACGGCGAGGTCGGCAACAAGAAGGTCTACGACCCGCGGTCGTACCTGAAGGCCGCCGAGGGCGGGATGGCCGCCCGGATCGTCGAGGCGTGCGAAGCCCTCGGTTCGTCCGGCACCCGCCTGAAGTAACCGGGTTCACGCTTCACGGAGGATCCGGGTGATCTCGTCCGGGTCCTCCGTGGCGCGCAGGACGTCGAGGTGGGTGGGGTGGACGAGCAGCGCGGTGATCCGGCAGAGGATTTCGACGTGCTCGGCGGCCGACGCGGCGATCGCGATACAGAGTGAAACTTCTTCGTCTTCCCAGGGAATGGGAGTAGCGAACCGCGTGAATGACAGGGACGGGTTCACCAGCAGGTAGTCGTGGACGTGCAGGGCGTGCGGAACCGCGATTCCGTGCCCCAGGTACGTCGACGCCCGGCGCTCGCGCGCGTGCAGCGAGTCACGGTATCCCGTGTGGACGGACCCGGACTCTTCGAGCGACTTCCCTATGTGCGCCAACGCTTCCCAGCGGCTTCCGGCGCGGACGCCGAGGTCCACCGAGCACACGGAGAAGGGCAGCACTTTTTCGTTCGGCATGAGTTCGTTCTTTCGGGAATCCGGAACAGACGGTCAGGGTCACGTCGTCGTGCCCGATCACCGTACGCCACGGAAAGCCGATCCGGCGGCGACCCGGGCGCGCGTCACACCATTCCCGGCTCATGGGAATTTCCTTCGAAGTGAATCTTTTGGCCGTTGTCAAGCGATTCCGCCGTTCTCCACGGAAAACCGGGTCCGGAACCGCCCGGCCAGGCACGAACCGCTCCCGCGCCGAGCCCGGTGCCGCGCGCGCCGGGCGGATGAGCCAGGCTGGAGGCGCCGGCACGGCCCTCGTCCCGGCGTCCGCGCGGAGACGGGAGAGACGTGGCTCTTCGGAGTGGCTTGCGGGGATCGGCCCGGCCGGGACTGGCCGGCCGGGACTGGGAGCTGGGGGTGCTCGCCGGGCGCGCCCGGGCCGCCGCCCTCGGTGAAGGCCAAGCGGTGCTCCTGCGCGGGCCCGCCGGTATCGGCAAGACGCGGCTGCTGGCGACCGCGCTGGCCGAGCCGGCCCGGACCGCGGCCACCGTGCTCACCGTGACCTGCGCCGAAGACGCCGTCGCCGCCTACGAAGTGGTCCGCGCGCTGTTCGCTCCACTGTGGCCGGACGGCGGCGCCGGGGAGTCCGGCCTGCTGACCGGAAGCGCCCGCCTCGCGTTGCCCGCGCTCGTGCCCGGCAGCGGGGACAGCCCGTCCGACACCTATTCGGTCATGCACGGCCTGTCCTGGCTCGTGGCCGGCCTCGCCGCCCGCGGCCCGGTCGTCCTCGCGGTCGACGACGTCCAGTGGTGCGACGAGACCTCCCTGCGCTGGCTCGGTTTCCTGCTGCGCCGCGCCGAAGACCTGCCGGTGCTGGTGCTGGCGGCCCAGCGCACCGGCCCCGGTGAGCCGGGGCCGGAGGAGCTCGCCGAGCTCGGCGCCGCCGCGAACTGCCTGTCCGTCGACCTCGCGCCGCTGGCCGCCGGCGCGGTCGCCGAAATCCTCGAGAGCGGGTTCGGCGCGGTCCCGGACCCCGAGTTCACCCGCCGCGCGGCCGAGGTCTCCGGCGGCAACCCGTTCCTGCTCGACCGCGTCATCGGCGCTCTGCGCGGCCACGTGCCCCCGGACGCGGCGCACGCCGGCGCGCTGGACGAGCTCGGCCGCGAAGCCGTGGCGCGCCCGCTGCTGGACCGGCTCTCCCCCGACGCGCTGGCCGTCGCGCGCGCGATCGCCGTGCTGGGCGGCGAAGACCTCGAGACGATCGCCGCGCTCGCCGGCACGCGGCCCGGGCCGGCGGGCGCCGCCGTGCGGGCGCTGCGGGAGGGCGAGCTGCTCGAGCCGGAGCGGCTGGACTACACCCACGACCTCATCCGCGCGGCCGCGCTGGCCACCGCGGACCCGGCCGAGCTGGCCCGGCTGCGGGAACGCGCGGCCACGCTGCTCAACGACAGCGGCCGCTCCAGCGAGGAGGTCGCCGTCCACCTGCTGGCGCTCGACGGGCCGCCGCGGCCGTGGATGGTCACGGTGCTGCGGGAGGCGGCCGCGGCCGCCGAAAGCCGCGGCGCCCCGGCCGCGGCCGCCCGCTACCTCGGCCGGGTGCTGCGCGCCCACGAGGACGAGGTGCCCGTGCTCGTGCACCTGGCGCGGGTGCTCGGGCAGATCGACCCGGCGACGTCGCTGCGGCACCTCGAGCGCGCCCTCGAGCTCGTCGGCGACCCGCGGCGCCGGGTGCCGATCGTGATGCAGTACGTCATGGTGTCGCTGAGCGCGCAGAACGCCCAGCGGTCCTACGCACTGGCCACCGAGGTGGCCGACGCACTGGAAGCCGTGATCGGGCCCGCGCCCACGGCGGCCGACCGGGCGCTGCGGATGGTCAGCCAGTCGGCGCTGCTGCTGTCCGGCCTGGACGAGAAGGCCACCGTCGTGCCGGTGGGCGCGCGGTTCCGCGACGTCGTCCCGCCGCCGGGTGACACCGCCGAGGAGCGGGACCTGCTCGGCATGCTTTCGTCGCTGGGCACGCTGCAGGGCCGTCCCGCCGCCGAGGTCGTCGCACAGGCCGGCCAGGTGCTGCGCATCGGCGACGTCGCCCCGGGCGGCTGGGCCGTGCTGAGTGCCGTGCTCACCCTCTACCTCGCCGACCACCCCGAGCCCGCGCTCGCCGCGATCACCGGGGTGCTCGGCCACGCGCAGCGCCGCGGGGAGGCCTGGACCTACGTCCTGGGCACGACCATCCGCTCGCTGATCCACCAGTTCTCCGGCAACCTCGCCGACGCGCTGGCCGACGCGCAGTACTCGTTCGACGTCATCACCCAGGAGCGCTGGGCGCCGGGCATCGCCATGCCGCAGACCGCGCTCGGCTCGCTGCTGGTGCGCCAGGGCGACCCGGCGGGCGCGGAGGCGGCGCTCGCCGCGATCGTCCGGCCGCGGCTCGAGGACTTCACGCTCGAGTACCACTGGTACCTGGTGGCGAAGGCGCGGGCCCGGGCCGCGCTGGGCGACGTCGACGGCGCGCTGGCCGGGTTGCGCACCTGCGGGGAAAGCCTGGCGGGCAACGGGATCGGCAACCCGGTGCTGGCGCCGTGGTGGTACGAGTCGGCCGAGCTGCTGGCCGGGCTCGGCCGCACCGCCGAGGGCGAGGCGGTGCTGGACTCCGTCGAGCCGGCGGTCCGCCGCTGGGGCACGAACCGGGCGCTGGGCATGCTGGAGACGGCACGCGGGGCGCTGGCCGACGGCGACGCGGCGATCGAGCGGCTGCGGACGGCGGCCGCGCTGCTGGCGGACTCACCGGCGAAGGTGGAGCAGGCGAAGGCGGAATACCTGCTCGGCCGCCGGCTGCTGGCACGCGGCGACGCCGAGGGCGCGCGCGAGCGGCTGCGCCGGTCGATCGACCTTTCCGTGCTCAGCCGGGACAAGCAGCAGCTCGGGCTGTCGCTGCCGGCGCTGGCCGAAGCGGGCGGCCGGATGCGCCACGGCACGGGCTCGCCGTCGGACGCGTTGAGCGGCAGCGAACGGCGCGTCGCCCAGCGCGCGGCCGAGGGCGCGACCAACCGCGAGATCGCCGAGTCGCTGTTCATCACCCAGCGCACGGTCGAGGTCCACCTGACGAGCGCGTACCGCAAACTCGGCATCGGCGGCCGCGCCGAACTGGCGGAAGCGTTGCGCGACCACTGAGTCACAGTTGGTCGCGGGTTGCCCGGCTGTGCCCGCGAATCCTGGTCAAGCGGGCAGAGCTCCCGGCCCCGCTCGACGGCTCGCCGCCGTCGCTCCCGCGGCGGCTTAGGCTGCGGTTCAGCCCCAGGTCGACGTCGACCGGCCGGCGGAGGAGGTCGTCCCGTGCGCGAACCGCGTCTCGTCGGCCGGGAACGCGCGACGACCGCGCTCGGCGACCTGGTCGCGGACCTCGCCCGCGGCCACGGCGCGACCGCGGGCATCTCGGGAGCCCCGGGCACCGGCCGGACGGCCCTGCTGGAGTGGGCCCGCCCGGCCGCCCTGGCATCCTGCGTCCCAGACGGCGTCCCGTTCGGCGCGGTGACCCAGCTGATGGCGGTTTTGTGGCCACCGGCCCGTTTTGCCGAGCTGCTGAGCGAGTGCTTGGACGACCGCGAACGGGCGGCCACTGTTCTCTGCGACGCGTTCACGTCGCTGGCCGGCGAACGGCCGTTGGTTCTGGCTCTCGACGACCTGCAGTGGGCGGACGAGTGGTCCCTGCGCTGGTTCGCGGCGATGGCGGAACGGACTCACGACCGAGGGATCCTGCTGCTGGCGACGGGGTACGAGCCGTCGGCGTTCGGGCGGCGGATTCCGTTGGCGCCGTTGACCGAGGACGAGACGGCGGTGCTGGCGCGGGAGGTGCTGGGTGAGCTGCCGCCGGAGGTGATGGCGGCGGTCCTGGATGTGGTGCGGGGGCGGCCGGCGGTTCTGCGGGAACTGGCCGCGGAGTGGGCGGCGGATGCGGGACAGGCCTCGGCATCGGCATGGACCCCAGCACCGGCACTGGCACCGGCATCGACCTCAGCCTCAGCCTCGACCAAGCACGGCATGGCCACGCACGAAACCGCGAGCATCGAAGTCGGCCAGACCTCACCCGCAACCCCACGCCCAGCCGCGAAGTGGGCCGCGGAAGCTAGCAAACCACCCGCGTACTGGCGCCCCGACCGGATCGCCGCGACCGGACAAGCGCTGGCCTCCGCTCGCGCAGCCCGGATCCGCCGGGGCCTTCCCCTCGATGCCCTGGCTCTCCTCCGGGGCATATCCGTCTCCGGGCGGCTCGGCGCCGGCGCCGCCGCGGCGCTCGCCGGGCTCGCTCCCGACGCCGTGCCCGCGGCTATGCGCGCCCTCGAAGCGGGTGGCCTCGTCGACGACCCGCGACCAGCCGATGTGCTCGCCGAGCTGAGCGGCCCGGACCGCGCCGCGCTGCTGCGGCGGGCGGCCGAACTGGCTCACCGGAGCGGGGCGGGGGCGCTCGTCGCCGCGGATCTGCTGCGGGGGGCTCCGCCCGTCGGGGAACCTTGGGCGCGGGCGGTGCTCGTCGACGCCGCCGAACAGTCCGCGGCCCAGGGCGACGCTCCCGCGGCCGCCGAGGCCCTTCGCCGTGCGCTCGCCGAGCCCGGCGGGCCCGCGGACCGGGCCGCCGTTCTGCTCCGGCTGGCGTCGGCGGTGGTCCGCCGCGAACCCGGGCACGCCGACCGGCGGCTCGTCCAGGTGCTGACCGAACTGCCGCACCTGCCGGCCGCGACCACGGCCGCCGACCTGCTCCTGGCCCGTGGTGACGGCGAAACCGTGCACCGGCTGGTCACCGGCGAACCCGCCCGGGCCGCCCTCGCGTGGCTCGCCCGGGCAGACGCGGCGGGCGAACCCGAATGGCCCGGCAGCGACGACGACGATCCCGCCGTCGCCGGGGCCGCCGCCTTCCGGCTGGCCGTGCGCGGGGAAAACCGGGCCCGCGCGCTCGAGCTCGCCGAACACGCCCTCGTCGTGCGGGAAGACGCGCCGCTGATGCCGCGCGTCGCCGCCTGCCGGGCGCTGCTCTGCGCCGGGGCGGCCGAAGCGGCCGTCGACGGGCTCACCGTCGTCGTCGCGGCCGCGCGCCGGCGGGACGCGCGCGCCGCCGCCGCCCGCGCCCTCGTGGACCGCGCCGCCGCCGCGCTGCGGGCCGACCGGCCGGAGGACGCCCTGTCCGATCTGGCCGCCGCCGACCGGGAGCTGCCCGTGCGGTGCTGGCACCCCGCCGCCGTCCCGCTCCGGCTCGCCGTCGAGGTCACCGCGCGGCTGCGGCTCGGCCGGCTCGACCAGGCCCGCGACGTCGCCGCCGAGGAGCTCCGCGGCGACGGTCACGGGGTGTCCACGGCGTTCCTGCTGCACGCCGAGGCAGAGCTCGCCCTCGCCGACGACGACCCCGAGACCGCGCTCGCCGCGGTCCTCGAATGCGGCCGCGTGCTGCGGTCGCGGGGCTGGGTCAACCCGATGGTCGCCGGGTGGCGCACGACGGCGGCCCTGGCGCTGCGCCGTCTCGGGGACACCGCCGCGGCCGTCGCCCTGGTCACCGAGGAGATCGAGCTCGCCGAGCGCTGGGGCACCGCCGCCGCGCTCGAAGCGCTGCGCGACCGGGCGGCCGCCGGCCCGCGCCGTGCCGTCCCCTCGCCGCGCCCGCCCGCCGACCCGCTGCCCGCGCCGCGGTTCCCGCAGCGGCCCGACACGCTCTCCCCCGCCGAACGCGACGTCGCCGAGCTCGCGGCGCGCGGGCTCGCCAACCGCGAGATCGCCCGGGAGCTGTCGATCGCGCTGCGGACGGTCGAGCTGCGGCTGACCAAGGTCTACCGCAAGCTCGGGCTCAAGGGCCGGACCGCGCTCGCGGACCGCTGGACCACCCGGGCGCCGGGAGGCTGATCCGGTGCTGGTCGAACGCGAAAGCCAGCTGGCTCTGCTGGACGACGCCGTGCGCGAAGCCGGCGGAGTGGTTGCGGTGCAAGGGGAAACCGGCACCGGCCGCTCGGCGTTGCTGCGATGTCTGGGCCGCACGGCCGCGGACCGCGGCGCGCGGGTGCTGCGCGCCGGGGGCGCCCCCGCGGAGCGGGACCTGCCGTTCGGCGTGGTGCGCCAGCTCGTGCTGCCGCTGCTCGACGACCCGTGCGGGGCCGCGCTGCCCGCGCTCGCCGGGCGGATGGTGCGGACGCTGGCCGGTCCGGTCCCGGACGGCGTCGACGAGGTTCCCGTGCTCCACGGCCTGCACGTCCTGCTGGCTTCGCTGGCCGAGCGCGAGCCGGTGGTGGTGGTCGTGGACGACCTGCGGTGGGCCGACGCGCTTTCCGTGCGCGCGCTGGGTTTCCTCGCCGGCCGGCTGCGCGGGACGCGGGTGCTGCTCGGGGTCGTGCTGCCGAACACCCCGCGGGCGCCGGACCTGCGTGAGCTCGACCGGACCGCGCGGCGCCGCGTGCGCGCGCTGCCCCTGTCCCCGGCCGGCTCGCGCGTGGTCACGAACGCGCGGATCGGCGCCGGCGCCGCGGCGGAGTTCGCCGCGGCCTGCCACGACCTCACCGGCGGCCGGCCGAAGGACCTGGGCCGGCTGCTGGACCGCGCGTTCGCCGACCGCCTCACCGGCGCGGCCGCGGACTGCGCCCTGCTGCGCGAGCTCGGCGCCGCCGTGCACCGCGACCGGCTGCGGCTGCTCGTCCGGCGCGAGCCGGCGGTCGAGGCGTTCGCGCGGGCGGTGGTGGTGCTGGGCCGGCACGCCGAGCCCGCGCTCGTCGCCCACCTGGCCGGGCTGGACGACGCCGCGTGCGCCGAAGCCCGCGCCCTGCTGGGCGGGACCTGGCTGGACACCGCGGCCGACGGCCGGCTGGTGCCGGAGCCCGCGCTGGTGCGGGTAGTCGAGGAGGCGTGGTCCGCGGCCGGCGCCGCCGACGCGCACCGGGCCGCGGTGGCTTTGCTGACGGCGCAAGGGTTTCCGCCCGAGGACGTGGCCGGGGCCGACCCGCCCCGCGGCACCCTCCCCTGGGCGGCGCGGCACCTGCGTCGGGCGCTGCTCGACGTGCCGCCCGGGCAGCCGGGCCGGGCCCGGCTGCTGACCGAGCTGGCCGCCGCCGAGCCGGATCCCCGCGCCGCCGTGCGGCACCTGGTCCAGGCGGCGCCGCTGCTGCCCGCCGGCCGCGAGCGGGCCGAAGCGGTCGCGCGGATCCCGCTGACCGCGGCCGCGCGCGGACCGCTGGTGACCGAACTGGTCCGGACGGTCGGCGACGCGGCCGTCCCGGACGGCTCCGACCTGGCCCACCGCCTGGAAGCCCGGCGGTGGTTCACCGCCCTCGAGGACCCGGCCCGGCTCGCCGCGGCCGCGGCCCGGCTGCGGGAGCTGCCGGCCCGGCCGGGCGGTGGCGGTGAACGGGAGCTGCGCGCCGTGGTGCTGCTGGCCGCCACGCTCGGCGGCCGGATCACCGCCGCCGAAGCCGCCCGGCAGGCCGCGGTCCTGCTGGACCACGAGCCCGCACGGACGGTCCGCGCCGGGACCGCCCTGCGGATCGTCCCGCTCGTGCTGACCGCCGCGGGCCGGCCGGACGCCGTCGCGCCGTGGCTGGCGTCGGCGGGCGGGCCGCGGGCGACGGCGGCGACCCGGGTGCTCGTCGACGTCCACCGCGCGCTGGCGCTGCTTTCGCGCGGGCGGTTCACCGAGGCCGGGGAGCCGGCGGAACGGGCGTTCCGGGCGGCCGACCCGGGCGGTTACGACGTGCTGGCGCTGCCCGCGACGACCCTGGCGCTGGTCGCGGACTCCGCGCGCAGCCGGGACTTGGCCCGGCAGGTGCTCGACGGGCTGCCCGGGGACGACGACCTCGCGGTGTTCGCGGTCCGCCGGGGGCTGCTCGGGATGCTGGCCGCCCGCGAGGACCCGGAGGCGGCGCTGGCGCAGTTCCTCGACCGCGGCCGGCTGCTGGACCGGGCGGGCTGGCGCAACCCGGCGATCTACGCGTGGCGCGGCTCGGCGGCGCTGCTGGCGCGGCGGCTCGGTCACGCGGAGCAGGCCCGGCAGCTGGCCGAGGAGCACCACCGCCACTCCGTCGCGTGGGGCGCGCCGGCGATCCTCGGCCGGTCGCTGCGGATCCTCGCGGTCCTCGCCGAGCCACGACGCGCGGTGGAGCTGCTCCGGGAGGCCGTGGACCTGCTCGACGGCGCCCCGGACGAGCTCGAGGCGGCCAAGGCCAGCGCCGACCTGGGCACGCGCCTGCGCACGACGCACCCTGAGGCGGCGCGCCGCCTGCTGGCCCGCGCCCAGCAGCTGGCCGAAAGCTGCGGCGCGGGGCGCCTGGAAGCCCGCGAGGACGGCACGTTCCGCCACGCGGACCGCCCCCGCCCGCCGGCCGAGCTCACGGCGGGCGAGGCCACGGTGGCCCGCCTGGCCGCCGGCGGCCGCACGAACACCGAGATCGCCGACGAGCTGAGCATCAGCCGCCGCGCGGTGGAGAAGCATCTGACGAGTTTGTACCGCAAGTTGGAGATCGACGGGCGCGCTCAGTTGGGGGCGGTGTTGAGCGCTCGGCCGGCCGCGGGGTGAGAGGGGCGGTCGGCCGCCGCGAGAGACCGACCCCTTCCGGGCAGCCCGGCTGCGGGTTGAGAGGGACGGGTTGCCCGCTGCGAGAACCGGACCTTTCCGCGCAGCTCGGCTGGGCGCGTTCTTGAGCTCTCGCCTGGCCGCAGGCAGCCAGCTGGGCACCGTCCGCTCAGTCCTCCGCGCCCAGCTTCTCGTCCAGCAGCGCGAACATCTCGTCGTCGCTGGCGTCGGTGAAGTCGACCTCCGTCACGTCGTCTCGGGCGGTCCACGTGCCGCGGACCCGGTCCAAACCAGCCGTGATCTCCTCCCGGGCCTCCGCGTCGATCACCGTGTCGCGCAACGCTTCCTCCAGCCGGGCCAGGTCGGCGAGGATTGCCTGCTCCGGCTTGTCGTCCGGGGCCAGCAGCTCCGCCAAGTACCCCGCCAGCTCGCGCGGGGTCGGCTGGTCGAACGCCACCGTCGCCGGCAGGGCCAGCCCCGTCACCGCGCTCAGGCGGCGGCGGAGCTCGACCGCCGTCAGGGAGTCGAAGCCCAGCTCCGAGAACGCCTGGTCCGGGCCGACGGCGTCCTGGTCGCCGTGCTCCAGCACCACCGCCACCGCGTCCGCGACGACGGTGAGCAGCAGCTCGATCCGCTCCGTCCCGCCGAGCCCGGCGAGCCGGGACGCCAGGTCCGGGACGGCGGCGGCCGGAGTCCGCCGGGCCGGGACGAGCGCCCGCAGCACCGGTGGCACTTCCTCCAGCGCTCGCAACGCCGGCAGGTCGAGACGCACCGGAATCACCAGCGGGTCCGCGCCCGCCCGTACCGCGTCGAACGCGGCGAGACCGTCTTCGGGGGCCAGCAGCCCGACGCCGGCGCGGGCCAGCCGCCGGATCTCCGCTTCGGGCAGGGCCGCCGTCATGCCGGTCTCGGCCGTCCACGGGCCCCACGCCAGCGACACCGCGGGCAGGCCACGACGCTGCCGGTGGATGGCCAGCGCGTCCAAGACGGCGTTCGCGGCCGCGTAGTTCGCCTGGCCGGCCCCGCCGAACGTGCCCGCCAGCGAAGAGAACAGCACGAACCCCGCGAGGTCGCGCCCGGCCGTCAGCTCGTGCAGGTGCCGGGCGCCGTCGGCCTTGGGCCGCAGCACGGTGTCGAACCGCTCCGGCGAGAGCGACCCGACCACGCCGTCGTCCAGCACCCCCGCCGCGTGCACGACGGCGGTGAGGTCGAGCTCGGCCAGCACCGCCTCGAGCGCGGCGCGGTCGCCGACGTCGCACGCCTTCACCTCGGCTCGCGCGCCCAGCTCCGCCAGGTCGTCGAGCAGCCCGGGCTCGGCCCGCCCGGACCGGCTGACCAGCACGAGGTGCCGGTGCCCGCCGGCCGCCAGGCGACGCGCGACCAGCGCGCCGAGGCCGCCGGTGCCGCCGGTGACGAGCACCGCGCGGTCCCGGTCCCATCCGGCGCCGGCTTCGCCCGGCGTGGCCCGCCCGACCCGCGGAACCGAAGCCACTCCGTCCATAATGGACAATTCAGGTTCCCCGCTGCCGAGGAAGTCCTGTGTGGACAGTGATCCGTCGGAGTCGACGAGCACGAACCGGCCCGGGTTCTCCTGCTCCGCGGAGCGCACCAGGCCCCAGACGGCGGCCGCGGCGAAGTCTTCGCCGGCGAGCGCGCCACGGGTCCGCAGCACCAGCTTCGAGCCGGCGAACCGCGCCTCGGCCAGCCACGTCTGCACGAGCGCCAGCACGTCGGCCGTGACGGCGCGCAGGTCGGCTCCCGCCGGGACGGCCACCTCGACGAACTCGCCCACCACGGGCAGCTCGGCCAAGGCGTACCCGGAAACCCGGACGACGTCGGCGGGCGCGGGGGCGACCGGTGTCCAGTTCAGCCGGTAGAGGTGCGCGGCCCGCAGCTGCCCGGCTTCGCGGACCGTGAGTCCCTCGGCAGAGGCCACCGGCGCGCCGGACGTGTCGGCAATCTCCAGCGCGACGCTGTCCGGCCCGGCCGGTGCCAGCCGGACGCGCAAGTCCGTCGCCCCGGGCCGGTGCACCGACACCCCGCGCCAGGTGAACGGCAGCGCGGGCGGCGCGTCCGGATCGGCAATCAGCTTGCCGTGCAGCACGGCGTCGAGCAGCGCCGGGTGCAGGCCGAAACCGCCGGCGTCGTCGACGCGGACCTCGGCGAACAGCTCGTCGCCGCGCCGCCACAACGCTTTCAGGCCTTGGAACGCCGTGCCGTAGGCGAACCCGCGGTCGGCCAGGGCCTCGTAGGCGCCGGCCACCTCGACGGCGATCGCGTCCGCGGGCGGCCAGTCCCCCACCGCGAAGTCCGGCGCCGCGTCCGGGGTGAGCGCACCGGTCGCGTGCCGGGTCCACGAGCCGTCGTCGCCGCACGAGTGGATCTCCACCGGGCGGTGGCCGCTCGGGTCGGGTGCGCTGACGGCCACCTGCACGGTGACACCGTCGGTGAGGACCAGTGGCGCGAGCAGGGTCAGGTCGCCGACGCGCGCGCAGCCCGCCTGGGCGCCGGCGTGGCGGGCCAGTTCGAGGAACGCCGTGCCGGGCACGAGGTTCGTCCCGAAGACGACGTGGTCGGTCAGCCACGGCTGCGTCGAAGCGGACAGCCGGCCGGTGCTGACGAGCGTGCCGGTGCCCGCCACCTCGACGGCCGCGCCGAGCACGGGGTGCCCGTCCCCGCGCGGGGCCGCGGCCGCCCGCGCCGGCGGCCAGAACCGCCGGTGCTCGAACGGGTACGCGGGCAGATCGGCCCGCGGCCCGTCGGCGGGCCAGCCGACGTCGACGCCGGAGACGTGCAGCCGGGCCAGCGCCGTGACGAACGTCCGGTCCTCGGCGCGGTCGCGGCGGGCGAGGGGCACCACGGCCGCGTCCGGCACGTCGACCAGGCCGGACAGCACGGCGTCCGGGCCGACCTCGACGAACCGCGTGACCCCGGCCGCGGCGAGCCGCTCGAGCGCGTCGGCGAAGCGCACGGCGTCGCGCACCTGCCGCACCCAGTACGCCGGGTCGGTCACGTCACCCGCGGCGACCACCGGGATCCGGGGCTCGGTGAAGGTGAGGCCGGCGACGACGTCCCCGAAGCCGGCCAGCATCGGGTCCATCAGCAGCGAATGGAACGCGTGCGAGACGCGCAGGCGCCGTTGCTTGCCGAACTTGCCCGCGACGGCGGTGACCGCGTCCTCGAGCCCGGACAGCACCACCGACGCGGGCCCGTTGACGGCCGCGAGGTCGACACCGTCGCCCAGGAAGGGGCGCACATCGGCTTCGGTGGCCTGGACGGCGATCATCACGCCACCCTCGGGCAGCGCGCCCATCAGACGGGCGCGGGCCGAGACCAGCGTGCAGGCGTCGTCGAGGGTCAGCACGCCGGCGACGTGCGCCGCCGCGATCTCGCCCACCGAGTGCCCGGCGACGAAGTCCGGCCGCACCCCCCACGACTCGAGCAGCCGCGCCGCGGCGACCTCGAAGGCGAACAGGCCGGGCTGGGTGTGTTCGGTGCGGTGCACCCGGTCGTCGGCGAGCGCGGCCCGGACGTCGGGCGCGAACCGGTCGAGGACCTCGTCGAACGCCGCCGCGAACACCGGGAACCGCGCGGCCAGCTCGCGGCCCATGCCCGGCCGCTGCGCGCCTTGCCCGGAGAACAGGAACGCGGTCGAGCCGGCGCCGGCCACCCCTTCGACGACCTCGGCGGACGGCTCCCCGCCGGCGAACGCGGCCAGTGCGCCGGCGGGCCGCTCGGAGACGACGACGGCCCGGTGCGTGAACTTCGATCGCCGAGCCAGCGTCCGGCCCACCGCCGCCGCGGGCAGTGCGTCCACTGTGGACGAAAGCCGGGCCGCGTGGGCGCGCAGCGCCGCGGCCGAGCGCGCGGACAGCGGCCAGACGGCGGGCCCGGCTGACTCTTCGGCCGGCGCGGGAGTTTCCGAGGCCTGCTCGATGATCACGTGGGCGTTCGTGCCGCTGATGCCGAACGACGAGATCCCGGCCCGCCGCGGCCGCGCCGCCAAGGGCCAGTCGCGGGCTTCGGCGACCACCTCGACGGCCCCCGCGGTCCAGTCCACCTGGGACGACGGCGTGCCGCTGTGCAGGCTGGCCGGGACGACGCCGTGGCGCATCGCCTGGATCATCTTGATGATGCCCGCCACCCCGGCCGCGGCCTGGGTGTGCCCGATGTTCGACTTGACCGAACCCAGCAGCAACGGGGTTTCGCGGTCCTGGCCGTAGGTGGCCAGCAGCGCCTGCGCCTCGATCGGGTCGCCCAGCGCGGTGCCGGTGCCGTGCGCTTCGACGACGTCGACGTCCGAAGTGGACAGTCCGGCGCCGGCGAGCGCGGTGCGGATGACCCGTTGCTGCGACGGGCCGTTCGGCGCCGTGAGGCCGTTCGACGCCCCGTCCTGGTTGACCGCGCTCCCCCGCACCACGGCCAGGATCCGGTGGCCGTTGCGGAGCGCGTCGGACCGCCGCTCCAGGACCAGCAGGCCGACCCCCTCGGACCAGCCGGTGCCGTCGGCGTCGTCGGAGAACGCCTTGCACCGGCCGTCCGGGGACAGCCCGCGCTGCCGGGCGAACTCGACGAACGTCGCCGGGGTCGCCATCACCGTCACCCCGCCGGCCAGCGCCAGCGAGCACTCGCCGGACTTCAGCGCCTGGCTCGCCCAGTGCAGCGCCACCAGCGACGACGAGCACGCCGTGTCGACGGTGACCGCCGGGCCTTCCAGCCCGAGCGTGTAGGCGACGCGGCCGGACGCGACGCTCGGCGCGCTGCCGTTGCCCTGCTGGCCTTCGTAGCCGCTGCCGGCGAGCAGGCCGCCGTAGTCGCTGTACATCACCCCGGCGAACACCCCGGTCGCGCTGCCGCGCAGCGTCGCCGGGTCGATGCCCGCGTGTTCCAGGGCCTCCCACGACGTCTCGAGCAGCAGGCGCTGCTGGGCGTCGGTCGCGACGGCTTCGCGCGGGCTCATGCCGAAGAACGCGGCGTCGAAGTCCGCGGCGCCGGTGAGGAACCCGCCGGCCCGCGCGTAGGTCGTGCCCGGGTGGTCCGGGTCGGGGTCGTAGAGCGCGGCCAGGTCCCAGCCGCGGTCGGCGGGGAACGGGCCGATGGCGTCGCGGCCGGCGGCGACCAGCTCCCAGAGCTCGTCGGGCGACGCCGCGCCGCCCGGGTAGCGGCAGCCCATGCCGACCACGACGACCGGGTCGTCGTCGGCGGCGCGGACCGCGCGGGCCTCGGTCGCGGGCGCGTCCCCGCCGAGCAGCTCGGTCAGCAGGAACGCGGTGAGTGCCGCGCTGTTCGGGTGGTCGAACACCAGAGTGGTGGGCAGCCGCAGCCCGGTCGCGGTCGCGAGCCGGTTGCGCAGTTCGACCCCGGTGAGCGAGTCGAAGCCCAGCGCGGAGAACGCGCGGCCGGGTTCGACGGCCGTGCGGTCGGCGTGCCCGAGCACCGCCGCGACGTGCGTGGCGACCAGGTCGGCGACGACGTCGTGGCGGCCGGCTTCCGACAGCTCCGCCAGCCGCGCCGCCAGCTCGCCCGCGGCGGCGGCCCGGCGGGTGGTCGCGCGGACCAGCCCACGCAGCGGCGCGGCGACCTCGCCCGAGGCCGTGGCGGCCGGGCGGACCGGCACCAGGGCCGGGATCCCGGCGGTGACGGCGGTGTCGAACAGCGCGAGGCCGTCCTCGGCGGTCAGGGCCGTGATCCCGGCCCGCGCCATCCGCGCCACCTCGGCGTCGCCCAGCTCCGCGGTCATGCCGCCGACGCCCGCCCAGGGGCCCCAGGCGAGCGAGACGGCGGGCAGCCCGCGGGCGGCGCGGTGCTCGGCGAGCGCGTCGAGGTAGGCGTTGGCGGCGGCGTAGTTGGCCTGCCCGGCGCCGCCGATCGTGCCGGCGACCGAGGAGAACAGCACGAACCCGGCGAGGTCCGCGGTCAGCTCGTGCAGCAGCCACGCGGCTTCGGCCTTCGGCCGCCAGACGCGGTCGAGCTGGGCGTCGGTCATCGTCTCGACGGTGCCGTCTTCGAGGACGCCCGCCGCGTGCACGACGGCGGTCAGCCGGTGGCCTTCGAGGACCGCGGCGAGCGCGGCGCGATCGGTGACGTCGCACGCGGCGACGGTCACCTCGGCCCCGGCGTCGGTCAGGTCGGTGACGTCGGCTCGGCCACCACGGCTGAGCAGCAGCAGCCGGCGCATGCCGTGCGTGGTCACCAGGTGCTTCGCGAGCAGGCGGCCGAGACCGCCGGTGCCGCCGGTGATGAGGACGGTGCCGTCGGGGTCCCAGCCCAGCGGGGCAGGTTCGGCCGCGGCCTTCGCGAGCCGCGGGACCTCGACGACGCCGTCGCGCACCCGGGCCTGCGGCTCCCCGGCGACCAGGTCGATGTCGGCCGGGTCGGCGCAGTCGACGAGCACGAACCGGCCCGGGTGCTCGGACTGCGCCGCCCGGACCAGGCCCCACACGGCGGCCGCGGCGAGGTCGGAGCCGTCGGTGGCGCCGGTGGTGTGGAAGACGAGCTCGGCGTCGCGGGGTTCGGCGAGCCAGTCGCGGACCAGCTCCAGGGCCCGTGCGGGACCGTCGGCGGTGACGACGACCCGCTCCGGCCGGTCGCCGCGGGCCGGGGTGACCGGGACCCAGCCGAGGCGGAAGAGCGCGTCCTGGGCGCGGGTGCGGGCGGCGGTCGCCGGCCGGAAGGTCACCGCGTCGACGGCCGCGACCGGGTGGCCATCACCATCCGCAAAGGACAGTGACACGGCGTGTTCGCCGGCCGGGGTGATCCGGACGCGCACCAGCGACGCGCCCGTGCTGTGCAGCCGGATCCCGCGCCAGCTGAACGGCACGTGCGGCCGGGCGTGCCCGGCGGTGAGGGCGACGGCGTGCAGGGCGGCGTCGAGCAGCGCCGGGTGGATCCCGAAAGCCGCGGGCGGCTCGTCACCGAGGCTCAGCTCGGCGAAGACCTCGTCGCCGTGGCGCCAGGCGCGGCGCAGGCACTGGAACGCGGGGCCGTACCCGAGGCCGAGCGTGGCCAGCCGGTCGTAGGCGTCACCGAGGTCGAGTGGTTCGGCGCCGGCGGGGACCACCACGGTCCCGGTCGTGGCGGCGGTGTCCGGTTCGAGGACGCCGGTCGCGTGCCGGGTCCAGGCCCCGCCGTCCCCTTCGGCCCGGGCGAACACGTCGAAGTCGCGCAGCCCGTCTTCGCTGGGGGCGACGACGCGGACCTGCAGGTGCACGGCGCCGTCCGCCGGGACGACGAGCGGCTCGACGACGGTCAGCTCGCGCACGGCCGCGCCGGCGTGCAACGCCAGTTCGGCGAAGGCCGCGCCGGGCAGCACGGTCGTGCCGAGGACCGTGTGGTCGGCCAGCCACGGCTGGGCGGCCAGGGAGATCCGGCCGGTGTACAGCTGCCCGGCGCCGTCGGCGAGGTCGACCGTGCCGCCGAGCAGCGGGTGCGCGGCCGCGGTGAGCCCGAGGCCGGCGGCCTGCCGTGCCGCGGGCCAGAACCGTTTGTGCTGGAAGGCGTACCCCGGCAGCGGGACCGCGCGGCCGTCGGTGAGGCCGTCCCACCCGACCGGCAGGCCGGCCGCGAACAGGCGGGCGAGCGCGGTGCGGAAGGCGCGGGGTTCGTCGTGGTCGCGGCGCAGCACCGGCACGACGAGGGTGTCGTCGTCGCCCGCGGCGAGCCCGGCGAGGACCGCGGCCGGGCCGACCTCGACGAACTTGTCGACGTGCCACGCCCGCAGGGCGCGCAGGGCGTCGGCGAAGCGGACCGTGTCACGGACCTGGCGCACCCAGTACGCGGGATCGGTGACACTTCCGTTCGCCACCACGGGAATCGTCGGTTCGTGATAGGTCAGCCCGGCGGCGACCGCGCCGAACTCGGCGAGCATCGGGTCCATCAGCGACGAGTGGAAGGCGTGCGAGACCGGGAGCCGCTTGGCGTCGCCGAAGTGCGCGGCGACCGCCGCGAGGGCGGCTTCCGGACCGGAGACGACCACCGAGCGCGGCCCGTTGACGGCGGCGAGGGCGGCCCCGCCGGTGAGCAGCGGCCGGACGTCGTCCTCGGAGGCACGCAGGGCGACCATCGCCCCGCCGGGCGGCAGGGCCTGCATCAGGCGGCCGCGGGCGGTGACCAGCCGGGCCGCGTCGGCCAGGGAGAACACCCCGGCGACGTGCGCGGCGGCCAGCTCGCCGATCGAGTGCCCGGCGACGTAGTCCGGACGGACGCCCCGCGCGGCCAGGGTGTGGAACAACGCGACTTCGACCGCGAACAACGCCGCCTGGGTGTGCTCGGTCCGGTCGAGCGCCGCGGCGTCGTCGCCCCACATGACGTCGCGGACCGCCGGGTTCAGCTCGGCGAGGACGGTGTCGAGCGCGGCGGCGAACACCGGGTCGGCGGCCAGCTCGCGGCCCATGCCGAGGCGCTGGGATCCCTGTCCCGAGAACAGGAACGCTGTCCGGCCGGGGGTGACCACGCCGGTGACGACGTCCGGGTGCTCGCGGCCGGCGGCGAGCGCGGCCAGCGCGGCTTCGCCGAACACGGCGGCCCGCTCGTCGAAGCGGGCCCGGCCGTGGGTGAGGGTCCACGCGACGTCGCGTGGGTCGTGCTGTCCGATGTGGACGCTGAGCCGGTTCGCCTGGGCACGCAACGCTTCCGGCGTCTTGGCGCTGAGCAGCCACGGCACCTCGGGCGCCTCGGGCCGCTCGGGAACCACGCGCGGCGCGGGCTGCTCCAGGATGACGTGGGCGTTCGTGCCGCTGATCCCGAACGACGACACCCCGGCGCGGCGGGGGCGCCCGGCGTCGGGCCAGGCCGTCGCGGCGGTGGCCGGCTCGACCGCGCCTGCGGTCCAGTCGACGTGCCCGGACGGCTCGGTGACATGCAGCGTCCGCGGCACGACGCCGTGGCGCATCGCCTGCACCACCTTGATGATCCCGGCGACGCCCGACGCCGCCTGGGTGTGCCCGATGTTGGACTTCACCGAACCCAGCAGCAGCGGTGTCTCGCGGTCCTGGCCGTAGGTCGCCAGCAGCGCCTGCGCCTCGATCGGGTCGCCCAGGGTCGTGCCGGTCCCGTGCGCCTCGACGACGTCGACGTCCGAAGTGGACAGTCCGGCGGTGGCGAGCGCGGCGCGGATGACGCGTTGCTGCGAAGGGCCGTTAGGGGCGGTGAGGCCGTTGGACGCGCCGTCGGAGTTGACCGCGGATCCCTTGACCACGGCCAGGATCTCGTGGCCGTGGCGCTCGGCGTCGGAGAGCCGCTCGAGGACCAGCATGCCGACGCCTTCGGACCAGCCGACCCCGTCGGCGCTGGCGGAGAAGGGCTTGCAGCGGCCGTCGGCGGCGAGGCCGCGCTGGCGGGAGAACTCGACGAACGCCGTCGGCGTCGACATCACCGTGACGCCGCCGGCGAGGGCGAGGTCGCACTCGCCGGCGCGCAGGGCCTGCGCGGCCCAGTGCAACGCGACCAGCGACGAGGAGCACGCCGTGTCGACGGTGACCGCGGGGCCTTCGAGCCCGAGCGCGTACGCGACCCGGCCGGAGGCGACACTGCCGGCGCTGCCGCTGGTCTTGTACCCCTCGGCGTCCTCACCGCCGTCGAGCAGGCGGCTGTAGTCGCCGTACATCACCCCGGCGAACACCCCGGTGGCGCTGCCCCGCAGCGCCGACGGGTCGACGCCGGCGCTTTCCACGGCCGCCCAGGACGTTTCGAGCAGCAGGCGCTGCTGGACGTCGGTCGCGACGGCCTCACGCGGGCTCATCCCGAAGAAGCCGGCGTCGAAGTCGGCGGCGTCGTGCAGGAACCCGCCGTGGCGTGTGTAGGACGTGCCGGGGTGCGCGGGGTCGGGGTCGTAGAGCGCGGCGAGGTCCCAGCCGCGGTTCGACGGGAACTCGGTGACGGCGTCGCCGCCGCGCTCGACCAGCCGCCACAGGTCCTCGGGCGAGGAGACCCCGCCGGGGTAGCGGCAGGCCATGCCGACGATGACGACCGGGTCGCCGTCGACGGCCTTCGTGGTGGGGGCCGTTTCGGCCGGGGTGTCCCCGGCGAGGTGGTCGACCAGGGCGCCGACGGTCGGGTGGTCGAACACGAGCGTCGCGGGCAGCCGCTGCCCGGTGGCGGCGGTGAGCCGGTTGCGCAGCTCGACGGCGGTGAGCGAGTCGAAGCCGAGGTCGGCGAACGACCGGTCGGGGGTGATCCGCCCGGTGCCGCGGTGGCCGAGGACGTGCGCGACCTCGGTTGCGACAACCGCGGCGGCCTCCGCGCGACCACGCAGCCGCCGGTGCGCGGTAGCCGTCGCGCGGCGAGCCGGGGCGCGGACCAGACCGCGCAGCGGGTACGGGAGGTCGTCACGCCGGCGCAGGACCGCCCGGTCGAGCCGCACGGGCAGCACGACGGGCGCGCCGGCGGCGAGGGCGGCGTCGAAGAGTCCGGTGCCCTGGTCGACGGCGATCGGCGGGAAACCGGCGCGGGCGAGCCGGTCGAGACCGGTGTCCCCGAGCTCGGCGGTCATGCCGGCGGTGGCGACCCACGGGCCCCACGCGAGGCTCGTGGCGGGCAGGCCGCGGGCGCGGCGGTGCTGGGCGAGGGCGTCGAGGAACGCGTTGGCGGCGCCGTAGTTGCCCTGACCGGGCAAGCCCAGGGTGCCGGAGACCGACGAGAAGAGGACGAGGTCGGTGCCGTCGGCGGTGAGCTCGTGCAGGTGCCAGGCGGCGTCGGCCTTGGGCCGCGTGACGGCGGCCAAGCGCTCGGGCGTGAGGTCGGTCAGGAGGGCGTCGTCGAGAACGCCGGCGGAGTGGACGACAGCAGTGATGTCACGGTCTCGCAGCAGCAGCTCGAGAGCCGCGCGGTCGGCGACGTCACAGGCGGCGACGGCGACTTCGGCCCCGGCCGAGGTGAGCTCGGCGACGAGTTCGCCGGCCCCCGGGCTCTCGGCTCCCCGGCGGCTCACCAACAGCAGCCGGCGGGTCTTCCCGGTGGTGACGAGGTGCCGGGCGACGATCGCCCCCAGCCCGCTCGTTCCCCCGGTGACGAGGACGGCCCCCTCCGGGTTCCAGGACCCCGAGCTTTCACGTGAAAGCTCGGGGGTTGTCATCCGGGCGGCGAGGAGGGTTCCGGCGCGGAGGGCGAGTTGGGGTTCTTCGCCGGCCAGTGCGGCCAGGAGGAGCTCCGGCGAGACGGACTCGTCGAGGTCGAGCAGGCCGAAGCGGCCCGGGTGCTCGGCCTCGGCGGCACGGATCAGGCCCCAGACCGCGGCAGCCGGGAGGTCCGCTCCCGTGGTCGCGCCGCGGGTCAGGAACACCAGCTTGCCCGTCGCCGACTCCGTGACCCAGCGTTGGGCCAGGTCCAGGGCTCGGGAGGTCAGGGCCTGCGTCGAGGCCGGGATGTCGTCGCCACCGGCGAAACACGCCACCACCAGGGGTGACGAGGTGAGGTCCGCCGTGGTGGGAAGGGGCAGGGTGAACGGGTTCTCGCCCCACAAGACGGCCGACGGCGCCGGGGCGGGCACCGGCACCGGGGTCCAGGCCAGGGTGAACAGCGCGTCGGAGCGCTGGTCGGTCGGACGGTGTTCGCGCAGGTCCAGGGCGTCGATCGTGGCGACCGGGTGCCCGGCGGGATCGGTCAGCGTGAGGCCGTCGTCGCGGACGTGGACGCGCAGCGCCACCGCGCCCGCCGCGTGCAGCGACACTCCGCGCCACGAGAACGGGAGTGCCCGCGCCGGGGTGCCCGGGCGCAGCGTGAGGCCGTGCAGCGCTGCGTCCAGCAACGCCGGGTGCAGGCCGAACTCCGCCGCTTCCGCGTGGTGCTCGGCGTCGAGCGCCACTTCGGCGAACACTTCGCCGCCGCGGCGCCACGCCGCCCGCAGGCCGCGGAAGCGCGGGCCGTACGCGAACCCGTCCGCCGCGAAGTCCGCGTAGAAGTCGTCCAGTGGCACCGGTTCCGCGTCCGCGGGCGGCCACGCACCGAGGTCGGACGCGGGCAGCGCCGCCGCCGGGCTCAGCGAGCCGAAGGCGTGCTCGGTCCAGGAGTCCTCTTCGGACTGTCGTGAGTGGATCGACACCGGCCGGGCGCCGCGCTCGTCCGGCTCGCCGACGCGCACCTGCACCGACGCCGGCACCACCAGCGGGACGGCCATCGTCAGCTCGTCGATCCGCGGGCAGCCGCACTCGTCCCCCGCCCGGATCGCCAGTTCGGCCAGCGCCGTGCCGGGCAGGAGCGTCGTCCCCGCGACGACGTGCTCGGCCAGCCACGGCTGGGCGGCCGTCGACAGCCGCCCGGTGAGCACGTGCTCGTCCGAGCCGGCCAGCGCGACCGCGTCGTCCAGAAGTGGGTGCGCCATCGAGCCGGCCGGGCGCACCGGCCGCGGCGCGGGCCAGAACCGCTCGCGCTGGAACGGGTAGGTGGGCAGCTCCACCGGCCGGCCGCCGGCCAGCGCGGGCCGCCAGTCGACGTCCACCCCGGCCACGAACAGCCGGGCCGCGGCCTCGGTGAACGCGACCTCCTCACCGCGGTCGCGCCGCATCAGCGGCACCGCGAGCCCGTCCGGCACCAGCGCGGACAGCACACCGTCCGGACCGGCTTCGACGAACCGCGTCACCCCGGACTCCGTCAACGCCGTGACGGCGTCCGCGAACCGGACCGCTTCCCGCGCGTGCCGCACCCAGTAGTCCACCGTGGACGGATCCGCGCCGGAATCCACAGTGGACACGAACGGCAGGCGCGGTGCAGAGAAGGTGACTCCGCTCAGGACTTCGGCGAACTCCGCGAGCATCGGCTCCATCAGCGGCGAGTGGAAAGCGTGCGACACCGTGAGCCGCCGCGTCTTCTCGAACCGAGCGGCCACCTCGGCGACCGCTTCCGCCGGTCCGGACAAGACGAGCGAGCGCGGCCCGTTCACCGCGGCAATCGCGACGTCCGGGCCCAGCAGCGGCCGGACCTCGGCCTCGCCCGCCACGACCGCGACCATCGCGCCCCCGTCCGGGAGCGCCTGCATCAACGCGCCCCGGGCCACCACGAGCCGACACGCGTCGGCCAGGGAGAACACCCCCGCGGCGTGCGCGGCGGCGATCTCGCCGATCGAATGCCCGGCGACGACGTCGGGCGTGACACCCCACGACTCGGCCAGCCGCAACAGCGCGACCTGCACGGCGAACAACGCGGGCTGCGCGAACTCCGTGCGGTCCAAGCGATCCTGGTCGTCACCGCGCACGGCGCCGGCCACCTCGGGGCCGAACTCCGCGAGCACGGCGGCGTGGGCCTCGGCGAACACCGGGAAGCGCCGGGCCAGCTCCCGGCCCATCCCCGCGCGCTGCCCGCCCTGGCCGCTGAACAGGAACGCGGTCTTCCCCGGCGTCGCGACGCCGGTGACGGTCCGGCGGTCCCCATCGGCCGCGAGGACGACCGCCCGGTGCGCGAACCGGGACCGGGCGGCGAGGGAATACCCGACGTCGAGCGGGCTGCCTTCGAGCCCGGTCGCGCTTTCGTTCCAGGCGCGCAACGCGGGCTCGGACTTGGCCGACAGCGGCCACGGGACGACCGCGGGCACCGGCGCGGCGGGCGTCTCCGGGCCGGCCGGGGGCTGCTCGAGGATGGCGTGGGCGTTCGTGCCGCTGATGCCGAACGACGAAACCGCCGCGCGGCGCGGCCGGCCGCTCTCGGGCCATTCGGTGGCCTCGCCGAGCAGGGCGACACCGCCGTCTTCCCAGTCGACGCGTGAAGACGGCGTGTCCGCGTGCAGGGTCCGCGGCAGCACACCGTGGCGCATCGCGAGGACCATCTTGATCACGCTCGCGACGCCGGCGGCGGCCTGGGTGTGCCCGAGGTTCGACTTGACGGACCCCAGCAGCAGCGGCGTTTCCCGGTCCCGGCCGTAGGTCGCGATGAGCGCCTGCGCCTCGATCGGGTCGCCCAGTGGCGTGCCGGTGCCGTGGCCTTCGACGGCGTCGACGTCCACAGGGGACAGACCGGCGTTCGCGAGCGCCGCGCGGATGACGCGTTGCTGCGCCGGGCCGTTCGGGGCGGTGAGCCCGTTGGACGCGCCGTCCTGGTTGAGCGCGCTCCCCCGCACCACGGCCAGGACCGGGTGGCCGTGGCGGCGGGCGTCGGAAAGCCGTTCCAGCAGGAGCATCCCGGCGCCTTCGGCCCAGCCGGTGCCGTCCGCGCCGTCACCGAAGGACCGGCAGCGCCCGTCCGCGGACAGGCCGCGCTGCCGCGAGAACTCGACGAACGTCGACGGGGTCGCCATCACCGTGACCCCGCCGGCCAGGGCGAGGTCGCACTCCCCCGACCGCAGGGCCTGCGCGGCCAGGTGCAGCGACACCAGCGACGACGAACACGCCGTGTCCACCGTGACCGCCGGGCCTTCCAGACCGAGCACATAGGACACCCGGCCGGACGCCACGCTGCCCGCGCTGCCGCTGGTGAGGTACCCCTCGGCGTCTTCGCTGCCGCTGAGCAGGCGGCTGTAGTCGTGGTACATCACCCCGGCGAACACGCCGGTCGCGGTGCCGCGCAGCGCCGCCGGGTCCAGGCCCGCGCGTTCGACGGCCTCCCACGACGTCTCCAGCAGCAGCCGCTGCTGGGCGTCGGTGGCCAGGGCCTCACGCGGGCTCATGCCGAAGAACTCGGCGTCGAACTCGGCCGCGTCGTGCAGGAACCCGCCGTGCCGGGTGTAGGAGGTGCCCGCGTGGGCGGGGTCGGGGTCGTAGAGCGCGTCGAGGTCCCAGCCGCGGTCGGCGGGGAACTCCGAGACGGCGTCGCGGCCGTCGCGGACCAGCTCCCAGAGCTGGTCGGGCGTGCGGACACCCCCGGGGTAGCGGCAGGCCATGCCGACGATGACCACCGGGTCGCCGGTGGTCGCGGTGGCGCGGCGGACCTCGGCGGCGGGCGGGCCGGCGTCGACCAGCTCGGCCAGCAGGTACGCGGCGAGCGCGGTCACGGTCGGGTGGTCGAACACCAGGGTGCTGGGCAGCCGCAGCCCGGTGGCGGCGGCGAGCCGGTTGCGCAGGTCGACGCCGCTGAGCGAGTCGAAGCCGAGGTCGGCGAACGAGCGTGCGGGGTCGATGGCCGCGGCGTCGGCGTGCCCGAGGGCGAGCGCGACGTGCGTGGCGACCAGCCCGGCGAGGGCCTCGGCCCGCTCGGCGGCGGGCAGCGGCGTGAGGGTGCGGACCAGGTCGCCGGCCTGCGCCGACCCGGCGGCGGCGCGGCGGCGGCCGGGCCGGACGAGCCCGCGCAGGACGTGCGGGACTTCGGGCAGCCGCCGCACGGCGGCGAGGTCGAGCGGCAGCGGCAGGAGCGCGGGCTCGCCGGCGCCGCGGGCGGCGTCGAAGAGGGTGAGGCCGGTTTCGACGGGGACCGGCGGCAGCCCGGCTTCGGCGAGGCGGCGCAGGTCCACTTCGGACAGTGTGGCCGTCATGCCGCTGCCGGACTCCCACGGGCCCCAGCCGAGGCTCACGGCGGGGCGGCCGCCGGTGTGGCGGAGGCGGGCGAGAGCGTCGAGGAAAGCGTTTGCGGCCGCGTAGTTCGCCTGGCCGGCGCCGCCGAACGTGCCGACGACGGAGGAGAAGAAGACCAGCTCGGTGCCGGGCGCGGTGAGCTCGTGGAGGTGCCAGGCGGCGTCGGCCTTGGCGCGCAGGACGGTGTCGAAGCGCTCGGGGGTGAGGGCGGCGAGGGTGCCGTCGTCGAGGACGCCGGCGGCGTGGACGACGGTGGTGATGTCGCGGCCTTCGAGCAGCCGCGCGAGGGCGTCGCGGTCGCCGACGTCGCAGGCCGCCACCTCGACGCGGTCGCCCAGCTCGGTGAGCAGGCCCGGGTCGGCGGTGCCGGAGCGGCTGACGAGCAGCAGGTCCCGGCAGCCGCGAGCGGCGAGGTGCCGGGCGACGGCGCTGCCGAGCCCGCCGGTGCCGCCGGTGATGAGGACGGTGCCGTCCCGGTCGGCGGGTCCGGTCGGCGCTTCGGTGACGCGGGCGAGCCGGGCGGCGAGGACGCGGCCGTCGTCGATCTTCAGGACGGGTTCGCCGGTGGCGACGGCTTCGGCGGGCTCGAGGGAGCCGTCGGTCTCGACGAGCACGAACCGGCCGGGGTGCTCCGCCTGGGCGGCGCGGACGAGCCCGCCGGCGGCGGCCGCGACCGGGTCGCCGGGCGGCGTCACGACCACGAGGGTGCGCTCGCCGGCGAGGGTGTCCTGGAGCTTCGCCAGCACGCGGCCGGTCACCTCGCGCAGTGACCGCGGGACGTCGGTCACGTCACCGGCGACGGCGAGGACGTCGAAGTCCGGCGCGGGTTCCCGGGTGGTGACGGGTGTCCACTCGAGCCGCAGGAGCGGGCGCGGGGCCTTCGCGGCGCCGGGCCGGCGCAGGACGAGGCGGTCGACGGAGACGACGGGAGTCCCGGCCGGATCGGTGGCGTCGACCCGGAGGCCGCCGCCGGCCGCGGTGAGCCGCACGCGCAGGGCGGCGGCGCCGGTGGCGTGCAGGGTGACGCCGTGCCAGGAGAACGGGACGCCGCCGGTGTGGCCGGGGTCGAGCAGGGAGACGAGCCGGAGGGTGGCGTCGAAGAGAGCGGGGTGCAGGCCGAAGGCGGCGGCGTCGGGCCGTTGAGGTTCGGTGAGGGCGACTTCGGCGAAGATCTCGTGGTCACGGCGCCAGGCGAAGGTGGGGCCGGGGAAGGCGGGGCCGTAACCGAGCCCGTCGGCGGCGAGGCGGTCGGTGAGATCGGTGAGGTCGAGGGCTTCGGCGCCGGCGGGGGGCCAGGTGCCGGGCGAGCCGGATGCCGCATCGGCTGACGACCCGAAGCCCGGCGTTCCTGAGTGGCCGGTGTCGGCCGGGCCGGATGCCGCGTCGGCGGGCGGCCAAAGACCCGGCGCGCTCGGGTGGCCGGTGGCGGGCGCCGCATCGGCGGGCGACCCGAAGCCCGGCGTGCCCGGTTGCCCGCCGTCGGGCGAGGCGGATCCCGTGACCAGCGCCGTCTCCGGGAGCAGGCGGCCGCTTGCGTGCTGCTGCCAAGGCTCGTCCGCCTCCGCCGGGCGGGACGACACCGTGAACTCGCGTCCGCCCTCCTCGTCCGGCGCTGCCACGCGCAGCTGCAGGTCGTGGTCCGCGGTCAGCTCCAAGGGTGACTCGATCGTCAGCTCGTCTACGGCCAGGTCCGCGCCCGCCGTGAGGGCCAGCTCCACGAACGCCGTGCCCGGGAGGACCGGGACACCCTGGACCGTGTGGTCGGCGAGCCACGGCTGGGTCGCCGTCGTGAGGAGGCCGGTGCGGACCATGCCGCCGTCGGACAGGTCGAGGGCCGTGCCGAGCAGCGGGTGTCCCGGGGCCGCCGGCCAGAAGCGCCGGTGCTGGAACGCGTACGTCGGCAGGTCCACGACCCGCGCGCCCGAGCCGGCGAACCACGCTGGCCAGTCCACTGTGGAGCCCGTGACGTGCAGGCTTCCCAACGCTTCCAGGATCGTCTCGGTCTCGGGGCGGCCGCGGCGCAGGACCGGCGCCACCACCGCCGCCGGCTCGTCGACCAGGCCCGACAGCACCGCGTCCGGGCCGAGCTCGACGAACGTCGTCACCCCCGCCGCGGTCAGGCGGCCGAGCGCGTCGGCGAAGCGGACCGTCGCGCGCACGTGCTCGACCCAGTACTCCGGGGACGTCACGTCGCCCGCCGCGATCACCGGGACCACCGGGGGCGCGAACGTCAGCTCTGCCACGACCTCGCGGAACTCCGCCAGCATCGGGTCCATCAGGTGCGAGTGGAACGCGTGCGACACCGCGAGCCGCTTCGACTTCGCGAAGCGCGCGGCCACTGCCGCGACCGCGTCCTCGTCACCGGACACCACCACCGACCGCGGCCCGTTCACCGCCGCGAGGCCGGCGCCCGGGACCAGCGCCGCGCGAACGTCCTCTTCGGACGCTTCGACCGCCACCATCGCGCCGCCGCGCGGCAGGGCCTGCATCAGCCGGCCCCGCGCCGACACCAGCGCGCACGCGTCGGCCAGTGAAAGCACGCCGGCCACGTGCGCGGCCGCGATCTCGCCCACCGAGTGCCCGGCGACGAAGTCCGGCCGGACGTCCCACGACGCCAGCAGCCGCGCCAGCGCGACCTCGACCGCGAACAACGCCGGCTGCGCGATCCCGGTCTCCGCCAGCGCTTCGGCGTCGGCGCCCCACACCACCGAGCGCACCGCGGGGTCGAACGACGCCAGGACCTCGTCGAAGGCTTCCGCGAACACCGGGTACTCCGCGGCCAGCTCCCGGCCCATCCCGATCCGCTGGGCGCCCTGCCCGGTGCACAGGAACGCCAGCGACCCCGGCGCCGCGACCCCCCGCGCGACCTCGCGCACGCCGTCGGCGGTCGCCAGGAGCACCGCGCGGTGCGGGAACCGGGCCCGGGCGGTGGCCAGGGTGAACCCGGCGTCGAGCGGCGCGGGGGAAGCACCCGTGACACGCGTGATCTGCTCGTCCAGCGCGGCTTCCGAACGCGCCGAAAGCACCCACGGCACCACCGGACGCCCGGCCGCGGGCGCGGAACCGGCCGCCGGCGCCTCGATCACGACGTGGGCGTTGGTGCCGCTGATCCCGAACGACGAGATCCCGGCCCGGCGCGGCCGCTCGGCGACCGGCCACTCCCGCACGTCGGCGAGCAGCTCGACCGACCCGGCCGACCAGTCCACATGGGACGACGGCGTCCCCGACCACAGCGACTTCGGCACCACACCGTGGCGCATGGCGAGGATCATCTTGATGATCCCGGCGACCCCGGCTGCCGCCTGGGTGTGCCCGATGTTCGACTTCACCGACCCGAGCAGCACCGGCGTTTCCCGGTCCTGACCGTAGGTCGCCAGCAGCGCCTGCGCCTCGATCGGGTCACCCAGAGTCGTTCCGGTGCCGTGTGCTTCGACGACGTCGACGTCCGAAGTGGACAGACCGGCGGTGGCGAGCGCGGCGCGGATCACGCGCTGCTGCGACGGTCCGTTCGGCGCGGTGAGCCCGTTCGACGCGCCGTCGGAGTTGACCGCGGACCCGCGCAGCACGGCCAGCACCCGGTGTCCGTTGCGGACGGCGTCGGACTGCCGCTCCAGCACGAGCAGGCCGACGCCCTCGGACCAGCCGGTGCCGTCGGCGTCGTCCGAAAAGGACTTACAACGGCCGTCGCTCGCGAGGCCGCCTTGGCGCGCGAAGTCCAGGAACGTGGCCGGGGTCGACATCACCGTGACCCCACCGGCCAGCGCCAGCGAGCACTCCCCCGACCGCAGCGCCCGCGCCGCCCAGTGCAGCGCGACCAGCGACGACGAGCACGCCGTGTCCACCGTGACCGCCGGTCCTTCCAGGCCGAGCGCGTAGGCGACCCGGCCGGAGGCGATGCTGCCCGCGGTGCCGTTGACGTCGAAGCCGCGCGCGTCGGGATCCTGCGGGAGCGCCGCGTAGTCGTGGTACATCACCCCTGCGAAGACCCCCGTGTCACTCCCGCGCAACGAGGTGGGGTCGATGCCGGCCCGCTCGAACGCCTCCCACGACACCTCGAGGAGCTGCCGCTGCTGGGGGTCGGCGCTGAGCGCGTCGCGGGGTGAGATGCCGAAGAAGTCGGCGTCGAACCCGGTGGCCTCGTGCAGGAAACCACCTTCGAAACCGGCGCCGGGCGTGTGCCAGCCGCGGTCCGCGGGGACCGGCGTGATGCCGTCGCGCCCCTCGGTCAGCAGGTCCCAGAAGTCCTCCGGCGAGGCCACCCCGCCCGGGTACCGGCAGGCCATGCCGACGATCACCACCGGGTCGTCCTCGCGCGCCGCCACCCGGGCCGGGCGCCGGGCCGGTTCGTCGCCCGCCGCCAGGAACTCCGTGACGGCGTCGGGGGTCGGGTGGTCGAAGACGAGCGTCGCGGGCAGCCGCCGCCCGGTCGCTTCGGCGAGGCGGTTGCGCAGCTCGACCGACGTCAGCGAGTCCAGGCCCAGCTCGCGGAAGGTCAGCGACGAGTCGACCGACGCCGCGGACGCGTGCCCGAGGACGTTCGCCACCGTCGCCACGACCAGCGCGCCGAAGTCGGTCGCCGCCGCGGCCGCGCGCCGCGGGCGGGGCGGCGCCAAGCGATGGAACACCGGCGGCACGACGTCCAGGGCGCGCAGCGCAGCGCGGTCGACGTGCGCGGCGACCACCGCCGGCTCGGCCCCGGCCAGCGCCGCGTCGAACCAGGCCAGGCCCTCCGCGACCGAGTGCGTGGGCAGCCCGGCGCGCGCCATCCGCCGCAGGGCGGCTTCGGACAGCGTGCCGGTCATGCCACCGTCGCGCGCCCACGGGCCCCACGCGATCGCGCGGGCGGGCAACCCGGCGGCGGCGCGGACGCGGACGAGCTCGTCGAGAGCCGCGTTGGCCGCGGTGTAGGCGCTCTGGCCGCCGTTGCCGAGCACACCGAACACCGACGTGAACACGACGAACGCCGCAAGGTCCGGCGCCAGCTCGTGCAGGTGCCAGGCCGCGTCGACCTTCGGCGCGAGAACGCGCGCGAGCCGGTCCGGGGTCAGGGCGGCGAGCACACCGTCGTCGAGGACCCCGGCGGCGTGCACCACACCGGTGACGGCGTGGGCGGCGAGCAGCGCCGCGACGGCCTCGCGGTCGGAGACGTCGCAGGCGGCCAGCGCCACCTCGGCGCCGAGCGCGGTCAGCTCGTCGGCCAGCTCGCGGGCGCCGGGAGCGTCGGCGCCCCGGCGGGCGGCCAGCACCAGCCGCGTCACGCCGTGGGCCGTCACCAGGTGGCGGGCGAGGTGGCCACCGAGGCCGCCGGTGCCCCCGGTGATCAGGACGGCGCCGCCACCCCAGTCGACCGAGGCGGGTTCGGTGGCGGCGACCGGCGCGAGCCGCGGCACCTCGACGCGGCCGTCACGGACCCGGACCTCCGTCTCGCCGGACGTCGGCAGCGCGGCCAGCTCGGCCGCCGAGGGCACGCCGGAGAGCAGGAAGAACCGGCCCGGCCGTTCCGCCTGGGCCGAGCGGACGAGCCCTTCGGCCGCCGCGGCGACCGGGCCGCCGCCGGTGACGAACACCAGTCGCGTGTCGTCTTCGAGGTGCCCGCGCAGGTGGCTCAGCACGGTCGAGGTCACCAGGCGGACGCCGGCCGGGACCGGCAGGCCCACCGGGTCCGGGACCGGCACGAGCAGGACGTCGGCCGACGACGGGACCGCGTGCCGGCCGGCCAGCAGCGCGCCGAAGCCGTGGTCGTCGGCGCCGACGACGGCCCAGGTCAGCTCGGCCGGGGCGCCGAGGTCCTTCGGTGTCCACTCGACGCGCAGCAGTGGCGGCGCCACCGGGCCCGCGTCGGCCGGGGGGCGCAGCACCAGGGAGCCGACGGTGGCGACGGGCGCGCCCTCCGGGTCGGTCACCGACAGGGTCACGGTGTCCGGGCCGAGACGGCGCAGCCGCAGCCGCAGCGCGGACGCGCCGACCGCGTGCAGGCCGACGTTCGCCCACACGAACGGCAGCCGGGCGCGCGGGCGCGGGTCGAGCCCGAGGAACGGCACCAGGTGCAGCGCGGCGTCGAACAGGGCCGGGTGCAGCAGGTAACCCGCGGGATCCCCGGCTTCCTGCGGCAGCACGAGGTCCGCGCACAGGTCGTCGCCCTCGTGCCAGGCCGCGCGCACCCCGCGGAACGCCGGCCCGTAGTCCAGCCCGGCGGCGGCCAGGGTCGGGTACAGCTCCTCGACGTCGATCGGCTCGCCGCGCCCGCCGCCCGCCGGGAGCACCGGCGCCGGGACGGCCGGGACCAGCCGGCCGGTCGCGTGCCCGGTCCACGTGCCGTCGCCGGCGCGGGAGTGGACGGTGACCGGGCGGCCGCCGTCGTCGGCGCCGACGCGGACCTGGACGGTCACGCCGTCGCCGGTCAGGGGCAGCGGCGCGGTGAGGGTCAGCTCGGCGAGCGCGCCGCAGCCGACCTCCGCGCCGGCGCGCAGCGCGAGTTCGACGAACCCGGTGCCGGGGAACAGGATCCGGTCGTCGACGACGTGCCCGGCGGGCCAGGGCAGCGTGTCCGGCGAGACGTGCCCGGTGAGCACGACGCCGTCTTCGCCGGGCAGTTCGACGGGCGCGCCGAGCAGCGGGTGGCCGGAGCGGTCGAAGGGCCGGGCCGCGGGGCGGGCGGTGGCCCAGAAGCGTTCGTGCTGGAAGGCGTACGTCGGCAGGGCGACCCGGCGCGCGCCGGTGCCCGCGTAGAACGCCGTCCAGTCCGGCTCGACGCCGAGGACGTGCAGCCGGCCGAGCGCGGTCGCGAACGCCGTCTCCTCGGGACGGTCCGACCGCAGCAGCGGCACCGGCGCCGCATCGGGCAGCGTGCGCGCGACCAGCCCGGAGAGCGTGCTGTCCGGGCCGATCTCGACGAAGGCGCCGGTTCCTTCGTCGCGCAACGACTTCAGCGCGTCGGCGAACCGGACGGTCGCGACGACCTGGCGCACCCAGTAACCGGGGTCGGTCAGCTCGCCGGGTCGCACCGGGCGGCCGGTGACCGTCGAAACGACCGGCAGCACCGGCTCGTGGAAGGTCAGTTCCGCGGCGACGCGGCGGAAGTCGTCGAGCATCGGCGCCATCAGCGGCGAGTGGAAGGCGTGCGACACCGAAAGCCGCCGGGCCTCCTCGAACGACGCCGCCAGCCGCAGCAGTGCCTCCTCGTCACCGGAGACGACGAGCGACTCGGGCGCGTTGACGGCGGCGATCGCGACGCCGTCGGTGAGCAGCGGCCGGACCTCGTCTTCGGTGGCCTGCAAGGCGATCATCGCGCCGCCCTCGGGCAGCGCCTCCATCAGCCGGCCGCGCGCGACGACGAGCGCGCACGCGTCCGGCAGGTCGAGCACCCCGGCGACGTGCGCCGCGGCCAGCTCGCCGATCGAGTGCCCGGCCACCCGCTCCACGCGCACGCCGAGCGACACGGCGAGCCGGAACAAGGCGACCTCGAAGGCGAACAGCGCGGGCTGGGCGACCCCGGTGCGGTCGAGCACGGCCGGGTCGCCGGTGCCGACCGCCGCGGTCACCTCCGCCGGGAAGTGCGCGCAGACGTCGGCGTGGGCGGCCGCGAAGACGGGGAAGCGGGCGGCCAGCTCACGGCCCATGCCCGGGCGCTGGGTGCCCTGCCCGGCGAACACCGCGGCGACGGCGGGCTCGACGGCGGGCGCGGTGCCGCTCGCGATCTCGGCGCCGCCCAGCAGCACGGCCCGGCGGTCGAACGACGACCGGGTGGTGACCAGAGAGTGCCCGACGTCGACCGGGTCGGCGGCCACCGTCCGGAGCCGGTCCACGGCCGCGCGCAGAGCCGCTTCGGACTGCGCCGAGACGACCCACGGGACGGCGGCCGCGACGACCTCGCGCGCGGGCCCGGCGGCGACGTCGGCCGGGGCCTGTTCCAGGATCAGGTGCGCGTTCGTGCCGCTGATGCCGAACGACGACACGGCGGCGCGGCGCGGCCGGCCCGCCTCGGGCCACTCGCGGGCCGCGGAGACGAGGTCGATCGCACCCGCCGTCCAGTCCACATGGGACGACGGCGGGTCGGCGTGCAGCGTGCGCGGGACGGTGCCGTGCCGCAGCGCCGCGACCATCTTGAGCACCCCGGCGACCCCGGCGGCGGCCTGCGTGTGGCCGATGTTCGACTTCACCGATCCCAGCAGCAGCGGGGTTTCCCGGACCTGGCCGTACACGGCGAGCGCGGCGCGGGCTTCGATCGGGTCGCCGAGCCGGGTGCCGGTGCCGTGCGCTTCGAGGACGTCGACGTCGGCGGGGTTCAGGCCCGCGTCGCCGAGGGCCTCGCGGATCACGCGCTGCTGGGCCGGGCCGCTGGGCGCGGTGAGGCCGTTGGACGCGCCGTCGGAGTTGACCGCGGACCCGCGCACGACCGCGAGGACGTCGTGGCCGAGCTCGCGGGCGCGCGAAAGCCGTTCGACGACGACCATGCCGACGCCTTCGGCCCAGCCGGTGCCGTCCGCGCCGTCGCCGAACGCCTTGCAGCGCCCGTCTTCGGACAGGCCGCCCTGCTTCGCGAACTCGACGAAGATGCCGGGCTCGGCCATCACGGTGACCCCGCCGGCGATGGCCAGCGACGTCTCCCCCGAGCGCACCGACCGCACGGCCAGGTGCAGCGCGACCAGCGACGACGAGCACGCCGTGTCCACCGTGACGGCCGGGCCGCCGGTGCCGAGCACGTAGGCGACCCGGCCGGAGACCAGGCTCGGCGAGGTGCCGGTGAGCACGTACCCCTCGGCGTCGCCGGTGCCTTCGGCCAGCCGCGGGCCGTAGTCCTGCGCGGTGGCGCCGACGAACACGCCGGTCCGGGTCCCGCGCAGCGACGACGGCGCGATACCGGCGCGTTCCAGGGTCTCCCAGACGACTTCGAGCACGAGCCGCTGCTGGGGCTCCATCGCCTGGGCTTCGCGCGGCGAGATGCCGAACAGGCCGGCGTCGAACCCGGCGACGTCGGCGAGGAAGCCGCCCGGGCGCCCGGTGCCGAGCACCGACGCGGGCCAGCCGCGGTCGGCGGGCATCGCGGCGATCGCGTCCACTTCGGACTCGACGAGCCGCCAGAGGTCTTCCGGGGACGCCACCCCGCCGGGGTAGCGGCAGCCGAGGCCGACGATCACCACGGGGTCGGTGTCCCCGGCCGCGGTGACGGCGGGCGCGCTCGCCGCGGCGCCCCCGGCGAGGTGCCCGGCCAGCGCGCGGGCGGTCGGATGGTCGAACAGCTCGGTCGTCGCCAGGGTGCGGCCGGTGGCCGCGCCGAGGCGGACGGCGAGGTCGACGTTCATCGCCGAGTCGAAACCCAGCTCGCGGAACGGCGTGCCGGGGTCGACCTCGGCGCCGAGGACCGCGGCGGCCTCGGCCCGCACGAGCGCGAGCAGGTCGCGGTCGACCGGGACGGCCGCCGGGGCGGGCTCGGGCGCGTCGAACCAGTGGCGGCCGCGGTCGAAGGCGTAGGTGGGCAGGTCGACCGGCCGGCCGCCGTCGGTGAGCGCCGTCCAGTCGACACCGACGCCGTGGACGTGCAGTTCGGCCAGCGCGGCAACCGCGCCGAAGTCCTCCGGGCGCCGGGAGCGCGACGAGCGCACGGTCACCGGGTCGGTCCCGAGGCAGGCGCGGACCAGCGAGGTGAGCGTGCCGTCCGGGCCGAGCTCGAGGAACGCCGTGGTCCCCTGGTGCGCCAGCGTGGTGACGGCGTCGGCGAAGCGGACGGTGTCCCGGGCCTGGCGGACCCAGTGGTCGGCCGAGCACAGCTGGGCCTGGCGGATCACGCGGCCGGTCACCGTCGAGACCATCGGCAGCCGCGGCGGGCGCAGGTCGAGCTGCTCGACGACCCGGCGGTAGTCGGCCAGCATCGGGTCCATCAGCGGCGAGTGGAACGCGTGCGAGACGGCCAGGCGTGTCACCTTCCGGCCGCCGGCCTCGAACCGGGTGGCCAGCGCCAGCACCGGCTCTTCGGGACCGGCGAGCACGACGGACGCGGGCCCGTTGACCGCGGCGAGCACAACGTCGTCACCCAGCAGCGGCTCGACTTCGCCGGCAGCGGCGCGGACGGAGACCATCGCGCCGCCCGGCGGCAGCGACCCCATCAGCCGGCCGCGGGCGGTCACCAGCACGCAGGCGTCGTCGAGAGAGAGCACGCCGGCGACGTGCGCGGCGGCGATCTCGCCGACCGAGTGCCCGGCGACGAACTCCGGCTCGACGCCCCACGACGAGAACAGCCGGTACAGCGCGACTTCGTAGGCGAACAGCGCGGGCTGGGTATGGCCGGTTTCGGCGAGCACGGCGGCGTCGGCCGAGCCCGGTTCGGCGAACAGCACGTCCCGCAACGGACGTTCGGTGTCACAGCGCGCGCAGATCTCGTCGAGCGCTTCGGCGAACACCGGGAACCGCTCGTACAGCGCGCGGCCCATGCCGGGCCGCTGGGCGCCCTGGCCGGGGAACAGGACGGCCAGCCGGTGCTCGCCGGCGGTGCCGGTGACCACGTCCGCCGCCGGCTCGCCGGCCGCGAGCGCGGGCAGCGCGCCGGCGTCGAGGACGACGGCCCGGTGCGGGAACGCGTCGCGGGTGGTGACCAGGGAGTGCGCGACGTCGAGCGGGTCGGCGTCGAGGCCGGTCAGGGCGCGGGCCTGACCACGCAGGCCGCCCGGGGTGCGGGCCGAAAGCACCCAGGGGGCGGCTTCGGACGACGGTCGCCGGGGCGGCTCCGCGGCCGGGGGCGCGGCGGAGAGGACGAGGTGGCAGTTGGTGCCACCCATGCCGAAGGACGACACCCCGGCGTAGGCCCGGCCGCCGGGCCAGGGCACGGGGTCGACGGCGACGCGCAGGCGCCAGTCGTCGAACCGGATGGCCGGGTTCGGGTGCTCGTGGTTGCGGCTGGGCGGGACTTCGCCGTGGGACAGCGCCAGCGCGACCTTCAGCAGGCCCGCGACCCCGGCGGCGCCCTCGAGATGCCCGATGTTCGTCTTGACCGAGCCGACCCACAGCGGCTCCTCGCCGCGCCCGGGTGCGAAGACGGCGCCGAGCGCGGCGGCTTCGAGGGGGTCGCCGACACGGGTGCCGGTGCCGTGCAGCTCGACGTACCGGACGGCGTCGGCGGGCACGTCGGCGCGGCGCAGCGCGGCCCGGATGACCGCTTCCTGCGCGTCGGCGCTGGGGGTGGTGAGGGTTTCGCTGAAGCCGTCGTTGTTGACCGCGCCGCCCTCGATGACGCAGTGGACGCGGTCGCCGTCCCGCAGGGCGGCGGCCAGGGGCTTGAGGACGACGAAACCGCCGCCCTCACCGCGGACGTAGCCGTTGGCGCGTTCGTCGAAGGTGTAACAACGGCCGTCGGGCGAGAGACCGCCGAACCGGTCGGCGGCGATGGTGCTCTCCGGGGCCAGGTTGAGCTGGACCCCGCCGGCCAGCGCCAGCTCGGCCTCGCCGCTGCGCAGGGCCTCACAGGCGAGGTGCACGGCGACCAGCGACGACGACTGCCCGGTGTCCACCGACAAGCTCGGCCCGCGCAGGCCGAAGGTGTAGGAGATGCGGTTGGCGACGACGGCGCGGCTCTGCCCGGTGAGCGTGTGGTGCCCGATCGCGTTCGCGCCGCCGCGCTTGAGCAGCGTCGCGTAGTCGTCCGCGCTCGCGCCGACGAAGACGCCGGTCGGCGAGCCGGCCAGCCGCGACGGGACGATCCGCGCGTCCTCGAGGGCTTCCCAGCCCAGTTCGAGGGCGAGGCGCTGCTGCGGGTCCATCGTCGCGGCTTCCCGGGCCGGGATGCCGAAGAACGCGGCGTCGAAAGTGTCCACTTCGGACAGGAAACCGCCACGGCGGGTCTCGGGCGGGACGGAGGCGCGGCGCGCGGGCGGGACCTCGGTGGTGCCGTCGGCGCCGTCGCGCAGCAGGGTCCAGAACGCGCCGGGCGCGGGCGCCGCGGGCAGCCGGCAGGCCAGCCCCACGATCGCGACGGCACCTTCGCGGGCAACGTGCTCGGCTCGATCCACCGCGGCGCTCCCAGTGATCCGGTTCGGGCGGGCGCCCGGCCGCCTCACGACGCCGGAGCCACCGCCGGGGTTCAGGTCGAAGGCGACTATGCCGCCGCGCGGGCCGGTTTTTCCCCAGAGATCGTCGCTCCGCCCGCCGGCCGACGTCGCGAATGAAGTCTGCGGTTTTCCGTGGTTCGGCGGAGGCATGCTCTTCGCGCCGGATGCCCCGAAGGAAGGCCGACCATGACACGCATCGGAAGGGCGTTGAGACGCCCCTGGATCATCCCCTTCTACTTCCTGGTGTTCGGGTTCCTCGCGTTCCGGTTGCCCAACTACCTCGGCTTCGACCCGAGCAAGTCGACCGCGGCGACGCGCCTGGACCTGCCCTTCTACTACCCGTTGCTGGTGGCGCACATCGTCTTCGGCTCAATCGCGTTCGTGACGGCGTCGATCCAGATCTGGCCGTGGCTGCGCAACCGCAAGCCGAAGCTGCACCGGATCTCGGGCCGCGTCTACGTCCTGGGCGGCGCGCTGCCGGCCGGGCTCGCGATCCTGACGATCACGCCGTTCCTGACCCACGGCCCCGGCCAGAAGGCGGGCAACGCCCTGCTGGGCCTGCTGTGGCTGACCACGACGATCATCGGCTTCCGCCGGGCGCGCCAGGGCCGGATCGTCGAGCACCGCGAGTGGATGCTGCGCAGCTTCGCGTTGTGCTTTTCGATCCTCGCGTCCCGCTTCTGGCTGGGCCCGGCCATCCTGTGGCTGGAGCCCGAGGTGTTCACGATGGGCGTCGACGGCCCGCCGGCGGTGCAGGACCAGGTGTCCACGCTGACGTCGTGGGTGCCGTGGGTGGTCAACCTGCTGATCGCGGAGTGGTTCAACCACCGCGCCCGCTACAAGGCGCTGGGCCGCCAGGCGGCCAAGCGCGCGGCGGCGAAGGTGGTCGTGCCCCAGGATCCGGCGCCGACCGCGGCCGCCCAGCCCGCGCACCCCACGCCGGCGCTGGCGCCGAACACGAAGACGCCGGTCCTGGAGCGTCCGGCCCCCGACCCCGTCCCCTAGTCTCGCGGCTGCCTTCCCGCGGCGAAGAACCCCGGCACACTCCCCCAGGTGCCGGGGTTCTTCGCGTTCACCGATCGGCCTGGCTGTCCGAGGGCGAGCCGGCCGAGGACATCGTCCGGACATGGACGAGCCCGGACGGCTGCCCCGGGGCCGAGCCCTCACACCCGCGGCAGCCAGTCCTGGACCGCTGCCACGGCTTCCGCGATGTGCTCTTCCACGATCGTGAAGTGGTTGCCCGGGACGTCGGTCACCGTGTCCGCGTGCGCCCACGCCGAGCGCCAGTCCACCGACTCCTGGGCCGCCACGATCGGCTCCGACGCGCGCACCAGCAGCGTCGGGCACGGCAGCGGGCCCAGCTCCCAGCCCTCCATCAGGTCGAAGCACCAGGCCATCGCCGACAGCCCCGCGCTCGTCACCTCGGTGTACTGCTGGTTGCGCTTGTACAGGCCCTGCATCAGCCCGCCGCCGGCACTCGAGACGAACTCGCTGTCCACCGCGTACGGGTCCAGCAGCGCGACGCCGGCCGGGGGTGTGCCGCGGCGGCACAGCTCCGTCGCGATCGCGTGCACCAGCAGGCCACCGGTGGACACGCCGAGCACGATCGCCGGCTCGCCGCCCGTGTACGCGGAGATCGCGTCGGCCTCCGCCGCGACCAGGGCCTGGCGGTCGGCCGGGAGCGCTTCGCCGTCGGTGAAGCCCGGGATCGGGACCGCCGAGACGTCGTGGCGGCCGCGGCAGGACGCCGCGAAGAGGGAGTACTGCTGCACCCCCGCCATCGCCACCAGCGCCGGGACGCAGATCAGGTGCGGGCCGGGCTCGGCGTCCGGGGACCGGCGGGCCAGCCGCAGCGGGCGGATCGGCCGGGTCAGCTCTTCGGACGTGCGGAACTTCGGGCGCAACGTCGCCGCCGCGCGCAGGAACGCGATCGCGTCCGCCTGCTGCCCGGCCTTCAGCGCGTCGGTGAACAGGCCCGCGATCGTCTCCGGAGCCTGCACGGACACCGTGCTCGTGACTTCGGCCGTCGTTCCGGTGACGAGCTCGCCCGCCAGGTGCGCGGCCAGCTCCTCCGGTGTCGGGTGGTCGAACACGACGCCGACCTGCAGGATCAGGTCCGTCGCCGTCTGGAGGCGGTTGCGCAGGTCCATCGCGGTCAGCGAGTCGAAGCCCAGCTCCGGGAAGCTGCCGTCGGCCGGGACCGCGGCCGCACCCGGGTGCCCGAGCACGGCGGCGGCCAGGCCGCGGACCAGCTCCAGCACCGCGCCCGGCCGGTCGCCGGCGGGCAGCTGCGCGTACGTCCGGGCGAACGAACCCGCGTCCTGCTCCGCCGTGGCCGCCGAGCGGCGCGACGGCGGCGGGACGAGCGCGTACATCAGCCGCGGCACCTCGCCGGCCGCGCGCATCGCGGCCAGGTCGAGCCGGATCGCGGCGAGCACCGGCTCGGCGGGGTGGGCCAGCGCGGCGTCGAACAGGGCCACCCCCTGCTCGGCGGACAGCGCCAGCGCTCCCCCGCGCTCCTGACGGCGACGGCTCGTCTCGTCGAGCCGGGCCGCCATCACGCTGCGGTCGCCCGCCCAGGTGCCCCACGCGATCGACGTCGCCGGGAGGCCGAGGCCGTGGCGGTGCCGGGCGAGGCCGTCGAGGAAAGCGTTTGCGGCGGCGTAGTTGCCCTGGCCCGCGTTGCCCGCCAGCCCGGCGAACGACGAGAACAGCACGAACGCCGTCAGCTCGCGGTCGCGGGTCAGCTCGTGCAGGTGCCAGGCCGCGTCGAGCTTCGGCGCGAACACCGTGTCGAGCTTCTTCGGGGTCAGCGAGCCGAGGACGCCGTCCTCCAGGGCGCCGGCGGTGTGGACGACCGCCCGCACCGAGGGTTCCGAGCCGAGCAGCCGGGCGAGCGCGTCCCGATCGGACACGTCACAGGCGCGAACGTCCACAATGGCGTCGAGCTCGGCCGCGAACTCCGCGGCGCCCGGCGCGTCCGCGCCGCTGCGGCTGACCAGCAGCAGCTCGCGGACGCCGTGCTCGGTGACCAGGTGCCGGGCGACCGTCCGGGCCAGCGCGCCGGTGCCGCCGGTGACGAGCACCTTGCCCGCCGCCGACCAGTCCACAGTGGACTCCTCGCCGCGGACGCGGGTGAGGCGGCCGACGTGCGGGACGCCGTCGCGCAGCACGACCTGCGGCTCGCCCGAGGCGAGCAGACCCGGCAGCAGCGGCAGCAGGTCGCGGATGGACTGGTCGCCTTCGCGTTCGAGGTCGGCCAGCACGATCCGGCCGGGGTTCTCCGTCTGCGCCGAGCGCAGCAGGCCCCACGCGGTCGCGCCGGCGAGGGCGTCTTCGGTGGCGCCCCGGGTGACGAACACCAGCCGCGTGGTGCGCAGCCGGTCTTCCTCGAGGAACGCCTGGACCTCGCCGAGCACCCACTTCGTCAGATCGCGGGCCGCTTCGCGGTCGTTCTCCGGCCGCACCGGCACCAGCGGCATGAGGATCACCTGGGGCGCGGGCAGGCCCTCGTCGAGCGCGGCGGTCAGCGCGCCGAGGCCGAGGAACGTCTCGACCGCGCGGCCGAGGGTGTAGACGGCGCCGGTCAGCCCGAACTCGTCGGCCCCGGCCACGACCCAGGTGCCGTCTTCGAGCCGGCCGGGTTCCGGGGCCGGCACCGGCTGCCACTCCCAGCGGAAGAGGCTGTCGCCGTGGGCCGGCGCGCTCTCGATCGTCCCGGCGTCGCGCAGCAGCAGCGAGCCGACGGAGACGATCGGCGTGCCGGTGGTGTCGGCGAGGTCGACGCGGACACCGTCGGGGCCGGTGGGGCTGACGCGCACGCGGGCCCGGGACGCGCCGACCGCGTACAGCTCGACGTCGGTCCACGAGAACGGGAGCCGGCTGCGGCCTTCGCCGGTGAACGACGCCGCGTGCAGCGCCGCGTCGAGCAGCGCCGGGTGCAGGGCGCACGCGGCCGCTTCGGGCCGGTTGGCCGCCGGCAGTGCGACCTCGGCGTAGACGTCTTCGCCGTGCCGCCAAGCCTTTTCGAGCCCGCGGAAGAGCGAGCCGTAGCCGAAACCGTTCTCGGCGGCCTGCTCGTAGAAGCCGGTCAGGTCGATCGGCTCGGCGCCGACGGGCGGCCACTCGGCCGGGAACTCCCCCGCCTCCGGGACCTCGCCCGCCCGCAGCACGCCGGTGGCGTGGCAGGTCCACGGCTCGTCACCGGCGTCGGGCCGGGCGTAGACCGACAGCGTCCGCCGGCCGGCCGGGGTCGGCGGGCCGAGCACCACCTGGGTGCGCACGGCCTGCCCCGGCGGGACGACCAGCGGCACGGTCAGGGTCAGCTCGTCGACGACCGGGCAGCCGGCCTCGTCGCCGGCGCGGACGGCCAGCTCCAGGAACGCGGTGCCGGGCAGCAGGACCGCGCCGCCGAAGGTGTGTTCGGCGAGCCACGGGTGCGTCGCGACCGACAGCCGCGAGGTGAACAGGAAACCTTCGGTGTCCGGCAACGCCGTCACGGCGCCGAGCAGCGGGTGCTCCGCCGCGGCGAGGCCCAGCGCGGTGATGTCGCCGGCCGCCTGCAGGGTGCCGCGGGGCCAGAAGTCCGTGCGCTGGAAGGGGTACGTCGGCAGTGCGACGCGGTCGCCGTCGGGGACGCGCCAGCCGACGTCGGCGCCGCGGGCGAAGGCGGCGCCGAGCGCGGCCAGGAACCGGTCCGGCCCGCCGTGGCCGAGCAGCAGGGTCGCCGACGCCGTCGCGCCGGTGCCGGACTGCTCCAGCAGCGCCTGCAGGCCGAGGCTGAGCACCGGCTGCGGGCTGATCTCGACGAAGTGGCGCGCGCCGCGGTCGAGGGCGGCAAGGACCCCGGCGTCGAAGCGCACGGTGTGTTCCAGGTTGCGGTACCAGTACTCGCCGTCCAGCTCCGGGCCGTCGAGCCAGCGCCGGTCGGCGGTGGAGAAGAACGGGATCGAGGTCTCCCCCGGGTGCAGCTCGCCCAGGACGTCGAGGAGCTCGTCGTGCAGCACGCGCACCTGGGGGCTGTGCGCGGCGAAGTCGACCCCTTCGACGCGCCAGCGCATCAGCCCGGCCGAGGACAGCCGCTTTTCCAGCGCGGTCAGGGCTTCCGGCTCCCCGGCGACGGTGACCGTGCGCGGCCCGTTGACCGCCGCGATCGACAGCTTTCCCTCGAAGTCGCCGAGCAGCTCGCCGACTTCGGCTTCGGACGCCATCACCGACAGCAGCCCGCCGTGCCCGGCCAGCCGGTCGCCGATCAGGCGGCTGCGCAGCGTCACGATCCGCGCGGCTTCGGGCAGCGACAGGATCCCGGCGAAGCACGCGGCCGCGATCTCACCCTGCGAATGCCCGAGCACGGCCGCCGGCCGGACGCCGTAGGAACGCCAAAGGTGGGCGAGGGAGACCATCACGGAGAACAGCACCGGCTGCACGACGTCGACCCGGTCGACCGAGGGCGCGCCCTCGACGCCGCGCAGGACGTCCAGCAGCGACCAGTCCACGTACGGCGTGAGGGCTTCGGCGCACTCCTCGATGCGGGCGCGGAAGGCCGGTTCGGTGTCCAGCAACGCGATCGCCATCTCCGGCCACTGCGAACCCTGGCCGGGGAACACGAACACCGGGCCGGGCGCGGCCGTCACCGTGCCGGTGGCCACGGTCGGCGCCGGGACCCCGGCCGCGAGCGCGGACAGGCCTTCGCGCAGGGTGGCGTGGCCGGTCCCGGCCACGACGGCGCGGTGGTCGAAGCGGCTGCGGGCCAGCAGCGTGCGGGCGATCCCGGACAGCGGCTGGGCGGGGTGCTCGTCGAGGTGCGCCAGCAGCCGGGCGGCCTGCCCGGCCAGGGCTTCCGGCGACTTCGCCGAGAGCACCCACGGAATCGCGACCGGCTCCGCGGCGGCCGTGGCGGGTTCGGCGGGCGGGGCCTGTTCGAGGACGACGTGCGCATTGGTGCCGCTGACCCCGAACGACGAGACGGCGGCCCGGCGCGGCGCCCCGGTCCGCGGCCACGGCCGCGGTTCGGTCAGCAGCTCGACGGCGCCCGCGGTCCAGTCGATCTTGGTGGACGGCTCTTCGGCGTGCAGGGTGCGCGGCAGGACGCCGTTGCGCATGGCGAGGATCATCTTCAGCACCCCGCCGACGCCGGCCGCGGCCTGCGTGTGCCCGATGTTCGACTTCAGCGAGCCGAGCCACAGCGGCCGGCCCTCGGGCCGGTCCTGGCCGTACACCGAGATCAGCGCCTGCGCCTCGATCGGGTCGCCCAGCGTGGTGCCGGTGCCGTGCGCCTCGACGACGTCCACATCGGACGGTGACAGCTTCGCGTCGGCCAGCGCGGCGCGGATCACGCGTTGCTGCGACGGGCCGTTGGGCGCGGTGAGGCCGTTGGACGCGCCGTCGGAGTTCACGGCCGAACCGCGCAGCACGGCGAGGACCTCGTGGCCGTTGCGCCGCGCGTCGGACAGCTTTTCCAGCGCCAGCATGCCGACGCCTTCGGACCAGCCGGTGCCGTCGGCGCCTTCGGCGAACGCGCGGGAGCGGCCGGTCGGCGAAAGCGCGCCCTGGCGGCTGTACTCGATGAACACCATCGGCGTCGACATGATCGCGACACCGCCCGCCAGCGCGAGCGAGCATTCACCGCGGCGCAGGGCCTGCGCGGCGAGGTGCAGGGTGACCAGCGACGACGAGCACGCGGTGTCGACGCTGACGGTCGGGCCTTCGAAGCCGAAGGTGTAGGAGATGCGCCCGGAGGCGACACTGCCGGCGCTGCCGTTGCTCTGGTACCCCTCGAGGTCCTCGGTGACGCCCTGCAGCGCGATCGCGTAGTCGTTGTACATTACGCCGACGAACACACCGGTCGCGCTGCCGCGCAGGGAAAGCGGGTCGATGCCCGCGCTTTCGCAGGCCTCCCAGGCGGTTTCCAGCAGCAGCCGCTGCTGCGGGTCGGTGGCCAGCGCCTCGCGCGGGCTCATCCCGAAGAACGCCGCGTCGAACCCGCCGGCGCCGTGCAGGAACCCGCCCTCGGCGGTGGCGGAGGTGCCAGGCCCGCCGGTGTCGCCGAGCAGGTCGGCCAGCGGCCAGCCGCGGTCGTCCGGGAAACCGCCGATCGCGTCGGCGCCGTCGTCGACCAGCCGCCACAGGGCTTCGGGGGTGTCGACGTCGCCGGGGTAGCGGCAGCTCATGCCGACCACGGCGATCGGCTCGTCACCCGCGGACTCCGCGGCGACCAGGCGCTCACGGGTGCGTTGCAGGTCGGCGGTCACCCGGCGGAGGTAGTCGAGCAGCTCGGCTTCGGTCGCCACGGGTCACTTCACCCCCAGATCGTTGTCGATGAACGCGAGGAGCTCGTCGGCGCCCAGCGCGCCGGCGGCCGGGGTCTCCCCCGGGTCGCCGGGGCCGGTCCACTTGACGAGCAGGGCCTGCAGCCGCACGGTGATCGCGGCGCGGGCGTCGTCGTCGGTGGCGACGGCGGCCAGCAGGTCTTCCAGCTTTTCGATCTCGGCCAGCGCCGGGCGGGCGGCCGCGCCGTCGCCGAGGGCGGTCGCGACGAGGAACTCGGCGACCCGGGTGATCGTCGGGTGGTCGAAGACCAGCGTCGCGGGCAGCCGCAGCCCGGTGCGGGCCTCCAGGCGGTTGCGCAGCTCCACCGACGTCAGGGAGTCGAAGCCGAGGTCGGTGAAGCCGACGTCGGCGCCGACCGCGCCGTCGTGGCCGAGCACGGCCTCGACCTGCTTGCCGACCAGCCCGATCGTGACCGGGAGCCGGTCCTCGGCGGGCAGCGGCGCCAGCCGGGCGGCCAGGTCGCCGCCGGGTTCGACAGCGGCCGCGCGGCGGGGCGTCGCGGTCACCAGGCCGCGCAGGGCGGGCAGGAGCGGGTCCTGGCCGCGCAACGTGGCGAGGTCGAGGCGCAGGGCCGCGACCGCGGGCAGGCCGGACGCGAGCGCGGCGTCGAACAGCGCAACACCGTCCTCAGTGGACAATGGCGGGAAGCCCGAGCGGTTCAGCCGGGCCAGTTCGGCGTCGGTGAGCGCACCGGTCATGCCGCTGCCGGAGTTCCAGGCCCCCCAGGCGATCGAGACGCCGGGCTCGCCACCGGCGGCCCGCCGGTGGGCGAGCGCGTCGAGGAAGGCGTTGGCGGCGGCGTAGTTCGCCTGGCCGGCCGCGCCGAGCGTCCCGGCGATCGAGGAGAAGAAGACGAGCCGGGTGCCGGGTGCGGTGAGCTCGTGCAGGTGCCAGGCGGCGTCGACCTTGGGCGCGAACACGGTGTCGAACCGGTCGGGGGTCAGCGTGTCGAAGACGCCGTCGTCGAGGACGCCGGCGGCGTGCACGACCGCGGTCGGTTCGGCCGCTTCGAGGACCTTCGCGAGGGCGTCGCGGTCGCCGACGTCGCACGCGACGACGTGGGCGTCCGCACCCAGCTTCGCCAGCTCGGCGACGAGCTCGCCGGCCCCGGGCGTGTCCTCGCCGCGGCGGCCGAGCAGCACCAGGTGTCGCACACCGCGTTCGGCGAGGTGCCGGGCGAAGGTCGCGCCCAGCCCGCCGAGCCCGCCGGTGACGAGCACCGTCCCGCCGGGGTCCCAGGAGCTTTCACGTGAAAGCTCGGGGGTCAGGCGGGCCGTGTGGAGCCGACCGGCGCGCAGGGCCACCTGGGGTTCGCCCGCGGCGAGCGCGCCCGCGACGGCTTCCGCCGGGACGTCGTCACCGTCGGAGTCCACGAGGACGATGCGGCCCGGGTTCTCCAGCTGGGCCGCCCGGAGCAGGCCCCAGACGGCGGCGTGCGCCAGGTCGACGTGCTCGCCGGGCTCGACCGCGACACCGTTTCGCGTGACGACGACCAGGGTCGGTTCGCCGTCGAGCGCGCGCTGGACGTCGGTGAGCACCTGGGCGGTCACCGTGCGGACGGCGACCGGGACCGGCCCGTCGGCGGCGGGCACCCGGAGCAAGACGACCGGCGGCGCGGCCGGGATCGCCGGGGCTTCGGGCAGCAACGGCCAGGTGAGCCGGTAGCCGGTCGGCGCCGGGGCGGCCGACGTGGGCACCGCGCGCAGGGCCAGGGAACGGACGGCGACGGCCGGGGTGCCGTCCGGCGTGGTCGCGGTGACCTCGACCGAACCGTCGATCGGCCTGAGCCGGACCCGCAGCGCGGTCGCGCCGGAGGCCAGGAACGCCGCGCCGGTCCAGCTGAACGGCAGGCCGCCGCCGACCGGCAGCAGCGACGCGGCGTGCAGCGCCGAGTCCAGCAGGGCCGGGTGGACGACGAACCGCGCGGCGGACTCGTGATCCTCCTCCGCCAGCGCGACCTCGGCGTAGACGTCGTCGCCGTGCCGCCACGCCCGGGTCAGGCCCTGGAACATCGGGCCGTACCCGAGGCCGCGGTCGGCCATCGTGTCGTAGAAGCCTTCCAGCGCGACGGCTTCCGCGCCGGCGGGGGGCCACTCGGCCCAGCCCGCGACCGGCTCGTCGAGGGCGGGCACGAGGGTGCCGCTCGCGTGCCGGGTCCAGGCGTCGCCCGGCTCGCCGTCGTCGCGCGAGTAGACGCGTAGGGTGCGGGCGCCGTCGTCCCCGGCGCCGCTGACGGCGACCTGGACGACCACCCGGGCGCCGTCCGGGACGACCAGCGGCGCTTCCAGGGTGAGCTCCTCGACCCGCGGGCAGCCGGCCTGGTCGCCGGCCCGCACGGCCAGCTCCAGCAGCGCCGTGCCCGGGACCACGACGGCCCCGCCGACGGTGTGCCCGGCCAGCCACGGCTGCGCGGCCAGCGACAGCCGTCCGGTGAACAGCAGGCCGCCGGAGTCCGGCAGCTCGACCGCGGCGCCGACCAGCGGGTGCCCGGCGGCCCAGAGCCCGGCCGCGGACACGTCACCGGCCTGGGCGAGCCCGCCGCCCGGCCAGATCCACTGGTGCTGGAAGGCGTAGGTGGGCAGCGGCACGGCCCGCGCGCCCGGCGCGGACACCGCGGCCCAGTCGAGGGTGACCCCGGCGACGTGCAGCCGGCCGAGCGCGTCGGTGACCGCTTCGGCTTCGGGGCGGTCTCGGCGCAGGAACGGGACGGCGACGTGGTTCGCGCCGAGGGACTCCGCCGCCATGGCGGACAGGGTGGTGTCCGGCCCGAGCTCGGCGAACGCGGTGACACCCAGCTCGGTCAGCCGGCGTACGGCCGGGCCGAAGAGCACCGGCCGCCACACCTGCTCGACCCAGTGCTCGGCCGAGGCCAGGGTCGCGGCGGAGACCTGGTCGCCGGTGACCGTCGAGACGATCGGGATCCGGGGCGCGGCCGGGTTCAGCCCGGCGACGACCTTGCGGAAGTCGTCGAGCATCGGGGTCATCAGCGGGGAGTGGAACGCGTGGCTGACGCGCAGCCGCCGGGTCTTGCGGCCGTCGGCGGCGAAGTGCGCGGCGATCTCCTCAACGCGACCGGCGGCCCCGGACACCACGACCGACGACGGCCCGTTGACCGCGGCCAGCGCGACCTCGTCCTCGTGCCCGGCCAGCAGCGGCCGGACCTCGTCCGCGGTGGCCTGCACGGCGACCATCGCGCCGCCGGCGGGCAGCTGCCGCATGAGCCGGCCGCGCGCGGCGACCAGCGTGCACGCGTCGACGAGGTCGAACACCCCGGCGACGTGCGCGGCGGCGAGCTCGCCGATCGAGTGCCCGGCCAGGTACTCCGGGGTGATCCCCCACGAGCGGACCAGGTGGTACAGCGCCACTTCGAAGGCGAAGAGCGCGGGCTGCGCGTACTGCGTTTCGTCGAGCACGCCCGGCTCCTCGGCGAACAGCACCTCGCGCAGTGGGCGGTCCAGCTCCCGGTCCAGCCGCGCGAGCACGGTGTCGAACGCCTCGGCGAACACTGGGAAGCGCGCACAGAGGTCACGGCCCATGCCCGGCCGCTGGCTGCCCTGCCCGGCGAAGAGGAACGCGGGCACCTGCTCCCCCGCCGGCCCGGTGACCAGGCCGGTGGTGGTGCCACCGCGGGCCAGCACGGACAGGCGGTTCTCGAGGTCCTCGCGGCCCTCCCCCACGACGACCGCGCGCTCGGCGAAGTGCGTCCGGGTGGTGGCCAGCGCGAACCCGACGTCGGCCGGGTCGCCCGGCTGGCCGGCGAGGTGCGTGAGCAGCCGGGAAGCCTGCGCCCGCAGCGCTTCCGGGGTCCGGCCGGACAGCGGCCAAGCGACCACTGAAGGCGCCGGCTCGGGCCGCGGCGCCACCACCGCGGCCGGCGGCGCTTCGAGCACGGTGTGGGCGTTGGTGCCGCTGATGCCGAACGACGACACGGCGGCCCGGCGCGGGCGGCCGCGCTCGAGCCAGGCCCGCGCCTCGGTGAGCAGCTCGATCGCGCCGCTCGACCAGTCGACGTGCGAGGACGGCTCGGCGACGTGCAGCGTGCGCGGCAGCGAGCCGGCCCGCATGGCCTGCACCATCTTGATGATCCCGGCGACCCCGGACGCGGCCTGCGTGTGGCCCAGGTTCGACTTGATCGAACCCAGCAACAGCGGCTCCTCACGGTCACGACCGTAGGTGGCCAGCAGCGCCTGCGCCTCGATCGGGTCACCCAGGGTCGTGCCGGTCCCGTGCGCCTCGACGACGTCGACGTCCGAAGTGGACAGTCCGGCGGCCGCGAGGGCCTGGCGGATCACACGTTGCTGCGCGGGCCCGTTCGGGGCGGTGAGCCCGTTGGACGCGCCGTCGGAGTTGACCGCGGACCCGCGGACGACCGCGAGGATCTCGTGGCCGTTGCGCTGCGCGTCGGACAGCCGTTCCAGCACCAGGACGCCGGCGCCCTCGGACCAGCCGACCCCGTCGGCGGTGTCCGAAAAGGACTTGCAGCGGCCGTCGGCGGACAGGCCGCGCTGCCGGCTGAACCCGATGAACGTGCTCGGGGTGGACATCACGGTGACCCCGCCGGCGAGCGCGAGCGAGCACTCCCCGTTCTGCAGGGCGCGGGCCGCAAGGTGCAGGGCGACGAGCGAGGACGAACACGCCGTGTCGACGGTCAGCGTCGGCCCCTCCAGGCCGAACGCGTAGGCGACCCGGCCGGAAGCGACGCTCGGCGCGCTGCCGTTGCCCTGGTAGCCCTCGGTGTCCGGGCTGCCCTGCAGCAGCAGGCCGTAGTCGGAGTACATGACCCCGACGAACACTCCGGTGCGGGACCCGCGCAGCGAGCGCGGGTCGACGCCGGTCCGTTCGACGGCTTCCCAGGAGACCTCCAGCAGCAGCCGCTGCTGGGAGTCGGTCGCGAGGGCCTCGCGGGGGCTCATCCCGAAGAACGCCGGGTCGAATTCGCCCGCCTCGTGCAGGAAACCGCCGTGACGCGTGTAGGACGTGCCGGGGTGGTCGGGGTCCGGGTGGTAAAGGCCCTCGACGTCCCAGCCGCGGTTGACCGGGAAGCCGGACACCGCGTCGACGCCGTTCTCCACCAGGTTCCACAGGTCCTCGGGCGAGCCGACCCCGCCGGGGTAGCGGCAGCCCATGCCGACGATGACCACCGGGTCGCCGTCCACCGCGGCCGGCGTGGTGACCGGCTCGGGGACGTCGACCTCGCCGAGCAGGAACGCGGCCAGCTCGGCCGGGGTCGGGTAGTCGAAGGTGAGGGTGGCGGGCAGCCGCAGCCCGGTGGCCGCGTCGAGGCGGTTGCGCAGCTCGACCGCGGTGAGCGAGTCGAAGCCCAGCTCGCGGAACGGCCGGTCGGCGGCCACCGCGGCGGTGCCGGTGTGCCCGAGCACGGCGGCGACCTGGGCGCGGACCAGGTCGAGCACGGCCCGGGACCGCTCGGCTCCGGAGAGGCCGGTCAGCGGGCCGTCCAGGCGCGGCAGGTTCGCCGCGCTCTGCCGGGCGGGCGGGCGGACCAGGCCGCGCAGCAGGTGCGTGACCTCGGGCTGGGCGCCGAGCGCGGCGAAGTCGAGCCGGACCGGCAGGACCGTGTCGAGCCCGGACGCGCAGGCCGCGTCGAACAACGCCAGCGCGTGCTCCGGCTCCAGCGCGGGCATCCCGGTGGCGGCCATCCGCCGCAGGTCGGCGTCGGTGAGGGTGGCGGTCATGCCGCCGGCCCGCGACCACGCGCCCCAGCCGAGCGACAGCGCGGCCTGCCCGCGGGCCCGGCGACGCCGGACCAGGGCGTCCACCGCCGCGTTGGCCGCGGTGTAGTTCGCCTGGCCGGCCGCGCCGAAGGTGCCGGCGACCGAGGAGTAGACGACGAACGCCGTCAGGTCCCGGTCGCGGGTCAGCTCGTCGAGGTGCCACGCGGCGTCGAACTTGGGCGCCAGCACGGTGTCGAGGCGCTCGGGGGTCAGCGAGCCGAGGATGCCGTCGTCGAGGACACCGGCGGTGTGCACAACGGCGGACAGCTCGACGCCGTCCAGCACCCGGGCCAGCTCCGCGCGGTCGGCGACGTCCGCGGCCGCGACGTCGACCTCGGCGCCGGCCGCGGTCAGCTCGGCGACCAGCCCGGCCGCGCCGGGGGCGTCCGCGCCGCGGCGGCTGACCAGCAGCAGCCGCCGGGCGCCGTGGGTGGTGACCAGGTGGCGGGCCAGCGTCGCGCCGAGCCCGCCGGTGCCGCCGGTGATGAGCACGGTGCCCTCGTCCCACCTCGGCGGGACGGCGTCGGCGGAGGGCACGCGGGTGAGGCGCGCGACGCTGATCTCGCCGTCGCGCACCCTCGTCTGCGGTTCGCCCGACGCCACGACGGCGGGCAGGGCGGCGATGGACTCCGGTGTTCCGTCCACATCGGACAGGAGGAACCGGCCCGGGTGCTCACGTTGCGCGGAGCGCACGAGCCCCCAGACCGCCGCGGTGGCGGGGTCGTCCGGCCCGTCGGTGACGAACACCAGCCGCGAGTCGCGCAGCCGCGGCGTCGACGTCCAGGACTGCAGCAACGCCAGCGCGTCGGCGGCCGCGGCGCGCACCCCGCGCGGGCCCGGCTCGCAGGCCGGGACGTGGTGGACGACCACCCCGGGCGCGGCCTCGGCGATCGCCGCGAAGTCGTCGAGCACGGCCCAGTCCGGTCCGGCCACCTCGGCCGGCCGGGGCGCGGCGACCCAGTCCAGGCGGTACAGCGAGTCGGTGTGCCCGGCGCGGGCCGGGGCGGCGGGCCGCAGGACCAGCGAGCCGACGGTGGCGACCGGGTCGCCGGCCGCGTCGCGCAGCTCGATCGTGACGGAGTCTTCGCCGCGCCGGGTCAGCTTGGCCCGCACGACCGCGGCGCCCCCGGCGTGCAGGGTGACGTCGCTCCAGGCGAAGGGCAGCCTGCCACCGTCCACTTCGGTCAGACCCGCGTGCTCGGCGGCGTGCAGGACCGCGTCCAGCAGCGCCGGGTGCAGCCCGAACGCCGCCGCGTCGCGCTCGGCCGCCTCGGGCAGGACGACGTCGGCGTACACCGCTTCCGGCGTCCGCCAGACGGCCGTGAGGCCGCGGAACAGCGGGCCGTAGGCGAACCCGCCCGAGGCGAGCCGCTCGTAGAACCCTTCCAGGGAAACGGTTTCCGCTTCCGGCGGTGGCCACGCGGCGGTGGTGTCCGGCGCGGCCGTGCCGGTGCCGAGGCGGCCGCTCGCGTGCCGCGTCCATGGCTGCTCACCACCGCCGTCCGGGCTCGAGTAGACGGCCAGGGTGCGGTCGCCCGCGGGCCCGGCCGGGCCGACGACGACCTGCAGGCGCACGGCGCCGTCGGCCGGCAGCACCAGCGGGACCTCGAGGGTCAGCTCGTCGACCCGGTCGCAGCCCGCCCGGTCGGCCGCCTTGATCGCGAGGTCGAGATAAGCCGTGCCGGGGAGCAGGGCGGCGCCGAGCACGAAATGGTCGGCCAGCCACGGCTGCGTGCGCAGCGAAAGCCGGGCGGTGAAGAGGAACCCGCCGGAGTCCGGCAGTTCGACACCCGCGCCGAGCAGCGGGTGCCGGGCGGCGTCGAGGCCGGCCGAGCCGAGGTCGCCGGCCACCGCGCCGGAGGTGCGCGGCCAGTGGCGCTCCCGCTGGAACGGGTAGGTCGGCAGGTCCGGGCCGGGGCCGCCGGCCGGGCCGAAGAACGCGGGCCAGCCGACGCGCACCCCGGCGACGTGCAGCCGGCCCAGCGCGGTGACGAACGCGGTCTCCTCGGGCTGGTCGCGCCGCAGCAGCGGGACGCACGCGACGTCCGAGCCGAGGATCTCGCTCGCGGCGGCGGACAGCGACCCGTCCGGACCCAGCTCGACGACGGCCGCGGCACCCTGCTCACCGAGCACGCGCACGGCGTCGGCGAAGCGGACGGGCTGCCGCACGTGCTCGACCCAGTACTCCGGCGTGCGCAGGTCAGCGGCTTCGCCGGTCACGGTGGACACGATCGGCAGCCGCGCCTCGCCGAACTCCAGGCCCGCCAGCACCGCGGCGAAGTCCTCGAGCATCGGGTCCATCAGCGGCGAGTGGAACGCGTGGCTGACGGCGAGGCGCCGGACGGCGTGCCCGGCGCCGGCGAGCGCGTCGGTCGTCCGGGTGACGGCGGCTTCGGGGCCCGCGACGACCACCGCGGCCGGGCCGTTGACCGCGGCGATCGTCACGCCGTCGGCCAGGAGCTCGCGGACGGCGGCTTCGGGCGCGCGGACCGCGGCCATCGCGCCGCCGGCCGGGAGCGCGGCCATCAGGCGGCCGCGGGCGGCGACGAGCGTGCAGGCGTCCTTCAGCGACAGGACGCCGGCGACGTGCGCGGCGGCGATCTCGCCGACCGAGTGCCCGGCGAGCCAGGACGGCCTGACCCCCAGCGACTCCAGCAGCCGGAACTGGGCGACGCCGAGGGCGAAGGTCGCCGGTTGGGTCCAGTCGGTGCGGTCGAGCAGGGTGCCGTCCTCGGCGAAGAGCACGTCCCGCAGCGGCTGGTCGAAGTGTGCGCAGACGGCGTCGAGCGTGTCGGCGAAGACCTGGAAGCGCCGGTACAGCCCGGCTCCCATGCCCGGCCGCTGCGCACCCTGGCCCGCGAAGACGAACGCGGTCTTGGCGCGGGCCCGCGCGGGTGCGCCGGACGGCGTCTCCGCGAGCGCGGCCAGCTGGCCGAGGGGGTCGCCGACGATCGCCGCGCGATACGGGAACGCGGTGCGCGTGGTGGCGAGCGCCCGGGCGATCCCGGCGGGCGCGCGGTCGCTGAGCAGCGCGTGCAGCTGCGCGGCCTGCGCGGACAGCGCCCGTGGCGTCCGCGCGGACAGCAGCAGCGGCACGACCGGCGGCTCGCCGGCGACGGCGGTCCCGGCGGCCGGGGCCTGCTCGAGGATGGCGTGCGCGTTGGTGCCGCTCAGGCCGAACGACGAGACGCCGGCGCGGCGCGGGCGGCCGGACTCCGGCCAGGCGCGGTGCTCGGTGAGCACGCGGACCGCACCGGCGGTCCAGTCGACCCGGCTCGACGGCTCGTCGACGTGCAGGGTCCGCGGCAGCTCGCCGTGGCGCAGTGCGAGGACCATCTTGATGATCCCGGCGACCCCGGCGGCGGCCTGGGTGTGGCCGAGGTTGGACTTGACGGCGCCGAGCCACAACGGCTCTTCGCGGTCGCGGCCGTAGGTCGCCAGCAGGGCCTGGGCTTCGATCGGGTCGCCGAGGACCGTGCCGGTGCCGTGCGCCTCCACCGCGTCGACGTCCGAAGTGGACAGTCCGGCGTCGGCGAGGGCCTGGCGGATCACGCGTTGCTGGGCAGGCCCGTTCGGCGCGGTCAGGCCGTTGGACGCGCCGTCGGAGTTGACGGCCGTGCCGCGGACCACGGCGAGCACCGGGTGACCCTTTTCCCGGGCCGTGGACAAGCGTTCGACCACGAGGATGCCGGCGCCCTCCGACCAGCCCGTGCCGTCGGCGCCGTCGGCGAAGGGCTTGCAGCGGCCGTCGGCGGCGAGGCCGCCCTGGCGGGCGAACTCGGCGAAGGAGCCAGGCGTGGTCATGATCGTGACACCCCCGGCCAGGGCGGTGGTGCACTCGCCGCGGCGCAGCGCCTGCGCGGCCCAGTGCAGCGCGACCATCGACGACGAGCACGCGGTGTCGACGGTGACCGACGGGCCCTCCAGGCCGAGCGTGTAGGACAACCGTCCGGAAAGGACACTCGCGGTGGTGCCGGTGGCCAGGTGACCCTGGACGTCCTCACCGGAGGTGGCCAGGAGGGTCCCGTAGTCCTGGCCGTTGGTGCCGACGAACACGCCGGTGTCCCCGCCGTGCAGGGTCGCCGGGTCGATCCCGGCGCGCTCCAGCGCTTCCCACGCCACTTCGAGCAGCAGGCGCTGCTGCGGGTCCATCGCCACCGCTTCGCGCGGCGAGATGCCGAAGAAGTCGGCGTCGAAGTCGGTGACACCGTCGAGGAAACCACCGGTGAGCGCGTATTCGTAGCCCGAGGCGAGGGTGGCCAGGTCCCAGCCGCGGTCGTCCGGGAAGGACGTGATGCCGTCCCCGCCGGTCGCCAGCAGCCGCCAGAAGTCCTCGGGCCCGCGGACACCGCCGGGGAAGCGGCAGCCGATGCCGACGATGACGATCGGGTCGTCGCCGTTCGCGGCGCGCACCGGCGCGGCGGCTTCGACGAGCGTCCCGGCCAGCTCGGCGAGCAGGTGACGGGTGAGGATCTCCGGGGTCGGGTGGTCGAACACCAGCGACGCGGGCAGGTCGAGCCCGGTCGCCAGTGCGACGACGTTGCGCAGCTCCACCGCGGTCAGCGAGTCGAAGCCGAGGTCGCGGAACGCGCGGTCGGGCGCCACTCCCCCGGCGCCGCTGTGGCCGAGGACGAGGGCGACCTGCTCCAGCAGCAGCCCGAGCAGGAAGTCGAACCGGTCGTCCTCGGGCACGGCCGCGAGCCGTCCGCGCAGCTCGTCGTCACCGCGCGGGGCTTCGACACGCGCGGCCGCCGGGATGCCGCTGAGCAGCGGGCCCGGGCGCAGCACGTGCGCGTAACGCGTCCAGTCGATGTCGGCGACGACGACGGTGGTGTCCGCGAGCACGCGGTCCAGCGCGGCGGCCGCGCGCTCCGGGGCGAGGGGGTTCAGGCCGCCCCGGCGGGCGCGGTCGGCGACGGCGGGGTCCGCGGCGAGCATGCCGCCACCGGCCCACGGGCCCCAGGCGACCGACGTCGCGGGCAGGCCGAGGCCGCGGCGGTGCTCGGCGAGGGCGTCCAGCGTCGTGTTGGCCGCCGCGTAGGCCGCCTGGCCGGCCGAGCCGAACGTGCTGGCGACCGAGGAGAACAGCACGAAGCTCCGCAGGTCCGCGGCGCGGGTCAGCTCGTGCAGGTGGACGGCCGCGGTGACCTTGGCGCGGTAGCCCGCCTCGAAGCGGTCCGGGGTGAGGGCGCCGAGGACGCCGTCGTCGAGGACACCGGCGGTGTGCACCACATCCGTCAGGTCCGGCACGTCCGCCAGCACGGCGGCGAGGGCGTCGCGGTCGGCGACGTCGCACGCGGTGATCGTGACGTCGGCGCCGAGGTCGGTGAGCTCCCGGCGAAGGTCGTCCGCGCCGGGGGCGTCGGGCCCGCGGCGGCTGAGCAGGACCAGGCTGCGGCCGGTCTTCGCCAGGTGGCGCGCGACTTCGGCGCCGAGGGCGCCGGTGCCGCCGGTGATCAGTGTGGTGCCCTCGCCGGGTTCGCGGCCGCGGCTCGCGGGCGGCGCGGCGACGATCCGGCGGCCGAACAACCCGGCCGCGCGGATCGCCAGCTGGTCCTCACCATCGGCGCCGGTCAGCGCGGCGGCGAGCCGCCGCGGCACCTCGGCGTCCAGCTCGGCGGGCAGGTCCACCAGACCGCCCCAGCGCTGCGGGAGCTCCAGCGCGGCGGCGCGGCCGAGGCCCCAGACGGCGGCCTGCGCGGGCCGGGCCACCGGGTCGCCCGGGGCCACCGCGACGGCCTCGCGGGTCACGCACCACAGTGGCGTGGAGCCGAGCGCCTGCAGCAGCGTGGCGGTGGCGGTGAGCCCGGCCGGGACCCCCGGGAAGCCGGTTTCGTCCAGGGCCAGCAGGGAAAGCACGGCGTCGAACTCGCGATCGCGCAGGCGGTCGCCGAGGGTGCCGTCGAAGACCAGGGGTTCGCCGTCGAAGTACTCGGCGACGGTGGTGACCCACGGGTCGTCGGCGAGCGCGGCCGGGACGACCACGAGCCACGATCCGGTGCCGGGCCGGGCCGCGGTGACCGGGACCCACGTCGCCTGGTGGCGCCATCTGTCCACAACGGACTCTTCGTGGCGCGAACGGCGGTAGGAGGACAACGCGGGCAGCAGCGCGCCCACCGAAGCGTCGTCGACGTCGAGCCGCGCGGCCAGGCCGGCGGCGTCCCCGCGGTCGACGGCGGCCCAGAACTCGGCGTCGGCCGTCTCGCCGGTGGGGGCGGCGGCCGAGGGCCAGAACCACTCGTGCTGGAACGCGTACGTGGGCAGCGGAACCCGGCGGGCGCCGGTCCCGGCGAAGAAGGCGGACCAGTCGATCCGGACGCCGGAGACGTGCAGCTGCCCGAGGGCGCCGACCAGCGTCTCGACGTCGTCGCGGCCGCGGCGGGCCACCGGGATCCCGTCGGTCATCGCGGACAGGACCGCGTCGGGGCCGATCTCGACGACCAGCCCGGCTTCCCGCAGGCGCGCGGCGGTGTCGGCGAACCGGACCGGCTCGCGGACGTGCGCGACCCAGCGGTCCGGGTCGGTGACCGCCCCCTCGGCGATCATCGGCACGGCGGGCGCCTCGAAGGCCAGCCCGGCGATGGCGTCGCGGAACGCGGACAGCATCGGGTCCATCAGCGGCGAGTGGAACGCGTGCGAGACGGTCAGCCGCTTGGTGTCCTCGAAGTGCGCCGCGGCGGCGAGCACGGCGGCTTCGGCCCCGGACAGCACCACCGAGTCCGGGCCGTTGACCGCCGCGAGCGCGACTTCGTCGTTCAGGTAGGGCGTGACGGCCTCCTCGGTGGCGCGGACGGCGACCATCGCCCCACCCGGCTCGAGGTCCTGCATGAGCGACGCGCGGGCCGTGACCAGCGCGCAGGCGTCGTCCAGGGACAGCGCGCCGGCGACGTGCGCGGCGGCGATCTCGCCGACGGAGTGACCGCCGACGACGTCCGGCCGGACGCCCCAGGAAGCCAGCAGGCGCACGAGCGCGACCTCGACCGCGAACAACGCGGGCTGCGCGAACCCGGTCCGCGACAACGCTTCGGCGTCGTCACCCCACAGGACTTCGCGCACACGCGGGTCGAGCCGGTCGAGCACCGCGTCGAGCGCCGTGGTGAACTCGGGGAAGGTGTCGTAGAGGCCGCGGGTCATCCCGGGCCGCTGGGCGCCCTGGCCGGTGAAGACGAACGCGACCTTGGGAGCGCCCTTCGCCTCGCCGGTGGTGACCAGCGGCGACGGACGGCCCTCGGCGAGCGCGGCCAGCGCCTCGGTGCCGCGGACGACGGCGCGGTGGTCGAACGCCGGGCGCGTCGTGGCCAGGGAGTAGCCGAGGTCGATCGGGTCGGCGCCGTTCGCGGTGACGTCCAGCAGGCGGGCGGCCTGCGCGCGCAGGGCTTCCGGCGTGCGGCCGCTGAGCACCAGCGGGACGCACGGCAGTTCGCGCTCGGCTTCGTCGCGGGCCGGGACGACCACCGGCGGTTCTTCGATGATCGCGTGGGCGTTGGTGCCGCTGATCCCGAACGACGAGACACCGGCGCGGCGCGGGCGGCCGGCCTCGGCGGGCCACGGCCGCTCGCCGGTGAGCAGCTCGACGTTCCCGGCGGTCCATTCGACGTGCGTGGACGGTTCGGTGACGTGCAGCGTGCGCGGCAGGGTGCCGTGGCGCATCGCCTGGACGACCTTGATGATCCCGGCGACCCCGGCGGCGGCCTGCGCGTGCCCGATGTTGGACTTGATCGAGCCCAGCAGCAGCGGCGTTTCCCGGTCCTGGCCGTAGGTGGCCAGCAGGGCCTGGGCCTCGATCGGGTCCCCGAGGGTGGTCCCGGTGCCGTGCGCCTCGACGACGTCGACGTCCGAAGTGGACAGTCCGGCGGCCGCGAGGGCCTGGCGGATCACGCGCTGCTGCGACGGGCCGTTCGGCGCGGTCAGGCCGTTGGACGCGCCGTCGGAGTTGACCGCCGAACCACGCAGGACGGCGAGGATCTCGTGGCCGTTGCGGCGCGCGTCCGACATCCGTTCCAGGACGAGGATCCCGGCGCCCTCGGACCAGCCGACGCCGTCGGCGGTGTCCGAAAAGGACTTGCACCGGCCGTCGGCGGCGATGCCGCGCTGCCGGCTGGAGGCGACGAACGAGCCAGGAGTCGACATGACGGTCACACCACCGGCCAGCGCGAGCGAGCACTCCCCCTGCCGCAGGGCCTGGGCGGCCCAGTGCAGCGCGACCAGCGACGACGAGCACGCCGTGTCGACGGTGACCGTCGGGCCTTCGAGGCCCATCGTGTAGGCGATCCGGCCGGAGGCGACGCTCGGCGCACTCCCGTTTCCTTGGTAGGCCTCGGCTTCCGGGCTGCCCTGCAGCAGCATCCCGTAGTCCGAATACATCACGCCGACGAACACGCCGGTCCGGGAGCCGCGCAGCGACACCGGGTCCACACCCGCGCGTTCGACGGCCTCCCACGACACTTCGAGCAGCAGCCGCTGCTGCGAGTCCGTGGCGAGCGCCTCCCGCGGGCTCATCCCGAAGAACGCCGGGTCGAACTGCCCCGCGTCGTGCAGGAACCCGCCGTGACGCGTGTAGGACGTGCCGGGGTGGTCGGGGTCCGGGTGGTAGAGGCCCTCGACGTCCCAGCCGCGGTTGACCGGGAAGCCGGACACCGCGTCGACGCCGTTCTCCACCAGGTTCCACAGGTCCTCGGGCGAGCCGACCCCGCCGGGGTAGCGGCAGCCCATGCCGACGATGACCACCGGGTCGTCGGACACCGGCCGCGCGGTCACCGGGGTCTCTTCGACGGCCGTGCCGGTCAGCTCCCGGTCGAGGTGCGCGGCGAGCGCCTCCGGGGTCGGGTAGTCGAAGACGAGCGTCGCGGGCAGCCGCAGGCCGGTCGCGGTGTCGAGGCGGTTGCGCAGTTCGACGGCGGTGAGCGAGTCGAAACCGAGGTCCTTGAACGCGGTCCGGACGTCGACGGTGTCGGTGGCCGCGTATCCGAGGACGAGCCCGGCTTCGGTGCGGACCAGGTCTTCCAGCGCCCGGGCGCGGTCGACCCCGTCGGCCGGGAAGGCGCCGCGGCTCGCGGCCGGGGCGGCTCCGCCGGGGACGAGCCCGCGCAGCACCACGGGCACCCCCGGGCGGCCACGCAGGGCGGCGACGTCCAGGCGCATCGGCAGCACTGCGGGTTCCGCTTCGGCGAGCGCGGCGTCGAACAGCGCCAGGCCCTGGGCCGGGTCGAGCGGCGGCAGGCCCGCCGCGGCGAGCCGGCGGTGGTCGGCGGCGGAGAGCTGGGCCGCCATGCCCGCGTCCCCGGCCCACGCGCCCCAGGCCAGCGCCTGGCCGGGCCGGCCCGCCGCGCGCCGGCGCTGGGCGAGCGCGTCGAGGAAGGCGTTGGCAGCGGCGTAGTTGCCCTGGCCGGGGCTGCCGAGCACGCCGGCGGCCGAGGAGAACAGCACGAACGCGCCGAGGTCGCCGGTGAGCTCGTGCAGGTTCCAGGCGGCGTCGACCTTGGCGCGGAAGACGGTCGCGACACGCTCGGGGGTCAGGGTCTCGATGACACCGTCGTCGAGGACCCCGGCGGCGTGCACAACGGCGCCGACCGGGTGCTCGGCCAGCAGCGCGGCGAGGGCGGCGCGGTCGGCGGCGTCGCAGGCGGCGATGGTGACGTCGGCGCCGAGCGCGGTCAGCTCCGCGCGCAGCTCGGCGGCGCCCGGTGCGTCCGGGCCGCGCCGGCCGGCGAGCAGCAGGTTCCGGACGCCGTGGGTGGTGACCAGGTGCTTCGCGACCAGCCCGCCCAGGCCGCCGGTGCCGCCGGTGACCAGGACGGTGGCGCCGGCCGGGAAGTGCGCGGCCGGGCCGTCGCCGACCGGGAGGCGGGCCAGCCGCGGCAGGACGATCTCGCCGTCGCGCACCGCGGCCTGGGCCTCGCCGGAGTCGAGGATCCGCTGCAGCGGCGCGGCGAGGGGCTCGGCGGTGTCGGCCACGTCGACCAGCACGAACCGGTCGGGGTGCTCCGCCTGCGCCGAGCGGACCAGGCCCCAGACCGCCGCGGCGGCCGGGTCCACGAGGTCGCCCTCGGCCGCCGGGACGGCGTTCGTGGTGACAAAGACCAGCCGCGACCGGGCGAAGTCCGGCTCCGCGACCCAGGTCTGCAGGAGCTCGAGGGCCCACGCCGTGGCAGCGTGGGCGGCTTGCGCGCCCCCCGCGCCGAGGGGCACGGGAGCGAGGACCACGGCCGGGATCCCGCTGATCCGCACGGTCGCCAGGTCGGCGAACACGGCCGTCGTGGAGAAGCCGAGCCCGGCGCCGAGGACGACCCAGTCGGCGTCGTCGGCGGGCCGCGTCACGGCGACCGCGGGCGCGGGTGTCCACACGGGACGGAACAGGGACTCGTGCCGGGTCGCGCGCAGCTCCCCGGCGGCGACCGGGCGGAACGTCAGCGAGTCGGCGGCGAGCACCGGCGTGCCCGCGGGATCGGTGACGGCGAGGGCGACGGCGTTTTCGCCGGTCGGGGTCAGGCGGGCGCGCAGAGTCGTCGTGTGGGCGGGCTGGACGCCGACGCCGTTCCAGGAGAACGGCAGGCCGTCGCGGTCGAGGTGCGCGCAGGCGTGCAGGACCGCGTCCAGGAGGGCCGGGTGCACGCCGAACGACGCGGCCTCGGCCTCGTGCTCCATCGGCAGCGCGACCTCGGCCAGGACTTCGTCACCGAGCCGCCACGCCGCATGCAGCCCTTGGAACGTCGGACCGTACCCGAGTCCTCGGCCGGCCAAGTCCTCGTAGAAGCCGTCCAGGTCGATCGGCTCGGCGCCGGCGGGCGGCCACTCCCCCGGCAGGACCGCGGCGGGCGCGCCGCCGACACCGAGGCGGCCGAAGGCGTGGCGCACCCAGGTTTCGTCCTGCTGGGAGTAGACGCTGACCGAGCGGCCGCCGTCCTCGCCCGCCGGGCCGGCGACGACCTGCACGCGCACCCCGCCGGACGCGGGCAGCACGAGCGGCGCCGCGAACGTCAGCTCCTCGACGCGGGCGCAGCCGACCTGCGCGCCCGCGCGCCCGGCGAGCTCCAGGAACGCCGTGCCGGGCAGCAGTTTCGCGCCGAGGATCTCGTGCTGGCCGAGCCAGGCCTGGCGGCGCGCGGACAGCTCGCCCGCGAAGAGGAAGCCGCCGGACTCGGGCAGCTCGACGGCCGCGCCGAGCAGCGGGTGCCCGGCCGGGTCGAGCCCGACCTGGCCGAGGTCGCCGCCGGTGCCGCCTTCGAGCCAGTAGGTGCGGCGCTGGAAGGCGTAGGTGGGCAGGTCGACCACCCGGGCGCCGGTGCCGTCGTGCCAGGCCGTCCAGTCGAAGCCGCCGCCGCGCACGTGCCAGCGGGCCAGCGCCGAGAGCAGCGTCGTGGTCTCGTCGCGGCCGCGGCGGGTGCTCGGGATGCAGTCCGCGCCGGGCCCGGTCAGCTCGGCGGTCATGGCCGAGAGGGTCGCGTCCGGGCCGACCTCGAGGAAGGTGCTGACCCCGCGGGAAACCAGGTCGGCGACGGTGTCGGCGTACCGGACGGCGGCGCGCACGTGCCGCACCCAGTAGTCCACAGTGGACACGTCACCGGCGGCGACGACCGGGATCGACGGCGCGGTGAAGGTCAGGGTTTCGAGCACCGCGCGGAAGTCGTCGAGCATCGGTTCCATCAGCGGGGAGTGGAACGCGTGGCTCACCGTGAGCCGCTTGGTCTTCGCGAAGTGCGCGGCGACGGCGAGCACGGCGTCTTCGGCGCCGGAGACGACCACCGCGTCCGGGCCGTTGACCGCCGCGATCGAGACGTCGTCGGTGAGCAGCGGCAGGACGTCGGCTTCGGCCGCCTGGATCGCGACCATCGCGCCCCCGGCGGGCAGCGCCTGCATGAGCCGGCCGCGGGCCTCGACCAGCTTGACCGCATCCGGCAGGGAGAGCACCCCGGCGACGTGGGCCGCGGCGATCTCGCCGACGGAGTGCCCGGCGACGAAGTCCGGGCGCACGCCGAGGGACTCCAGGAGGCGGAAGAGCGCGACCTCGAAGGCGAACAGCGCGGGCTGCGCGACGCCGGTGTCGTCCACAGTGGACGTCTCCGGCAGGTCGAGCAGGCCGAGGATTTCGTCGCGCGTGCGGACGAACACGGGGAAAGCCAGGGTCTCGCCCATGTCGGCGCGCTGGGAACCCTGGCCGGTGAACAGGAACGCCGACGCGCCGGGGTGCAGGGCCGAGCCGGTGTGCACACCGGGCGCGGCGGCCGAGGTGGCCAGCGCGTGCAGGGCGGTCAGCAGCTCGCCGCGGCCGGCGCCGGTGAGCACGGCCCGGTGCGGGAAGGCGACCCGGGTGCTCGCCAGCGAATGGGCGACGTCGAGTGGTGTGTGCTCCGGGCGGGCGTCGAGGTGGGCCAGCAGCCGGGCGGCCTGGGCGCGCAGGGCGTCCGGGGTGCGGCCGGACACCGGCCACAGGTAGCCGGCGGGCTCGCGGACCGGGCCCACTTCGGCCGGTTCCGGGGCGGGCTGTTCGAGGATGACGTGCGCGTTGGTGCCGCTGATGCCGAACGACGACACGGCGGCCCGGCGCGGTTTCCCGGTCTCCGGCCAGGGGCGCGGATCGGTCAGCAGCGCGACGCGGCCGGCCGTCCAGTCCACATGGGACGTCGGGGTGTCGACGTGCAGGGTGCGCGGCAGGACGCCGTGGCGCATGGCCTGGATGGTCTTGATGACCCCGCCGACGCCGGCGGCGGACTGCGTGTGCCCGACGTTCGACTTGAACGAGCCGAGCCACAGCGGTTCGCCCGCGCGCTCGCGGCCGTAGGTGGCCAGCAGGGCCTGCGCCTCGATGGGGTCGCCGAGGACCGTGCCGGTGCCGTGCGCCTCGACGGTGTCGATGTCGTCGGGGGTCAGCCCGGCGTTCTCCAGCGCCTGGCGGATGACCCGCTGCTGCGAAGGTCCGTTGGGCGCGGTGAGGCCGTTGGACGCGCCGTCGGAGTTGACCGCGGAGCCGCGGAGGACGGCGAGCACCTCGTGCCCGTTGCGGCGGGCGTCGGACAGCCGTTCCAGCAGGAGGAGCCCGGCGCCTTCGGAGAACCCGGCGCCGTCGGCCGCCTCGGCGAAGGACTTGCAGCGGCCGTCGGAGGCGAGGCCGCCTTGGCGGTCGAACTCGCCGTAGAGACCGGGGGTGGCCATCACGGCGACACCGCCGGCGAGGGCGAACGAGCACTCCCGTGCCCGCAGCGCCCGCGCGGCCCAGTGCAGGGCGACCAGCGACGACGAGCACGCCGTGTCGACGGTGACCGCGGGGCCTTCGAGGCCGTAGAAGTAGGCGATGCGCCCGGAGATCACCGAGGATTCGGTGCCGGTGACCAGATAACCCTCGACGCCGTCGGGCAGCGCGGCGAGACCGCGGCCGTACCCCATGGACCCGGCGCCGACAAAAACCCCGCCGGTGCTGCCTTCGACCTCGTGCGGGTCGATGCCGGCGCGTTCGAAGGCCTCCCAGGCCAGCTCCAGGACGATCCGCTGCTGCGGGTCCATGGCGAGCGCTTCACGCGGTGAGATGCCGAAGAAGGCGGGGTCGAAGTCCCCGGCGCGGTGCAGGAACCCGCCCTGGTGCGGCGAATCCGGCCAGCCGCGGCCGTCGGGGAAGTCGGTGACGGCGTCGACACCGTCGTCGACGAGCCGCCACAGGTCTTCGGGCGACTGGACACCACCCGGGTAGCGGCAGCTCATGGCGACCACGGCGACCGGTTCGGCCGCCGCGGCGAGCAGCGTGGTGTTCTGCCGCCGCAGCTGCTTGTTCTCCTGCACGGCGACGCGCAGTGCTTCGACGACTCGATCCGACCCGGCCGGCATAGACATCTCCAGGTGAGCGTGGTCTTACCCGGGTGACGCCACCGCGACGGCGTTCCTCACGGACCGGCGCCGAGCGAACGTCCACTTGCCGGGGAGTCAACCGCACGCCCAGCCCGGAAACCCCCAGACTTGGCCCTGGACGCGACGAAGGCGGCACCTCCCGGGGAGGTGCCGCCTTCGCGCGGGAGGATCAGTCCTGGTCGCCGCCCAGGACGAAGCGGACCAGGTCGTCCGCGTCCATGTCGCCCACGTCGCCGTCTTCGTCCGGCCGGGCGTCCTCCTCCGGCCGGTCCGCGCGGTCCGCCGCCTCCGAGAGCAGCTCCATCAGGCCCAGGGACCGCAGCTGGTCGAACGACACCGCCGCCAGGAACTTCCGGACCCGGGCCTCCTCCGCCGACGCCGGGGCGTCGGCTTCGTCGCCGAACAGCTCGCGGTGGAGGTGGGCCGCCACCGCCTGGGACGTCGGATGGTCGAACACCAGCGTCGACGGCAGCCGCAGGCCGGTGCGCTCACCCAGGACGTTGCGGACCTCCACCGCCGCCAAGGAGTCCACGCCCATCTCGCGGAACGCCTGCGCCGGCTCGATGTCCCCCGGCTCGCCGTAGCCCAGCAGCTCGGCCGCCACCTCGCGGACCAGCCGCAACAGCGCGTCGCGCCGCTCGGCCGGGTCCAGGCCGGCCAGCTCCTCGTGCAGGGTCGCCTCGGCCACCACCGCGTCGCGCTCCGAGCCCGCCGCCGAGAGGGCCTCGCGGACCTCGGGCAGCTCGCTCAGCAACGCGCTCTCGCGGGGCAGCGTGAACGTCTGCGCGAAGCGGTTCCAGTCGAAGTCCGCCGCCAGCACCGCGCCGCGGACGCCGAGCGCGCGGCCGAACGCGACCATCGCCTCCGCCGGCGCCAGCGGCACCAGGCCGTGGCGCTGCATGTGCTCCAGCATGTCGCCCTGCAGTGCCATCCCGGCCTCGCCCCAGACGCCCCAGCCGATCGACACGCCGGGCAGGCCGCGGCGTTCGCGGTCTTCGGCCAGCGCGTTGAGGTAGGCGTTCGCCGCGGCGTACGCGCTGAGCTTGCCGCTGCCGAGCATGCCCGACACCGACGAGTACAGCACGAAGAAGTCGAGCGGCCGGTCGCCGACCAGCTCGTCGAGGTGCCGGGCACCCTCGACTTTGGACTTCAGGACGCCCTCGACCTCTTCCAGGGTCAGCGCGACGACGTCGGCACCGTCCTGGGCGACGCCGGCCGCGTGGACGACGCCGCGCAGCGGGTCCGATCCGGGGATCGCCGCCAGCACCGCCTCGACCTGGGCGCGGTCGGCGACGTCGCACGCCACCACCGACACCTCGGCGCCGCGTCCGGTCAGCTCTTCGACCAGCTCGGCCGCACCCGGCGCGTCGGGGCCGCGACGGCTGGTCAGCAGCAGCCGCCGGACGCCGGCGTCGGCCAGCCAGCGGGCCGTCTCGACACCGAGCGCGCCCGTGCCGCCGGTGATCAGCACCGTGCCCGGACCGGCCAGCGCCGGGGTGACCGCCGGGGTCTCGGCCGCCGTCGTGCGGCGCAGCCGCCGCCCGAGCAACCGGCCGTCGCGCAGCGCGATCTGGTCCTCGCCGTCGAGCCCGGCCAGCACGTGCGGCAGGTTCCGCAGGTCGGCCTCGCCCGGTTCGGCGGGCAGTTCGACGAGCCCGCCCCACGCCGCCGCCCGTTCCAGCGCGACGGTGCGCCCGAAGCCCCAGACCGCCGCCTGCCCGACGGTGTCCGCGGCCGCGTGCCGCCCCTCGATCGGGAGCGCCTCGCGGGTCAGGCACCACAGCTTGGCTTCGACCTCGGCCCGGGCCAGCGCCTGGACCAGGACGGCGGTGAGCACGACGCCCGGCGGCGCGGTCGGCGCCGCGTCGATCTTCCGCGTGCTCAGCGCGAGCAGCGAGACGACACCGTCGAACGGTCCCGGCAGCTCCCCGAGGCGGGCGGCCAGCGCGGCCGGGTCGGGGTCGGTCACCGTCAGCACGGTGACGTCGCCGGGCAGCGCGCCGAGCACCCGCGCGCTCCAGCCGTCGCCGGTGTCTCCGGTGTCTCCGGGGACGACGGCCAGCCAGCGGCCCGGCGCGGCGCTGCCGGCGGGCGGCTTCAGCGGGGTCCAGTCGATGCGGTACCACCAGCGGTCGACGGCGGCCTCGGTGCGCAGCTTCTCCCGCCACGACGCCAGCGCGGGCAGCACGGCGTCCAGCGCGCTCCGGTCGACCTCCAGCGCCGAAGCCAGCACCTCGCCGTCGGTGGCCGCGACCATGCCCCACAGCCGCGCGTCGGCGGCGCTTTCGCCGCTCGCGACGGCCTGCGGCGCCGGTTCCGGCCAGTAGTTCTTGCGTTGGAAGGCATACGTCGGCAGCGGCACGCGCGCGGTGACGCCGGCACGCTCGTAGAAGGCGGCCCAGTCGATCGTGACACCCTGGGCGTGCGCCCCGGCGACCGCGGTCACCATCCGGCGCCAGTCGCCTTCGCCGGTGTGCAACGTCTCCTGGAACACCAGCGGCTCGCCGGTGCGGTCCATGGTCTGCTCGAGCGCCATCTTCAGCACCGGGTTCGGGCTGGGCTCGACGAACGCGCTCGCGCCGCCGGCCACCAGCGCGTCGGCCGCTTCGCCGAACAGCACGGTCTGACGCAGGTTCCGGTACCAGTACCGGGCGTCCAGCTCCGCGGTGTCGAGCAGCCCGCCGGTCACCGACGAGAAGAACGGCACGGCCGAGCTGCGCGGCGACACCGGCGCGAGCAGCTCGAGCAGGTCGTCCTCCAGCAGCTCGACCTGGGGCGAGTGCGCGGCGAAGTTCACCCCGGCCAGCCGCCAGCGCATCATGCCGGCGGCCGAAAGCCGCTTCTCCAGCTTCGCCATCGCGGTCTCGTCGCCGGAGACGGTGACCAGCTTGGGGCCGTTCACCGCGGCGATCGAGACCTCGCCGCCGAGCTCCGCGACGAGCGCGCGGACGTCGTCGGCCGGGGCGACCACCGAGAGCATCACCCCGGTGCGGGCCAGCTTCTGCCGGATCAGGCGGCTGCGCAGAGCGACCACCCTGGCACCGTCCTGAAGGGACAGTCCACCCGCGACACACGCGGCGGCGATCTCGCCCTGCGAGTGCCCGGCCACCGCGGCGGGTTCGACGCCGAACTCGCGCCACAGCGCGGCGAGCGACACCATCACCGCCCACAGCGCCGGCTGGACGATGTCGACCTCTTCGAGCGCCTCGGCGTCGTCGAGGACGTCGAGCAGGGACCAGTCGGCGAACTCCGCCAGCGCGGCGGCGCATTCGGCCAGCTTCGCGGCGAACACCGGCGAAGCGGCCAGGAGGTCCTTGGCCATCCCGGCCCACTGGGAACCCTGGCCGGGGAAGACGAAAGCCGGGTTGCGCGTCCCGAAGGTCCGGCCGGTCACGACGTCCGGGGCCGCTTCGCCCGCCGCCACCGCGGTGAGCGCGGCGGTGAGCCCGGCCCGGTCCTCGCCGACGAGGACGGCCCGGTGGGCGAACGCCGTCCGGCCGGACAGCGCCCGGCCGACCGCCGAGACGTCCTGTCCCTCCAGGTGCGCCAGCAGCCGTTCGGCCTGCCCGCGCAGGGCGCCGGCGGTCCGGCCGGAGAGCACCCACGGCACGATCGGCGGCGCCTGCGCCGGTTCGGGCGCGGGCACCGGCGCCGGGCCGGCTTCGAGCACGGCGTGGGCGTTGGTCCCGCTGATGCCGAACGACGACACCGCCGCGCGGCGCACCCGGCCGGTCTCCGGCCACGGCCGGGCGCCGGCGAGCACCTCGACCCCGCTGTCCGCCCAGTCCACATGGGACGACCGCGTTTCGGCGTGCAGTGACCGCGGCAGGACGCCGTGGCGCATCGCGAGGACCATCTTGATGATCCCGGCGACCCCCGCCGCGGCCTGGGTGTGCCCGATGTTGGACTTGACCGAGCCGATCGGCAGCGGGTTTTCGCGGTCCCGGCCGTAGGTGGCGATGAGCGCCTGCGCCTCGATCGGGTCGCCGAGCGCGGTGCCGGTGCCGTGCGCCTCGACCGCGTCGACGTCCGAAGTGGACAGTCCGGCGTTCGCCAGCGCGGCGCGGATCACCCGCTGCTGTGAAGGGCCGTTCGGGGCGGTCAGGCCGTTGGACGCGCCGTCGGAGTTGACCGCGGACCCGCGGACGACCGCGAGGATCTCGTGGCCGTTGCGCACCGCGTCGGACTGCCGTTCCAGCAGCAGCATGCCGGCGCCTTCGGCGAAGCCCAGGCCGTCGGCGTCGTCGGAGAACGCCTTGCAGCGCCCGTCCGGCGCGAGCCCGCGCTGGCGGCTGAACCCGACGAACGTGCCCGGTGTGGCCATCACGGTCACCCCGCCGGCCAGCGCCAGCTCGCATTCGCCGCTGCGCAGCGCCTGCGCGGCGAGGTGCAGGGTGACCAGCGACGACGAACAGGCCGTGTCGACGGTCAGCGTCGGGCCTTCGAAGCCGAAGGTGTAGGCGACGCGGCCGGAGGCGACGCTCGGCGAGCTGCCGTTGCTCTCGTAGCCGTCGGTGTCGGCGAGGTGGTTGAGCGTCAGGCCGTAGTCGTTGTACATCACGCCGACGAACACGCCGGTGCGGCTGCCGCGCAGGGACACCGGGTCCACGCCCGCGCGCTCGACGGCCTCCCAGCCGGTTTCCAGCAGCAGCCGCTGCTGGGCGTCGGTGGCGAGCGCCTCGCGCGGGTTCATCCCGAAGAACTCGGGGTCGAACTCGCCCGCGTCGTGCAGGAAGCCGCCTTCGCGGGTGTAGGTCGTGCCCGGGTGGTCCGGGTCCGGGTGGTAGAGCGACCCGACGTCCCAGCCGCGGTCGGCCGGGAACGCCGTGATGGCGTCGCGTTCCTCGGTGAGCAGCCGCCAGAGGTCCTCGGGCGAGGCGACCCCGCCCGGGAAGCGGCAGCTCATGCCGACGATGACGATCGGGTCGCCGGCCACCGCGGCCGGCGCCGGGGTCTCGGCGGCGACGGCGCCGGAGCCGAGCAGCGCGTCCAGGAGGTGCTCGCCCAGCGCGGCCACGGTCGGGTAGTCGAACACGGCGGTGGCGCCGAGCCGGACACCGGTGACGCCGTCGAGCCGGTTGCGCAGTTCGAGGGCGGTCAGGGAGTCGAAGCCGAGCTGCTGGAACGTCTGCCCGGCGTCGATCGCGCCGCCGTCGGCGTGCCCGAGCACCTGCGCGACCTGGGTGGTGACCAGCTCCCGGACGGCCCGGGTGCGGCCGGCGGCGTCAAGCGCGGTGAGCCGCTGGACGAGCCCGACGGCCGCTTCGGCGCCCGCCGCGGACCGCTTGAGCGGCACCCGGATGAGGCCGCGCAGCACCGGCGGTACGTCCCCCATGGCGCGCAGGACGGGCAGGTCGAGCCGGACCGGCGCGACGTCCGGGACCTCGGCGGCGAGGGCGGCGTCGAACAGCGTGGTGCCCAGTTCGGCCGGGATGGCCGGGGTGCCGGCCCGCGCCATGCGCGCGAGGTCGGCGTCGGACAGGGCGCTGGTCATGCCGCTGCCGGTCGCCCACGGACCCCACGCGAGCGAGGTGGCGGGCAGGCCGGCCGCGTGGCGGCGCCGGGCGAGGGCGTCGAGGAAGGCGTTGGCGGCGGCGTAGTTGGCCTGCCCCGCGGTGCCGACGGTGCCGGCGACCGAGGAGAACACGACGAACGACCGGAGGTCCCGGGTCAGCTCGTGCAGGTTCCAGGCCCCGGCGACCTTGGGCCGCAGCACCCGCGCGAAGCTCTCCGCGGTCTGGGAGTCCAGGACCCCGTCGTCGAGGACGCCGGCGCTGTGCACCACGGCGGTCAGCGGGTGTTCGAGCCCGTCGATGAGCGCCTCGAGGGCGTCCCGGTCGGCGACGTCGCAGGCGACTGCGGTGGCTTCGGCGCCGTGCGCGGCGAGCTCCGCGACGAGCGTGGCGACCTCGGCGGGGTCTCCCCCGCTGCGGCTGACGAGCAGCAGCCGCCGCATCCCGTGCTCGGCGGCGAGGTGCCGGGCGAAGACGGCGCCGAGGCCACCGGTGCCGCCGGTGACGAGGACGGTGCCGTCCGGATCGCCGAAGGCCGCCGTTTCGGGCCGGACCGCGACCCGGGCGAGCCGGCCGCCGTGCACCCGCCCGTCCTTGACGGCAACCTGCGGCTCACCGGCCGCGAGGGCGGCGGCCAGGTGCGCACCGGCGTCGTCGAGATCGAGAAGCGTGACGCGGCCGGGGTGTTCGGCCTGCGCCGAGCGCACCAGACCCCACACCGCCGCGGCGACGGGGTCGCCTTCGGTGGCCCCGCGGGTGAGGACGGCCAGGCGGGTTTCGCGGAGGCGGTCGTCGGCGAGCCAGCGCTGGAGGAGGTCCAGGACCCGGGTGGTGAGGTCGAGGGCGGCGGTGGCGAGGTCGGCGGCGGCCGGCGGGTCGAGGAGGGGCAGGACGACCAGGTCAGGCGCGGCGCTGGCCGCGGCTTCGAGGTCGGCGAAGGTGGTGGAGATCCCGGCTGAGGCGAGGAGTGCGCCCGCGGTTTCGGGCGCGGAGGATGTGGAGTCGGGATCGGAGTCGGCTGAAGAAGCCTCGCCCGGCACGCCGGAGCCCGCCGAGCCCGAGCCAATCCGACCACCACCCAGCGCGCCGGAACCCGTCGAATCTCCGTCGGGCGGCAGGAACAGCACTCCCGCCGTGCCGAGATCCTTCGGCTCGACCGCCAACGGAGTCCACGTCAACCGGTACAGGTTCTCCTGGCCCACCGGGCCCGAACGCACCTCCGCCGGCTGCCGCAGGCGCAGGCTCGCCACCTCGGCCACCAGCTCGCCGGCCGTGTCCGTGATCGTCAGCGACACCCCCGCGCCGGCGCGGGCGATCCGGACGCGGACCGAAGCCGCGCCGGTGGCGTGCAGCTGCACGCCCTCCCACGCGAACGGCAGCCCCGCCTCGCCGCCGAGCAGGCCGATCGCGTGCAAGCACGCGTCGAACAGCGCCGGGTGCAGGCCGAACGCGCCCGCCTCGCCCGCGTCGTCCGCGGGCAGCGCCACCTCGGCGAACACCTCGTCGCCCGACACCCAGGCCGCCTTCAGGCCGCGGAACGTGCCGTCGTAGGACAACCCCGAACCAGCCAGGCTTTCGTAGTGCGAAGACAGGTCGGCCGGCGCCGCGGCCGGAGGCCACGGGAAGACCTCCGCCGGCGCGCGGCGCGGGCCAAGCGCGCCGGTCGCGTGCCGGACCCACGTCAGGTCGTCGCCGTCCTCCGGTCGCGAGTGGACGGTCAGGGTCCGGCGGCCGTCCTCGCGCGCCTTCGAAACGAGCAGCTGCAGCTGGACACCGCCGCTCTCCGGCAGCACCAACGGCGCTTCCAGGGTCAGCTCGTCCAGGCACGGGGTGCCGGCTTCACCGCCCGCGCGCAGGGCCAGCTCCGCGAACACCGTCCCGGGCAGCACCACCGCTCCCCCGACGACGTGCCCGCGCAGCCACGGGTGCCCCGACACCGACAGCCGGCTGGTCAGCAGCACCTCGTCCGACCCGGCCGGGCGCACCACGGCCCCGACCATCGGGTGGCCGCCGACGCCCAGGCCCGCCGCCGTCGCGTCCCCGCGAGGAGTCGCGCCGCCGCGGGGCCAGAACCGCTCGCGCTGGAACGCGTACGTCGGCAGCTCGGCGCGCCGCCCGCCGGGCAGCACCGCCGCCCAGTCGACGCGGGCGCCGGCCACGTGGAGGCCCGCGAGCCCGGCCAGCGCCGCCCGCGGTTCGGGGGTTTCCTTGCGCAGCAACGGGACCGTGATCGCGTCGGCGAGCACGCCCGCCGTCATGGCGGACAGGACGCCGTCCGGGCCGAACTCGGCGAACACCCGCACGCCGTGCTCGTGCAGCGCCGTCACCCCGTCGGCGAACCGGACCGTGCGGCGGACGTTGGCCACCCAGTGCTCCGCCGAGAACTCCGTGACGAGCGCGCCGGTGACCGTCGAAACCACCGGGATCCGCGGCGGCGCGTACGCCAGCCCTTCGGCGACCGCGCGGAAGTCCGCCAGCATCGGGTCCATCAGCGGCGAGTGGAAAGCGTGCGACACGGTCAGCCGCTTGGTCTTCTCGAACCGGCCCGCGACCGCGAGCACGGCCTCCTCGGCTCCGGCGAGCACCACGGCGTCCGGGCCGTTGACCGCCGCGATCGCGACGTCGTCGCCCAGCAGGGGCCGGACCTCGTCCTCGGTCGCCCGCACCGACACCATCGCGCCGCCGGCCGGCAGCGCGCCCATCAGCTCGGCGCGGGCCCGCACCAGCGTGCAGGCGTCGGGCAGGGACAGCACCCCCGCGACGTGCGCGGCCGCGATTTCGCCGACCGAGTGCCCGAGCACGTGGTCGGGCCGCACGCCCCACGACTCGAAGAGCCGGTACAGCGCGACTTCCAGAGCGAACAGCGCGGGTTGCGCGGCGGCCGTGCTGGCGAGCCGCCGGGAGTTCTCGCCCCAGACGATCCCGGCCCAGTCGCCGGGCAGCTGCTCGGCGATCGTGTCCCAGGCCTGGGCGAACACGGGGTACCGCGCGTAGAGCCGGCGGCCCATGCCGAGCCGCTGGGCGCCCTGGCCGGCGAACACCGCGGCCAGCTTCGCCTGCTCGGCGACCCGGCCGGTGACGACGGCCGGGTGCGGTTCGCCGGCGGCGAGCGCGTCCAGCGCGGCGGCCAGCTCCGCGCGGTGCTCCGAGAGCACCACCGCGCGGTGGTCGAACGCGGCCCGGCCGGTGGCGAGGGTGTGGCCGGCGTCGACGCGGTTGACGTCGAGCCCGGCCAGGCGCGCGGCCTGCTCGCGCAGGGCCGGTTCCGTGGTGGCCGACAGCGGCCACGGCACGACCCCGGCGTCCGGCGGCTCCGGGACGGCCACGGGTTCCGGCGCCTGCTCGAGGATCGTGTGGGCGTTGGTGCCGCTGATGCCGAACGACGACACCGCGGCGCGGCGCGCCCGGCCGGTCTCCGGCCACGGCCGGTTCCCGGTGACGACCTCGACGTCCCCGCTCGCCCAGTCGACGTGCGAAGACACCGCTCCGGCGTGCAGCGACGGCGGGACGACGCCCTGCCGCAGCGCGGCCACCATCTTGATCACGCCGGCCACGCCGGCCGCGGCCTGTGTGTGGCCGATGTTCGACTTCACCGAGCCGAGCAGCAGCGGGGTTTCGCGCTTCTGGCCGTAGGTCGCCAGCAGTGCCTGCGCCTCGATCGGGTCGCCCAGCGTGGTGCCGGTGCCGTGGCCTTCGACGACGTCGACGTCCGAAGTGGACAGACCGGCGACGGAAAGCGCCTGGCGGATCACGCGCTGCTGCGAAGGACCGTTCGGGGCGGTGAGGCCGTTGGACGCGCCGTCGGAGTTGACCGCGCTGCCCCGCACCACGGCGAGGATCGGGTGCCCGTTGCGCTGCGCGTCGGAAACCCGTTCCAGCAGCAGCATCCCGGCGCCTTCGGACCAGCCGACGCCGTCCGCGCCGTCGCCGAAGGACTTGCAGCGGCCGTCCGGGGAAAGCCCGCGCTGGCGCGAGAACCCGACGAACGTGCCCGGGGTCGACATGACCGTGACACCCCCGGCGAGCGCCAGCGAGCACTCCCCCGAGCGCAGGGCCTGCGCGGCCCAGTGCAGGGCGACGAGCGACGACGAACACGCCGTGTCGACGGTGACCGCCGGGCCCTCCAGGCCGAGCACGTAGGCGACGCGCCCGGAAGCGACGCTGCCCGCGCTGCCGTTGCCCTGGTAGGCCTCGAGGTCCGCGCCGGCGACCAGGCTGTTGTAGTCGTTGTACATCACGCCGGCGAAGACGCCGGTCCGGCTGCCGCGCAGGCTGCGCGGGTCGATGCCGGCCCGCTCGAACGCCTCCCACGAGACTTCGAGGAGCAGCCGCTGCTGGGTGTCGGTCGCGACCGCCTCGCGCGGGCTCATCCCGAAGAACGCCGCGTCGAACTCGGCCGCGTCGTGCAGGAAGCCGCCGTGGCGGGTGTAGGAGGTGCCCGGGTGGTCCGGGTCGGGGTCGTAGAGCGCGTCGACGTCCCAGCCGCGGTCGCCGGGGAACTCGGTGATCGCGTCGGTGCCGCCGGCGACCAGGTCCCAGAGCTCCTCCGGGGTGGTGACGCCGCCCGGGTAGCGGCAGCTCATCGCGACGATCGCGATCGGCTCGTCGGCCACCGCGACCGGCGCCGGGGTGTCTTCGACGCGGTCGCCCTCGCCCAGCACCTCGACGAGGTGGCGGGCCAGCGCGGTCGCCGTCGGGTAGTCGAACACTGTCGTGGCGGGCAGCGCGACACCGGACGCGGCGGTCAGCTTGTTGCGCAGGTCGACCGCGGTGAGCGAGTCGAACCCCAGCTCTTGGAACGTCTTCGTGGCCGAAACGGCCGTCGCGTCGGAATGGCCGAGCACGAGCGCGACCTGTTCGCGCACCAGGGTCAGCAGCGCTTCGGCACGCTCGTCCGGCGACAGCCCGGCCAGGCGGCGAAGCAGCCCGGCGGACCCGCGGCCCGCCTGCTTGCGGCCGGTGACACGCACCAGGCCGCGCAGCAGCGGCGGGATCTCCGGCTGCGTCCGGATCACCGGGAGGTCGAGGCGGACCGGCAGCAGCACCGCGCGATCGGTGGTGAGCGCCCGGTCGAAGAGCCGGATGCTCTGCTCCGGCTGCAGCACGGGCATGCCGAGCCGGGCCATCCGCTCGAAGTCGGCTTCGCCGAGGGTCCGGGTCATGCCGGTCGCCGCGGCCCACGGACCCCAGCCCAGCGACTGCGCCGGGAGGCCGTCAGCCGCGCGGTGCAGGGCGAGCGCGTCGAGGAAGGTGTTGGCCGCGGCGTAGTTCGCCTGGCCGGCGCCGCCGAAGGTGCCCGCGACCGAGGAGAACGAGACGAACGCTCGGAGCGGGAGGTCGCGGGTCAGCTCGTGCAGGTTCCAGGCCGCGTCGACCTTCGGGCGCAGCACGGCCGCCAGCCGGTCCGGCGTGAGCGAGCCGAGGACGCCGTCGTCGAGGACACCGGCGGTCTGCACGACCGCGGTGAGCGGGTGCTCGGCCGGGACGGCGGCGAGCAGGGCCGCCAGCGCGTCGCGGTCGGCGATGTCGCAGGCCTCGACGTCGACGTGGGCGCCGGCCGCGGTGAGGCCGGCGGCCAGCTCGGCCGCGCCGTCGGCGGCCCGGCCGCGGCGGCTGACCAGCAGCAGGCGCCGCGCGCCGTGCTCGGTGACGAGGTGGCGGGCCAGCAGCCCGCCGAGTCCGCCGGTGCCCCCGGTGATGAGGACGGTGCCGTCCGGGTCCCAGCTCGAGCTTTCACGTGAAAGCTCGACGCCCGGCGCGTCGGCGCGCGCGAGGCGGGCGGCCCGCGGTTCGCCGTTGACGAGCGTGAGCTGCGGTTCACCGGTGGTGAGCGCGGCCGGCAACGCGGTCAGGGACGCGTCGGCGCCGTCGAGGTCGATCAGCGCGACGCGGCCCGGGTGCTCGACCTGGGCGGTGCGGACCAGGCCCCACACGGCGGCCGCGGGCAGGTCGGCCCCGGTCGTCGCGCCGCGGGTGACCAGGACGAGCCGCGCGGGCCGCTCGCCGGCCAGCCAGTCCTGCAGCACGCCCAGCACGTGCGTGGTCAGTTCGTGGGTCTCCCGCACGACGTCGGCGCCCTCGGCGGCCGCGACCGGCCACAGGACAACGCCGTCCCGGGCGTCCAGGGGGCCGGAAAGCCGCGCGGCGGCCGGGAACACCCCGGCGACGCCGAGCGGGTCGGCCCCGGCGACCGAGACCGGGCCGGTCTCGGGCGCGCCGACGGCGATCGGCGTCCAGTCGAGCCGGAACAGCGAGTCGCGGTCGGCGGCCGGCGCCGCGGACTGGGGCCGCAGCACCAGCGAACGCACGGTCGCGACCGGCTCGCCGCCGGGATCGACCAGGTGCAGGGACACCGCGTCGTCGCCGGCGGGCGTGACGCGCAGCCGCACCGCGGTCGCGCCCGAGGCGTGCACGGTGACGCCCTCCCACGAGAACGGCAGGGCGCCCGGCCGCACGGCGGAGCTGAACGACGTCGCGTGCAGGCACGCGTCGAGCAGCGCCGGGTGCAGGCCGAACCCCTCGGCGGGCTCGTCCTCGGGCAGCTCGGCTTCGGCGTAGACGTCTTCGCCGTGGCTCCAGGCGGCGGTCAGGCCGCGGAACGCCGGGCCGTACTCGAAACCCCGGTCGGCGAACCGGTCGTAGAGGCCGTCGAGGTCGATCTCGGTGGCGTCGGCCGGGCGGGTGACCACGGCCGCGGGCTCGGCGGCAGGACGCAGCGTGCCGCCGGCGTGACGGGTCCACAGCTCGTCGGGGGCGTCTTCGCGGCGCGAGTAGATCGAGACCGGCCGCTCGCCGTCCTCGCCCGGGGCGCCGACGGCGACCTGGACGTGCGTGCCGGTCTCCTCGGCCAGGACCAGCGGGGCTTCGAGAGTCAGCTCGCCGGCGGCCGGGCAGCCGGCCTGCTCGCCGGCCGCGGTGGCCAGCTCCAGCAGCGCGGTGCCCGGCAGCAGCACCGAGCCGGCGATCCGGTGCCCGGCCAGCCACGGGTGCGACGCGAGGGAAAGCCGTGCGGTGTAGAGGAAACCGTCCGACTCGGGCAACTCGATGCCGCCGTTCAGCAGCGGGTGGGCGACGGCGTCGAGACCGGCGCCGCCGGTCAGCAGCGCCACCCGCGGCCAGAACCGTTCGTGCTGGAACGGGTACGTCGGCAGCTCGACCGGCCGCCCGGTGTCCAGGTAGGACTCCCAGCCGACGTCGACGCCGTGCAGGTGCAACGCGGTGAGCGCGTCGACGACCGAGTCGTCTTCGTCACGGTCGCGGCGCAGGCACGGGACCGCGACCGCTTCCGGCGGCAGGGTTTCCGCGGCCAGCGCGCTGAGCACCCCGGCCGGGCCGAGCTCCAGGAACGCCGTGACGCCGTCGGCGAGCAGGGTCGATACGCCGTCGGCGAACCGGACGGCGGCGCGGACGTGCCGCACCCAGTAGTCCGCTGTGGACAGTTCCGCGACCGTGCCGGTCAGGTTCGAGATCACCGGGATTTCGGCGGGTGCGTACTCGATCGTCTCCGCGATCGCGCGGAACTCGTCGAGCATCGGGTCCATCAGCGGCGAGTGGAAGGCATGGCTGACGTCGAGGCGGCGGGTGCGGTGCCCGTCCGTGGCGAAGGCGGCGGCGATCTCGGTGACGGCGTCCGCGTCGCCCGAGACGACGACCGACTCCGGCCCGTTGACCGCGGCGATCGACACCCGGTCGCCGAGCCGGGCCGCGACCGCGGCTTCGGGGGCGTTGATCGCGACCATCGCGCCGCCGGCGGGCAGCGCGGCCATCAGGCGGCCGCGGGCGGCGACCAGGCGGCAGGCGTCCTCGAGCGAGAAGACCCCGGCGACATGCGCCGCGGCCAGCTCGCCGATCGAGTGCCCGAGCAGCAGGTCCGGCGTGACACCCCAGGAGCGCACCAGGCGGAACAGCGCGACCTCGAGCGCGAACAGCGCGGGCTGGGCGAGGTCGGTGGACTCCAGCGACCCGTCGGCGTCGAACATCCTTTCCCGCAAAGGAAAGTCGAACTGCGCGCAGACCTCGTCGAGGGCGGCGGCGAACACCGGGTACCGGTCGTGGAGGACCCGGCCGGCGCCGGCGCGCTGGGCGCCCTGGCCGGTGAACAGGAACGCCGTGCGGGCGCCGGAAACCGCTTCACCGGTCGCGAGCCCCGGCGCCTCGGCGCCCGCGGCCAGGGCGGCGAGCGCGGCGAGCGGGTCGCCGGTCAGCACCGCGCGGTGCTCGAAGGTGGTGCGGGTCGTGGCCAGCGACCAGGCGACGTCACCGGGCCGGTCGCCGACCGCGGTGGCCAGCAGCCGGGTCGCCTGCGCCCGCAGCGCTTCCGGGGTGCGGGCCGACAGCAGCCACGGCGCGGGCCGCTCGGTGGACGCGGGTCCCGGCTCGGCCGCCGGGGGCTGTTCCAGCACGACGTGGGCGTTGGTGCCACTGATGCCGAACGACGACACCGCCGCGCGGCGCGGGCGCCCGGTCTCCGGCCACGGCCGGGTCGCGGTGACCAGCTCGATGTCCCCCGCCGTCCAGTCCACATGGGACGACGGCGCGTCGACGTGCAGGGTCTTCGGCACCACGCCGGAGCGCAGCGCATACACGGACTTGATCACGCCGGCGACGCCGGCCGCCGCCTGCGTGTGGCCGAGGTTCGACTTGACCGAGCCGAGCAGCAGCGGCCGGAACTCGTCACGCTCCTGGCCGTAGGTGGCCAGCAGCGCCTGGGCCTCGATCGGGTCGCCCAGGGTGGTCCCGGTGCCGTGGCCTTCGACGACGTCGACGTCCGAAGTGGACAGTCCGGCGGCGGAAAGCGCCTGGCGGATCACGCGTTGCTGCGACGGGCCGTTCGGGGCGGTCAGGCCGTTGGACGCGCCGTCGGAGTTGACCGCGCTGCCGCGGACCACGGCGAGCACGGGGTGTCCGTTGCGCTGCGCGTCGGACAGCCGTTCCAGGACGAGGACACCGACCCCTTCGGACCAGCCGACCCCGTCGGCGGCGTCGGCGTAGGACTTGCAGCGGCCGTCGGCGGCGAGGCCGCGCTGGCGGCTGAAGTCGATGAACGTGCCCGGGGTCGCCATCACGGTGACGCCGCCGGCGAGCGCCAGCTCGCACTCGCCGCGCTGCAGCGCGGTCGCGGCCATGTGCAGCGCGACCAGCGATGACGAGCACGCCGTGTCGACGGTGACCGACGGCCCTTCCAGGCCGAAGACGTAGGACAGCCGGCCGGACAGCACGCTGCCCGCGTTGCCGGTGCCGAGGTAGCCGAGCGAGTCGGCCGGGAACTCGACGTTCGCGCCCAGGTAGTCGTGGTACATGATGCCCGCGTAGACGCCGGTGCGGCTGCCGCGCAGGGTTTCCGGCCGGATGCCCGCGCGTTCCAGCGCCTCCCACGACGTTTCGAGCAGCTGCCGCTGCTGCGGGTCCATCGCGAGGGCCTCGCGCGGGGAGATGCCGAAGAAGCCGGGGTCGAAGCCGGCGACGTCGTCGAGGAAGCCACCTTCGCGGGTGTAGCTGGTGCCCGCGTGGTCGGGGTCCGGGTGGTAGAGCGCGTCGACCGGCCAGCCGCGGTCGCCCGGGAAGCGGGAGACGCCGTCCCCGTCGCCGAGCACGAAGTCCCACAGCTCGTCGGGCGAGGTGATGCCGCCCGGGTAACGGCAGCCCATGGACACGATGACCACCGGGTCGGCCTCGACCGGCGTCGCGCGCACCGGCGTGGGCGTGGCGGCGTCGAGGGTGCCGACCAGCTCGTCGTGCAGGTGGCGGGCCAGCGCGAGGACGGTCGGGTAGTCGAAGACGAGCGTCGCGGGCAGGCGCAGGCCGGTGTCGGCCTGGACGGCGTTGCGCAGCTCGACCGCGGACAGCGAGTCGAAGCCGAGGTCCGAAAAGGACTGTCCGGGTTCGACCTGGCCGAGCGAGCTGTAGCCCAGCAGGCCGACGACGTGCGTCCGGACGAGGTCGACCAGCGCGCGCTGCCGGTCGGCCGGGGCGAGCCCGGCGAGCCGCGCGGTGAGACCGGAGTCGGCCCGCGGCCGGCGGCGCGCGCTCCCCCGGACCAGGCGGCGCAGCAACGGCGGCACCTCGGGCGCGGCCGAGAGCGTGTCGAGGTCCAGCCGGACCGGGGCGAGCAGGGCGTCGTCGGCGCCGAGGGCGGCGTCGAACAGGCTCAAGCCCTGCTCGACGGTCAGCGGCGGCGTGCCCGCGCGGGTCATCCGGTCGCGGTCGGCGTCGGTGAGGGTGCCGGCCATGCCGGTCTCCCACGCACCCCAGGCGAGGCTCACGGCGGCCTGGCCGTGCGCGCGCCGGTGGGCGGCGAGGGCGTCGAGGAAGGCGTTGCCGGCGGCGTAGTTGCCCTGCCCGGCCGCGCCGAAAACCCCGGCCACGGAGGAGAACAGCACGAAGGTCTCGGCGTGTTCGGCCAGTTCGTGGAGGTGCCAGGCGGCATCGACCTTCGGCCGCAGGACGGCGTCGAGCTGGTCTTCGTTCAGCGACCCGAAGGTGGCGTCGTCGAGCCTGCCCGCGGTGTGCACAACGGCGGTGATCTCGTGCTCGGCGAAGATCCGGGCAAGGGCATCGCGATCGGTTACGTCGCAAGCGATCGCGGTGGCGTCGACGCCCAGCTCGGCGATCAGCTCGGCCGCACCCGGCGTGTCGGGGCCGCGGCGGCCGGCGAGCAGCAGGCGGCGGGCGCCGTGCTCGGCGACCAGGTGGCGGGCGAGGTGCGAGCCCAGGCCGCCGAGGCCGCCGGTGATGAGGACGGTGCCGTCGAAGCGGCCTTCGGCAGCGGGTGCGACAGCCGCCCGGCCGAGCCGCGGGACGTGCAGCCGCCCCTCGCGGACGACGACCTTCGGCTCCCCCAGCCCGACGGCCGCGGCGAGCAGCTCGTCGTCATCGGTGTCGACGAGCGTGATGCGGCCGGGCTGTTCGGCCTGCGCGGAGCCGAGGAGGCCCCAGATCGGCGCGGTCGCGAAGTCGGTCGAACTGGCGACGACCACCAGGTGGGAGTCCGTGGAGTGACCCAGCCAGTCTTGAACGGTGTGGAGGACTTCGCGCAGGGTCTCGCGGACGGCTTCGGGGGTGTCCCCGCCGGTGGGCCGGTAGACCACGTGCGACGGCGATCCGCTCGTTTCCCCGAGCAACGGCCAGTCCACCGGACCGGCCGCCGCGCTCGCCGGGACCGGGACCCAGTCCACGGTGAACAGCGACTCGTGCCGGGCTTTCCGGCCCGCGCCGGTGCCCGCGGCCACCGGTCGAAGAGCCAGCGCCTCCACCGAGGCGACCGGCTCGCCCGCCGTGTCGGCGACCTCGATGGCCACCGACACCGGGTCCGCCGCGTCGATCCGCACCCGCAGCGCCGACGCGCCCGGCGCGTGCAGCGTGACACCCGACCACGCGAACGGCAGCAGCCGGTCCGCGTCCTCGCCGCGGTCCGCCGCGCCCAGCGCGTGCAGGGCCGCGTCGAGCACCGCCGGGTGCAGGCCGTACGCGTCGGTCGCGCCGGCCTGCTCGGGCCGGGTCACCTCGGCGAACACCTCGGTGCCGCGGCGCCAGACGCGCTCCAGCCCCTGGAACGCCGGGCCGTAGCCGAACCCGGCCGACGCCAGGCCGTCGTAGAACCCGGTGAGGTCGACTTCCTCGGCCTCGGTCGGCGGCCACTCGACCGGCGCCGGGGCCGCGGCGCCCGGCGCGAGCACACCGCCGGCGTGCCGTTCCCACGCCGTGTCCTCGGGTTCGTCCTCGAGTCGCGAGTGGACGGTGAACGCGCGCCGCCCCGCGTGGTCCGGGGCGCCGACGAGCAGCTGCAGCCGGACGCCGCCGCGGTCGGGGAGCACCAGCGGCGCTTCGAGGGTGAGCTCGGCGACGCGCGGGCAGCCGACGCTGTCGCCCGCCCGCATCGCCAGCTCCAGGAAAGCCGTGCCGGGCAACAGGATCGCACCCATGATGACGTGGTCGGCCAGCCACGGTGTCGCCGTGGCGGAGAGCCGGCCGGTGAACAGGTGGCCTTCACCGTCGGCCAGGCCGGTCGCCGCGCCGAGCAGCGGGTGGCCGGCCGCGGTCAGGCCGAGCCCGCCCGGGTCGGTCGCCACCGCGCCCGGCGGCGTCGCGGCCGGCCAGTAGCGCTCGTGCTGGAACGCGTACGTCGGCAGGTCGATCAGCCGGGCACCGGCGTAGAACCCGCGCCAGTCAACGGGAACACCCGCGACGTGCAGTGCGGCGACCGCGGAGGCCGCGGACTGCTCTTCCGGCCGCCCGGCCCGCAGCAGTGGCACACACTTGACGTCGTCGCCGGCGCCACTCGCCATCGCGGACAGCACGCCGTCCGGGCCCAGCTCGACGAACCGGGTGACGTCCCGGTCGGCCAGCCACCGCACGCCGTCGCCGAACCGGACGGTGTCGCGCACATGGGACACCCAGTAGGCCGGATCCTGCAGCTCCCCCGCCGTCGCGACGCGGCCGGTGCGGTTCGAAACGATCGGCAGCGTCGCTTCGCCGTAGGAGATCCGGCGCGCGACGGCGGCGAACTCGCCGAGCATCGGCTCCATCCGCGCCGAGTGGAAGGCGTGGCTCACCCGCAGCCGCTTGGTCCGCCGGTCGCCCAGCGCGGTTTCCAGGGCGTCGATGGCCGCCGCGTCCCCGGAGAACACCACGGAGTCCGGCCCGTTGACCGCCGCCAGCGAGACCTCCGGGCCGGTGATCAGCTCGCGGGCTTCGGCTTCGGTGAGCTCGGCGGCGAGCATCGCGCCCCCGGAAGGCAGCTCCTGCATGAGCCGCCCGCGCGCGGTGACGAGCGCACAAGCGTCTTCCAGCGAGAACACCCCGGCGACATGCGCCGCGGCCAGCTCGCCGACGGAGTGCCCGAGCAGGTAGTCCGGCCGCAGCCCCCACGACTCGGCGAGCCGGAAGAGCGCGACCTCCAGGGCGAACAGCGCGGCCTGTGCGTGCTTCGTGTCGTCGAGACCGGCGCCGGTGCGCACGACCTCGGTGAGCGCCGGGTCGAGGTGGGCGCACACGGCGTCCCACGCCTCGGCGAACACCGGGAAGGCTTCGCGCAGCTCAAGGCCCATCCCGGCGCGCTGTGACCCCTGTCCGGTGAACAGGAACGCGACCGCTCCGGACGTCGCGACGCCGGAGGGACCGTTCCCCTCGGCCAGCGCGGTCAGTCCGGCCCGCAGGTCGTCCACAGTGGACCCGGTGACGACCGCGCGGTGCGGCAGCGCGGCCCGCGAGACCCCGAGAGAGTACGCCAGGTCCACAAGAGACAACTCTGAATCCACAAAGGACAGCAAGCGGGCGGCCTGGCCCCGCAGCCCGGCGGCGTTCTTGCCGGACACCGGCCAGTTCAGCACGCCGGGCACCCGCGGCGCCGGCGCGGCCACGGCTTCGACCGCGGGCGCCTGCTCCAGGATGACGTGCGCGTTGGTGCCGCTCAGCCCGAACGACGACACCCCGGCCCGGCGCGGCCGCCCGGTCGCCGGCCACGGCCGGGTGCCGGTGACCAGCGCGAGCCCGCTGCTGTCCCAGTCCAGCGCCGACGTCGGCGCGTCGACGCCCAAGGTCTCCGGCAGCACGCCGTGCTGCAGTGCCAGGACCATCTTCAGCACGCCGGCCACACCGGCGGCGGCCTGGGTGTGCCCGAGGTTCGACTTGACCGAGCCCAGCCACAGCGGCTCGCCGTCGCGGTCACGGCCGTAGGTGGCGGCCAGCGCGCGGGCCTCGATCGGGTCGCCGAGGGTGGTGCCGGTGCCGTGCGCCTCGACGGCGTCGACGTCGGCCGGGGTGAGCCCCGCGCCGGCGAGCGCCGCGCGGATGACCCGTTCCTGCGCCGGGCCGCTCGGGGCGGTCAGGCCGTTGGACGCGCCGTCCTGGTTGACCGCGCTGCCGCGCAGGACCGCGAGCACGCGGTGGCCGTTGCGCTCGGCGTCGGACAGCCGTTCGAGCACGAGGACACCGGCGCCCTCACCCCAGCCGGTGCCCGCGGCGCCCTCGGCGAACGAGCGGCAGCGGCCGTCGGGCGCGAGCCCGCGCTGACGGCTGAAGGCGATGAACAACGTCGGTGTGGCCATCACGGTCGCGCCGCCGGCCAGGGCCAGGGAGCAGTCGCCGCGGCGCAGCGCGTGCGCGGCCAGGTGCATCGCGACCAGCGACGCCGAGCACGCGGTGTCGACGGTGATCGCGGGGCCTTCGAGACCGAGCGCGTAGGCGACCCGGCCGGACAGGACACTCGAGGCGTTGGCCGTCGAAAGGTAGTCCTCGGCGCCTTCGGCGGCGCTCGCGGCGAGATGGATGTAGTCCTGGAAGTTCGTGCCGGTGAACACCCCGGTCGCCGAGCCGCGCAGCGACGACGGGTCGATCCCGGCGCGCTCGACCGCCTCCCACGAAATCTCCAGCATCAGCCGCTGCTGCGGGTCCATAACCAGCGCCTCGCGCGGCGAGATGCCGAAGAACGCCGGGTCGAAGTCGCCCGCGTCGTGCAGGAACCCGCCGTGGCGCACGTAGGACGTGCCGCGCGACGCGCCGTCCGGGTCGTGCAGCCGCTCGACGTCCCAGCCGCGGTCGGCGGGGAACTCCGTGATGGCGTCCCGGCCCTCGGAAAGCAGTTCCCACAACGCTTCGGGGCTCGACGCCCCGCCGGGGAAGCGGCAGCCGAGGCCGACGACCGCGATCGGCTCCTGGTCGGCCGTCTCGGCCTCCCGCAGCTTCGCGCGGGTCTCCTGCAGCTCCACGGTGACCCGCTTGAGGAAGTGCCGGAGCTTTTCTTCGTTGTCCATCAGCGCTCGCCCATCCTGCGTGCTCACGAGATCCCGAACTCCTTGCCGAGCAGGTCGAACATTTCGTCGTCCGAAGCCGCGAAGACGTCTTCGCCGTCCGCGCGCTCCGGCCGCAGGCCGTCGAGCAGCCGGTTCAGCCGGCGTGCCACGTCGTCTCTGCGGGTTTCCCCGAGGTCGGCGGCCGCCACGGCCCGCTCCAGGCCGGCCAGCTCGGCGTCCAGGGGGTCGGCCGCGGGCTGGTCCGCCGGCACCAGCTCCTCGCGCAGGTACCGCGCGAGCGCGAGCGGGGTCGGGTGGTCGAAGACCAGGCCCTGCGGCAGGTTCAGCCCGGTGCGCCGGGCCAGCAGGTTGCGGAACTCGACCGCGCTCAGCGAGTCGAACCCGAGCAGGCCGAACTTCGCCTCGGGCTCGATCGTGTCCCCGGACGCGTGCCCGAGGATCATCGCGGCGGCCGTGCGCACGGCCTTCGACAGCGTGCTGACGCGCTCGGGCTCGGACATCCCGGCCAGCTGCGCGGCCAGCGGCTCCTCGGCGGTCTCCGGCGCCCGGCGCGCGGCTTCGATGGCCGCGCGGGCGCTGGGGACGCCGTCGAGCAGGTGCGTCGCGCGCATGAGGGCCATGCCGGGCGCGTAGCGCGTCCAGTCGATGTCGGCGACGGTCACCGAGGTGTCCCCGCGGCGCAGCGCTTCCCCGAGCGCGAGCAGCGCCCGCCGGGGGGCGAGGGCCGCGGCGCCGCTGCGGCGCATGCGTTCCTGGATGGCCGGGTCGGCCGCCATGCCGACCTCGCCCCAGGCGCCCCAGGCGACCGAAAGCGCGGGCAGCCCGGCGGCGGCCCGCTGTTCGGCGAGCGCGTCGAGGACGGCGTTCGCGGCGGCGTAGCTGCCCTGCCCGGGCCCGCCGACGGTGCCAGCGATGGAGGCGAACAACACGAAGAGGCTGAGATCCAGCCCGGCGGTCAGTTCGTGGAGGTGCAGCGCGGCGGCGGTCTTGGGCCGCAGCACGGTTTCGAAGCGGCCCGGGTCGACGGCGTCGACCACGCAGTCGTCGAGCACGCCGGCGGCGTGGACAACACCGCGGAGGGGGAATTCCGCCGGGAGGTTCTCGATCAGGGCGGCCACGGCGTCCCGGTCGGCGACGTCGCAGGCGGCGACGGTCACCCGGGCGCCCGCGGCGGTGAGCTCGCCGGCCAGTTCCCGGGCGCCGGGGGCGTCGAGACCGCGGCGGCTGGTGAGCACGATGTGCCCGGCGCCGGACTCGGCGAGCCAGTGCGCGAGCTTCCCGCCGAGGGCGCCGGTGCCGCCGGTGACGAGCACGGTGCCGTCGGCGGGCACTTCGCCCGGGTGGCGGGCAGGTGCTCCGGCCGGGTCGGACACGAGCCGTCGCACGAGGACGCCGTTCGCGCGCACCGCGATCTGGTCCTCCTCCCCCGCCGCCGCGAGCGTTCCGGGCAGGCGGGTGACCGCGCGGGGGTCGAAGTCCGGCGGCACGTCGACGAGCCCGCCCCACCGGCCGGGGTACTCCATCGCGGCCACGCGCCCCAGGCCCCACACCGCGGCCTGGGCGAGACTGCCCGCCGCGTCGGAGGGGCCGACTCGCACGCCGCCGGTGGTCAAGCACCACAGTGGCGCGTCGACACCGGCGTCCCCCAGCGCCTGAACCAGGGCCGCCGTCGTCGCGAGGCCGCCGGGTACGGATGGCGCGTCGGAGCAAGGCTTCTCGTCGAGGGCCAGCAGCGACAACACCCCGGCAGGGCTCGGGAAGGTCTCGAGCAGCGCCGTGATCCGCTCGGCCAGCGCAGCGCGGTCCGGCCCGTCGACCACCAGCCGGACGGTGTCCGCGCCCAGCACGTCGACCAGCACCTCGATGCGCTCGTCGCCGTCGAGAGCGGCCGGGACCGCGATCAGCCAGTCCTCGCGGCGCGGCGCGGTGGTGCCGGTGAAGGGCTGCCAGTCGACGCGGTAGCGCCAGCCGTCGGTCGTGGAACGGTCGACGTGTCCCTTGCGGTGCGCGGAAAGCGCGGGCAGCACCCGCGCCAGTTCCTCGGCGTCGGCGCCGAGCTCCGCCGCCAGCGTCGCGACGTCGGCACCTTCGAGCGTGGTCCAGAACGTGTCGCTCGCCTCCACCGGCGCCGCGGCCTCCGGCCAGAACCGCTCGCCCTGGAACGGGTACGTCGGCAGCCGGACCCCGCGCGCGTCGGCCCCGGCGAAGAACCGGGGCCAGTCGACCGTGACGCCGTCGACGTGCAGCCGGCCCAGCGCGGTGACGATCGTGGTCTCCTCGTCGCGGCCCGCGCGCAGCAGCGGCACGCAGGTCGCCTCGACGGTCTCGGCCGCCATGCCGGAGAGCACGGCGTCCGGGCCGACCTCGACGAACCGCGTGACCCCGCGCCCGGCCAGGTCCGCGACGACGTCACCGAAGCGGACGGTCCGGCGGACGTGGTCCACCCAGTACCCGGCCGTCGCGAACAGCTCGTGCTCGGGCCGCCCGGTCACCGCGGAGATCAGCGACCGCTTCGGCGACCGCAGGTCGAGCCCGGCGACGACCTTCGCGAAGTCCTCCAGCATCGGCTCCATCAGCGGCGAGTGGAACGCGTGGCTCACGGCCAGCCGCTTGGCCTTCTCGAACCGCTCCGCGACCGCGAGAGTGGCGGCTTCGGCGCCGGCGATCACCACGGAGGACGGCCCGTTGACCGCGGCGAGCGCGACGTCCGGGCCGAGCAGCGGCTCGACGTCGGCGGCACTCGCGCGCAGGGCGACCATCGCGCCGCCCTCGGGCAGCTCCTGCATCAGCCGGGCGCGGGCGCCGACGAGCGTGCACGCGTCGGCCAGCGACAGCACACCGGCCGCGTGGGCGGCGGTGATCTCGCCGATCGAGTGCCCGGCGAGGTGGTCGGCGCGCACACCCCACCGGTCGAGCAGCCGCAGCAGGGCGACTTCGACGGCGAAGATCGCCGGCTGCGCCCAGCCGGTGGTGTCCAGGCGGGCGGCGTCCTCGCCGAACACGACGTCCCGCAGCTCGTCGCCGAACTCGGCGCAGACCTCGTCGAACGCGTCGCGGAACACCGGGTACCGGTCGTACAGCCCGCGGCCCATGCCCGGCCGTTGCGAGCCCTGGCCGGTGAACAACAGCGCCGTGCCACCATCGCGGGCGGTGCCTTCGAGGAGGTCGCCGGCCGCCAGCGCCGAGCGCAGCGCCTCGGGATCGGCGCCCACGACGACCGCGCGGTGCTCCAGCGCGGCCCGGCGGATGGCCAGGGCGAGCCCGGTGGCGGCGAGCGGCGACCCGGCGCCGGCCAGGCGGGCGGCCTGGGCGTGCAGCGCGGGCCGGCCGCGGGCCGAGAGCACCCACGGCACCACGGCGGCCGGGGGTTCCGGAGCCGGCGCGGGCGCCTCGGGCGCCTGTTCGAGCACCACGTGCGCGTTCGTCCCGCTGACGCCGAACGCCGACACCCCCGCCCGGCGCGGCCGGGCCACCTCGGGCCACGGCGTCGCTTCGGTGACCAGGTCGATCGCCCCGGCCGTCCAGTCCACATGGGACGACGGCGCGTCTACGTGCAGGGTCGGCGGCACCAGGCCGTGGCGCATCGCCTGGACCACCTTGATCACCCCGCCGACCCCCGCGGCGGCCTGGGTGTGGCCGATGTTCGACTTGAAGGACCCCAGCAGCAACGGCGTTTCGCGGTCCTGCCCGTAGGTCGCCAGCAGCGCCTGGGCTTCGATCGGGTCACCCAGGGTCGTCCCGGTTCCGTGCGCTTCGACGACGTCGACGTCCGAAGTGGACAGACCGGCGTCGGCCAGCGCGGCCCGGATCACCCGGCGCTGGGACGGGCCGTTGGGCGCGGTGATGCCGTTGGACGCGCCGTCGGAGTTCACCGCAGACCCCCGCACCACGGCGAGGACCTCGTGGCCGCGGCGGCGGGCGTCGGACAGCCGCTCCACGACGAGCATGCCGACCCCCTCGGCCCAGCCGGTGCCGTCGGCCGCGTCGGCGAAGGCCTTGCAGCGCCCGTCCGGCGCGAGGCCGCCCTGCCGGCTGGTGCCGAGGAAGTAGTTGGGGCTGGACATCACCAGCACCCCGCCGACGAGCGCGAGCTCGCACTCCCCCGCCCGCAGCGCCTGCGCCGCCAGGTGCAGGGCGACCAGCGACGACGAGCACGCCGTGTCGACCGTCAGCGAAGGGCCTTCGAGCCCGAGCACGTAGGACACCCGGCCGGAGACCGCGCTGGCGGCGTTGCCGAGCCCGGCGTGCGCGCCGACGTCGGCGGTGCTGCCCGCGAGCACGCTCGCGTAGTCCTGGCCGTTGGTGCCGACGAACACGCCGGTCGGCGTGGCGCGCAGGCCGAGCGGGTCGATCCCGGCGTCTTCCAGGGCCTCCCACGACGTTTCGAGGACCTGCCGCTGCTGCGGGTCCATCGCGAGGGCCTCGCGCGGGGAGATGCCGAAGAAGGCGGCGTCGAAGCGGTCGATGCCGTCGAGGAACCCGCCGTAGGTGGTGGCGGACGCGCCCGCGGCGAGGGTCGCGAGGTCCCAGCCGCGGTCGGCCGGGAACGGGCCGACGGCGTCGTGCCCCTCGGAAACCAGCGTCCACAGGTCGTCCGGTGAGCGGACCCCGCCCGGGTAGCGGCAGCTCATGCCGACGATCACGACCGGGTCGTCGGTGCGCGCGCGGCCGCGGCGGACCGGCCCGGACCGCTCGTCGTCGCCGAAGAGCCCGGCCAGCAGCAGGCGGGCGACGGCGGCCGGGGTCGGGTGGTCGAACACCAGCGTGGCGGGCAGTTCGAGAGCGGTGGCGGCGGTGAGCCGGTTGCGCAGCTCGACCGACATCATCGAGTCGAACCCGAGGTCGGTGAACGGGTCGGCGGTGCCCACCGCGCCGGTGTCGCCGTGGCCGAGCACGGCGGCGACGGTCGTGCGCACGAGGTCTTCGGCCGCGCGGCCGCGGTCGGCCTCGCCGAGCGCCGCCCAGCCGCCGGCCACCGGGCTGGCCGGGACGCGCACCGGCGTCGCGGGCACGGCGTCGACGGGCGCGACGGCGCCGGCGAACTCGACCTCGGCGGCGAGCAGCACCGGCCGGTCGGCGGAGTCGAGCAGCGCGAGGCTGACCGCGTGGTCGCCGAGCGGGGCGACACGCAGCCGCAGCGAAGACAACCCCCGCGCGTGGAGCGAAACCCCGCGCCAGGCCACCGGTTCCTCGCCGCACGCCTGCGCGGCCTCGGCGAGCAGGAGGGGGTGCAGGTCGAACGCACCCGGGTCCCCTTCGAAGGAGACGTCGGTCAGGTATGCGCCTTCGGCCAGGACGGCGGGTTCCGGGCCCGCGTCCGCGGCGAGGGCGCCGGTGGCGTGGTGGGTCCAGGCCGGGGTGTCCACCGCGGAAAACACGTCGACCGGACGGCGGCCGTCCGGGCCGGGCGGCCCGACGCGCACCTGCAGCGCCACCACGTCCTTCGGCGCCAGGGCGAGCGGCTCGGTGAGGGTGAGCTCGGCGACCTCCGCGCAGCCGAGCGTGCGGGCCGCGCGCAGGGCCAGTTCGAGGAACCCCGTGCCGGGGAACGAGGTCCGGCCGGCGAGCCAGGGCTGGGTGGCCGGTGAGACGGTGCCGGTGAGCACGGTTTCGGTGCTCGCGGCGACGTCGAGGGAGGCGCCGAGCAGCGGGTGGCGCACCGGGGTGAGGCCGAGCCCGGCCGCGTCGCCGGTGCGCGGGGTGAGCGTCGGCCAGTAGCGCTCGCGTTGGAAGGCGTAGGTGGGCAGGCCGGCCGGGCGGGCGCCGGGGAGGACGGCCGGCCAGTCGGCGGCGCCGCCCGCGACGTGCAGCGCGGCCAGCCCGGCGATCAAGGCGGTGGCTTCGTCGTGGTCCTTGCGCGCCAAGGGGATCGCGCCGTCGACGAGTCCGGAAAGGACGGCCGCCGGGCCCAGCTCGACGCACCGCGTCACGCCGGAGCCGGTGAGGCGGGTGACCGCGTCGACGAAGCGGACGGTGTCGCGGACCTGCCGGACCCAGTACTCCGGGTCGGTGACGTCACCGCCGGCGACCACCGGGATCTCCGGCTCGGCGAACGAGAGCTTCGCGACCACGGCGCGGAAGCCGTCGAGCATCGGGTCCATCAGGCGCGAGTGGAACGCGTGGGACACCTTGAGCCGCCGGGCTTCGGGGAACCGGGCGGCAAGCGCGGTGACAGCGGCTTCGGGGCCGGACAGCACCACCGACTCCGGGCCGTTCACCGCGGCGAGGTCGACGTCGACGGCGACGGCACGAACGTCCTCTTCGGACGCTCGCACGGCGATCATCGCGCCGCCTTCGGGCAGCTCGCCCATCAGGCGGGCGCGGGCGGAAACCAGCGTGCAGGCGTCGTCCAGGGACAGCACCCCGGCGACGTGCGCGGCCGCGATCTCCCCGACCGAGTGCCCGGCCAGGAACGCCGGGCGCACACCCCACGACTCGAGCAGCCGGTACAGCGCGACTTCGTAGGCGAACAGCGCGGGCTGCGCGTGCTCCGTCCGGTCGAGCCGGTCGTCGGTGACCACGCCGAGGCGTGCGGAGAGCTCGGCGAACGTCTCGGCGAAGACCGGGTACACCTCGGCGAGCCGGGCGCCCATCCCGATCCGCTGCGCGCCCTGGCCCGAGAAGAGGAAGGCGGTTTCGCCGCGTGACGCGGTCCCGGTCGTCACGTTCGCCGCGGTCCCCTGGTCGAGCCAGGAGCGCAACCCTTCGCGCAGGGACGCGGTGTCCGGGCCGGTCACGGCGAGGCGGTGTTCGAAGGCCGTGCGGGTCACCGCGGTCGACAAGGCGACGTCGGCCGCGTCGGTGTCCTCGGTGGTGGCGGCCAGCAGCGCGGCGGCCTGGGCGCGCAGCGCGGGTTCCGAGCGCGCGGAGACGAACCACGGCACCGGCCCGCCGGCCCGCGGACCGCGTTCGACCGGCTCGGGCTCCGGCGCCTGCTCGATGATCGTGTGGGCGTTGGTGCCGCTGACCCCGAAGGACGACACGGCGGCGCGACGCGGCCGTCCGGTCTCCGGCCACGGCGCCGGCTCGGTCACCGGCCGGACCGCGCCCGCGCTCCAGTCCACTTCGGACGAGAGCTGCTCGGCGTGGAGGGTGCGCGGCACTTCGCCGTGGTTGATCGCCAGGACGGCCTTGATGATCCCGGCGACCCCGGCCGCGGCCTGGGTGTGCCCGAAGTTCGACTTGACCGAGCCGATCAGCAGCTCGTGCTCGCGGTCACGACCGTAGGTGGCCAGCAGCGCCTGGGCCTCGATCGGGTCACCCAGCTTCGTGCCGGTGCCGTGCGCTTCGACGACGTCGATGTCCGATGTGGACAGTCCGGACGCGGCCAGCGCCGCACGGATCACCCGCTGCTGCGACGGTCCGTTGGGGACGGTCAGGCCGCTGCTGGCGCCGTCGGAGTTGACGGCGGTGCCCCGCAGCACGGCGAGCACCGGGTGGCCGAGCCGCCGCGCGTCGGACAGCCGTTCCAGAACCAGGATCCCGGCGCCCTCGGCCCAGCCGACACCGTCCGCACCCTCGCCGAACGCTTTGCAGCGGCCGTCCGGCGCGAGCCCGCCCTGCTTGCTGAACTCGGCGAACGCCTCGGGCGTCGCCATCACCGTGACCCCACCGGCGAGCGCCAGCGAACACTCACCGGTGCGCAGCGCCTGGGTGGCCCAGTGCGCGGCGACCAAAGAGGACGAACACGCCGTGTCGACCGTGACCGAAGGGCCTTCGAACCCGAAGGAGTAGGCGACGCGGCCGGAGAGCACGGCCGCGGTCGTTCCGGTGCCGGCGTGCCCTTCGACGGTCTCACCGGACGCGGCGAGCAGCTTGCCGTAGCTCTGGCCGTTGGTGCCGACGAACACGCCGGTGCGGCTGCCGCGCAGGCTCGCCGGCACGATCCGGGCGCGTTCGAGGGCTTCCCAGGTGACTTCGAGCAGCAGCCGCTGCTGCGGGTCCATCGCGAGGGCCTCCCGCGGGGAGACGCGGAAGAACCCGGCGTCGAACCGGTCCGCCGCCTCGACGAACCCGCCGCGCCACGCGCCGACGTCACCCAGGCTGATCGTGCTGCGGTCCACCCCGGCCAGCAACGCCGACCAGCCGCGGTCGGCCGGCAGCGGGCCGATCGTGTCGGTGCCCGCCGCGAGCACGTCCCACAGCTGCTCGGGGGTGGCGACCCCGCCGGGGAAGCGGCAGCCGATGCCGACGATCGCGACCGGCTCCGCGGCCGCGTCCTCCATCTCCCGCACGCGCCGGCGCGACCGGTGCAGGTCGGCGGTGACGCGCTTGAGGTAGTCACGCAGCTGGCTCTCGCTGGCCATCCTCGCCTCTCGGGGGTCGTCCGGTGAGGGCTCGCGGCACCGCGGTCCGGGTTCCGCATCGCGTGAGTCAACCGCGTCCACCTCCCTTAAACCCTTAGATTTCGGCGCCGGCGGGGTCGCGGAATGTAGGTGATTCACGGAAAGGCCGGCGTTACGGTCGCGACGGCCGTGTGCTCCCCGCCCGAGGAAAGGTGCTTCCCCATGAGCCGACAACGGCGTCCGATCCTGTTCGTCAGCTCACCGGACAGCGGGCTGGTCAACTCCCTGCTGGTCCTCGCGGCGGAGCTGTCCCGGCGGGGCGTGCCCGACCTCTACTTCGCCACCTTCGACAACCGCCGCGCCGAGGTCGAGGCGATCGGCGCCGACGGCACCGGCACCCCGGTGCGGTTCCGGTCGCTCGGCGCGCCGATCCCCGAGCTGTCCTCCGGCTCGTGGGACGACGAGACCTACCACGCCGTCACCCAGAAGTCCCGCTGGAAGGCGCACAAGGCGCTGATGCGGCACACCTTCGACACCCGCTTCCGCGACCAGGCCTACCGCGCGCTCACCGAGGTCGTGCGCGAGGTCGAGCCGGCCGCGATGGTGGTCGACTCGCTGCTGCACGCCGGGTTCGAGCTGGCCGTGACCCTGCGGATCCCGCACGTGGTGAGCGTGCCGTTCTCGGTGAGCAACCACCTGACCAAGCTGCCCAAGGGGTTTCCCGTCCCGCACTCGGGGCTGCCGCTGGAGATGACGCCGAAGCAGCGCCGGGCCAACGCGCTGTTCGGGTTCCGCCGCAAGACGCTGTTCGTCGCCGACTCCTTGCTGCGCAAGAAGGTTGTCGAGTACGTCAAGTCCAACAAGGAGCTCGGCGTCTCCCGGCAGGCCGCGAAGTACACCGCGCGGATCGACGACGCGGCGCTCGTGCTCGTCTACTCGCTCGCCGAGCTGGAGTACCCGGTGGACATCCCGGCGAACTTCCGGATGCTCGGCGCGATCGTGCCGCCGCTGCCCGAGCTGCCGGACGAACAGGACGTCAAGGGCTGGCTCGACCGGCACGAATCGGTCGTGTACATCGGTTTCGGCACGGTCGTGCGGCTGACCGGCGACGAGGTGAAGGGGCTCGTCGAGGTCGCGCGGCGGCTCGAAGGCAAGCACGCCGTGCTCTGGCGGCTGCCGAAGGAGTCGTGGCACCTGCTGCCGCCGGCCCCGGAACTGCCGTCGAACCTGCGGGCCGAGCAGTGGCTGCCCTCGCAGCTCGACGTCCTCGCCCACCCGCACGTGCGCGCGCACTTCACCCACGGTGGCGGCAACGGGTACATCGAAAGCCTGTACTTCGGCAAGCCGCTGCTGCTGCGCCCGCTCTTCGTCGACGGCTACGACCAGGCGGTGCGCGCCCGCGACACCGGCGTCGGCCTGATCGTCGAGTCCTCACACGGCATCGACACCGACGACGTCACCGCGAAGCTGACCGAGGTGCTCGAGAACCCGTCCTTCACCACCCGCGCGCGAGAGATGGGCCGGCTGCAGCACGAGCCGGGACGCGGCCGCGACGGCGCCGTCGACGCACTGCTGGCACTGGTCGCCGACGAGGACGCCGCGGCCGAGCCGGCCCGGTCGGCCCGGTGATCGAGGCGGCGGGCCTGGCCCGCACCTTCGTCTCCGACGGCCGTGAGGTCGCCGCCGTCCGCGGCGTCGACCTGCGGGTCGAACCCGGGGAGATCGTGGCGTTCCTCGGCCCGAACGGCGCCGGCAAGACCACGACCATGCGGATGCTCACGACCCTGCTGCGCCCGACCGCCGGGCAGGCCCGGATCGCCGGCGCCGACCTGCGCACCGAGCAGGCGCGGGTGCGCCGGCACCTCGGGTACGTCGCCCAGGGCGGCGGCACGCTCGACGAGCGCAAGGTCCGTGAAGAGCTGATGCTGCAGGCCCGGCTGTACGGGCTGAACAAGGCCGACGCCACCGAGCGCGTCCGGGAGATTTCGGGCCAGCTCGGCCTCGACGGCCTGGAGGAGCGGCTGACCGCGTCGCTCTCGGGCGGCCAGCGGCGGCGGCTGGACCTGGCGCTGGGCATGGTGCACCTGCCGGTGGTGCTGTTCCTCGACGAGCCGACCACCGGGCTGGACCCGCAGAGCCGCGCCCACCTGTGGAGCCACATCCGGCGGCTGCGCGACGAGCAGGGCGTGACGGTGTTCCTCTCCACCCACTACCTCGACGAGGCGGACGCGCTGGCCGACCGCATCCAGGTCATCGACGACGGCGTGATCGTCGCCGAGGACACCCCCGAAGCGCTGAAGTCCCGCCTGCTCGGCGACGGCGTCGAGGTGACGGTGCCGCCCGAGCGCGCGGACCACGCGGAACTGCTGCTGGCCGGGCTGCCGGGCGTGCGTGGCCTGCGGCGCGAGGAAGAGACGCTGCGGTTCCAGGTCGCGCACAGCGAGGAGGTCCTGTCACCGCTGGTGCGGGCCCTCGACCAGCAGGACATCCCGCTGGTGGCGCTGCGCGTGCGACGTCCCACCCTCGACGACGTGTTCTTCGCCCTGACCGGCCGGGGCCTGCGCGAAGGAGCGGCCGATGCTGCGTGACGCGATCCTGGTCTACCGCAGCGAGCTCGCGGTGACCCTGCGGAACAAGCCGTACCTGGTGCTGGGCATGATCCAGCCGGTGCTGTACCTGGTGCTGTGCGGGCCGCTGCTGGCGGTGCTGGTGAGCAAGACGCCGGGCACGCCGGCCGAGACGTCCTGGGTCGACCTGACCCCGGCCCTGATCATCCAGATCGCGGCGACCAACGGCGTCTACTGCGGGTTCGTGCTCCTGGCGGGCATCCGCGCGGGCGCGGTCGACCGGCTGCGGGTGACGCCGGTGAGCCGCACCGCGCTGAGCCTCGGGCAGGCGCTGCCGTCGGTGACGCTGTCGCTGGTGCAGGGGGTGATCATCCTGCTGCTGGCGAGCCTGGTGTTCGGCGTGGCGCTGAGCGTGGTGGGGGTGGTCCTGGTCCTGCTGATCACGGCCCTGACGGCGTTGACGATCGCCTGCTGCGCGGACGCGATCGTGCTGAAGCTGCGGAAGGAGGACACGTTCACGTCGATCGTGAACATCGTCATCCTTCCGCTGACGCTGCTGTCGGGGATCCTGCTGCCGATCACGCCGGACCGCGCGCCGATGTGGCTGTACGTGCTGTCGCGGTTCAACCCGCTGGCGTACGTGGTGGACATCAGCCGGGCGAGCTTCCGCGAGACGTTGCCGCTGGTGCCCACGCTCCTGGGCGCGGCGGTGATCATCACACTCGCGGCGCTGGCGGTGCGGTGGAACTCGCGCACCTTCCAGGCGGTCGCCGCCTGACCGTACACACGAAACCGGGCCGGGGAGCGATCCCCGGCCCGGTTTTGTGTGTGCGCTCAAGTTGGGTGATCTGCCGCGGCTTGTCGTGAGTGTTTAGGGCGGTTCTAACCGGGTGGATTCAAGCGGTCGTCGCAACAGGCTCCTGCGTGGACAGTAGCTGGTTGAGTCGCTCAGCTGGGGTGTCCCAGCCGAGCGTCTTGCGGGG
>NZ_JBVJON010000010.1:54609-380069 GCF_055583145.1 Amycolatopsis sp. NPDC104819 | reverse complement strand
CCCCCCCCCCCCCCCCCCCCCCCCCCCCCCCCCCCCCCCCCCCCCCCCCCCCCCCCCCCCCCCCCCCCCCCCCCCCCCCCCCCCCCCCCCGCCGCAGTCGCGGTCGAGGCGAGGTGCGACCGGAGTAGGCCGCCCCGCGCTGCCCCGTTACCGGGGTTTGCGTGAGCCTCCGGGGAACCGCTTCACCCTTCGCCATCCGTCCAGGGTCGCGGGCTAGCCCGGATGGAGCAGCGTGGTGACTTTCCGCTGCGTGGTTGTTCACTGGCCCGATGAATTGCCGGTAATTCTTCGGCGCTCCTATGCTCCTTTGTGTCGGGTTTCTCCGCGCTGAGGAGTGGTCATGCGAAGGAAATTGGCGGTTCTCGGGCTCGCTGTGTTTTCGCTGCTGGGACTTTCGGTCGTGCCCGCGGCGGCGGCCGGCGGCGATTTCGCGCCACCCGGCTGCTTTGGCGAGCGCTACGGGATCCTGTTCGGACAGGGCGTTTCGGTCAGTTGTTTCCCCGGTGAGGGGTACGGCTACCGGGTGATCGCGCAGTGCGCCAACGGCAACGCCTTCTGGTTCGTGGCCGGCGATTTCGTGCCCTACGGATTCGGTCCGGCGGTCGCGGAATGCACCGGCGCGCTGCTGGTCCCGGCCCGGGTGGTCACTTACCACGTCGACGAGATCTGATTTCCGCGGCACCGTCCGGCCACTCGGAAAGGGGTGGCCGGGCGCTGCCTGCGTCCGCGCAGGGGGTCAAACCGTGCGGCGGTCGTCCATCGCGTCGCGGTCCCAGTCGATTCCGAGCCCGGGTGTTTCCGGGGGCACCGCGTGCCCGTTTTCGACCGCCATTTCGGTCCGGGTGATGGCCCGCAGCTGTGGGATGTGCTCGACGTAGCGCCCGTTCGGGATCGCCGCGGCGAGGCTCACGTGCAGTTCCATCAGGAAGTGCGGGCAGACGTCGACGTTGGCCGCTTCGGCGAGGTGGGCGACCTTAAGCCACGGCGTGATGCCGCCGATCCGGGCGACGTCGGGCTGCACGATCGCCGCGGCCCCGCGGTGCAGGTAGTCGTGGAACTGCCCGATCGAGTACAGCGACTCACCCACGGCGATCGGGACCAGGGTCGACGCGGCGAGCCGGGCGTGCCCGGCCACGTCGTCGGCGGGAAGCGGCTCCTCCAGCCAGAACAGGTCGAGCGGGGCGAACGCGGCGGCCCGGCGGACGGCCTCGGCGGCCGTCATCGACTGGTTCGCGTCCACCATCAGGTCGAACCGCGGCCCGACGGCCTCCCGGACCGCGGTGAGCCGCTCGAGGTCCTCGCTCGCGTCGGGCTTGCCGATCTTCACCTTCACCCCGCCCCACCCGGTGGCCGCGGCGGCCTTCGCGCCCGCGACGAGCTCCTCGGTGCTCAGGTGCAGCCAGCCGCCTTCGGTGTCGTACAACGGAACCCGCGGCCGGAACCCGCCGGCGACGCGCCACAGCGGTTCGCCGGCGCGGCGGCACTTGAGGTCCCACAGCGCGGTGTCGACGGCGGCCAGCGCGAGTGAGGTGATCGCGCCGACGGTCGTCGCGCGGGTGGCGGCGAACAGGTCCCGCCAGATCGCCTCGACCAGCCGGGAGTCCCGGCCGACGAGCCGGGGGAGCAGGTGGTCGCGCAGCAGGGCGACGACGGAGCTGCCGCCGGTGCCGATCGTGTAGGAGTAGCCGAGCCCGCTGCCGCCGTCGGCCGTGGTCAGCTCCACGAACACGGTCTCCTGGGACACGAACGCCTGCACGGCGTCGGTCCGCGCCTGCTCGACCTCGACGTCGACGAGAAAGACCTCGGCCCGCGTGACGACAGCCACCGTTCCCCCTGCTCGCAGAATCCTATAGGAAATAGGATCTTGGCCCAGCGGGTCGGCGGCTGTCAACGCCCCGTGCTCGCGGGGGAGGGGACGGTCATGCACGTCTGCTGCCCCGCAGACTCCGGTTCGGGCCGTGGCCGACGACCGTGTGCTCTACTTGGTCCAGACCTTTTTACAACGTTGTAAGGAAGGATCGGCACCTCCGGCGCGCCCGAGCGGGACTCGGTCGTGGCTCTTCGCTGTGCGCGGAACCCGTTGTGGTGCAACGCATGCACGTCTTGAGTCCGCAATGGACAGTTGTTCGCCTCCGCGAATAGCGGACAGAAGACCGGACAAATCTGGACCATCCACCCGCCCCGCCGCACACTCGGCGAACGGTGTGTTTCTTTCCCCCGGCCTTGGAGGAGTTCCCATGCGTCGAAGAATCGCCCTCGCCCTCGGTGGCGCCGCCGTCCTCACGGTGTCGCTCGCCTCGGCGTCCCTCAGCCCCGCGGTCGCCTCGCCCGGGCTGATCGCCGCCATGCAGCGGGATTTCGGCCTGACCACCGCCCAGGCCGAAGCCCGGCTCGGCCAGGAGGCGACCGCCTCACGGGTGCTGCCGGCCGCCCAGCGCGCGGCCGGCGCGGCGTTCGGCGGCGCGTGGTTCGACCCCGCCCTCGGCAAGCTCGTGGTGGGCGTGACCGACCCGGCCGCGGCCGCCGCCGTCCGGCAGGCCGGCGCCGAACCCACCACCGCCCGGACCAGTGCGGCGAAGCTGGACGCGGCCAAGGCCGCCATCGACGCTTCCGCGAAGGCGTCACCCGCGCCCGCGGCCGTCAGCGGCTGGCGCGCCGACCCGCGCGCCGGCAGCGTCGTCGTGACGCTGCGCCCGGGCGCGCACGGCGCCGACGTCGACGCATTCCTCACGAAAGCCCGCGCGGCGGGCCCGGTCACCGTGGCGACCGCGCCGGCGGCCGAGCCGTTCTCGGCCGGCACCGTCGGTGGCGACCCGTACTACATCAACGGCAACACACGCTGCTCGATCGGGTTCTCCGTGCAGGGCGGGTTCGTCAGCGCCGGCCACTGCGGCGGCGCCGGCAGCTCGGTCGTCGGCTGGGACGGCTCGGCGATGGGCACCTTCGCCGGTTCTTCTTTCCCCGGCAACGACTACTCGTTCATCCGCATCGGCAACGGCTGGTGGACCGCCCCGGTCGTGCTCGGCTGGGGCACGGTCAGCGACGCGCTCGTGCGCGGCTCCTGGGTCGCGCCGGCCGGCACGTCGGTGTGCCGCTCGGGCTCCACGACGCACTGGCACTGCGGCGTCGTGGAAGGGCTGAACGAGACCGTCAACTACTCCCAGGGCGCGGTCTACCAGGTGACCCGGACCAACGTCTGCGCCGAACCCGGCGACTCCGGCGGCTCCTTCATCACCGGTGACCAGGCCCAGGGCGTGACCTCCGGTGGCTGGGGCAACTGCAGCTCCGGCGGCGAGACGTGGTTCCAGCCGGTGAACGAGATCCTGCAGACCTACGGCCTCTCGCTCGTCACGGCGTGACGGCCGCGCACGGCACCGGTCGGGGATCCTAAGCTGGGCCGATGATCCCGATCGGTGTCGTGCGCACCGCCCGCACGGACCTCGAGCACACCCCCGTCCAGGCGGGCGCCAACCGTGCCGAGGAAGGCACGGTCGAGCTCGACGAGCGGTTCGCCGAAGGCCTGGCCGGCCTGGCCGGGTTCGACTACGCCTGGCTGGTCAGCCTGCTGGACCGGCCCGACCGCCCGGCCGGCGCGCTGACCCAGGTCCCGTTCCTGCTCCGCCGCGAAGGCCGCCGGATGGGCATCTTCGCCACCCGCGGCCCGCGGCGGCCGAACCCGATCGGGCTCAGCCTGGTCCGGATCCTCGACGTCCGCGGCGCCACGATCCGGTTCGCCGGGGTCGACCTGCTCGACGGCACCCCGATCCTCGACGTCAAGCCGTACGTCACGCGGTTCGACCGGCCGCCCGGCGAGCCCGCGTGCGGCTGGTTCGACACGGTCGACGTCGCCGACGGCACCACTCCCGCGCAGCTGAGCGATGAATCCGGGAGCCGACCCGAGTAGGTACCGGTGAGGCCGCGCCAGGAGGGCGCGCCACGACCACCGGGAGTTGTCATGAGCGTGACCGTCGTCGAGTTCGTTACCGTGGACGGCGTTGTGGAGGACCCCGACGGCTTCGGCGGCACGGCCACCGGCGGCTGGGCGTTCCGGCACGGCCGCGAGGCCGTCGCCGGGGACAAGTTCCGGCTGGGCCCGCTGCTCGAAACCGGGACGCTGCTGCTCGGCCGGACCACGTGGGAGCTGTTCTCGAAGCTCTGGCCGGAGCGCACGGACGAGTTCTCGCAGCGGATGAACTCGATCCCGAAGCTGGTGGCCTCCCGCACGCTGACCGACGTCGGCGCCTGGCAGAACTCCTCACTGCTGCAAGGAGAACTCGTCGACGAGGTGACGCGCGGGGAGCGCGACCTGATCGTCATCGGGTCGGTCGGGATCGCGCAGCTGCTGGCCCGCCGCGGCCTGGTCGACGAGTACCGCCTGCTCGTCTTCCCGAGCGTGGCAGGGTCGGGACGGCGGCTGTTCGACGGCTCGGCGTCCGCCGACCTGCGGCTGGTGTCGAGCACCCAGGTGGGCCCGGCAGTGCTCAGCACGTACCGGACGCGCTAGGCCCGCAGCAGGCTCGCGAACCAGCCGGCCAGCACCTGCTGGACCTCGGCGCGCGTGCGTGCGGGGTCGTCGGCCGACGCGATCATCCTGGCCGCCTCCATCACCGCGCTGAGCACGAGCTGGGCCAGGGTCCGGACGGGCGTCTCGACGATCAGCCCGTCCGCCTTGGCCTGCTCCAGGACACCGGTGATGAGGCCGAGGCCGTACTCCGCCTCGATTTCGCGCCACACGTCCCAGCCCAGCACGGCGGGCGCGTCGGTCAGCGAGATGCGCTGGACCTCGTCACGCAGGCAGGCGTCGAGGAACACACCCAGGCCGAGGGTCATCCCGGTCAGCGGGTCCGGTCCTTGGGCGAACGCGACCTCGACCTCTTCGGTCAGCTCGCGTTCCAGCTCCTCGACGACGGCGCGGAACAAGCCCTGCTTGTCGGCGTAGTGGTGGTACAGCGCGCCGCGGGTGACCCCGGCCTTGCGGGTGATCTCGTCGGCCGGGACGGCCTGGTAACCGCGGGCGGCGAACAGCTCGCGCGCGGCGGCGACCAGGGCGGCCTTGGTGCCGGAGGAACGGTCCTGCTGGGTACGTCGCACCCGCCTAATCTGCCATGACACCCGCGAACTCGACGACGTGGCGGGCCAGCACGGTGGGCTGGTCCTCGGACAGGAACGTGTAGGCGTCGGCGACTTCGACGAGCTTCGCGTCCGGCAGCAGCGCGGCGAGCCGGTGGGCCAGCCGGATCGGGAACAGCTTGTCCTCGGCCGCCCAGGCCAGCAGCACCGGCCGGTCGAACGTGCGCAGGGCTTCGGCGGCGGCAAGGGTGTGGCGCGGGTGCACGTCCCGCAGGAGCTTGCGCAGGTCGCGGCGCACGCCGGCCGACTTCCGCAACGGGGACAGATAAGCCTGCGCGACGGCGTCGGGCAGCGGCCGCTTCACCACCCAGCCGAACAGCAGCGGCAGCGGGTGGAGCGCGCGGATCCGCAGCAGCTGGCCGAGGACCGCCATCGAGCCGGGGATCCGGGCGATCGGCGGCAGCGCTTTGAAGATCGGCGGGAAGAAGTACTCGAAGCAGTCGGACGGCGTGAGCACGACCCGCCCGACCCGCTCCGGCCGGCGGCTGAGCAGCACCTGCGTCAGCGCGCCGCCGGTGTCGTTCGCGACGAGCGTGACGTCACGCAGGTCGAGCGCGTCGAGGAAGTCCGCGATCAGGTCGGCGTTGCCGGGCACGGAGAGGTCGGCGTCCGCGCGCATCGGGAGGTCGTGCGCCCCGAGCGGCAGGTCGGGCGCCAGGCACCGGAACCCGGCCGCGGCGACGTCGGGCACGACCTTCCGCCACAGCTCGGCGTTCGTCAGCACGCCGTGGACGAACACGACCGGGGCGCCGGCGCCCCGCTCGAAGTACCGCACCTCGCCGGCGGGCAGCCGGACGCGGTGTTCCGGACCGAGGGATTCGCTGCGTGGCGTCATGCCCGTCAGGTTACATACATGCCGTATGTATGTAAATGAGTGCGATGGCACCCCGGACTTGGCTTCGGGGAAAGGTCGGATCCGGGGGCCACCGCCCGCGGGACGGCTGACACGACGTCCTGCGGCTTCCCCACCCTACGAACCGGCGGGCCGCCGGACCAGGCCTCGATGCGGTGTCGAAGGTTTGTCGCCCGGACGGTCGGCGGACCCACTGAGAGTGGGTTGACCGGCTCGGGTCCCGCGCCTAGCCTGGAAGTTGAAACTTCAATCGATTGGGCACTGGAGCCGATGTCGATCTTCCGCCTGAACCACGCCGTGCTGTACGTCCGGAACCTGGCCGAGAGTGTCGCGTTCTACCGCGACCTGCTGGGCTTCGACTACATCGACGGTGGTGACGCGCACCGCGGCGCGGCCTTCCTGCGCGCGCCCGGCTCGACCAACGACCACGACCTCGGCCTCTTCGAACTCGGCTCGGAGGCCGCGGACTCGGGCGCCGGGCGGACGTCGGTGGGGCTCTACCACCTCGCGTGGGAGGTCGACACCCTCGGCGACCTCGAGCGGATCGCCGGCCGGCTCGAAGCGGCCGGCGCGCTCGTCGGCTCGTCCGACCACGGCACCACGAAGTCGTTGTACGCCAAGGATCCCAGCGGGCTCGAGTTCGAGGTCGTCTGGATCATCCCCCGCGAGCTGCTGACCGAGGAGGACCGCGCCAAGGGCGGCGGCATCGGCCGGCTCGACCTCGCGGGGGAGCTGGCGAAGTACGGGCCCGACGCGCGCAGTGGCGTCGGGATCTCCCGTCCTTAAGCGGTGACGCGGGTTCCTGTCCGCTGCGAACTCCGTTGCAGGGCGGGAAGATTGCTGAGCGCGAAGCGGCCGGGGCCGACAAACGCGACGACCAGCAGGGCCCAGCAGAAGAGGGTCGCCGCTTCGCCGCCGTTCTGGATCGGCAGCAGCCCGTCCGGCAGGTGGGCGGTGAAGTAGGCAAAGGCCATCGAGCCGGAGCCGAGCACGGCGGCGTACCGGGTGCCGAGGCCGACGCAGACCAGGGCGCCGCAGACGAGCTGGATGACCGCGGCCCACCAGCCGGGCCACACGCCGACCGCGGCGGCCGCCTTCGCGCCGAACAGGCCGAAGAGCGTTTTCAAGCCGTGGCAGGCGAACAGGAAGCCGATGACGATGCGGTAGAGCCCGATGACGTGTTCACGGGCGGGGTCCAGGCGGTGCATGGTGCCTCCGGTGACGGGGGGCGGGCGGCGTCGAACCGGCCGGGGGAGTCCGGCCGGCCACTGCGGATCGGGTCGTTTCAGATATACCGCCCGCCCGGCGTCACCACACCCCTTCGAAAGTCGTTTCGGGAAATTCCCCAGTAATTGCCCGAGGTGAAGCAAGTGTTCCGCCGATGCCCGCCCAGTGGGAACTCTCCATTGCGGGGCAACGAGAAACCGCCGGACGGGTGATCCTGGAAATTGTGGTCCAGACCAGTTAGGGAACTGGTCCGGGTTTCGGCGATGTTTCCGATTCTTTTCGCCCGGGTGCGCGACCGGTAAGCGTTCGGCGGTATCGGCCGCCCGTGGACCGGGAACGGGTGTGCCACCGGCCTGTACGCCCGCGTCCCGGACGGCTAGCGTGGGCCGCGTGCAACAACGGCGCCACCCAGCCGGTCTTCGTGGCTGACGGCATCGAGCTTCGGCTGCGGACCCGGGCCTCGAGCGCGCTGGTGACGATCACCGGGAAGCTCGACCTCACCGGGTACCCCTTCCTGCGCGACGGTCTCCTGAAGATCGGCGCCGACGCCCCGCCCGGGCTCGTCGCCGACATCGACGGGCTGGAGCTGGGCGGCCGTCCGCCCGCCGTGTTCCCGTTCGTCGCCCGGCGGCTCGAGGAGTGGCCGGGCATCCCCATGGTGCTGGTCACCCGGCAGGCCGGGCACCTGCGCGCGTTCGCCAACTACGGCGTGGGCCGGTTCGTGCCTGTGCACGCGGACGTCGAAGCCGCCGAAGCGGCGCTGCCGGACCGGATCCGCCGGCGGGCCGAGCGGACGCTGGCCCGCGGCGAACCCGGCATCGCGCAGGCCCGGGCCTTCGTGTGCGACCAGGCTCGCGAATGGGGCGTGCCCGCCGTCGAATACGACGGGACGCTCATCGCGGCCGAGCTCGCCGACAACGCGTCCCGGCACACGTCGTCCGAACCGCGGCTGCGGCTCGAGCTCCGCCAGGACCTGCTGATCATCGCCGTCAGTGACGACGACCGCGCCCGGCCGTCCTGGTCGAGCGGCTGGACATCCTGGAGCCCGGGCTGGGGCTGCGGATCGTCGCCCAGACCGCCCGGGCGTGGGGGAGCAGCACCCGCTGGACGGGCGGCAAGGTCGTCTGGGCGGTCCTGGCCCTGCCGGAACGCCGCCGGCCGCACTCGATCGGACCCTGAGCCACCAGAGAAGGAACCCGGCCTGTGACCTGACTCATACGAACATGTTCGTTCCGAACGTGCTCGTGACGAACATGCTCGTTACAGTGGAGACATGGCTCCGGAAAGCACCTACAACCGCCGGGAGCGCCCGGCGAAACCGGCGTTGACACGCGAAGGCATCGTGACGACCGCCGTCGCCCTGATGCGGGCCGAAGGCGTCGAGCGCGTGACCATGCGCCGGCTCGCCAAGGAGCTCGACACCGGGGCCGCGTCGCTCTACGTCTACGTCAAGGACACCGAAGAACTGCACGCCGCGGTGCTCGACGAGCTGCTCGCCGAGGTCGACCTCGGCGGCGCGGGGGACTGGCGCGAACGGCTGTGGGCCGTGCTGGACTCCTACCGGTCGGTGCTGTTCGCGCATCCGAGCCTGGCCCGCGTCGCACTCGTCACCCGGCTCAGCGGGCCGCACTACCTGACCCTCGTCGAAGCGGTGCTCGCCCTGCTCGACGAAGGCGGCATGGCGCCGGGGCAGGCCGCCTGGGCGGTCGACGTCCTGCTGCTGACGGCCACCGCGACCGCCGCCGAGAACGGCGGCCGCCGGGAGAAGCCGGGCGCCGACCGCGAGCACGAGGACATGGTCGGCTCGCTGACCACCGCGTCCCCGGCGACCCATCCGCACATCGCCGCGCTGGCCGCCGACCTGGTGTCCGGCCCCGGCCCCGCCCGCTCGCGGTGGGCGTTCGACGCGCTGCTCAACGGCGCCTTCGCCACGCCGCGTCCCGAACCCGAGGAGTCCTGATGTCTTCCGTCACCATCGTCGGCGGCGGCCTGGGTGGTCTCACCCTCGCCCGCGTCCTGCACACCCGCGGGATCACGGCGACCGTCTACGAGCTCGACGCGTCCCCGACCGCCCGCGACCAGGGTGGCACGCTCGACCTGCACGAAGAGTTCGGCCTGCGCGCGCTGGCCGAAGCCGGCCTGACCGAAGAGTTCCGCGCGGTCGCCCGGGAAGAGGGCGAGGCGCTGCGGATCCTCGACCGGCACGGTGTCGTCCGGTTCGAGGAGACCGCCGAAGAGAGCGGGGGCACCCGGCCGGAGGTGGACCGCGGGGAGCTCAAACGGATCCTCGTCGAGTCGCTGCCACCCGGCGTCGTCCGCTGGGGCACCAAGGTGACCGCGGTGGCGCCCGGCTCGATCACCCTGGACACCGGCGAAGTCGTCGAGTCCGGCCTGGTCGTCGGCGCGGACGGCGCGTGGTCGAAGGTCCGGCCGCTGCTGTCCGACGCGGCGCCGGTCTACTCCGGGCTCTCCTTCGTCGAGGCTCATCTGTCCGATGTGGACACCCGGCACCCGGCCGCGGCGGCGCTCGTCGGCTCGGGCTCGATGTTCGCGCTGGCCGGCGGGAAGGGCCTGATCGCCCAGCGCAACGGCGGCGGCCGGATCCGCGTGTACGCCGCCGTGAAGACCGAGGACCCCGCCGCGGTGACCGGCCTGGCCGACCGCGCCCGGCTGCTCGAGCTCTTCGCCGACTTCGAGGCCGGACTGCGGGCGCTCATCGTGGACAGTGACGACGGCCTGGTCCCGCGCCCGATCCACGCCCTGCCGGTCGGCCACCGCTGGGACCGGGTGCCGGGCGTGACGCTGCTCGGCGACGCCGCGCACGTGATGTCGCCGTTCGCCGGCGAAGGCGCGAACCTCGCGATGCTCGACGCCACCGAGCTGGCCCTCGCGCTGGCCGGGCACGACAACGTCGAAAGCGCTCTCTCGGCCTACGAAAACGCGCTGTTCCCGCGGGCGGAAGAAGCGGCCCGCGACTCGGCGGACAACCTCGAAGCCTGCTTCCGGCCGGACGCGCCCGCCGCGATGGTCGACCAGATGCTGGCCCACGCCACCCACCACTGAAAGGCACCACGATGACTCGCACCTTGTCTCCCCACCCCGGACTGGACATCTCCCTCGTCGACACCGGAAGCGGCACCCGGACCGTGCTGGCGCTGCACGGCGGCGCCGGCCCGCGGGGCGTCGAACCGATCGTCGAGCACTTCGCACCGGACACCCGCGTGCTCGCCCCGACCCACCCGGGCTGGGCGGGCACCCCGCGTCCGGACTGGTTCACCGGGGTCGACGACCTCGCCGTCACCTACCTCGACCTCCTCGACGACGAAGACCTCTCCGACGTCGTCGTGGTCGGCAGCTCCTTCGGCGGCTGGGTCGCGTCCGAAATGGCCGTTCGCGACCGCGGGCGGCGCCTCGGCGCGCTGGTCGTGCTCGACGGCATCGGCCCGGAGATCGAGGAGCAGCCGGTGCGGATGCCGGCGCCGCCGCCCGGCGCGCCCGGCCCGTCGGCCGACGACATGGCCGCGCTGCGGGCCTACGCCGGCCCCGCGGTCGCCGACCCGAAGCTGCGGCGGCGGCTGGCCCGGGTCCGGATTCCGGCGCTGCTGGTCTGGGGCGCGGACGACGTCGTCGTCCCGCCGGCGTTCGGCAAGGAGTACGCGGCCGCGTTCCCCGCCGCGCGGTTCGAGGTCGTCGAGGGCGCCGGGCACATGCCCCACCTGCAGGCTCCGGCCGAAACGTTCGGCTTGATCGACGAGTTTCTCGGCCGCGGTGAATCGATCACCCCTTAGGGTGGCTCCATGGTGGACGAAGAACTCGTCTCGGAGCGGATCCGGCAGATCGCCGCCACACTGGCGGACCGGGCGGCCGAGCTGACCGGTGAGCTGGTGCAGCTCTACGCGAACGACCTGCCGCAGCTGGTCAACGACGACGAGCGCATGGTGAGCCTGCTGTCGGCGAGCGTCTACCAGAACATCGAGACCGCGCTGCAGATCTTCCGGCACGGCATCGACCCCGCGACCGTCGAGCCGCCGGCCGCCGCCATGGAGTACGCGCGGCGGCTGGCCCAGCGCGGCACGCCGGTGTTCGACCTGATCCGCGCGTACGACCTCGGGCAGGCCGCGATGCTCGACTTCGGGTTCCAGGAGTGCACCCGGCTGGTCGACGACGCGGCCCTGCTCGGGGCCATGATGCGCCGGCTGCTGAAGGTCGCCTACGAGTTCATCACGCGGGTGGTGCGCCAGCTCGTGAGCGTCTACCAGGACGAACGCGACCGGTGGCTGCTCAACCGGAGCGCCGCGCGGGCGGCGAAGGTGCAGGACCTGCTCGGGGACGGCGGCGGGCCGGTCGACGTCGACGCGGCGGAGGCGCTGATCGGCTACCGCCTGCGCGGCACGCACGTGGGGATGATCGTCTGGCACGCGGCGGAGGGCCACGCCGGTGACGCGCTGTCGGTGCTGGAGTCGGTGGCGGGCGCGGTGCTCGACCGCGTCCAGGGGCAGGGCCGGCCGCTGTTCGTGCCCCGCGACGAAGCCGGCGCGTGGGTGTGGCTCCCGCTCGCCGCGGGCGCGTCGGTCCGCCGTGAACACCTCGACGCGGCGCTCGAGCAGGCCGAACCCGGGGTGCGCGTGACCGTCGGTGACCCCGGCACCGGTGTCGACGGCTTCCGCGACACCCACCAGCAGGCCCGCCGGGTGCACGCGCTGGCACTCGCGGCCGGCGAGCACTGCGACCGCGTGCTGACCTTCCGGGACGTCGGCACGGTGGCCCTGATGACGAGCGACCTGAACGCGGCCCGGCTGTGGGTCGCGAGCACCCTCGGGCCGCTGGGCGCCGACGACGAGAACTGCGCCCGGCTGCGCGAGACCCTGCGCGTCTTCCTGGCGACCGGCGGCAGCTACACCGCGGCCGCGGCCGAGCTGACGATGCACAAGAACTCCGTGCAGTACCGCGTCCGCAAGGCGCAGGAGCTGCTGCCGCGCGGGCTTGCGGAGGGCCGCCTGGACGTCGAGCTGGCGCTGAACCTGTGCCGCCGGCTGGGCGCGGCGGTGCTGGCCGCGGCCTGACGTTTGGTATCCCGGACCACCCCGGCCCAAGATCGTTGGGTCGGGAGCACGAAGCCGGGCTCGGCCGTTCGGCCTATCTTTCGGCTATGGGTGAAAACGGTGGAATGCTCGCGCTGGTGCGGCTACGCCGAGGCGTCGTCGGCGAGAGCAGACGAGTCTGTCACCTGATCCCCGTCCCGTCGGGCCCGGTGCCGGAGCACCTGACGGCCCTGTGCGGCGAGGCGATCCACCCGGGCGAGGCCGAGGTCCTGGACGGGGTGCGCGGGATGCCGTGTCACGCGTGCCTGCTGGAGAGCTCGCCGTCGGGACCGGGCCTGTTGGCCAACGCCGGTTAGCGCGGACCCCAAGCCTTCCACGCCGGATGGCGCGGATTCGGCGCGCGCTGAATCGATTTTGCGAATGGTCCCGCCGAAACAAAACGCTGATCCGTGGTCGGTGAATATCCGACCGAGTCATCTCGAGTGCCCGTTACGTGGGGTAGTCACCCGAATGTCCACAGTGGCCGTCCGAGGGGGACAGCGGGCGTTGGGAGTGTGGATCACGTGGGAAACTGCTACCTCCGGCCCGGGATCGATGGGCCATTCGGTGCAACTCTGCGGATTACGTATCCCACTTCGGCTTCGTGACCCTTAACCTGGCGTGATTCTTCGTCATGAATCGCACTGGGGAGTGAGATGAAGCCGACTTCACCGCCGTGGTTTCCGCGCGCCCATTCGCCTTCGGGAGCCGACGCCGAGCGATGACGCGAGCCGGCTGCATCAGACGTTTTGCAGGAATCGTCCGGCATTCGCCCGAGCGGATCGCGGTGCTCGAGCACGACTCGGCGGTGAGCTACACCCGGCTGGCCGGACTGGCCGGCGGGCACGCCGCCCGGCTACTCGACGCCGGGGTCCGGCCGGGGGAGTTCGTCGGCCTGCTCACCGGGCACGGCACCGCCACGATCGCCGCGATCCTGGGGACCCTGTCCGCCGGGTGCGCCTACGTCCCGCTGGACCCGACGTTCCCGCGGGACCGGCTCGCCCACCAGGTCACGGCGGCGCGCGTGTCGGCCGTGCTCGCCGATCCCGAGCACGCCGACCTCGCGGAAGCCTTGTGCCGCAACGGGTCCGCGCGGGTCGTCCGGTCCGGATCGGACACCGCGCCGCTGCCGGTGCCCGACCCGGACCCCGACGCGCCGGCCTACGTGCTGTTCACCTCCGGGTCCACCGGCCCGCCCAAGGCGGTCGCCCAGACCCACCGCAATCTGCTGCACGTCGTGGACAACCAGATCACGACCCTCGCCGTCACCGCCGCCGACCGGCTCAGCCTGCTGGCCTCCTTCGGCTTCGACGCGGCGATCCCCGACCTGTACCCGGCGCTGCTGACCGGCGCCACCGTCGTGCCGGTCGACGTCCGCGCGCACGGCGTGGCCCACGCGGCGCGTGAGCTCGCGCGGCACGAGGTCACCGTCTACCACTCGACCCCGACGGTCTACCGCCACCTCCTGGACGCCTTCGACGGTGACCTGCCCTCGGTGCGGACCGTCCTCCTGGGTGGTGAGCAGGCCACCTACGCCGACGTCCGCCGCGGCCGGTTCGCGGCCGATTGTGTGTACGTCAACGGTTACGGCGCGACCGAGGTGACCTTCGCCGCGCAGCACCGGCTGACCGCGGCCGACGTCGGCCCGGACGCGACCGGCCCGCTGCCGATCGGCGCCGCCCTGCCCGGGTACACCCTGACCGTGCTCGACGGCGGTGAGCTCGAGGTCAGCGGCCGGTACCTGGTCGACGGCTACTTCGGCCAGCCGAGCCCGGCCTTCGGGACCACGGCCGACGGCGTCCGCAGCTACCGCACCGGAGACCTCGGGCAGGTGCGGCCGGACGGCACGCTCGTCTGCCTCGGCCGGCTGGACCGCCAGGTGAAGGTGCGCGGGTTCCGGGTCGAGCTGACCGAGATCGAGGCCCGGCTGGGTGAGCTGCCCGGTGTGGCCGAAGCGCGGGCGATCGTCCGCGACGGCGAACTGCTCGCCTACGTCGTCCCCGGGCCGGACGGTCGCCCGGACGGGCGAGCGTTGCGCACCACGCTGGCCGAAGCCCTGCCGGCCCACGCGGTGCCGAACGCCGTGACCACCGTCCCGGCGTTCCCGCTCACCGTCACCGGGAAGCTCGACGAGGAAGCGCTTCCGGATCCGCGCCCGCCCGCGCCGGTCCCGGCCGAGCCGATGACACCGGCCGAGCGCCGGGTGCACACGATCTGGTGCGCGGTGCTGGGGCACGACCGCATCGGCACCGACGACGCGTTCTTCGACGTCGGCGGGCATTCCCTGCTGCTGGGCCGGGTCCAGCAGCGGCTGGCGGCGGAGTTCGATGTGGACGTCCCGCTGCTCGGCCTGCTGGAACACCCGACGATCGCGGCACAGGCCGGCTACCTGGAACAGTCCACTTCGGACGCGCAGCGAGCCGTCGCCGGGACCGGCGACGAGGACGAGCCGGGCAGCGACCTGATCGCCGTGGTCGGGCTGGCCTGCCGCTTTCCCGGCGCGCCGGACGCGGCCGCGTTCTGGTGGAACCTCTGCGCCGGCGTCGACTCGATCCACGACTACACCGACGACGAGCTCGCCGCGCTCGGCATCGGTCCCGGCCTGCGTGCGGATCCCGCGCACGTCCGCGCCGGCGGCCGCCTCGACGGCATCGAAGACTTCGACGCGGTCTTTTTCGGCTTCACCGAAGAAGAAGCCGCCCGGACCGACCCGCAGCACCGCCTGTTCCTCGAGACGGCTTGGCGGGCGCTGGAGGACGCGGGCCGCGACCCGGCGCGGGAACACGGACCGGTCGGGGTGTTCACCTCCGCCGGGGTGAACCGGTACTTCCTCTTCCACCTGTTCGGCAACCCGGCCGTGACCGGCGACGTCGACCCCGACGACTGGGAGGGCCGGCTCCTCGGCCGGCAGCTCACCGACCACCTGCCCGGCCAGGTCGCCTACCGGCTCGGGCTGACCGGGCCCGCGGTGGCCGTCCAAAGTGCCTGCTCCAGCTCGCTCGCCGCGGTCGGGCTCGCCGCGCAGAGCCTCGCCGAATACCGGTGCGACCTCGCACTCGCGGGCGGCGTCAGCATCACGTGGCCGCGGTACCGCGCGGGCGGGCTGGCGTCGCCGGACGGCCGGTGCCGCTCGTTCGACGTCGCGGCCGACGGCGCCGGGTTCGGCTCCGGCGCCGGGGTCGTCGTGCTGCGGCGGCTGTCCGACGCGCTCGCCGACCGGGACCACATCCACGCCGTGCTGCCCGGCTGGGCGATGACCAACGACGGCGCCGAGCGCGCCGGGTACGCCGTGCCGGGGCCGGCGGGCCAGGCGGCCGCCGTCGCCGAGGCGCTGGCCGTCGCCGAGGTCGACCCGGCCGACGTCCGGCTGATCGAGGCGCACGGCAGCGGCACCCCGCTGGGGGACGCCATCGAGGTCGCCGCGCTGAACCGGGTGTACCGGGATGTCCCGCCCGGCACGTGCGCGCTCGGTTCGGTCAAGACGAACATCGGGCACCTCGACGCGGCCGCCGGGGTGGCGGGCCTGCTCAAGACCGTGCTTTCCGTGCGCCACGGCGTGATCCCGCCCAGCCTGCACTTCACCGCGCCGCACCCGGAGGCCGACCTGGCCGGCGGGCCCTGTTACGTGCCGGTCAAGGCGATCGACTGGCCGGACGCGCCGCGCCGGGTCGCCGGGGTCAGCGCGTTCGGCCTGGGCGGCACGAACGTCCATGTGGTCGTCGAGGAGGCGCCGGCCGCCGGGCCGCGGGTCACCGCCGACGGCCCGTACGTTCTGCCGGTGTCCGCGCGGGACGGCGAAGCCTTGCGCGAGACGCTTTCCGCGCTGCGGGAGCGGCTCGCCGCCGACCCGCCCGAACTCGCCGACGTCGCCTACACGCTCGCGGTCGGCCGGCGGGAGTTCGCCTGCCGCGCCGCCGTGGTCGCGACGACCGCGACGGAAGCGGTCGTCGCGCTCGACACCCTCCTGACGGGCGACGACAACCTGGCCGGACCGCCCGGCGCGGCCCGGGAGCTCGCCGCCCGCTGGCTCGGCGGCGACACCGTCGACTGGGCCGCCCGCCACGACGGCGCGGAGCCGGGCCGGGTGCCGCTGCCCGGGCACCCGTTCCACCGCGGCAGGTTCTGGATCGACCCGCCGGTCCCGGGTGACCACCCGTGATCCGCACGCTTCACCGCCCGGCCGCCACCGCTGTCCCGGGCCGCACACCGAACTGGGGAGTTCACCGTGACCGACACGCTGCCCTTCGCGGGCATCCACGGCCCGTCACTGTCCTGTCCGGACACCACGGTCGCCGGCCTGGTCCTGGCGCAGGCCGCGCGGACGCCGGACGCGCTCGCCGTCCGGCAGGGCGAAAGCCGGCTCACCTACGCTGAGCTCGTCGCCGCGGCCTGGGGGGTGGCGGCGGCCCTGCGCGAGCGTGGCGCCGGCCCGGAGACCCGGGTCGGGGTGTGCGCGCACCGGCGGCCCGCGCTGGTGCCCACCGTGCTCGGGGTGCTGCTGGCCGGCGGCTGTTACGTCCCGCTCGACCCGGGCGGGCCGCGGGCGCGGCTGACCACGATCACCGCCGACGCCGGGGTCTCGCTCGTGATCGGGGACGCCGCCGTCGCCGAATTCGGTGCGGTGGCAGGGATCGAGGCGCTCGACGTCCCGCCGCCCGCGGCGCCCGGCAGCTGCCCGGCCGGCCAGGAGAACACCGCGCACGTGCTCTACACGTCCGGTTCGACCGGCCGGCCGAAGGGCGTGCTGACCAGCCACCGCAACGTCGTCGCGTTCGTCACCGGGTTTGCGGACCGGCTCGGGGTCGGCCCGGGCACGCGGGTGCTCGGCATTTCTTCGCTCGGGTTCGACGCCTTCACGATGGACGTCTTCGTGCCGCTGGCCGTCGGCGGGTCCGTGCAGCTGGCCGGTTCGGCCGACCGGGCCGACCCGGAACGGCTGCGCCGTTTCGTCGTCGAGCACGATGTCGACTGGGGGTTCATCACACCGACGTTGCTGTCGCTGCTGGACCCGGCGGACGTGCCCGGCTGGCGGGTCGTGGCCTGCGGCGGTGAGCCGGTGCCCGCCGAGCTGGCCGCCCGCTGGCTGCCCGGCCGCCGGTTCTTCACCGTCTACGGCCCGACCGAGACGACGGTCGTGGTGGTCACCGACGAGGTGACCGGGCTGCCGGCCGACCCGCTGCCGCTCGGCACCCCGACGCCGAACCACCGCGTGCACGTTGTCGACGACCACCTGCGGCCGGTGCCGCCGGGTGAGATCGGCGAGCTGCTCATCGGCGGCCCCGGCGTGGCCGCCGGCTACCTCGGCAGCCCGGAGCTGACCGCGCGGAAGTTCGTCGACGACCCGCACGAGCCGGGGGAGCGGGCCTACCGCACCGGCGACCTGGCCCGGCTGCGGCCGGACGGCCGGCTCGAGTTCGCCGGGCGGGCCGACCGGCAGGTCAAGGTGCGCGGGCAGCGGATCGAGCTGGGCGAGGTCGAAGCGGCGCTCGCCACGCACCCGGGGGTCGACGCCGTCGCGGTCGAAGCCGTGCCCGGCCCCGGCGGCACCCGGCTGGTGGCGTTCCTCGCCCCGGCGTCGGCACCGTCCGATGAGGACATCCGCGCGCACGCCGGGGACCGGCTCACCGAGGCGATGCGCCCGGCGGTGATCCGGCGGTTCGCCACGCTGCCGGTCAACACCGTCACCGGCAAGGTCGACCGGCCCGCGCTGCGCGCCCTCGCGGACACCCCGGTCGAGGTCGCGCCCGCGCCCGCGTCTCCCGTGGCCCGGGTGTGGCGGGAGGTGCTCGGCGCGGCCGCCGGACCCGACTTCCTCCTGGCCGGCGGCGACTCGATCGCCGCGATGCGCCTGGTCGCGGCCCTGCGTTCGGAGCTGGCCGCCGACGTCTCCGTCGAGGACGTCTTCGCCGGGCGGACCCTCGGCGGGCTCGAACGGCGGGTGGCCGCGGCCGCCCCGCTCACCGGAGCGGGCCTGATCACCGGGCACGCGCCCGCGCTGTCCCCGCCGCAGCGTCGGCTGTGGTTCCTCGACCAGCTCGCCCCCGATGCCGCGCCGTACAACATCACCATGGCGTTCCGGCTGTCCGGCCCGCTGGACGTCGGCGCGCTGCGGGCCGCATTGCGGGCGGTCGCCGAACGGCACGACGTGCTGCGCTGGCGGATCCACCCGGTCGACGGTGTCCCGCGGGCCGACTGCCTGCCGGTCGACGACGTTCCCGTGCCGATGACCAGCCTCACCGAGCCGTTCCTCGCCGACCGGCTGGCCGTCGACGCGGCGACACCGCTTCACCTCGACCGCGAGCCGCCGTGGCGGGTCCGGCTCTACCAGCTCGGCCCGGACGCCCACGTCCTCGGCTTCACGTTGCACCACGCCGTGTTCGACGGCTGGTCGCAGGAGCTGCTCTGCGCCGATCTCGCGGCCGCCTACCGCGGCGAGGAACTGCCGCCACTCCCGGCGTCCTATGCGGACTACGCGGCGTGGCGCGCGGACCGGGACGGCCGCCGGGAAGCCGTGGACCTCGCCTGGTGGACCGAGCACCTGGCCGGTGCGCCGTCCACGGTGGACCTTCCGCGGGACCGGCCGCGTCCCGCCGTGCAGACCTACCGTGGCGCGAGTGTGCACCAGGCGTTCCCGGACGGAGCCGCCGACGCCGTCCGGGACCTCGCCGCGCGCACCGGGACCACCCGGGCCGGGGTGCTGCTGGCGGCGTTCGGGCAGCTGCTGCACCGGCTCACCGGCGGGGCCGACCACCTGGTCGCCACCGTCGTCGCCGACCGGCAGCTGCCCGAGACCCAGCACCTCGCCGGGTTCTTCGTGGACATCCTGCCGGTGCGGTTGCGGGCGGACGACAACGCGGACTTCGCCACGCACGCCCGGCGCGGCGGGGCCGAGCTGCTGGCCGCGACCGCGCACCCGGCGGCGTCGCTCGACCGGCTGGTGGCGGCACTGGGCGTCGGTCGCGACCCCGCGCAAGCCCCGCTGGTGCAGGTGATGGTGAACATCCTGAACTTCACCGAGCCGCGCCTGGACCTGCCCGGGGTGCGGGCCGGCTGGCTGCCCGTCGAGAAGCCGGGCTCGCCGTTCGACCTGACCGTCTACGTCCTCGGCGACGGCGTCGAGCTGCTCTACAACCCCGACCTGTTCGACGCCGCCCGGATGACCGCGCTCGCCGCGGACTACGCGGACCTGCTCGCCGGGCTGGCCGCCACGCCGGACCGGCCGGTCGGGACCTGCCTGCCCGCGACCCCGCGGCCCTCGGTGCGCACCGCCGCGCCGGACGCGATGACCCGCGCGCGGCCGGCGCCCGCTCCGGAGGTCACCGACGTCGCCGTGCTCGCCGCCGCCGAGGCGGTGATCGCGCAGGCCTGGCGAGAGGTGCTCGGCGTCGAACGTGTGGGTGTCACCGACAACTTCTTCGACGTCGGCGGCCATTCGCTCGCCCTGATGAAGGTGCACGCGCTGCTCACCGACCGGCTCGGCCGCCGCATCCCGGTCGTCGAGCTGTTCAGCCACCCCACCGTCCGCGCCCTGGCGGCCTACCTGCACGCCCGGCCCGGAACCAGCCCCGAACTGGCCCGCGCCGCCGAGCGTGTCGCCGCCCGCCGGGGACGCACGCCGTCCAGAAGACCCCGCCGCAGTGCCGGCACGACCGGCCAGGAACAGGAGCCAGCCCAGTGACCCACGACCCCGAACCCGGCGCCGAGCCGATCGCCATCGTCGGGATGGCCGCCCGTGTGCCGGGCGCCGGTGACCTCCGGCAGTTCTGGCGCAACCTCGTCGACGGTGTCGAGTCCATCAGGCCGGCCGGCCGCGAGGAGCTGCTGGCCCGCGGCGCCGACCCGGCCACTTTGGACGATCCGAGCTGGGTCAACGCGACCACGGTGGTCGACGGCTTCGACGAGTTCGACGCCGAGCTGTTCGGCATGACCAGCCGCGAGGCCGAGATCACCGATCCGCAGCACCGCGTGTTCCTCGAAGCCTGCCACTCGGCGCTGACCGACGGCGGGTACGACCCGGCGCGCTACCGCGGCGCGATCGGGGTCTACGGCGGCACCGGGCGGACCGGCTACCTGATCGAGAACCTGCTGCGCAACAAGCGTGTGATGGCGTCGCAGCACGGCGGCATCGGGATGTCGACCGGCAACCAGCCGAGCTACCTGACGACGTCGGTGTCCTACAAGCTGAACCTGCGCGGCCCGAGCCTGGCGCTGCACACGGCGTGCTCGACGTCGCTGGTCGCGGTGCACCTGGCGTGCGAAGCCGTGCGCAACGGAGAGTGCGACATGGCGCTGGCCGGCGGCGTGAACCTGGAGATGCCGCACGGCATCGGGTACATGGGCGTCGAGGGCTTCACCTCGCCGGACGGGCACGTGCGCGCGTTCGACGCCGGCGCCAACGGCACGGTGTGGAGCAGCGGCGTCGGCGTGGTGCTGGTCAAGCGGCTGGCGCAGGCGCTCGAGGACGGCGACCACATCCGGGGCGTGGTGCTGGGCAACGCGATCAACAACGACGGCGCCACGAAGGTCGGCTTCTCGGCGCCGAGCGTCGCCGGGCAGACCGAGGCGATCGCGCAGGCGGTCGGCATGGCCGGGGTCGACCCGCGCACCATCGGCTACGTCGAGGCGCACGGCACCGGGACCGCGCTGGGCGACCCGATCGAGGTCACCGCACTGTCCACTGTGTACGGCCACGGCGTGCCGGACACCGGCTGGTGCGCCCTCGGCTCGGTGAAGTCGAACATCGGCCACCTGTCCCAGGCCGCCGGCGTCGTCGCGCTGATCAAGACCGTGCTGATGATGGAACACGGGCTCATCCCGCCGACCATCAACTACGCCGAGCCCAACCCGGGCATCGACTTCCCCCGCAGCCCGTTCTACCCCGCGCGGACCGTGACGAAGTGGGAGGCGGCCCAGAATCCGCGGCGGGCCGGCGTCAGCTCGTTCGGGGTCGGCGGGACCAACGCGCACGTCGTGCTGGAGGAGGCCCCGGCGCCGCAGCGCACCCGCCGCCCGCACCCGGCGCACCTGCTGCGTGTCTCCGCCAAGACCGGGGAAGCGTTGTCCGCCGCGGTCGAGCGGCTCGCCGACCGGCTGGCCGGGGACGTCGACCTCGACCTGGCCGACGTCGCGCACACCCTCGCGGCCGGCCGCACCGAGTACCCGCACCGCGCGGCCGTGGTCGTCCGGGACCCGGAAGACGCGGTCGACGGCCTGCGCGATGCACGCCGTCTGGGCACGGCGCAAGCCGACGAGCTCAAGGTGGCGTTCCTGTTCTCCGGGCAGGGTTCGCAGTACGCGGGGATGGGCGCCGAGCTGTACCGCTCCGAGCCGGTGTTCACCGCGGCCGTCGACGAGTGCTGCGAGCTCGCCGGGGTGCCGGGCCTGAGGGAGCTGATCTTCGACCGCGGCGGGGACGCCGCGCTGCGAGAGACGCGGTTCACCCAGCCCGCACTTTTTGTCCTCGAGTACGCGCTGGCGAAGCTGTGGCAGAGCTGGGGGGTGCGGCCGGGCGCGATGATCGGGCACTCCGTCGGGGAGTACGTCGCCGCGACCGTGGCCGGGGTGTTCGGCCTGGCCGACGCGCTGCGGCTGGTCGTCCGGCGCGGTGAGCTGATGCAGGCGATGCCCGCCGGGGCGATGCTCGCGGTCCAGCTCGACGAAGAGGCCGTCACGAAGCGGCTGCCCGAGGGGCTCGCGATCGCCGGGGTCAACGGCCCGGGCACCTGCGTGGTCGCCGGGTCGCCGGACGCCGTGGCGGACTTCGCCGCGCTGCTCAAGGCGAGTGACGTCCAGTGCCGCGAGCTGGTGACGTCGCACGCGTTCCACTCGCCGATGATGGACCCGATCCTGGCCGAGTTCACCGAAGCCGTCGCCGCGGTGCCGCGGTCGGCGCCCACCCTGCCGTTCCTGTCGAACCTGACCGGCGACTGGATCACCGACGCCCAGGCCACCGACCCGGGGTACTGGGCCGCGCACCTGCGGCAGGCGGTCCGGTTCGGCGACTGCGTGCGGACGCTGTTCGCCGGCGGCGAGCGGTGGGCGCTCGTCGAGTGCGGCCCGGGCCACCAGCTGGCCGGGCTGGCCCGCGGCCAGGTGCCGAAGGGCCTGCCCGCGCCGCAGCCGAGCCTGCCGGGGCGCACCGAGCGGGAGGGTGACGTCGAAACGCTGTACGCGGCGGCCGGTCTCTTGTGGACACATGGTGTCGCGGTGGACTCCCTGGCGCCCGGCTCGCGGGTGCCGCTGCCGGGGTATCCCTACGCGCGCAAGCGGTTCTGGGTCGACCCCGACCCGGCGGACGCGGTGGTCGAGCCGGTGCGGCCGAGCGGGCCCTCGCCCCTTGACGAGTGGTTCGCCGTGCCGTCGTGGCGCCAGGCCGGTCCGGAGCTGCGGCGCGAGCCGTTCGGGTCGTGCCTCGCGTTTGTCGACGACGAGGTGCTGCCCGGCCTGCTGCGGGACGCCGGGGTTGTGGTCACCGAGGTCCGGCCGGGCGCGGAGTTCACCGTCACCGGAACCGGCTTCACCGTCCGGCCCGGGGTCCGTGAAGACTACGACGCCCTGGTCACCGCGCTCGGCGTCCGGCCGGAGCGGATCGTGCACGCGTGGACGCTCGGCGGCGCCGAGACCGGCATGGCCGCCCAGGACCGCGGGTTCTTCAGCGTCCTCACCCTGGTCCAGGCCTGGGGTGAGCCGGTGCGGATCGACCTCCTGAGCAGCGGGACCGCCGACGTCACCGGCACCGGCCTGACCCGGCCCGAGCACACGACGCTCGCGGGCATCGCGCGGGTGCTGCCGCTGGAGGTCCCCGGCACGGTGGTGCGGCGGATCGACACGAGCGCCGTGTCCGCCGAGGTCGTCACCGAGCTGTTCGCCCCGGCGGACGCCCCGGCCGAGGTGGCGCTGAGCGCCGGCCGCCGCTGGGTCCTCGAGCACACGCAGCTCACCGTCCCCGAAGTGGCGACGCCGGTGCTGCGGGACGGCGGCCGGTACCTCATCACCGGCGGGACCGGCGGCATCGGCGTCACCCTGGCCGAGGACTTCGCCCTGCGCGTCCGGGCGAAGCTGATCCTGCTGACCCGCGGTGGTCTCCCGCCGCGGGAGGAGTGGGACGCCCACCTGGCGACGTCCGGCGGCGCCGACCGGGCCGGGCGCGCGATGCTCGCGATCCGGCGGATGGAGGCCGCCGGCGCGGTGGTGCACGTGCTCGCCGCCGACGTCACCGACCCGGCACGGCTGCGGGAGGTCCGCGAGCTGGCCGAGCGCGAGTTCGGCGGGCTCGACGGCATCGTGCACGCGGCCGGGCTGCCCGGCGGCGGGGTCGCGGAGGTCAAGGAGCGGGCGGCCGCCGAGGCGGTGCTCGCCCCGAAGATCGCGGGCACCCTGGCGCTGGCCGAGGTGTTCGCCGACCGGCCGATGGACTTCCTCGCGTTGTGCTCCTCGGTCACCGCGGTGTCCGGCGACTTCGGGCAGGTCGACTACTGCGCGGCCAACAACTTCCTCGACGCCTACGCCCGCGGTGACCACGGCTGGCGGGCCCGGGTCGTCGCGCACGACTGGGGCGGCTGGGACGAGGTCGGCATGGCCGCGGAAGTCGCCGCGCCGACGGCGATCCGCTCCAGCCGCACCCGGGCGGACGGCCCGGTCACCCACCCGGTGCTGACCACCCGCACGGGCGACAGCTGCCACGGGCTGGTGTCGGCGGCCGGGCACTGGCTGCTCGACGAGCACCGGATCGCCGGGGTCCCGGTCGTGCCGGGCACGGGACACCTGGAGACCGTGCGTGCCGCGGTCGAGGCGACGCTGCCGAAACCGGCCGACGACCACGTCGTCGAACTGCGTGACGTCGCTTTCCTGGAGCCGTTCTCGGTGCCCGAGGGCACGGTCGCGGAGTACCGGGTGAACTTCGACGGCGACGGCTTCGCGGTGACCAGCCGCGCGGCCGGGGTGACCAAGGTGCACGTCCGCGGCTCCGCGGGCTGGGTTCCGGCCGCGCCGATGTCCACTGTGGACCTCGACGCGGTGCGCGCCCGGACGAGCGTGCTCGACGACGGCAACGCCTTCGGCACCGGCCGGACCAGCATGGTCACCTTCGGCCCTCGCTGGGCCGCACTGCGCACCCACCACGTCGGCGCGCACGAAGAACTGGCATCCCTCGTCGCGCGGGTCTTCGACACCGGCTGGGGGCTGCACCCGGCGTTGCTCGACGTCGCGACGGCGTTCGGCCGCGGCCGGGGGAGCGGCACCTACCTGCCGATGAGCTACGGCCGGGTGGTGGTGCACCACGCGCTCCCGGCGAGCTTCCACAGCCACCTGCGCTACCGCGACGGCGGCGGTGACCAGGTGATCGCCGCGGACCTGACCCTGTGCGGCGACGACGGCCGGGTGCTGGTCGAGATCGAGGACTTCGTGCTGCGCCAGGTGGACGAAGTCGCGGTCGGCGGCGGGCTCACGGCGCCCGCGGCGAAGTCCACTGTGGACTCGGCCGGGATCCGTCCGGTTGACGGCGCCGAAGCGTTCTTGCGGGCGCTGACGCCCGGGCTCGGCGGCCAGGTCGTGATCAGCACCCGCCCGGTGCGGGAGCTGTTCGCCCGCCGGGTGACCGCGGAGTCGCTGGAAGAGACCGACGTCGCCGAGCCGGTCGTGCCGCTGTCCGAAGACGACTACGTCGCCCCGCGCACGGACCTCGAAGCGGAGATCGCCCGGCAGTGGGCGGAAGTCCTCGGCGTCGAACGCATCGGCATCCACGACGACTTCTTCGCCCTCGGCGGCAACTCGCTCGTCGCCATCCAGCTGATCGCGCAGGTCCGCAAGACCACCGGCGCCCGGCTGGCGATGAAGACGCTGTTCGAATCCTCCACGGTGGCCGCCCTGGTCGAGCGGATCGAGGAGCTGCGCGCCGGCGCGGCACCCGCCGCCGAACCGGCCCCGGCCGCCATCCCCAAGCTCGAGCGCTGAAGCAGGAGACCATGACCGAGAAGAAGGAATGGACGTTCCCCGCCTCGTTCGGGCAGGAGCGGATCTGGCTGTCGAACCAGCTCGACCCGGCGTCCCCGGTGTACAACCTGCCCTGCCAGGTGCGGCAGGACCTGCCGCTCACCGAAGGGCAGTGGCGGGCCGCGATCGGCGTGGTCGTCGGGCGCCACGAGGCACTGCGCACGGCGTTCCGGATGGACGGTGGCGAGCTGGTCCAGATCGTGCACGCCGCCGTGCCGATCGAGCCGGAGGTGCACGACCTGCGGACGCTCCCGGACGCGGGCCGGCGGGCCGCGGAGCTCGCCGAGGAGATCGCCCGGCGTCCGATCCCGCTCGACGGCGCGCCGCCGTGGCGGGCCCAGCTGTGCCGGCTCGCCGACGCCGGCTGGGTCCTCACATTTGTGGTGCACCACGCGGCGTTCGACGCCGGCTCGGTGCTGGTCCTGGCCGGCGAGCTGAACGAGGCCTGCAACGCCGCCGTCGAGGGACGGCTGCCGAACCTGCCCGAGCTCGCCATCCAGTACGCCGACTACTCGGCCTGGCAGCGCGGTCAGCTGCCCCTCCTGCGGTCCCAGCTGGACTACTGGCGCGAGCGGCTGGCCGGGCTCCCGCCGGTGCACAGCCTGCCGACCGACCGGCCGCGGCCCGCCGAGTTCGGTTTTGCCGGTGACCAGGTCGACTTCACCCTGCCCGATGGGTTGCCGGCCCGGGTCGGCGAGGTCGGCCGCGGGCTCTCGGCGTCGCCGTTCATGGTGCTGCTCGCCGGGTACGTCGCACTGCTGGCACGACTGTCCGGTTCGGACGACGTGGTGGTCGGGGTGCCGGTCGCCGGGCGCGACCTGCCGGAGCTGGCGCCGCTGATCGGGATGTTCGTCAACCAGCTCGCCATCCGGGTGGACTGCGCGGGTGAGCCGGCGTTCGCCGACCTGGTCGGCCGGGTCCGCACCGCGGTGCTGGACGCGATCGAGCACGGCCGGGTGCCGTTCCAGCTGGTCGCCGAGGAGGTGCGCCCGGAGCGGGACGGGGGTGTGCAGGCGCTCTACCAGCTCGGGTTCAACTTCATCCCCGACTCGGGGATCGAGCCGGTCCGGTACTCGACGGCCAAGGACGACGTCGCGATCGACCTGACCACGACCGGCGGGCGGCTGCTCTACCGGACCGACCTGTTCGACCGGGCCACCGCGGAGTCCATGGTGGACCGGTTCCTCCGGCTGCTGGCCGCCGCCGTCGACAACCCCGCGGTGGCCGTGGCGGACCTGCCGCTGCTGTCGGACGCCGAACGGGTCCAGGTCCTCGAAGAGTGGAGTGGCACGTCCACCGAGGACGCTCCGCTGGTCGTCGCGCGGTTCGAAGAACAGGTGACGCGGACCCCGGACGCCGTCGCGGTCGACCTGGGCGGGGTGCGGCTCAGCTACGCCGAGCTGAACACCCGGGCCAACCGCGTCGCGCACCGGCTCGGCCGCGGCGGGGTGGTCGGGGTGTGCGCGCCGAACTCGGCCGACCTGGTCGTGGGCATCGTGGGGGCGTTGAAGAGCGGCGCGACCTACGTCCCGCTCGACCCGGCGAACCCGGGCAAGCGGCAGGCGCTGATCCTGGCGGATGCGGGCGCCCGCGTGGTGCTCACCAGCGGTGTCACGCTCGACGCGGACACTCTGGACCTGGGTGATCCGGCGGTGTGGGCCGAGTCCTCTTCGGAGAACCCGCCCCAGGCCGGGCCGGACGACATCGCCTACGTGATCTACACGTCCGGCTCGACCGGACGGCCGAAGGGTGTCCAGATCGGACACCGCGCGCTCGCTACCTACCTGGGCTGGGCGTGCGAGGCGTATCCGAGCCTGGCGGGACGTGCGTTGCTGCACACGTCGGCGTCGTTCGACCTGACCGTGACGACCCTGCTGGGCCCGCTCGTCGCTGGTGGTTCCATTGTGGACAGTGGTCGCCCCGACTTCGTCAAGGCGACGCCGACTCATCTGGCTGTACTTCCCGAAGAGTCCTATCCGACCGGTGACCTGGTGCTCGGCGGTGAAGCGCTCTTCGGTGAGGCCGTGCGGCCGTTCTCCGGGATCACGGTCACCAACGAGTACGGCCCGACCGAGGCGACCGTCGGCTGTGTCACCCACCGGCTGTCCGGGCCGGTCGACGGGCCGGTGCCGATCGGCCGCCCGGTGCCCGGCACTCGCGTCTACGTCCTCGACGACCGGCTCCGGCCGGTCCCGCCCGGTGTCGCGGGCCAGCTGCACCTGGGCGGGCCGCAGCTCGCCGACGGGTACCTCGGCCTGCCCGAGTTGACCGCCGAACGCTTCCCCGAAGGCCCGTTCGGCCGGCTGTACCGCACCGGTGACCTCGCCCGCTGGGGTCGTGACGGGACGCTCGAGTACCTCGGCCGCACCGACGAGCAGGTGAAGCTGCGCGGCTACCGGATCGAGCCGGGCGAGGTCGAAGCCGCGTTGCGCGACCTGCCGGACATCCGCGACGCCGCGGTGGCGGTTCGCGAGGGCACCCTGGCCGGGTACGTCGTCGGGAACGCCGACGGCGCGGGCGAAGCGCTGCGGACGACGTTGCCGGACTACCTGGTGCCCACGGTCTTCGTCACCCTGGACGCCCTGCCGGTGGCGGCGAGCGGGAAGCTCGACCGGGCCGCGCTGCCCGATCCGGGGCTGGGCGGCGAGACGGAGTACGTCGCGCCGGGCACCGCGGCCGAAGAGCTGGTCGCCGAGGTGCTCGGTGAGCTCCTCGGGGTCGAGAAGCTGGGTGTGCACGACGACTTCTTCGCCCACGGCGGCAACTCGCTGCTGGCGATCCGCGCGATGGCCCGCATCCGCAAGCAGGTCGGGGTCGACCTCCCGGTGCGCGGCCTCTTCTCGTTCACCACCGTGGCCGGGCTCGCGGCCGAGGTCGAACGGCGGCTGGCCGAGGACCTCGACCAGCTCAGCGACGAAGAGGTCCGGGCCCAGCTGGCCGAAGGCGGGCAGGCGTGACGACGATCGACGAGACCAGCAGCGCGGCCGCGCGCCGCGCCCTGCTGGAACGGCGGCTGCGCCGGCGGGCCGAACCGGCCGCGACCATCACCCGGCGCCCGGACGGCGACCCCGTCCCGCTGTCCTACCAACAGGAACGCGTCTGGTTCATGGAACAGTTCGCGCCCGGGACAACGTCCTACAACATCCCGGTGCCGATCCGCCTCACCGGCGAGCTGGACGTCGACCGGCTGCAAGCCGCGCTGGACGCCCTCCCGGCGCGGCACGAGGCGCTGCGGACGCGGTTCCCGGCGGGCGAGGACGGTCAACCGTCCGTCCACCTGGAACCGACTGTCTCGGTTCCGCTGTCCATTGTGGACGTGGCAGGGGAAGAGGAGGCCCGGGCCGCGGTGGACGCCGCCGCGGCCGAGCCGTTCGACCTGGCCGCCGGGCCGCTGCTGCGGGCCACCCTGGCCCGGATCTCCGGCACCGAGCACGTCCTCGCTGTCTGCACGCACCACATCGTCGGCGACGGCTGGTCGGTCGACCTGCTGCTGCGCGACCTCGCCGCGCACTACCACGGCACCGCGGCCGGGCTGCCCGAGCTGACCATCGGCTACGGCGACTTCGCGCACTGGCAGCGCCGGACGCTGACCGGCGCCGAGCTGGACCGCCAGCTGGACCACTGGCAGGAGACCCTGCGCGGAGTCGAGCCCCTGGAGCTGCCCACCGACCGGCCGCGGCCGGCGACCCAGACGTTCGACGGCGCGATCCACGAGTTCTTCGTCGAGCGGGACCTCGCCCGCGCGCTCGGCGAGCTGAGCCGCGAACACGGCGTCACGCTCTTTATGACCCTGCTCGCCGCCTACCAGGTGCTGCTGTCCCGGTACTCCGGGCAGGAGGACTTCGCCGTCGGGTCGTCGTCGGCCGGGCGCGGGCTGCCCGAGCTGGAAGGCGTGGTCGGCATGTTCATCAACATGCTGCCGCTGCGCGCCCGGCTCGACGGCGACCCGGCGTTCACCGAGCTGCTGGCGCGGACCCGGCGGCACGTGCTCGACGCGTTCGACCACGCCGACTTCCCGTTCGAACGGCTGGTCAACACCTTGGGCGTGCCGCGGGACGTCAGCCGCTCGCCGGTGTTCCAGGCCATGGTCGCGCTGCAGAACTACGAGATGGGCCGGATGGACGCGGCGGGGGAGTCCGAAGTGGACTTCCGCTGGCTGCCGATGGACCTGCCCTCGACCCGGTTCGACTTCGAGTTCCACGCCATCGAGATCGAGTCGGGGCTGATCGGCAAGTTCGTCCACAACACCGCGCTCTTCGGCGCGGAGACCGTCGCCGGGATGGCCGACCGGTTGGTCACGCTGCTGCGGTCGATCGTCTGCGACCCGGCCCGCCCGGTGTCCGAACTGGACCTGCTCGGCGACGCGCACCGTGACCTGGTGCTGAACCAGTGGAACACCACGGCGGGTGACATCCCGCCGGGCACGCTGCACGCGCTCGTCGAAGCCCAGGTCGCCCGCACGCCGGACGCGCCCGCGCTGACGTTCCGCGGCGAGTCGCTGTCCTACCGGGACCTGGACGAGCGGGCCAACGGGCTGGCGCACCACCTGCGTGAGCTGGGTGTCGGGCCGGGCACCTTGGTGGGTGTCTTCGCGAACCGCTCCTTCGAGCTGGTCACCGGCTTGCTCGGGGTGCTGAAGGCGGGTGGCGCGTACGTGCCGCTCGACCCCGAGTACCCGGCGGACCGGCTCGCGTTCATGCTCGACGACGCGGCCGCGCCGGTGGTCCTGACCCAGGCCGCCCTCCGCGACACCCTTCCGCCTGGGGAAGCGACCGTCGTGGTGCTCGACGGCTTGACCGGCCCGGTCACACCCCCGGAGCCCCTGGCGGGCGCGGACGATCCCGCGTACGTCATCTACACCTCGGGCTCGACCGGGCGGCCGAAGGGAGTGCCGAACGGGCACCGCGGCATCGTCAACCGCCTGGACTGGATGCAGGACGCGTACGACCTTGACGCGTCGGACTCGGTGCTGCAGAAGACCCCGGCGAGCTTCGACGTCTCCGTGTGGGAGTTCTTCTGGCCGCTCAGCACCGGCGCGCGGCTGGTGCTCGCCGAGCCGGGCGGCCACAAGGACGCGGCGTACCTGCGGGAGCTGCTGGTCACCGAAGGCATCACCACCGCGCACTTCGTGCCGTCGATGCTGAGCCTGTTCCTGGCCGAACCCGGCGTCGACCGGGTGCCGGCGCTGCGGCGGGTCGTGTGCAGCGGTGAGGAGCTGCCGCTCGGCACGGCCCGGGAGTTCACCGCACGGCTGCCGCACTGCGAGCTCCACAACCTCTACGGCCCCACCGAAGCCGCGATCGACGTCACCGCCTGGCACTGCACACCGGAAGCGCTGGCCGAAGTCGCGTCCGTGCCGATCGGGGCGCCGATCCGCAACACCCGGATCTACGTCCTCGACCGGCGCGGCCGGCCGTGTCCGGTCGGTGTGCCGGGCGAACTGCACATCGCGGGCGCCGGCCTGGCGCTGGGTTACCACCACCGGCCCGAGCTGACGGCCGAGAAGTTCGTCCCGGACCCATTCCACAGTGGACGGATGTACCGCACGGGCGACCTCGCCCACTGGCGGCCGGACGGCACCCTGGCCTTCCTCGGCCGCATCGACCACCAGGTCAAGCTCCGCGGCCTGCGCATCGAGCTGGGCGAGATCGAAACGGCGTTGCGCGAGCAGGACGGCGTCCGCGACGCCGTGGTGCTCGTCCGCGAGGACACGCCGGGGGACAAGCGGCTGGTCGGGTACGTCGTCGGCGACGCGGACGCCGGGGTCCTGCGGACGGCGTTGAAGCAGACTCTGCCGGACTACATGGTGCCGCCGTCATTCGTGAGTCTCGGTGAGCTGCCGCTGACCCCGAACGGCAAGCTCGACCGCAAGGCGCTGCCCGCGCCGGTCGCGAGCCGGGACACGAGCACGGAGCTCGTCGCACCTTCGACGCCGGTGGAGATCCTCCTCGCGGGCATCTGGCGGGACGTCCTCAAGGTGGACGAACTGGGCGTCGACGACGACTTCTTCGACCTCGGCGGCCACTCGATGCTCGCCACCCAGGTCGTCGCGCGGATCGCGAAGGCCGGGCACCAGGCAGGTGTGATGGACCTGTTCCAGCATCGCACGATCCGCGAGCTGGCGACGTTCCTGGCAGGGGACCGCGACGACTCCGGGCACCTGCTCTACGAGCTGACCAAACCGGTCGCGAAGCCGGCGCTGACCTACGTCTGCTTCCCGTACGGCGGCGGCAGCGCGATCGTCTACCAGCCTCTCGCGGACGCGCTGCCCGGCGGATACTCGCTGTTCTCGGTGGCCATCCCCGGCCACGACGTCGGCCTGAGCGAGGAAGCCGTCCCGTTCGACGAGCTGGTCGAGCGGCTCGCGGACGAGGTCCTCGAGCGGATCGACGGCCCTTTGGCCATCTACGGTCACTGCGGGGTCGGCAACGCGCTGGCCGTCGGGGTCGCGCGCCGGCTCGAAGAGCGCGGACGCCGGCTGGAAGTCGTCCACATCGGCGCGATCTTCCCGTTCGCGCGGATCAAGGGGGCGGTCGGCACGCTGCGCACGCGGCTGGAGAAGCTGCGCAGCAACCGCTACTACGCGAACTGGCTCAAGGGCATGGGCGTCGACACCGACGACCTCGACCCGGCGCAGGCCGACCGGATCATCAGCAACATGCGCGCCGACAGCCGTGCCGCCGAGGAGTACTTCAGCGGCCTGCTCGACGCCCGTGTCGCCAAGCTGCGCGCGCCGATCATCTCGGTGGTCGGCTCGGAGGACCCGGTCACCGACTACTACGCCGAGCGCTACCGCGAGTGGGAGTTCCTCACCGACCACACCGCGCTGGTGGTGCTGGACCAGGCCGGGCACTTCTTCCTCCGCTACCGCGCCGACGAGCTGGCCGAGATCCTCACCCGCGTCCACCCCGCCCTCGAAGATCCCGGCGAGCTGCACGTCTCGGCGAAGGGCGAGGACGCGGGCTGGGCGGTCCACGACACGCACACGTCCACAGTGGACGAGAAGCCCACGGTGAAACCGAGCATGGCGCGGTTCGTCACCGTCACGGTCGGGCAGCTGGTCTCCTCGACCGGCTCGGCGCTGACGTCGTTCGCCGTGCCGATCTGGCTCTACACGAAGACCGGCTCGGTCACCGACCTCGGCCTGCTGTGGGCCCTGGCCCTGCTGTGCGGGGTGCTGATCCTGCCGGTGGCGGGCGCGCTCGTCGACCGCGGCGACCGCCGGAAGATCATGATCGCGGCCAGCGCGATCGCCGGCGTCATCCAGCTCGCGCTGGCGTTGCTGCTGACGGCGGGCAACCTGCAGCTGTGGTTCCTGTACGTGCTGATCCCGCTCGGCTCGGTCGCGGGGTCGCTGCAGCGGATCGCCTACCAGTCGTCGGTCGCGCAGCTCGTCCCGAAGCAGTACCTCGGCCACGCGATGGGCCTCGCCCAGCTGTCCAACGGCTTCGCGCAGCTGCTCATGCCGGTGATCGCGGCCGGGCTGCTGGCCGCGATCCAGCTGTCGGGCATCCTGGTCCTCGACATGGCGAGCTACGTCTTCGCCATCGTCAGCCTGCTGTTCGTCCGGTTCCCCGACCTGCTCGGCTGGCGCCCGCGCGAGCCGTTGCTGACGGCGATCGCGGGCGGGCTGAAGTACTCGTGGAACCACCGCGGCTTCCGCACGATGCTGCTGTACTTCGCGCTGGCCAACGTCTTCCTCGCGCCCGCGCTGGTGCTCGTCTCGCCGCTGGTGCTCTCGTTCGGCACGGTCACCGACGTCGCGCAGGTGGCGCTGGCCGAGGCGCTCGGCGCGGTGGCCGGCGGGGTCGGCATGGCGTTGTGGGGCGGCCCGCGGCACCGGCGGATGGTCGGGGTGCTCGTCGGGAACGTCGGCATCGCCGTCGGCAGCCTGGTGATGGGCCTGCGGCCGTCGCTCGTCGTGGTCGCGGCGGGCGTGTTCCTGCTGGCCGCGGCGATGGCCGTGTCGCAGGGCATCTATGCGACGCTCGTGCAGGTCAAGGTGCCCCAGCGGTTCCACGGCCGGGTGTTCGCGATCAACCAGACGATCACCTGGTCGACCCTGCCGATCGGGTTCGCGGTCCTGGCGCCCCTGGCCGTCGGCTGGTTCTCCCCGCTGCTCGCGCCCGGCGGCGCCCTCGAAGGCTCGGTCGGCGCGGTGCTCGGGACCGGCGAAGGCCGCGGCGTCGGGCTCGCCTACGTCGTCTACGCCCTGGTCCTGCTGCTCGTCAACGTCGGCGGGTTCGCGGTGAAGCTGCTGCGCCGCTTCGACACCGAGGTGCCCGACTCGCTGCCGGACGACCTGGTCGGCGCGCAGGAGCGGGAGCGCAAGCTCGCCGTCGCCGGGAAGGAGGCCGCGTGAGTGTCGTGGTGCTGATCAGGGAGGCGCGCGGGCACTGGGTCGGCGAAGTCGCCGCCGCGGTGCACGCGGCCGGTCACCGCGCGGTGCTGCTCGCGCCGCCGGTGGACGCGGCCGAACGCGCGTCGCTGGCCGCGGTCGTCGACGACGTCGTGGCGATCGACGACGTCTACGACCCCGAGGCCGTCGCCGCGACGATCCGCGCGGCCGTCGGCGCCCCGGTGGCTGTGCTGACCGGGTCCGACGGGGCGATCGTGAGCACCGCCCGGGTCGCCGAGCTGCTCGGGGTGGCCAGATGCCCGGCTTCGGTGTTCGCCCTGTGCGCGAACAAGTTCGCCGTCCGGGAGGCCCTCGGCGGGACCGGGCCCGCGTTCGCGGTGATCTCCTCGGCCGCCGAGGCCGCGGACGTGGCGGAGCGGGTCGGCCTCCCGGCGATCGTCAAGCCGGTGAACGGCGCCGGGAGCAACCTCGTCCGGACAGTGTCCACTGTGGACGAGCTGGCGGCCGCCTACGAGGTGCTGGCCGCGCGGCTGCCCGAGTCCCCGGACCCGCGCTACCACCGTCCGCTGGGGTCGCTCGACCCGTCGAAGACCTTCCTCGTCGAAGGGTTCTTGAACGGCCCGGAGTACGCGGTCGACGTGCTGGTCCGGGACGGCGTCGCCGAGCCGGTGGAGCTGCTCGACAAGCCGTTGATCGACGAGCGCAAGTTCGAGCTGGTGCTGTCCTGCCCGCCGGCGGGACTCACCGGCGAGCGCGCCGCGCTGATCACCGAAGCCGCGTCCGCCGCGGTCCTCGCGCTGGGGCTGGACAACACCGTCGCCCACGTCGAGGTGATCGACGACGCCGAGCGCGGCCCGACGATCGTCGAGGTCAACGCCGGGCGCCCGGCGGGCTCGATCATGCCGCTGCTGGCGAAGCTGCGCACCGGCGTCGACGTCTTCGCCGAGCTCACGGCGCTGGCCCTCGGCGCGCCCCCGCCCGCGCGGGAACCGGCGAAGCTGCCGATCCCGCTGGGAATGCTGATCCTCTACGCGTCCGGCTCGGGCACGCTGACCGGCATCGGCGGGCTCGACGAGCTCGCCGCGCTGCCGGAGGTGGTCGACGTGGTCACCACGGTGTCGCCGGGTCAGGTGCTCACCGACGACCAGGAGACGTACGCGGTGAACCTCGTCGTCGCCGGGTTCACCGACCACGACGACCTCGCCGCGCTGCACGCGGAGGCGAGCAAGCTCGTCCGCCTGGAGGTCTCGTGAAGACCGCCTTCGTCGTCCGCGAGACACGCGGGCACTGGATCGGTGACGTCGTCGCGGCCGTGCGCCGGGAGGGCTTCCGGGCCGAACTGGTCACCGAGCCCCTCGACGACGCCGAGCGGGCGGAGCTGGCCGCGCTCGTGGACGGGTTCGTTGTGGTCGACGACGTCCGGGACGCCGGAGCGGTCGCCGACGCTCTCCGCGGCCGGGAACCCGCCGCGGTGCTCACCGCCGCCGAAGGGATCATCGCGAGCACCGCCCGGGTCGCCGAGCTGCTCGGGGTCGCGCGCTGCCCGGCGGCCGTGTTCACCCTGGCGCACAACAAGTTCGCCGTCCGTAAGGCGCTCGCCGACGCCGGACTGCCGGGCCCCCGGTGCGCGTTGTTCACCGACCCGGCCGACGCGGCGAAGATCGCCGCCCAGGTTGGGCTGCCGGCGATCGTCAAGCCGGTCAACGGCGCCGCGAGCACACTCGTCCGCACGGTGTCCACAGTGGACGAGCTGGCCGCGGCGTACGAACTCCTGGCGACCCGGCTGCCGCAGTCCGAGGACGCGCGTTACCACCGGTTGCTGCCCGGAGCACTCGACCCGCTGCGCGTGTTCCTGGTCGAGGGGTTCCTCGACGGCCCGGAGTACGCCGTGGACGTCCTGGTCCGCCATGGCGTCGCCGAGCCCGTCACCGTGGTGGGCAAACCGCTGGTCGACGACCGGAAGTTCGAGCTCGCCATGGTCTGCCCGCCGTTCGGGCTGGGGCCCGAGCGGGCGGTGCCGATCGAGCGCGCCGCGACCGGCGCGGTGCTCGCGCTGGGGCTGGACAACACGGTCGCGCACGTCGAGGTGATCGACGACGCGACCCGCGGCCCGGTGGTCGTCGAAGTGAACGCCGGGCGGTGCGCCGGGGGAGCGCAGCCCGCGCTGCTGAAGCTCGCCACCGGCATCGACGTCACCGCCGAAGCCGTCTCGCTCGCGCTCGGCACCCCGCCGCCCGCGCGCGGCGCCGGACTGCCCGTTCCCGTCGGCTACCTGGTCGTCTACGCCGAGGGCGCCGGGCGCCTGGTGCGCGTCGAGGGCACCGACCAGGTCGCCGACCTGCCCGAGGTTCTCGAAGTCGTCACCATCGTCTCGCCCGGCCAGGTGCTCACCGACGACCAGGAGATCTACGCGGTCAACGTCCTCGTCGCGGGCTTCGCCGACGCCGACGACCTGGCCGCGCTGCACACCGAGGCCACCAAGCTGGTCCGATTCGAACTGGAGGAGTCATGACCGCCGATCTCACGGCGCCGCTGGAGCAGCTGGAAGGCAATGCCCACACCCGGATCGCCGTCCACCACGCTACCGGCCTCGGGTCGGTCGAGGCGCACCTGCCGCGGCTGCAAGCGCACCTGCGTGACCACGGCGCGCTCCTGCTGCGCGGGCTGCCCACCGACCTCGACCTGTTCAACCAGGTCACCGAGACGATCGGCGGGGCGCTGCTCACCTACACCGAACGGTCGACCCCGCGCTCGGCGGTGGCCGGCAACATCTACACCTCGACGGAGTACCCGCCGGCCGAGTCGATCCCGATGCACAACGAGAACTCCTACTCGGCGAGCTGGCCCGCGCGGCTGTTCTTCCTGTGTGACACCGCGGCGGAGACCGGTGGGGCCACGCCGATCGCGGACAGCCGGGCGATGTACCGGCTGCTGCCGGAGGACTTGCGTGAGCGGTTCGCGGGCGGCGTCACCTACACCCGCGCGTTCCGCGAAGGGCTCGGCCTGACCTGGCAGGAGGCTTTCCAGACCGAGGGCCGCGCGGTCGTCGAGGACTACTGCGCCCGCAACGGCCAGACCTTCGAGTGGACCGAAGACGGGCTGCGCACCCGGCACGTCCGGCCGTCGTTCACCACCGAACCGCACACCGGCGAGCCCGTGTGGTTCAATCAGGCCAACCTCTTCCACGTCTCGAGCCTCGGCGAGGAGGTCAGCGAGGCGCTGCTGGAGCTGTACCCGGAAGCGGATCTGCCGCGCAACGCCTACTTCGCCGACGGCAGCCCGATCCCGGTCTCGGACCTCGAGAAGATCCGTGAGGTCTACGACGAGGTGAGCTACGCGTTCCCGTGGCAGGCTGGGGACATCATGGTGATCAACAACATGCTGATGGCCCACGGGCGCGAGCCGTTCACCGGCAAGCGGCGCATCCTCGTGGCGATGACCGGATGACGGCTCCCGTGGTGGTCCTGCTCGCCCACCCCAGGCCGGGGAGCTTCAACCACGCGCTCGCCGAGCGGATCGTCGACACGCTCACCCGCGCAGGCGTGCCCGTGCGGTTCCACGACCTGTACGCCGAAGGCTTCGACCCGGTGCTGACCGCGGAAGAGGCCTACACCAGCGGCACCGGCGCGGAAGACTTCCTCGCCGCCGAACCGGACCCGCTGGTCCGGCGGCACCGCGAGGAACTGCGGGACGCGGGCGGGCTCGTCGCGGTCCACCCGAACTGGTGGGGCAAACCGCCGGCCATCCTGAGCGGCTGGCTCGACCGGATCCTCGTCCCCGGCGTCGCCTACCGGCTCGACGACGCGGGCGGCGCGCCCGAGTCGTTGCTGAGCTTGCGGCGGCTGCTGGTCGTCAACACCTCCGACACGACCGAGGAGCGCGAGCGGACCCTGTTCGGCGACCCGCTCGACGCGATCTGGCGGCGCTGCCTGGCGCCCTACCTCGGCGAGCCGGAGGTGACGCGGCTCGTGCTGCGGGTGGTGGCCGACGCCGGGAAGCCGGAGCGCGCCGGGTGGCTCGACGACGTCGAAACGGCGGTGACGCGCCTGTTCGGTGGTCACTGACCGGTTCCGGCCAGTTCCGGTGAAGTCCTTGAGCGGGTTTCGCGCGGCGTGCGATTCTCGGGCCGACCCGCCACCGGACTCGTCGAGGGGGAACCGTGAGTGATCTCGAGCGGATGGCCGAAGAACGCCGTGGCCGTCAGGGCACCGCGCCGGAAGCACCGGCCGGGCAGCAGTGGGGCACCTGCGTCAGCGTCCGGGAAACCGGGGACCGGCGGCGCCGGGTGGCCCGGGTGCTGCTGGCGAGCGGGTTCGTGATCACCGCCTACCTGCCGCTGGGCGTCGTCACGCCCGCGGTCGACTCGCCCGTGCTGGTCCAGACCAAGGCGATCGGGGACGGGCCCAAGGGCGACTCCGTCGTCGTGTCGGCCATCGGCGACGAGCCGCCGGGCCACGGCGACGTCGTCGCCTACTGACGGCGTGCGCACCGTCTCCCTGGTCACCTTGGGCTGCGCGCGCAACGAGGTCGACTCGGACGAGCTGGCCGCGCGCCTGGACGACTCGGGGTGGCAGCTCGCCGAACCCGGCGCCGCGGCCGACGTCGTCGTGGTGAACACCTGCGGCTTCATCGAAGCGGCGAAGAAGGAGTCCATCGACGCCGTCCTCGCCGCCTCCGGCACGGGCGCGAAGGTCGTCGCGGTCGGCTGCATGGCCGAGCGTTACGGCCGTGAGCTCGCCGACGCGCTGCCGGAAGCCGACGCCGTGCTGTCGTTCGACGACTACCCGGAGATCGGCGAGCGCATCGGCGACGTCCTGCAGGGGCGGACCCGAGCCGCGCACACCCCGCGCGACCGGCGGACGCTGCTGCCGATCACCCCGGTCGAGCGGCCCGCCGCCGTGGTCGCCCACGTCCCGGGGCACACGACCGAGCGGACCGGCCCGGCGAGCGGACCGCCGGTGCTGCGCCACCGGCTCGGCGGCGGCCCGATCGCGTCGCTCAAGCTGGCGTCGGGTTGCGACCGGCGTTGCACGTTCTGCGCCATCCCGAGCTTCCGCGGCGCCTTCGTCTCCCGCACCCCCGCCGAAATCCTCGCCGAAGCCGAATGGCTGGCCGGCCACGGCGTGCGGGAACTGGTGCTGGTGAGCGAGAACTCGACGTCGTACGGCAAGGACCTCGGCGACCTGCAGGCGCTGGAGAAGCTGCTGCCGAAGCTCGCCGGGTTCGTCGACCGCGTCCGGCTGAGCTACCTGCAGCCGGCGGAGCTGCGCCCGAGCCTCGTCGAAGCGATCGCCGGGACCCCCGGGGTCGTGCCCTACTTCGACCTGTCGTTCCAGCACGCGAGCGGCCCGGTGCTGCGCCGGATGCGCCGGTTCGGCGACCGGGAACGGTTCCTGCAGCTGCTCGACCGGATCCGGGAGATCACGCCGGACGCCGGGGTGCGCTCCAACTTCATCGCCGGCTTCCCCGGCGAGACCGACGCGGAGTTCGGCGAACTGAAGCTGTTCCTGGCCGCGGCCCGCTTGGACGCCATCGGCGTCTTCGGCTACTCGGACGAAGACGGGACGGAAGCCGTGAACCTGCCGGACAAAGTGCCGCCCGCGGTGCTTGCCGAGCGGGTCGAGGAGCTCTCGGTCCTCGCCGACGACGTGAGCAGCCGCCGCGCGGAAGAGCGGGTCGGCTCGGTTGTCGAGGTGGTCGTCGGGACGGCAGGCCAGGGCTGGGCGGCGCACCAGGCGCCGGAGATCGACGGGCACGTGAAGTTCCCCGGCGCCGCGCCCGAGCCGGGTTCGCTGGTCCGGGCCGAGGTCACCGGCGCGTTCGGCATCGACCTCGAAGCGCGCGTGCTTCCGCTGCCTCAGCGGTAGCTGTCGAGGACGAGCTTCGCGGCTCCGGCGAGCAGCCGGTCGTCGGCCTTGGCGTCGGCGGTCTTCTTGTCGGTCATGATCACCAGCACGATCGGCGCGTGTCCGGGCGGCCAGACGACGCCGATGTCGTTGCGGGTCGCGTACTCGCCGGTGCCGGTCTTGTCGGCGACGGCCCAGCCCGCGGGCGCGCCCGCGCGGATCAGCGCCGCGCCGGTCGTGTTGGCGCGCATCATGTCCGTCAGGATGGTCCGCTTCTCCGGCGGCAGCGCGGTGCCCAGGGTGAACGCGCGCAGGCTGCCGGCCATCGCGCGCGGCGTGCTGGTGTCCCGGACGTCGCCGGGGGCGAGGTCGTTGAGCCCGGGCTCGATCCGGTCGACGTGCGTGGTCGTGTCGCCGATCCCGCGCAGCGCGGCGGCGAGCCCGGCCGGCCCGCCGAGCTCGCGGAACAGCAGGTTCGCGGCGGTGTTGTCGCTGTAGCGCAGGGCCGCGTCGATCGCGTCGCGCAGGGAGATGCCGGTGCCGACGTGCTTCTCGGTGACCGGCGAGTTCGCCTGCAGGTCCGCGCGCGTGTACTTGAGCACCTTGGCGAGGTCAGGGACGCTCGTGCGCTGGAGCACGGCCGCCGAGGAGAACGCCTTGTGCGTCGAGGCGTACCCGAAGCGCTCGTCGGCGCGGTGCGTGATCTCGCGGCCGGACCCTGTGTCGACGGCGTACACGCCGAGGCGGGCGTCGAATTCGCGTTCGAGCGGGGCGAAGTCCGGTTGGGGCGTCGCGACGGTGGACGACGCCGGTGGCGGTGGTGTCTGCGTCGCTGTCGCCGCCGGAGCCTCCGCGGAGCAGGCGGTGAGCGGGACGAGGACCAGCGCGGCGAGCGCGGCCCGCCGGACGTGGGGGAACGGCACAGTGCTTCCTTCCGGTCTTGATCGACACCCGTAGTCTCACCGGATCCGGTCATGCTGTCGAAGACGGAAACAGGAGGTTTGATGCCAAAATCGCATAGAGTGAGGTCGTGGACCTGATCGGCGGCTGCCGGGCGTTCGTGAGCGTGAGCGAGACGGGGAGCTTCACGGCGGGCGCGGCGCTCGCGCGCATCCCGCAGCCGGTCGCCAGCCGGCGCATCGCGGCCCTGGAACGGCACTTCGGCGAACGGCTCTTCGACCGCACCACCCGCCGGGCGCGCCTGACGCCGTTCGGGCGCGACGTGCTGCCCTCGGCCCAGCGGCTCGTCCAGCTGGCCGACACGCTGGAGCACGACGCCCGGCGGGCGCGGCTGCGGCCGATGCGGGTGGCCGTCCCGGACACCTGCGGGGTGCGGGACCTCGCCGAGCTGGCGGCCGAGGCCCGCACGCTGGACGTCCACCTGGAGTTCCGCGCCGCGCCGCCGGGCGAGCGCGCCGAGCTGGTCCGCACCAAGGAGGTGCGGGCCGCGCTCACGGCCGTCCCGGCGGGGGAAGGGGAGTGGGCCGTGCCGCTGGGCGTGGCCGGGGTCGCACCGCCGTCCGGCCGGGTCGTGCACCTGGAGACCCTGCGGGCCGGACGGTCCGGCGGTGCCCGGCGCCGGGTCTGGCTCCAGCCGGAGGACGACGTCCCGCACGTGCGCGACCGGGTGCTGCGGGTGCGTGACGCGGTCGGGCTGCAGCCGTCGCAGGTGGCGGTGGCGGATTCGCTCACGTCGGCGGCCGCGGAGGTGTTCGGCTCGCCGGACCTGCTGCTGTGCTCGGCCGCGCAGGCCGCCGAGCTGGGGTTGCCGTGGCGGCCGGTGGGCGAGCTGGACCTGGCGCGCGGGTTCACGGTGGCGGCGGCGCTGGGGTCGGACGCGGACCGGTTGCGTACCGTGCTGCGGGGCGCCGTCGGCCGGTGCCTGGGCGCCGAGGAGGATTCCGCATGACGGCCCTGGTCCGCGAGCTGCGCGAGGAGCTGACCGACGGCGGCCTGCGTGGCTCGTTCCTGGTCCGCGACCTGAAGACCGGTCTCGAGCTGGGCATCGACCCGGACCGCGAGTACCCGATCGCATCGCTGGTCAAGGTTCCCCTGGCGGCGGCCACCCTGGAGCGCATCCGCCGCGGCGAGCTCGACGGCGCCCACCGGCTGGAGGTCGCCCCCGGCCGCGTCACCACGCCCGGGCCGATCGGCCTGACCCGCTTCCGGCATGCGGCGCAGATCGCGGTCGAGGACCTGGTGTACCTGAGCACGTGTCTGAGCGACGGCGAAGCGGCGGACGCCCTGTTCGCCCTGACACCCCCGGCCGAGGTAGCGCGAATGCTGGCGGCGTGGGAGGTGAGCGGCATCGCGGTCCGGCACCCGATGCGCGACCTGGTCGACACCCCGGCCGAGCGTTTCGACGCGGGCGAGGTCGACCTGGCGCATTCACTGGCGATCGGAGCGGGCACGGCGGGCCAGGGCCATCGGCTCCCGCAGCTCGACGTGACCCGGGCGAACGCGGCGTCGGCACGGGCGATGCTCGACCTGCTGCAGGCGCTCTGGACGCCGTCGAAGATCGACCCGGCGGTGGCGGAAGCAGTGCGGGAGCTGATGGCGAACAACGTGATCCGCCATCGTTTGACGCCGGACTTCGCTTCGGACGCGGCGAAGTGGTCGTCGAAGACGGGCACGCTGCTGAACCTGCGGCACGAAGCGGGCGTGGTCGAGCACGCGGACGGGGGAGTGTTCGGGGTGGTGGCGTTGACGGAGTCGACGGTCCCGGCGGTGCTCCAGCCGGAGGCGGAGGTCCTGATGTCCCGGGTGGCGCGGGCACTGCGCGACCACCTGCGCGGCAGCTGAGAGATCGGCGAGGCGCGAGTTTCGCGGGCAGCCCGGCCGCGGCCTGGTTGCTGCGCGACGAGTGCCGGGCAAGCGGCCACTGCGGCAGGCAAACGCACGCTTGGACCTTCGCCGGCCGAGCTCCCCGCCGCAGCTCGAAGTCCGCCTGATGGGCGATCTTCGGGCCGAGACCTCGCTCCACCGGTGCACGCCGCCAACCCGAGACGCGACCTGGAACTGAGCCGTCCGCCCCAGCCCCACCCCCTCCGGCCGGCCCCACGGTTCCGGCAAAGTCGGATTCGCCGGTCAGCTCGCAGCGCGGACGGCCAGGTACACCACACCGGAGGTCGCGGTAGCGGCCCGGAAGGTCATGAATGACTCATTCATGACCTCTGACGAGGTGAATGAGTCATTCATGACATCGCAGCGGCCCGCCGGTCACGTTCGCCCCGACTTTGCCGGAACCCTGCCCGACCCCCCCGGAACCCTGCCGGGCCCCCGGGCCCTCCGGTGCCCCCCGCACCCCGCCCTACGCCGGAGCCTTCACCCCAAACTCCACGTCATCCGTCTCCACGGTCCCCGCCGTCCTCCCCGGCGCAGTATGAAACTGCCAATACAGATTCGTGTGCGCGATAACTGCCGCAGGCGACGGCGCCCCATACGCCGACAGATCCTCCGTCGTGTGCGCATCCGAAACCAACGTCGCGTCATACCCGCGCGTGATCGCGCCGTGCAGGGTCGCGCGGATGCAGGCGTCCGTCTGGGCTCCCGCCACCACCAGCTTCCCGATTCCGCGCTCGGCCAGCACGGCCTCGAGCTCGGTGTCCTCGAACGAGTCGCCGTACGTCTTGTGCACCAGCGGTTCCGGCTCGCGGCGCACCAGCTCCGGCACGTACTGCCAGGTTTCGCTGTCGCGCGGCAGCTCCTCGCTGGTGTGCTGCACCCACACGACGTCGACCCCCGCCGCGCGGGCTTTCTCCACCAGGGAGCCGATCCTGGCCACGACGGCGTCGCGGTCCAGGGAGACTTTCATGACACCGTTCTGCACGTCGACGACCAGCAGGGCGGTGTTCGGACGATCGGTCAGCGTGGTCATGGGCTCACCCTAACCGCGGCCACCGACAATTTCCGGCACTAGCATGCACGCCCATGGACTACGGGATGCTGCTGCTCGCCGCCGCCGTGCTCGTCGGGGTCGTCGGCCTGGGGGCGTCGACCACGGAACGCAAGCTCAGCCGGCGCCTGGAGCGGGTGGAACGGAAGCTCGACGCCATCACGGCCCAGCTCGGCGTCGTCGTGGCGGAGCCGGAACTCGCCGAGGTGACCGAGCTGCTGCGGCAGGGCAAGAAGATCCAGGCGATCAAGGTCTACCGCGAACACACCGGCGCCGACCTCAAGGAGGCCCGCGACGCCGTCGAGCGGATGATCTGAACCGCCGCCACGAAAAAGCCGCCGTACCCCCTCGGGGGCACGGCGGCGGGAAAGCGCGTCAGTCCTTGTTCGTGACGCCCTTCACGGCGTCCTTGATCTTCTCGCCCGCCTGCTTCAGCGAGCCCTTGGCCTGGTCCGCCTTGCCCTCGGCCTGCCACTGCTCGTTGCCCGTGGCGTCACCGACGGCTTCCTTCGCGCGGCCCTTGAGCTCTTCGGCCTTGTTCTCGATCTTGTCGTTCATGGGGGTGCACCTTCCGTCGCGGCGACATTTCCGGATCGGCCAGTCGCCCAAAGGGCCTTGTCCTCCGGTTACCCACGGGTTCGCCGGCTACACATCACACAACCGGGTGGTCGTCGTGAGGCCGGTCACCCGCTCAGGAGGCCGGGAGATGCCCGCCCATCCGCTCGATCCGCTGGATGGCCGGCTCCGCGAGAACGCCGTGGACCAGCACCGACACGGCCACGGCGAGCGCGCCGACGCGCCACAGCACGTCCTGCTGCGGCACCGGGAGCCGGTTGAGGGCGTAGGCGAGGTAGTAGAGCGTCCCGATGCCACGGACGCCGAAGAACGCGATCGCCAGCGTGGCCGGCCGCCCCGCGGACGAGCCGAGCAGCGAAAGCCAGCCGACGACGGGCCGGACCACCAGCACCGCGAGCACGGCGATCACCACCTCGACGACGCGCAGGCCCTGCAGCAGCCCGTCGCCGATGGCCAGCCCGAGACCCAGCAGCGCGAGCGGCACGAACAGCCGTTCCAGCTGGTGGCCGAACGCGTGCAGGACACCGTGGTAGTCGTGCGAGCGCTCCTGCGTCCGGACCGCGACCGCCGCGACGAACACGGCAACGAACCCGTTGCCGTGGGCCACTTCCGCGAGCGCGTACGGGAGGAAGGCGAGAGCGAGCAGGACCAGCCCGTCGCCGTATTCGGCCAGCCGCAGCCGGTCCGAGGTCACCCGGAAGATCGCCCAGCCGAGCAGCCACCCGCCGGCCAGCCCGACCGCGACGCCGATCACCAGGGGCAGCAGCAGGTCGACCAGCACCCAGGAGACGTCCAGCTCGGGCTCGCTGCCCGCGAGCGCCAGGCCGAGCAGCACGAACGGCATGGTCAGGCCGTCGTTCAGGCCGGCCTCGGTGGTCAGCGTGAAGCGGATTTCGTTGTCCTTGGCCAGTTCCGGCTCGACGTCGGGGTGTGGCACGCCGACGTCGCCGGCCAGCACGGGGTCGGTCGGCGCGAGCGCCGCGGCCAGCAGCAGCGCGACCCCGGGCGTGAGCGCGAGCCACCAGTGCCCGAGGACGGCGATCGCCAGGATCGACAGCGGCATGGTCAGCGCGAGCAGCCGCCACGTCGAGCCCCAGCGCTTGAGGCCGAACGGGCGGTCGACGGACAGGCCCGCGCCGGCGAGCGCGACGAGGATGCCGAGCTGGGTGAAGGTCTCGACGCCCTGCAGGTGGACGGTGGGATCACTCCAGCCGTTGCCGTAGGGCGCGGGCAGCGGGAGCAGGCCCAGGACGATCCCGGCGACCAGCATCACCAGCGGCACCGAGAAGGGGCGGTCGGCGACGAGCTTCGGCACGATCGCCGCGGCGAGGGCCAGCAGCCCGGCGACGCCGAACAGCACGGTCAACGACGACACGGTGGTTCTCCTGCCCGCTCGGTGTGCGACCGGGGCGGGGAGGTCCGCGAGCTCCGGGTCCGGCCGAGCCTAGGTCGGGGTCCGGGCGGCCGCAGCGCGATCGGCCGGGCGCCGCGGGGCCGAGTAGCGTGACTCGGAGAGAGGCCTTCCGGCGCGACCGGCGGGCGGCGAACCGGGAGGAGGGCCGCGGTGACGGCGACGAACGGGGCCGGCCGGCCCTGCCGGTTCTGCGGCCGGACCGCCGGGCCGCGGGTGCCCGGCAAGACCGGCCCGATCTGCCTGGACTGCGTCCAGGCCGGCTTGCGGGTGACCGGCGACGGCGCGGACCGGCAGACCCGGGCCGGCGACGTCCTGGCCGCGGTGACGTCACCGCTGGCGGCGGTCTGCGAGTTCTGCGGCCGCCGGGAGCGCCGGACCTTCCTGGGCCTTCGGCGTCCGCTGCTGCGTGTGGACTGCGCCGCGCGGGACGCGGTGATCTGCGTGGACTGCCTGGACCACGCGGGAGACGTCCTGAACGTCGCCCTGCGCCACTGACAAAACGCCCCAAAGCGGCCTTGGGTGCACCCAAGGCCGCCCTGGGGCGTTTCTACCTCACGCCGGAGCGGTGAACACGTACGAACCCGCGGGCACGAAGTACGTCCCTGGCGCCGAAGGCACCGCTTCCGGCGGCGCGACCACCGAGCCCGGCTGCGACGTCGGCACCTGCACCGTCGCCGACGCTCCCACCGGGACAGTCACCCGCAGCGTCAGCTTCCCGGCCGAGATCGACCAGTCGCTGACCGCGCTGCCGTATGGCGTTTCGTACGCCGACTTCGCCGACGTCAAGCCGCCGCCCGGGCGCGGCGCCACCAGCAGCGACGCGTACCCCGGGGAAGCCGGGGCCAGGCCACCGACCGAGCGGTACAGGAAGTCGCCGACCGAGCCGAGGCCGTAGTGGTTGAACGAGTTCATCCCCGGGTCGTTGAAGGACCCGTCCGGCTTGATGCCGTCCCAGCGCTCCCAGATCGTCGTCGCGCCGTGGCCGATCATGTAGCCCCAGCCGGGGAACTCCGGCTGCAGCAGCACCTGGTACGCGACGTCGGCGTGGCCGTGCGCGGCCAGCACCGGCAGGAGGTTCTCGACGCCGAGGAAGCCGACGCTGAGGTGCCCGCCGGCCGCCGCCACCCGCGCCGCCAGCTTGTCCGCCGCCGGCTGGACCCGGTTCGCCGGGAGCAGCCCGAACGCCAGCGCCAGGACGTACCCGGTCTGCGTGTTCGCGCCCACCGTGCCGTCGGCCTGGGAGAAGCGGGCCGTGAACGCCGCCCCGACCTGGTCGGCGAGTGTCCCGTACTTCGTGGCTTCCGCGGTGTGCCCGGTGGCCGCCGCCATCCGCGAGACCAGCCGTGACGACCACGCGAAGAAGGCCGTCGAGATCAGGTCCTGCGCGGTGTTGTCGTTGACGTTGAGCCAGTCGCCGAACGTCTGGTGGTCGCGGATCAGGTCGGCGCCCGACGTCGACCGCAGGTACTCGACCCACTTGACCATCGCGGCGAAGTGCTCGTTGATCACGGCGGTGTCGCCGTAGCGCTGCCACAGGGTGTAGGGCACGATGACGCCCGCGTCGCCCCAGCCCGCCGTGCCCGAACCGCTCAGCACCCCCGGCGCGACGTCGGTGAACGACCCGTCGTCGTGCTGCGCGTCGACCAGGTCGTCGCTGAACTTGCCGAGGAAGTTCGCGACGTCGAGGTTGAACGTCGAGGTGCCGGCGAAGATCCCGATGTCGCCGGTCCAGCCGAGCCGCTCGTCACGCTGCGGGCAGTCGCTCGGCACGGACAGCATGTTCGAGCGCTCACCCCACAGGATGTTGTGCTGCAGCTGGTTCACGAGCGTGTTGGACGTCGTGAAGGTGCCGGCCTGCGCGCCGGACGTCCACATCGCCCGGCCCGTCAACGTCGACGCCGTCGGCGCAGAGGGCAGGCCGGTCAGCTCGACGTACCGGTAGCCGTGCACGGTGAACCGCGGCTCGTACGTCTCCGCGCTTCCGGTGCCCGCGAGGGTGAACCGGTCGGTCGCCTGCGCCGCGCGCAGGTTCGTCGTGTAGATCGTGCCGTCCGGGTTGAGCACCTCCGCGTGCCGCATGGTCACCGTCGTGCCGGCCGGGCCGGTCACCGAAAGCCGGTTCCAGCCGCTGAAGTTCTGCCCGAGGTCGGCCACCCACACGCCCGGCTTGGGCTGCGTCCACGCGACGGGCTTGAACTCCTGCTGCACGGTGACGCCGTTGTCCACTTGGGACACCAGGTTCGGCTTCGCGCCGGTCTTGACGCGCGGCGCCGCCCAGGCACGGTCGTCGAAACCGGGGCGGTCCCAGCCGTTCGCGAGCCGCGCGTCGTAGGTCTCACCTTGGTAGAGGTCGTCGGCGCGGATCGCGCCGTCGCCGGTCTTCCAGGTGCCGTCGGTCGCGACCGTGGTGGACGTGCCGTCGGTGAACGTCAGCTTCAGCTGCGCCGAGTACCACGGCTCGGTGCCGTACTTCTGGCTGCCCGCGATGCCGACACTGCCGGAGTACCAGCCGTTGCCGACCAGCGCGCCGAGCACGTTCTCGCCGTACCGGATCTGCCCGGTGACGTCGGAAACGCGGTACTGCACGCGTTTTGCGTAGTCCGTCCAGCCCGGGGCGAGCACCTCGGCACCGACCTTGACGCCGTTGAGGTGCGTCTCCTGCAGCCCGAGCGCGGTGGTGAGCAACCGCGCGCTCGCGACCGGCTTCGAGACGGTGAAGCTCTTGCGCAGCAGGGGAGCGGGGGCGCTCACGGCGACGTTGGCGCCCCACGGCCCGGTGCCGTACGCGGCGACCGCCCGCGCGGCCGGCCAGGAGCTGTCGTCGAAGCCGCGCTGCTGCCAGCCGTCCGGCCCGGCCTGGCTCGCCTTCCAGGAACCGTCGGACACCACCGCCGGTCCACCCGGGACGGTCAGCTTCACGATCGCCCCGGCCGGGCTCTGCGTGGTGTTCTCGCTCCGGACCGCGATCGTGTTCGCGCCGGCGGTCAGCAGCGGGCCGACGTCGAGGACGGCGGCGGTCTTCCACGAGTCGGTGACCCGCGGGGAGTCGCTGACCTGCGTGCCGTTGACCCACACGGTCGCGCTGTCGTCGCCGGTCACCACGAGCGTGGCCTTCGCCGGCGCGGCCGCCAGGGTCAGCGCCTTGCGGAAGAACCGGGTCGACGGCGGCACCCCGCCGGCCGGATCGCCTTCGGGGTACCAGATCCAGCTCGCGCCGGCGAGGTCCGGCCCGGCCGCGGCGCGGCCGAGGAACGCGCCCGTCCACTCGGTGGCCGGGTCGCGCAGCGCGGTTTCGAAGCGCTGCACCGGGCTCCAGCCGCTCGTCCGCCCCTGGCCGTCCCAGACGCGGACGCGCCAGGTGTACGCGGTCAGCGACGCCAGCGCGGGACCGCCGTAAGCGACGTCGGCCTGCTGCGCGGAGGCGACGCGGCCGCTGTCCCAGACGTCGGACCCGGTGGCGGACACCACGATCTGGTACGCCGACTGCCGCTGCTGCGCGGCCGTGGACGTCAGCTTCCAGCCGAACCGGGGCTGCGCCGGGTCGACGCCGATCGGGTTCACCCGCTGCCCGACCGTGGCGCTCGCGACCGACACCGGCGCCGGGGCGAGCGCGGTTCCGACCTCGCTGCCCCACGGCGCGGTGCCGTAGGCGCCGAGGTCCGCGGCCGCGGACCACGCTCCGTCGGCGAAGCCCGGCTGTTCCCAGCCTTCCGGCGCGGTCGTCGCGCTCTTCCAGCCGGCGCCGGTGGCCAGGTCGGTGGTCCCCGACGCGGTTGTGACGCGCAGCCGGCCGAGCAGCCCGGCCGGACCACCGGAGTTGCGGACGGCGACCGCGAGGGTGTTGGTCCCGGCGGTGAGCGCGGGCCGCAGGTCCACGCCGAGCGCCGTCCGCCAGGAGTCCGCGGTGCGGGCCGAGGACGCGAGGGGCTTGCCGTTGAGCCAGACGTCGGCGGTGTCGTCCCCGGTCAGCAGCAGCTGGGCGTCGGACACGGATCCGGCGGCCACGTCGAACGTCGTGCGGAAGTACCGGGTCGCGGCGGGCGCGGAGACGCGGGCGTCGCCCTCCGGGTACCAGATCCAGTGCGCCCCGGCGAGATCCGGGGGAGGGGCGGCGCCCGCCGGGGGGACCGCGGCGGCGGACAGGACCAGGATCGCGGCGAGCGTGGTGGTGGTCGCGCGCCAGAGCTTGGGACGCAGCATTGCGGGCTCCCTAACGGCGGGGACTGGAGTATTTAAACGTTTCAATACGGTGTGATATGTGACTGTAATAAGAGGATCACGCGACCGCAATACTCCACTGGAAGCAGCGAGGACCTGCCCCCCAGCTCGACGGACTATTTGCTGAATCGTTTTAGGCCGGGCGGCCCCGGCCGAAGCAGGGCTGCCCGGCCAGGACTCACGCCCGGCGCCGGCGGAGCCGGAGCACCACCACGACTCCGGCGATCCCCAGCCCGACCAGGACGATCGGCACCGCCGTGGGCAGCCACGGCCAGGCTTGGCCTTCGAACACGACTCCGTCGGTGGGCAGCTCGAGGACCTTCGCGGTCCAGCGCGCGGTCGCGACGTCCGTGCTGCGCGAGAGCGCGCTCACCGCGGTGTCGTAGGCGAAGCCGGGCCGGTCGTGGACGTACTCCGGAGCCGGGCCACCCGGCGGGGGCGTCACCCCGCGCGTCGCGCCCGGGACGATCAGCCGGTCGAGGTCGGCGTCGGCCAAAGCCGCGCGGGGCACGAAGGTCAGGCCGTGCCGCGACCGGATCGGGGCGCCGTCGGTGCTCACGGCGAGCGTCCGCGAGGAGAGTGACTGACCCTCGGTGTCGAACACCGAGGCGAGCTCGATCTCCCCGACGCCGTCGGAAAGCAGCACGCCGATCTCGCCCGGGTTCCAGCGGAAGGCGGCGTTGACGATCGCGGCCGCGTCCGGCGCCGACGCCGGGGCGTGGACCGGGACGTCGGTGCCGTACCGCGTCCAGCCGACCGCCTTCGCCGCGTCGGCCGCCACCTGTCGGCCGGCCAGCCGTTCCACCCAGTGCAGGGTCCCGTCGATGCCGGACAGGATCCCGGCCGTGGTGACGACGTCGCCGTCGTCGACGAACCGCTGCCCGCGCACCCACTTCACGGCGGGGTAGTCGGCTTCCCAGGCTTCGATCTTGAGCCAGTGCGCGGTGGCCGGCCGTCCGTCGAGCAGCCCGGCGGAGGCGAGCACACCGCCGCCGTTGCAGACGCTCAGCAGCTTCGCGCCGTGGGCGGCCTGCGTGCGCAGCCAGCTCTTGACCGGCTCGGTGCCGGCCTCGTCGACGTCCGGGAGCGCGGGCACGACCACGAGGTCCGGCGCCTTCGGGCCGAGCCGCGCGGCGAGGTCGTCGAAGCTCAGGTCCGGCACGAGGTCGAGGCCACCGGTGAGCGGCTTCGGCTCGCGCTCCGGCGCGACGGTGTAGACGTTGAACCTGCCGGTCGCGGTCAGGATCTCGTACGGCGCGAGGGTGTCGGAGACGACGGCCCCGCGGTCGCCGACCACGACCACCGCGGTCGGCTTGGCCGGGTCGTGGACCGGCGCCGTCGCGGCGGGCAGGGGACGGGCCGGGCCGGGGGAGTAGAGGGCGTCGAACGCGGACAGGGCGGCGATCGCCGCACCGCCGGCCGGGACGGCGAGCACGGCGACGACCAGCGCGAACCACTTCAGGACGGTGCGCACGTCAGTGCCAGTACTCGGCGCTGCGCCACACCATGGCGGCGAGCATCAGCGGGAACATGATCACGTGCCCGGCGACCATCAGCGTCGACCCGGAGATCGCGCCGAGCCAGAACGGCACGAGCAGGACCACGAACGGCAGGTACATCGCCGCGGACATCTCGGCGATCCGCGGCCACGAGTGCCGCCGCAGGGCCATCACCGCCACCATGCCGACGGTCATGTCGGTGGCCATCACGATCGCGTCGACGTCGGCGCGCTCCAGCCAGGCGGCCGGCCACAGCGCGCCGAGCGCCATCATCCCGACGAGCATGGCGACGACCATCTCGACGTAGTGCCCGGTGAACCGGGCGAGCTTGCGGGCGGTGCTGCGGGGTGGGGCGGTGGTGGTCATCTCGGGTTCCCTCCAGTGCGGTTTCGCTCCTGGACGAGAGTCCCGGGTGCCGGCCGCGCGGGGACGTGCCGGAAGTCATGACCCGGGTCATGTGACCGCTCAGAGAAGGCCGAGGTCCCGGGCCCACAGCGCGGCCTGGGTGCGGTCCCGGGCGCCGAGCTTGCCGAGCACGTTCGTCACGTGGTTCTTCACGGTGCCTTCGGCGAGGAACAGCGTCGCGGCGATCTCGCGGTTGCTGCGGCCGTCGGCGAGCAGGCGCAGCACGTCCCGCTCGCGCTCCGAAAGCGGCACCACCAGCGGCTCGGGAGTCGGCTCGGACAGCACCGCGAATCGTGCGACGACCTTCGCGGCGACCGACGGCTGCAGCACCGACTCGCCCCGCGCGGCCGCCAGCACCGCTTCGATCAGCCGGGCCGACGAGACGTCCTTGAGCAGGTACCCGACCGCGCCCGCGCGCAACGCCGCGAAGACGTCTTCGTCGTCGTCGAACGTCGTCAGCGCGATCACCTGGACGTCCGGGTGGGCCAGCCGCAGCCGCCGGGTCGCGCCGACGCCGTCGAGGACCGGCATGCGCAGGTCCATCAGGACGACGTCGGGGCGCACGGAAGCAACTTGCCGCAAGGCTTCCTCGCCGTTGCCCGCCTCGCCAGCGACGGTGATGCCGTCGTGGGTCGCCAGCAGCGTCGCGAGGGCTTCGCGGAACAGCGCCTGGTCGTCGACGAGCAGGACGCGGACCGGTGTCATCCCGGGACCTCCATGCTCAGCGCGCTGCCCTCGCCCGGCGCCGAGGTGAAGTCGAGCTTGCCACCCAGCTGCTCGGCGCGTTCCCGCAGCCCCAGCAGCCCGAACCCGGCGGACGCGGCGCCGTCGCTGCCGGCGCCGTCGTCGCGGACGACGAGCCGGACCGAGGTGTCGGCGTAGGCCAGGACCAGGTCGACGCGGTCCGCGGCGGCGTGCTTGCGGACGTTCGTCAGGCCTTCCTGCGCCGTCCGGAACAGCGCCTCGCGGTGCTCTTCCGGCAGCGGCCGCTCGGCGCCGGAGATCGTGAGCTCGGCCGGGACGCCGGCTTCCGAGGCCAGCGTCCGCAACGCGTCGGCCAACGGCGCCGGCCGCGGCTCACGCAACGCCTTCACCGAGCGGCGGACCTCGGCCAGCGCGGTCTCGGCCTGCTCCTGCGCCTTCGCGAGCACGTCGTCGGCCTTGCCGGGATCGGTCGGCAGCACCGCCCGCGCGGCCTTGACCTGCATCTGGACGACGGTGAGCGAGTGCCCGAGCCCGTCGTGGATGTCGCGGGCGACGCGGTTGCGCTCCTGCGCCGTCGCGAGCCGCTCGGCCTGGGCGGCGTAGTCACGCAGCTTCTCGTGCGCTTCGGCCAGCTCGCCGCGGGACTGCTGCTCGCGCAGCAGCAGCTCGGTGACCACGGCCGCGAACAGCACCGACACGAGCGTGCCGAGCCCCTCGCGCAGGCCCTCGCCCAGCGACATGCCGAGGTGCACCAGCGGGACCACGGCGATGACCAGCGCGATCGCCGGCCGCGGCAGCCGCAGCACCACGCACTGGCTGACCAGCACCACGAGGAACAGCGTCGCCCCGACCCCGGCGTTGATCGTGAAGACGACGAAGGCCAGGGGGAGCTGGACGGCGACATAGGCGGCCGACCACACCGCCCGGCCGCGCTCGCGCACCCAGCCGAAGCCGGCGGTGGCCAGCACGGCGAAGACGGCGCCGAGGACGAGGGAGAGCACGGGCTCCCCGGACCCGAGGACCCCGAGCACCACCGAAAGGAAGGCACCGCAGGTCAGCACCCCCAGTGCCCGGTTCATGGCGACATGCTGAGGCGTCCGGGGCCGCTGGTCAAGCACTTCCGGCAAAAGGAAAGCGCTTCCTCGTTCACGCGGCCGCCGCCGGCGGGCGCGGTTAGGGTTGGGGCGACGGCGAAGCCGAGACGGGAGTCCGACATCGATGTCAGTCCTTTGGGGCGTTTCTTTCGACGCCACTCCGTTGTCCGGGGTCGTGGTCGAGTTCCTCAAGACGGCGCGCCGGACGGCCGCCCGGGGCCTCCGCGTCCACCTCGACCTCGGCTACGACATCAAGGCCGACAAGGGCGCCTTCTTCCGGCCCTACCGCGACGAGGCCGGGCTGCTGCCCGAGTGGGTCACGCTCGACCGCGTCGAGGGCGTCGAAGACGTCCGCGGTTACGACGGCGCGTTTGTCGAACGGGTGCTGGCGGAGGTCGTCCAGCGCGGCGACGAGAGCCTGCGGCCGGAGGTCGACCGGATCGCCGGCGAGCTGGCCGCGAAGATCGTCGCCACCTGGGAACGCCTCGGCGTGACCATGGTGATGGTCGAGAACGGCACGCTGCCGGAGAACCTCACCTACACCGAGGCGCTCTACCGCGCGATCGACCGGTACGGCGCCCGCCACCGGCTCGGCCGGTTCGTGTTCTGGCGCGACCACGACCTGATGTGGCAGAGCGAGCCGGGCATCGCCAAGTACGGGCGGTTCCCGTACCCCGGGGTGCCCGCGCCGCGGAACTCGCCGCACATCCACTACTTCGCCCTGCACGAGGAGGCCCGGGCGCGGACGCTCGAATGGGTGCCCGGCCTGCGGAACATCGACGTCCTACCCAACGCGTTCACCATCGCGCCCGCGCGGCTCGACGAGCGCAACGCGGCCTTCCGGCGTGACCACGGCATTCCCGAGGACGTCCCGCTGCTGGCCCGGATCACGCGGATCATCCCGCAGAAGCGCATCGACCGCGACCTCCACCTGCTCGCGCTGCTGCCGGACGTGTGGCTGTTCGTCGCGGGCGACGTCGGCGAAGCGCCCGCCGAGCACGTCCGGCTCACGGCGCTGGCGGACCGGCTCGGTGTGCGCGACCGCGTCGTCTTCGGCGGCTGGCTGACGCCGTACGACACCGCCGTGCCCGGCCGCCATTCGGTGCGGGACCTCCTGGCGCATACGTCGGTCGTGCTGTTCCTGACCTCCTACGACTACGAGAGCTACGGCAACCCGGTCAGCGAGGCGATCGCCTCCGGGACGCCGTACGCGACCAGCGGGTACGAGCTCTACGACGTCGTCTACGGCAGTAAGGGGTTCCGGGCGCCGGTGCTGGACATCCGGACCCGCGACCTGCCGGACGCGGCGTTCGCCCGCGAAGTGGCCGAGCTGATCACCGACGAAGGGAAACGAGCGGAAGTGGTGCGGGCGAACTCCGAACTCGGGCAGGCGCGGTTCGGCACCCGGGTCGTCGACGAGCTGGTGGACCGGCTGTACCCGCCGCCGATGGGCGCCGGCACGCGGCTGAGCGTCGTGCTGCCGGTGTACAACGAGGCCGCGAACCTGCCGGAGGTGCTGCGGACGCTGCACGACCAGCAGGACCTGGACAAGGAAAGCTACGAAGTCGTCCTGGTCGACAACAACTCGACCGATGACACCGTGGCCATCGCACACGCCTTCGCGGCGTCCCATCCGGAGCTGGCGCTGCACGTGATCGCCGAACCCGAGCAGGGTGTCTCGTGCGCGCGGCGGGCGGGCATGGACTTCGCCGCGGCGCGCAGCCGCAACCGGCCCGACACCGACCCGGGGGAGCGGTTCTACCTCGTGTCCGCCGACGCGGACTGCCGGGTCGACCCGCACTGGCTGGCCGAGCTGTTCGCGGCGATGGAGACGAGCAAGGCCGCGATCGGCGTCTGCGACTACTACTACAACGCGGAGCACTTCACGAACCGGCCACGGCTGTGGGACGCGATCCAGCGGACGCTGCGCTGCCGCGCCGTCACGTTCTCGCTCTTCGGCGGCTTCCCGGACGGCAAAGGCTTCGCCGTCGAGCGCGACGCCTACGAACGCGCCGGCGGCATCGAAATCTTCTACCAGCTGCAGGACGGCAAGTTCGTCAACCACCTCTCCGACGACTGGGACTTCGGGATCAAGGTCGCCAGCGGCGGCGACGCCATCACCTACGCGCCGCGCTCGCGGGTCGAGATCAACCCGCGGCGCGTCGACCACGCCATCGACGAGGTCATCGCGGGCCGCGCCTACGGCTCGGACGGCATCATCGTCATGCGCGACATCCGGCCTTCGGTGCCGACGACCGCCGTCGACCTCACCGAGGCCGAGGCGCGGCAGGCGTGGGAGTTCTCGATCAAGGACTTCACCCCGAAGAACACGATCCTGCCGGTGCTGCTGACGCCCGCGCTCCTGGAGGACGACGCCGTCATCGCGTTCTTCGGCACGGACCTGGCCGCCCGGCTCGCCCGGCGGATCGCCGAGATCCGCGCCGAGATGCGCGTGGTCGACTTCACGCCGATCCACGCGTACAAGACCCCGTCGTACCGGCTGTACCTCGAGTTCGCCGACGAGCTGTTCGCCTGCCTGCGCAAGCACGTCGGCGAAGACATCGGGCACCCGCCGCCGCTGCCGCCGTGCCTGGCGGAGGTGCCACCCGACCGCTTCGCCGAGTTCGTCCACTACTACTGCGAAGACCGGGAATCGGGCGAAGCCCACAACTACTTCGGCAACGGAGGGGTGTTCTGATGACGCTGGCGTACGAAGCGGCGATCGGCTCGCTGCACGGGCTCGATCCGGCGTGGCCCCGGCCCGCCGTGCTCGACGTCCTCGAGGCGCCGGAGAACCGGCACCTGCTCGACTTCGTCCAGGAGGACCCGTTCGGGGCGCACGTGTTCCCGGGCAATATCCCCGGTTCGCCGTCGGAGTTCCTCAGTGACCTCGACACGCAGCTGGCGTCGTCCGGCCCGATCCACCTCTGGTCCTACATCCCGACGTGCGCTTACCGCTGCCGCTTCTGCCAGTACCCGGTGGTGCTCGTCAAGGGCAAACCCGAGGTGCAGTACGAAAAAGCGAAGCACTGGGTCGACCTCAACATCGCCGAGGCCCGGATGTGGCTCGACGCCGTACCGCACCTGGCCGGCGCCGAAGTGGGGGAGTTCAACGTCTTCGGCGGCACGCCGTCGCTGCTGCCGGAGCCGGAGATCCGCCGCCTGCTGGACTTCTACCGGTCGGAGTTCGGCTTCACGGCCGACACGACGATCCGGTTCGAGGGCGACCCGAGCACGTTCACCCCGGCGAAGCTCGAGCTGCTGCGGGACCTGGGCTGCACCAAGCTGTCCAGCGGAGTGCAGTCCTTCGACGACCACGTGCTGGAGCTGTGCGGACGCGAGCACAGCGCGCAGATGTGCGTCGACTTCGTCCGCAACGCGACGGCGGCGGGCTTCGAGTGGGTCAGCATCGACCTGATGTACGGCCTGCTCGACCAGACCCTCGACAGCGTCCGCCGCGACCTCGACGTCGTGCTGGAGAACGAGGTCACGGCGGTCGTGTGCACCAAGCTGCACCTGGCGTCCTACAGCGACACCCGCACCGGTGTCACCGGCGAGAAGCCGGCCGCGTGGCAGCTGCCGTCCTACCGGGACAAGCTGGTGCGCGACGGCCACCGCTGGCCGACGCTCGGCGAGCAGTACCAGATGCGGGAGCTGCTCACCGACGGCCTGCGCGAGGCGGGTTACGCCGAGCACCCGACGATGTACTTCGCGCGCGACGGCCTCGGGCCCGAGAAGTGGAAGTCCATCATGGTCGACCAGGACAAGCAGGAGGCCGAGGTCGCCATCGGGCTGGGCGGCAGCTCGAGCTGCCGCGCGTCGGAGGCCATCTCCGACGTCAACTCGAAGCGCTACATCGAAACCGTGGAGGCGGGGCGGATTCCCCTGGGCTCGGCGACGCGCTTCACGGCGGAAGCGCAGGAGGCGCGGGCGGTGAAGATGGCGCTGACGACGTTGCAGCCGTTGCGGGACTCCCTGCACGCAGAGCGGTTCCCCGGCCGGTCGCTGTTCGCGGAGCCGTGGCTCGGGAAGTTCCGCTCGCTGGCCTCGCGCGGGCTCGTCCGGCTGCGTCCGGACGACGGCGTCGTCGAACTCACCCCAGTGGGGGAGGTGCTGGTCGAAGCGATCATCACCACCGAGTTATAGATCACTACATCGAGTGACACACCGCTCGCGGGGAGCGACACGGGCAGGCACCATGGGCTGCGAACGTGCCCGTACCGAGATCGGAGCCCCGATGAGCCGAACCGTTGCCGGACACGACGAACAGCGGTGGCGGGCCCGGCTCGCCGCGGCGGGCGCGCTGGCCGCGTTCGCCTCGGTGGTCGTCGCGGTCCCCGCCGAAGCCGCGCCCGACTACTCACTCGCGGACACGAACTTCGCGGGCACGCAGATCGCGCTGCACGAAGGGGTGCAGGGGAGTGCCCGGGTCGACCCGGCCGGGCAGACGCTCGGCCACGACGTCAGCGGGCACCAGGGCCCGGTCGACTGGGGTGCCGCGGCCGCCGCCGGCGCGAAGTTCACCTACGTCAAGGCGACCGAGGGCACCGGGTTCCTCAACCCGCAGTTCATCGGCCAGTACGACGGCGCCCACTCGGCGGGCCTGATCCGCGGCGCGTACCACTTCGCACGGCCGGACATCTCCGGCGGCGCCGAGCAGGCGGAGTACTTCATCGCCCACGGCGGCGGCTGGGGCCCGGACGGGAAGACCCTGCCGGGCGCGCTGGACATCGAGTACAACCCGTACGGCGACGTCTGTTACGGCAAGAGCCCGGCCGACATGACGGCGTGGATCGCCGACTTCACCCGGACCTACCTGGCGAAGGCCAAGCGCAGCGCGCTCATCTACACGAGCACGTCGTGGTGGAAGACCTGCACCGGCAACACCGACCGGTTCGGCAACACCGACCCGCTGTGGCTGGCGCGATACGGCCCGGAGGTCGGCGAGCTGCCCGCGGGCTGGGACAAACAGAGCATCTGGCAGTTCGCCCGCGGCGGCGGCCTGCCGGGCGACCAGAACTACTACAACGGCCCGATGGGCCGGGTGGAGGCGCTCGCCGCCGGGCAGCAGGCCTAGCTGTTCCAGCCGGACAGGTCCGGCCACGGCGGCCGCCGCAGCACCGCGAGGGTGCCGAGCGTCGCCGCGACGAGCCCGGTGGTCACGGCCAGCACCGCGACCAGGGTCGCGTTGACCGCCGGCTCCCACTTGGCCTGGCCGTCGCGGATCGCGAACACGCCGGGTGGCCTGCTGACCGTGATGACGGTGGTGCCGTCCGGGGTCTCGTACGGGTCACCGAAGAGCCGGGGAGGGGCTTCGCCTGGTCGCGGCAGGCCTCTGAGGGTCATGTTCCCCCATCGAACTCGAAACGGGGGTGGTTGACAAGATCGGACAGGACCGCCCCGGTGTCCTTGTCGCCCCGTGACCGGCTCCCTACGATCGGTCAGGAGCGGTGACGCCGGTGTCACCCCGGATGTCCTTTGTGGACCAGGGAGGCGCCGTGCGCAGGATCGCCTTGCTGGCCGCGGTTTCCGTAGCCGCGGCCGTCGTCGTCTCCGCGCCGGGCGCGGCGGGGGCGCGGCCCGCCTGGTTCACCTCGTGGGCCCAGTCGCAGGACGGCCGGGCCGACGCGCCGGTGTCCGGCCGGTCGCTGCGGATGATCACCCACCTGAGCCAGGGCGGGGACGCGGTGCGCGTCCGGCTCCAGAACACGTTCGGCGCCGGGCCGCTGACCATCGGGCACACCACCGCGGGCGTCACCACGGACGGCGCCGCGGTCGCGGAAGCGCGTGATCTGACCTTCGCGGGCGGGCGCGCCGTCACGATCCCCGCCGGCGGCGAGGTCTGGAGCGACGAAACCCGGCTGGTCACGCGCCCGGACACGAACCTCGCGGTGAGCATGTTCGTGCCGGGCACGGCCACACCCGGCCGGCACGGCGCGGCGCTGCGGGACAACTACCTCACCCCGCCGGGATCGGGTGACCACACCGCCGACGTCTCCGGCGGAGCCTTCACTTCGACGGTGGGCTCGACGTACGTGGTGAGCGCGGTCGACGTGCACAACCTCGCGCTGACGGGCACGGTCGTCCCGTTCGGCAGCTCGGTCGTCGACGGCATCGGCAGCACGAACTGCGGCCCGGGCTGCACCCGGCTCGGCGCGGACCGGCGCTGGACCGACGACCTGGCACGGCGGATCGTCGCGGCGTCGGCCCCGCTCGCCGTCGCGAACGCAGGTGTCTCGGGCACCACGAGCGCGAAGAGCTGTCCCGGCTCGCCGCCGTCGATCACCGGGCTGGACGCGCTCAGCCGTCTCGACCGGGACGTGCTGGCGCTGCACGGCGTCCGGTCGGTGCTCTACTACTACGGCACCAACGACCTCGCGTTCGGCTGTGACGCCACGACGATCCTCGACAGCTACCGCGAGGTCTTCCGGCGGCTGCGGGCCGCGGGCATCAGCGTCTACGTCACGCCGAGCACGCCCCGGCCGGGGTACAGCGACCGGAACAACCTGGACCGGCACGAGATCGCGCTGTTCGTCCAGAAGTGGAACACGTGCGGCGGGTTGTGCTCGGGTGTCGTGGACTTCGACGAGGTGCTGAAGGATCCGCTGAAGCCCAACAGCATCCTGGCCGCGTACGACAACGGTGACGGCATCCACGCCAACGCCGCCGGCCAGCAGGCGCTCGCGGACTTCGTTTCCCTGCCGATGCTCACCCGGAGCTGACTCCTCGATCGGGGCCGGTTCTTCACACGATGGCGTGACCCCGCGAGTCGGAACGGCGGGACTGTGCCCGCGGGTCCGCAGAGTACGTCCGTGATGAACAACTCGATGGACGACGCGGGGTGCTGCCTGCTGTCGGTGGCCTGGAACGTCGCCCCGCTGGCCGAAGGCGCACCGGACTCCCGCCGCGGCGACCTCCGGCGCACGGTCGTGGCGGTGTGCCGCACGGCCGGGCACGGCGCCCGGGACTGGGCCGCGCGGAACGGGACGGGCGCCGAAGCCGAGTACCGGCCGTTCCTGCAGCTCGCCGACGTCGCCTACGAGATCGCGACGCTCTTGTTGCTGGTGGAGGACTTCCTGGTCCCGGACCTGGAGCGCGAGCACCGCCGCTGGGCCGAGATCGAGGAGCTGACGGCCCGGCTGACCGAGCTCGCCGGCTGGACGTCGGCGTTCCTGTCCTTGTCAGGGTCACCCTTACGGATGTAAGGTCCACCCTGACAAGGGAGGCCGACGTGGCTGTGATTGCGCACTGTTCGTTCTGCGGAAAGCCCAGCACCGAGGTCGAGACGCTGGTGAGCGGCCCGGGAGTGCTGATCTGCGACGGCTGCGTGCAGCTGTGCGTGTCGGTGATAGCGGGCAAGCCGGCATCGGCTCCGCACATCGCGCCGTGGGAGCACGACCTGTCACTGGAGCAGGTCCTGGCCAACCTGCGCCCGGTAGCGGCGGCGAGCGCGCAGGTGCAGCGGAACCTGGCCGCATGGGTGGGCAAGGCCCGTTCCCTGGGCGGCACGTGGGCACAGATCGGCGAGGCGCTGGGGATGACCCGCCAGTCGGCGTGGGAGCGTTTCGGCTCTACGGCTTGAGGCCAACGCCGGCGTAAAGGCCGTCTTCTTCGGGGTCGACAACGGCGGCCAGCCGGTCGGGCCGCCAGTTCGCCGAGGTGGTCAACCCGGGCTCGACGAGCTCGAAGCCGTCGAAGAGACTGAGAACTTCGGCGCGCGTCCGCGGGTAGATGTGGTCCTGCGTCGACTTCATGGTCTCGGCAACCCGCGGATCCCGCAGCACGGCGAAGTCGTTGGTGAGGTGCGTGAGGGCAAGGTAGCTCCCGGGCGCGAGCGCGTCCCGGTAAGCACGGAAGACGGCATGGATGTCCGGCTCGGGCGGCAGGTAGTGCCCGAGGGTGATGGCCAGCAGTCCGACGGGTTTCCCGAGGTCGAGGAGTTCCTTGACGGGCTCGGACGCCAGGATGGCCTCGGGATCGGTGGCATCGGCTTCCAACGCGGCGGCGCGGGAGTTGCCCTTGAGCAACATGAGACTGTGCGCGACGGCAACGGGTTCATGGTCGACGTAGACGACCGTGGAGGCGGGGTCGACTTCCTGCGCGACTTCGTGCACGTTGCCGACGGTGGGGATGCCGGAGCCGAGGTCGAGGAACTGCCGGATGCCTTGGTCGAGCAGAAACCGCACGACCCGCCGGAGGAAGGCCCGGTTGCGCCGGGCCACGGTGGCGACTTGGGGTTGGATGGCCTCGAGTTGTTGCGCGACGGCCCGGTCCGCGGCGAGGTTGTGGGCTCCGCCGAGCAGGTAGTCGTAGATACGCGCGGCACTGGGCCTGGAGATGTCAGCTCCAGGCGGAATCCAGTCGGCGCCTTCCTGGTCGGTCACAGCTCCCCCTCTTCACAGGCTCGGGCCACCTTAGCGGTCGGGGGTGCCGGGCCGCTTCGCTTTCGCTGACTCGCTCAGCGCCCGTTCGAGACGACGACGATCACGATCGTTGCGATGGTGACGAGGATGGGGATGAGGACGAGAACCGTGAGCAGCATCCGCTTGAGTTTGTAGATGGCCAGGAGCGTCTCAAGCTTGAGCTGAAGGTCGGCTTCATCGGTGTTGTCGGCTTGCAGAATCCGGCTGACCACCGGGATCAGCTCGGGGCTGTTCATCTCCCGTGGGGTGATCATGCCGAGTTCGATCAGGCTGTCCGCCATAGGGATCTCCTTCGCGACCTTGTATCCGCACGGTCGCAGGAGGTGGGGGAGCTGTTACGTGCACGGCGCGGTGTGCCCGAGATCCTGTGGTCGCCGCACATGCGGGCTCGTCGGTCGCCGAGTCCTCGCGGTCACGGCCGCCTCCGACCTGAATGCCCTGTGCCGATGTCGCACTATCTTGCATTGGACGAGGCATTTAGTGTCCGAAGTTGTCTCAGACATGAAAAAAGCCACGCCCACCTAAGTGAACGTGGCTGATCCGGTCGGGCTGACAGGATTCGAACCTGCGACCCCTTGACCCCCAGTCAAGTGCGCTACCAAACTGCGCCACAGCCCGGACCCGCACTTCTCAGTGCGTACGAGTACTCTAGCGCGCCTCCGAAAGGACCTTGTAACCAGGGTCCCCCGCCCGCCTGACCTGCGGAAACCTGGCGGAAGCCGGAGCCGCGGGCAGGGCGGGCGAGGGACGAGGTCACGCTGGGTTGTTCGCGTGGGTCAGCGTCTGCCACGCCACGAACAGGGCGTTCGTGCCGGCCGGGCGGCGGGACTCCGTCAGTGTCTGTGTGTTGGCCATCGCGATGCCCAGGCGGCCGTGGAGGGCGTTGAACCCCACCTCCGTCACCGGGCCCAGACCCTTCTTCACGCTGCCCTTGCACAGCCACGACGGCACCGCCGTGCCCAGCTCGTACTTCGACTGGAACCCCAGGGCCTGGCGCAGGCGCTCGCCCACGTCCGTGCCGTACACGTCCTGGCCCTGGATGCGGAGCGTCTCGGCCACGTCCGCGATCGCCGCTATTCCGTAACCCGTGTGGACGAAGTCGCGGCATGTTTCCTGGGTCAGGCCGTCCACGAATGTTCCCTGGCCCTGCCAGTAGCCGACGATCTGGTCCCGGGTGGACAGACCGCTGCCGGGGACCGTCTTCGGGAGCGCGCCGTCCGAGGACAGGTAGATGTACGCCGCCACGCGGTTGCGGTATCGGGTTACCGCCTTGTCGTAGTTCGTCTTGTCCTCCAGGAACACCGAGATGCCTACCGCGGCCTCCATCATGGACAGTTCCCAGTTGCCGTTGCTGTTGCTGCCGTTGATGATTTTGTTCAAATACACGTTACGCAGCATCGTGCCGAAGCGGCCCGAGTTCGGCCAGCTCGTGTACGTGTACTTGATGATCTCCGCCGCGCGGGGCCAGGACGAGCCCGCCCATCCTGTCTGCAGGGGCGCGTTGCTGTTGGTGTGGTTGGTGATCGTCGCCGACCACGCGTCCATCAGCGCGATCGCCTTCTGCGCGTACCTCGCGTCGCCGGAGATGTACCAGATCAAGGCGTCGGTGTACGCCGCGATCGCGTCCTCGCGCTCGTCCGTGCAGCCGTAGTTCGGGTCCGAATACGGGCCGCATTCCACGACGGAACGGGGTTTCGCGGTGCGCGAAAGCGATGCGTACGTGCTCGCTTTGGCCTGGTCGTAAGCGCTTTTCCACGGCTGGGCGCCGGCGTTCACCTGCGCCTTCACGAAGTCCAGCTGCGGACGGCTGACCAGCACGCCCGGGTGGGTGAACGTCGCCGGCGCGGCGGGCGCCGGCGTGGCGATCAAGCCCAGGGCGAGCGGGACGAGGGCGGCGAGCGTGAAGACTTTTCTCACGCGGGATGCGGACATGGCTCTCCTCGAGACGACGGTGTCTGGGTCACCAGCGCGCGGCTGCGTCTGTAGTTTCATGGTCCAGACCACCGCCCGTCAAGGCTCGGGAAGCCCTTTCTTCGGGTTCTGAATAAAAGACCCGGGAAATGTTCAGCCCGCTGAACGGAAGGCGTTTTCCGTTCAGCGGGCTGAATCCGGTGACCGCTAGCCGAGACCCGCGCTGACCGCGTTCATCAACGTCCCGTTGTCACCCGACATCTCCCACGCCATGACGCCGAGCAGCCCGCGCTGCTTCAGCCACGTGGTCTTCAACCCGATCGACCACGCGTCGTCGTAGGTCCACCACTGGCCGCCGTTGCCGGTGAAGCACGACGTCGCCACCGCCGCCGTGTCGTGGTAGACCGTGCACGCGGGCACGCTCGCGAGGAGGTTCGCATAACCCCGCGTGCCCGCCTCCTCGGCGAACTGCCCCGGCGCCGCGCCGGTCGCGGACTGCCATTCGCCGTGCTTCCCGCCGTCGGCGACGCCCTGCCAGCCCCGGCCGTAGAACGCCAGCCCGAGCGTCAGCCGCCGTGGATCGACGCCTGCGTTCGTGTACGCGTTGATCGCGGCTTCCGCGCTGAAGTGGAAGTTGTACGGGTCGTCCGCGTCGGCGTACAGGTTGCCCTGGTGGCCGGTGCGGTTCGGCTCCCACGAGTTGTCGCTGCCCGAGCCGTGGAAGTCGTACCCCTGCACGTTCGCGACGTCCAGGTACCTGAAGATCTTCGACAGATCCCACCCGGCGGTGACCTTCGCGGGGTCCGCCGGGGTGAAGGCCTGCAGCTGGTAGCGCTTGCCGGTGGTCGCGCCGTACGCGTCGAGCTGCGTGCGGAACTCGGCCATCAGCGCCGTCAGGTTGTTCTTGTCGTTCGGGCTCCAGTGGTTGCCGGGGTGGCCGTCGGCGCTGCCGGGCCACTCCCAGTCGATGTCGATGCCGTCGAAGATCCCGGCCGCGGTGCCCGGGCCGCCGGCGCCGCCGTAGGACGCGATGTTGCCCTTGATCCACGTGTCGATGCACGAGGAGACGAACTTCTTGCGCGACGCGTCCGTGGCCGCGACGTCGGAGAAGTACTTCGAGTACGTCCAGCCGCCGAGGGACACGAGCACCTTCAGATTGGGGTGCTTCACCTTGAGCTTCTTCAGCTGGTTGAAGTTGCCGCGCAACGACTCCCAGCCCGTGTCGGCCACGCCGTCGACGGACTGCGCCGCCGCGAACGGCCGCGAGTAGTCCGCTTCGGCGTCACCCGCGCCGTCACCCTGGCTCGGGTCCTGCGGGTTCGCCGTGGTGCCCTTCGTGACGCCGGAAAGGCACGTCAGGTTCACCGGGTCGATGTTCTCGAACGCGTACAGCAGGTGCGTCAGCTTCGCCGCCGCGCCGGTCGTTTCGAGGTTCTTCACGAAGTACTGGCGCCCGTAGATGCCCCACTGCACGAAGTACCCGACCTTCGCGTACCCCGCGACGATGTCGCCGGTCTTCGCGGTGACGGCGTTGCTCGGCGCGGACACGTTGTCGTAGCCGTCCCGGGCTCGCACCGTGAAAGTGTACGAAGTGGACGGTGCCAGTCCGGTCACGACCGCGGACGTCGTGGTCACCGTCGTGGCCAAAGTGGAACCGCGGTAGACGTCGTAGCTGACGACACCGGTGTTGTCGGTCGACGCGGCCCACGTGAGCGACACCGAGGTCGCGTCGGCGGCGGTCGAGCGCAGCGAACCGGGCGCGGACGGCGGCGAAGTGTCGTCGGCCGGGTTGTTCGTCGTCACGGCCAGTGCCGCGCTCGCCGGGGACGTCGTCCCCTTCGAGTCCTTGGCCTTCACTGTGAACGAGTACGCGGTGCCCGGCGTCAGCCCGCTGATCGTCGCGCTGGTCCCGGTCACCGACGCGGCCAGGGAAGTCCCCTGGTAGACGTCGTAGCCGGTGACCGGCAGCGATCCGGCGGCCGAAGTGTTCCAGGCCAGCGAGACGGCCTTGGTCGTCTTCGCGACCAGGCGCAGGTTCGCCGGCGCGCTCGGCGGTGTGTCCGGTGAACCGTCGCAGTTGGCGTTGTCGACGCGGCACTGCGCCGGTGTCGCCGCGGCGCTGAGGCGGAAGGTCGGGCTGTACGGGTAGGTGGTGCGGCCCGGCGCGAGGGTCGCGATGTAGTACGCCGGGGTGAGCGTGACCTGGGTGCCGTTCTGGGTCACCGTGCCGTTTTCGCCGGTGCCGGCGGTCACGCCGGCGGGCAGGGTGAAGGTGATCGCCCAGTTGCTCACCGACGCGGTTCCGGTGTTGGCGACGGTGTAGGTGCCGGTGGTGCCGCTCATCGCCAGGGTGGCGGTCAGCGAACCGGCTGCGGCGGCGGGTGGCGCGAACGCGGCCACGCCGCCGACCGCGATCAGTACGGCGGCGAGCGCGGAGCGTAGTCGTGCGGGAGTGCGTCTCATGGCGGTTCTCCAAGCGGCACGAAGCTGACGGACTGTGGTCTAGACCACGTCCGAATGTAACCCGCACCGGATAACCGGTCTAGACCACATCGATCAAGACGAAACGGGTGCGCGCCCGAACGGCCGAAGCCGTTGTCCGAACGGAGGTTTCACCGTCCGGTGAAGGTCGCTTTCCCCGGTCCGTCGGCGAGGAACGACTTCACGGCGTTGCGAAGGTCCTCGGTCTCGAACAGCGACGCGGCGATGGAAGTGATGTGCGCGTTGGCTTCGGGCACCCCGCCGGCGGAGAAGTGGTCGAGGACGCGCTTGGTCGCCGCGTGGGCCTGGGTCGGACCGGACGCCAGCCGCGCGGCGAACGCCCGGGCGGCGTCGTCGAAACCCTCGTCCGGCAGGACGCGGTTGACGACGTTCCAGCGCTCGAGCGTCGCGGCGTCGTAGGTGTCGCCGGTCATCACGAACTCCTTCGCCCGGCCGACGCCCGCCCGCGCGGCGAGCCGCTGGGTGCCGCCCATGGTCGGGGTCAGGCCGACGACCTTCTCGACCAGCCCGAACTTCGCCCGCGAAGCGGCGAGGATGAGGTCACAGGCCACGGCGACCTCGAAAGCCCAGGTCAGGCAGAGGCCATGCGCGGCGAACACGGTCGGGAAGGGCAGCGCGGCGATCCGGTCGGGCACCGCCAGCATCTCGTCGAACAGCACCTTCGCCTCGGCGGGCGAGCCCTGGGCGTCGAACAGCGAGACGTCCACGCCACCGCTGACGATCTTGCCCTCGGCGCGGATCAGCAGCGCCCGCGCGGGGGCTTCTTCGAGGGAGCTGATCGCCGACGCCAGCGAGGTCTGCAGTGAAGCCGTGTACAGGTTCAACGGCGGGGCGTCGACGGTCAGGACGGCGAGCCCGCCGTCACGATCGAGGCGGACCTGCTGAGTCATGTTCACCCTGCTTCTTCGGCTTCGACGATGTCGTCCCAATACTGCTGGGCCTCGGGGCGCCAGTCGACGTGTTTGTGATGGAACAGCTCCGCCGCTTTCGTCCCGCTCCACTTCGCCGGCAGGAGCTCGGCGGGCAGCTGCGGGTCGAGGAACGGGAACCGCCGCCACTCGTGCACCAGCTCGGTCTGCGCCCGCAGCACCGCGCGGCCGCCGGTCGGGTGCAGGCCGGTGAACCGGTCGATGAAGTCCTCGTAGCGGTCCTTCAGCTCGGTCAGGTCCCACGACCGGGCGACCATGGACTCCTGCTCGCCGATCTCGCCGTACGCCGCGGTGAACGACATCGCCTGGGCGTCGAGGCCGAGCTCGTTGACGATCTGCTGGGCCTCCCGCTGGCGGCTGCGGTCCGGGCTGACCCACACCCCGGCCACCGGCGAGCCGAAGCCTGCCCAGGTCAGCCGGGTGCGCAGGCGGTGACGCAGGTCACGCTTGGCCTCGGGCACCGAGACGATGAGCATCAGCCAGTGGCCGTCCCAGCGGCGTTCCTCCCGGCCGAACGCGTAGATCCGGTCGGCGCCCTCGGTCAGCAGCCGGCGGCCGGGCGGGGTGAGCGACCAGCGCACCCGGCGGCCGACGCGCTCGGAGACCACCCAGCCCTCGGCCGCGGACCGGGCCAGAGCCTGCCGTGCCGACTTCTCCTCGATGTCGAGCATGCCGAGCACCTCGACCAGCATCGACGTCCAGACCGGGGTGTCGCGCGGCAGCGCGTACTCGCCGAGCACGGTCATCAGCAGCGACCGGGCGCTGGCGTGGCTGACCTCGCGCCGGCGGCTGACCTGCGGCCGGGGCGCGGACGGGCGGCCTTCCCTCGGTTTCGGCCTGCGGCCGAGGGTGACCGGGGGAGCGGATTCGCCCATCTGTGTTCACCAACCTCACTGCACGGGGGGTATCGACAACCGAACAGGTTACCCACACTCAGTGATCAAAGCGCCACCGGACACACACCGTCGGTGGCTTTGACCTTGATCTGACAGTTCACCACGTGCCCGTAGACTCGGCTACCTCATGAGCGCAACTCTCGTCGCGAAGGACCTGGCCGCGGGCCACGGTGACCGCATCCTCTTCTCCGGCCTCGATCTCGTGGTCGCGCCGGGCGACGTCGTCGGCCTGGTCGGGGTCAACGGCGCCGGCAAGTCGACGCTGCTGCGGACGCTGGCCGGGCTCGCGAAACCCGACGGCGGCGAGATCCGGCTGAACCCGCCGACCGCCACCGTCGGGCACCTGCCGCAGGAGCCCGAGCGGCGTGAAGGCGAGTCCGTACGGGGGTTCCTGGCGCGCCGCACCGGCGTGTCGGCGGCCCAGGCGGAGCTCGACCACGAGACCGAAGCCCTCACCGCGGGCGAAGCCGGCGCGGACGACCGGTACGCCGCCGCGCTCGACCGGTGGCTCGCCCTCGGCGGCGCCGACCTCGACGACCGGGCCGCCGAAGTGGCCGCCGACCTCGGGCTCGCCGTCGACCTCGACCAGCCGATGACGTCGCTCTCGGGCGGCCAGGCCGCGCGCGCCGGGCTCGCATCGCTGCTGCTGAGCCGCTACGACGTCTTCCTGCTCGACGAGCCGACCAACGACCTCGACCTGGACGGCCTGGCCCGGCTGGAGCGGTTCGTGTCCGGGCTACGTTCGGCGACCGTCCTGGTCAGCCACGACCGCGAGTTCCTCGCCCGGACCGTCGACCGCGTCGTCGAGCTGGACCTCGCGCAGCAGCAGGTGAACGTCTACGGCGGCGGGTACGAGGCCTACCTCGAGGAACGCGAGGTCGCGCGGCGGCACGCGCGCGAGGAGTACGAGGAGTACGCCGGGACGAAGTCCGCGCTCGAGGCGCGCGGGCGGATGCAGCGGTCGTGGATGGAGAAGGGCGTCAAGAACGCCCGCCGGAAGCAGCCCGACAACGACAAGGTCGGCCGCAAGTTCCGCACCGAGGCCACCGAGAAGCAGGCTTCGAAGGCGCGTCAGACCGAGCGCATGATCGAGCGGCTGGACGTCGTCGAGGAGCCGCGCAAGGAGTGGGAGCTGCGGATGGAGATCGCCGCGGCCCCGCGGGCGGGCGCGGTGGTCGCGACCCTGCGCGGCGCGGTCGTCCGCCGCGGCGGGTTCACGCTCGGGCCGGTCGACCTGCAGGTCGACTGGGCGGACAAGGTCGCCATCACCGGCGCGAACGGCTCCGGCAAGTCGACGCTCCTGGCCGCGATGCTCGGCCGGATCGCCCTCGACGAAGGTCATGCCGCGCTCGGGCCCGGCGTGGTGGTCGGCGAGGTCGACCAGGCCCGGAAGCTGTTCCTCGGCGACGTCCCGCTCGCGGACGCGTTCGCCCGCGAAGTGCCGGAGCTGCCCGACGCCGACGTCCGGACGCTGCTGGCGAAGTTCGGGCTCAAGGCCGCGCACGTGCTGCGGTCCGCGGCGACGCTCTCGCCGGGGGAGCGCACCCGCGCGGCGCTCGCGCTGCTGCAGGCGCGCGGGGTCAACCTGCTGGTGCTGGACGAGCCGACCAACCACCTCGACCTGCCGGCGATCGAGCAGCTCGAGGCGGCGCTGGACAAGTACCCGGGCACGCTCCTGCTGGTGACGCACGACCGCCGGATGCTCGACGCGGTGCACGTCACCCGCCGGCTCGAGGTGGACGGCGGCAAGGTCCGCGAGCTGTGATCGTGCGCGAGGCGGCTCGCGAAGACGGCGACTTCCTCGCCGACATGCTCGTGGCGGCCGTGAACTGGTCGCCGGAGTGGAAGAAGAAGAGCCGGCGCCGCGTGCTGGCGGCGCCGAACACCGCGCACTACATCGCGGGCTGGCCGCGCGAAGACGACTTGGGCGTGGTCGCCGAGGTGGACGGTGAACGCGTCGGCGCGGCCTGGCTGCGCTTCTTTCCGGCCGAGGAACCGGGATACGGCTTCGTCGCGGCCGACGTCCCGGAGCTGACGATCGGCGTCGCCTCGGCGTGGCGGGGCCGCGGGGTCGGGCGGGCATTGCTGCGCGCCCTCGAAGCCCGCGCCGTCGAAGCGGGAATCGGGCGGATCGGGCTCAGCGTCGAACGGAAGAACTTCGCCCAACGGCTGTATCTCGCCGAAGGCTACGAAATCGTCGGCGCCGGTTCCGCGGACTCCGACACCATGGTCAAGATCCTCACCTGAGCCCGCATCGGCTGACGCTGTAATTCTTGTGGCGCATTTCGGGCGGATCGCCGACGTCATCCGAGCCGAGATCTCCTACCCGCTGACCTTGCTCCTGCAGCGCCGGGCCCCAGTACACGTGGGTCGGGACGTCGTCTTCGTTGAGCCGCAACGCATACGTGCTCGACTCCCCGGTGAGCACCCAGGTTCGGTGGTCCTCGAGGTAGCGGATCCCGGCCATGCGGGACATCCTGCTGCGGCGGCGCCGGGCCGCCAAGCGGATGTCCCGCTGACCGGTCAGGGACGGTCGGTGAGGTACCCGCCCATGGTCTTGAAGTAGTCGTGCGCGGCCAGCTCGGCGCCGTCCGCGGTCCGGACCCGCTCGACGCGCAGGCCGGGGGACCGGCCGCGGCGGGCGTCCGGGCCGGCGACGATCACCACGCCGTCACCCTCCTTGATGAAGATGCGGCCGGGTGTGCCGCCGTAGTGGCCTTCGGACACCGACGCCTCGAGGATGCGCAGCTCCTCGCCGCGGTGGTAGGCGAACGCGTTCGGGTACGGGTCGGACAGCGCGCGCACGAACCGCTCGATCTCGGCGGGCGGCGCCGTCCAGTCGATCAGGCTGTCGCGCCGGGCGCGCTTGTGGAAGAAGCTCGCCTTCGTCCGGTCCTGCGGCACGGGCGTGTAGCCGGTCTCGATGAGCTGGATGGCCTCGGCCGTGATCGGCGCGATCAGGTCGACGGTGCGGTGGAAGAGGTCGGTTGTGGTGTCCGTCGGCCCGACCGGGATCGCGCGCTGCAGCACGATGTCGCCGGCGTCGAGCTCGCCGTCCATCATGTGGGCGGTGACGCCGACCTCGGGCTCGCCGTTGATCATCGCCCAGATCAGCGGGGAGAACCCCGCGTAGGACGGCAGCAGCGAGTCGTGGATGTTGAGGGTGCCGTGGCGCGGCAGCTCGAAGATCTCCGGCGGCAGCCAGGTGCGCCAGTTGTTCGCCACGATCAGGTCGAGCTCGGCCGCCTTCAGCTCGGCCAGCAGCTCGGCGTCGTCCGGGCGGGTGCGCAGCAGGACGCGGATGCCGTGGGCCTCGGCGAGGTCGGCGACCGAGTCGGCCCAGATCCGCTCGTAGGCGTGGTCGCTCTTCGGGTGCGTGATCACGAGGGCGACCTCGTGACCGGCGTCGATGAGCGCCTGCAGGGTCCGGTGCCCCCAGGTCTGGTAGCCGAACATCGCCACGCGCATTCGAGAGTGCCCTTTCGTGATCGGGGGACGAACATCACCACGAACGTACTAGGCGAGGCTCGCCTAAGTTAGGTTAGGGTTCCCTGAACGGTACCGGAACGCGCTAGGGAGCAACATGACTGCAGAGGCCGGCGAACAGGTCCCGATCTACGACGTCGTCGGGGTGGGGTTCGGGCCGTCGAACCTCGCACTCGCGATCGCGCTCGCCGAGCACAACGCCGGTTCGGACCGGCCGGTGACCGCGCACTTCCTGGAGCGGCAACCCCGGTTCGGCTGGCACCGCGGGATGTTGATCACCACCGCCACGATGCAGGTGTCGTTCCTCAAGGACCTCGTCACCATGCGCAACCCGACCAGTGAGTTCAGCTTCCTCAACTACCTGCACTCGGTCGGGCGGCTGGTCGACTTCATCAACCACAAGAACCTCTTCCCGCTGCGGGTCGAGTTCCACGACTACTTCGAGTGGGCCGCGGCGAAGGTCGACGACGTCGTCTCCTACGGCACCGAAGTCGTCTCCGTGACGCCGGTGTACGACGGCGGGGAGGTCGCGTACTTCGACGTCGAGGCCTCCGACGGCTCGTCGCTGCGGGCCCGGAACCTCGTGATGGGCACCGGCCTGCGGCCGCAGCTGCCCGAGGGTGTCACCGCGGGCGCGCGGGTCTGGCACAACAGCGAGCTGCTGTTCCGCGTCGAGGCGATGCGCGGCACCGACCCGCGCCGGTTCGTCGTGGTCGGCGCCGGCCAGAGCGCGGCGGAGGTCGCGGCGCTGCTGCACGACGAGTTCCCGCGCGCCGAGGTGTGCGCGGTGTTCGCGCGCTACGGCTACAGCCCGGCCGACGACAGCTCGTTCGCCAACCGGATCTTCGACCCGGAGGCCGTCGACCAGTTCTACGCCGCGGGCGAGCCGGTGAAGGACCGCCTGATGCGCTACCACGGCGCGACCAACTACTCGGCCGTCGACGTCGACCTGATCGACGAGCTCTACCGCCGCGTCTACCGCGAGAAGGTGCTGGGGGTGGAGCGGCTGCGGTTGTTCAACGTCTCCCGCCCGGTCGAGGTGACCGACACCGGGACCGCGGTGACGGCGACGGTCGAGTCTCTGACGACGGGCGAGCGCACGGCGCTGGAGGCCGACGCGGTCGTCTACGCGACCGGCTACCGCCCCGCGGACCCGACCCCGCTGCTCGGCGAGCTCGGCCCCCGCTGCGCGCGCGACGAGTCCGGCCGCCTGCGCGTCGAGCGGGACTACCGGCTGACGACGGAACCGGCTCTGGCCGGCGGGATCTACCTGCAGGGCGGCACCGAGCACACGCACGGCATCACGTCGTCACTGCTGTCGAACACCGCGGTGCGGGTGGGGGAGATCCTGCAGTCCATTGTGGACCGACGAGTGGTGCGCGCGCCCGAAGGGGAGTACGCGGTCAGCGCCCGCTGACGTCGAAACACCGTGAAGGCCTTCTCACCACACCGGTGGGAAGGCCTTCACGGCTTTCAGGTCCGGGCGGGCGCCGGGTGGTGACGGCTGATCGGGATCACCATCGGCGTCCCGCTGATCGGGTCCGGGGTCACCTGGCAGCGGACGTCGAAGACCTCGTCCACCAGCTCCTCGGTGATCACCTCGACCGGCTTGCCCGAAGCCACGACACGGCCGGCCTTCATCGCGATCACGTGGTCGGCGTAGCGGCAGGCCTGCGGGAGGTCGTGCAGCACCATCACGACCGTGCGGCCCTCGGCGCGGTTGAGGTCGACGACCAGGTCGAGGACGTCGATCTGGTGCGCCAGGTCGAGGTAGGTCGTCGGCTCGTCCAGCAGGAGCACCGGGGTGCCCTGCGCGACCGCCATCGCGATCCACGCGCGCTGGCGCTGGCCGCCGGAAAGCTCGTCGACCGGGCGGTCGGCGAGGTCGGTCATCTCCGTCGCCTCCAGCGCCGCCTGCACCGCGCCTTCGTCGGACGTCGACCACTGCCGCCACCAGCTCTGGTGCGGGGCGCGGCCGCGGCCGACCAGGTCGGCGACCGTCATGCCTTCCGGCGCCACCGGTGACTGCGGGAGGATCCCGAGCCGTTGGGCGACCTGGCGCGTCGGCAGGTCGTGGATCGAGCGGCCGTCCAGGTACACCCCGCCCGACTTCGGCGTGAGCAGCCGGGCGATCGTGCGCAGCAGCGTCGACTTCCCGCACGCGTTGGCGCCGATGATCGCGGTGATCTCCCCCGGCGGGAGGTCGAGGTCGAGGCCGTCGATGACCACCCGGTCGTCGTAGGCGACCCGTAGCCCCTCGACGCGCAGCGAGGGTGCGTCCGATGTCATCTTCTCAGCCTCCGGAACCGGATCGGTTGGCCCTGGCCAGCAGCCAGAGCAGGAGCGGGGCGCCCAGCACACCGGTGACGATGCCGACCGGCAGCGCGGACGCCGTGATCTCACGCGCGAGGATGTCGCTGCCCAGCACCACGACCGCGCCGGTGAGCGCGGACGCCGTGATCGGCGGGGCGGCCAGCCGCGCGAGCCGTTGCGCGATCTGGGGCGCGGTCAGCGCGACGAACGAGATCGGGCCCGCCGACGCGGTCGCGAACGCGACCAGCCCCGCGCCCGCCAGCAGCAGACCGAGCCGCACCGGCTGCACCGGCGTGCCGAGCCCGGCCGCGACCTCGTCACCGAGCGACAGCGTGCTCATCCACCGCGAGAGCGCCAGCACCAGCGGAAGCAGCACGCACAGCGCGGCGAACAGCGGCACGACGTGCTCCCAGCCGCGGTTGGCGAGGTTGCCGACCATCCACCCGATCGACGCCTGCGCCTCGGTGATCTGGGCCTTGCTGAGCAGGTAGTCGGTCAGGCTGGTGCACATCGCGAAGATGCCGATGCCCACCAAAAGGATCCGGTAACCGGTGGTCCCGCGCCGCCACGCGAGCGCGTACACCAGCAGCGCGGTGACCAGGCCGCCGAGGAGACCGAGCGTCGTCGTGCCGAGGCCGCCGCCGAAGCCGAACGAGATCCCGGCGACCACGGCGGTGGCCGCGCCCGCGTTGATGCCGATCATGTCCGGGCTGGCCAGCGGGTTGCGGGTGATCGTCTGGAACACCGCGCCGGACGCGCCGAACGCGATCCCGGCCAGCAGCCCGGTGAGCGCCCGGGGCAGCCGCAGCTCCTGGACGATGTAGCCGTTCCCGCTGTCGCTGCCGCCGAAGAGGCCCGAAAGGACGTCGGACACGCTCATCGGGACGTCGCCGATCGTCATGCCGACGCAGAACAGGACGAACGTCAGCACCGCGAGGACGAGGCAGACGAGGAGCAGCCGCGGCCGGACGCGGGCCGACACCGGCGGTTTCGCGAGGCGGAAGGTGACCCGGTCGCGCCGCACGTGGAGCTGGGTCATCTCACGCCTCCGCGAGCTTGCGCCGGCGGACCAGGTAGATGAAGAACGGCGCGCCGAGGAACGCGACGATCACCCCGGCCCGGATCTCGCTGGGGCGCGCCAGGATCCGGCCGAGGATGTCGGCGGCCAGCAGCAGGCACGGCGCGAGCACCGCGGTGTAGGGCAGCAGCCAGCGGTGGTCCGGCCCGATGACGAACCGCACCGCGTGCGGGACGATCAGCCCGAGGAACACGATCGGCCCGGCGACGGCGACGGCCGCGCCGGTGAGCAGGGTGATCGCCAGTGCGCCGCGCAGCCGCAGCGGGCCGAGCTTCCGGCCGAGCGCGACGGCGACGTCGTCCCCGAGCGCGAGGCTGTTCAGCGCGGGCCCGCTCGCGATCGCCAGCACCACACCGACAACGAGAAACGGCAGGACCTGCAGCAGCGCGCCGCTGTCCACCCCGGCGAGCGAGCCGGCCGACCAGAAGCGGTAGCGGTTGAGCGCCACCGGGTCCGACAGCACCATCGCGCTGGTGAAGGAGGCGAGCAACGCCGTGACGGCGGCCCCGGCCAGCGCCAGCTTGACCGGGCTCGACCCGGCCCGGCCGCGGGTGCCCAGGAAGTAGACGACGGTGGTCGCGGCGAGCGCGCCGGCGAAGGCGAACCAGATGTAGCCGTAGGCGGAGCTGATGCCGAGCACGGTGATCGAGAACACGATGGCGAACGCGGCCCCGGCGCTGACGCCGAGCAGCCCGGGGTCGGCCAGCGGGTTGCGGGTCAGCGCCTGCATCACGCAGCCGGCGAGCCCGAGCCCGGCGCCCACGAGCACCGCGAGCAGCGTGCGCGGCAGGCGGACACTGTGGATGATCACGGCGTCCGCGGAGCCGTCGTTGTGCCACAGCACCTGCCAGACCGCGTCGAACGAGATCTCCTTCGACCCCAGCCAGACACTCAGCAGGCACAGGAAAACGAGCACGCCGAAGGCGGCCAGCAGACCGAGCGCGCGGCCCGTGTGTGGCGGGCGTCGCGTGAGAGCGATCCCTCCGGGGTCTGTTCGCACCGCACCTCCGACTGGTACTCATTTTAGGTAAGGCTAACCGATGGTACAGGAGTGCATCCTCACCATCTGTTTGTTAGGTTCACCTAAGTTCGCGCCCCGTTCGGGGCGTCGCTAGCAGCAGGAGGCTGGTCTACCGGTGAGCAACGGTGACGCTGTGCAGCAGGTCGCGGACCTCGGTTTCTGGCGTGATCGCCTCGCGTCGGCGCCGAAGGAGCTGCCGCTGCCGGTCGACCGCCCGTACCCGGCCGAGCCCGTCCCAGCCCGGCTGGCCTGGTCGCCCCCGGCGGTCGACGAGCTGACGGTGCTCGCGGCGTTCACGGTGCTGCTGTCTCGTTACGCGCGGACCTCGGACGTGGTCGTCGGTATCGGCGCGCTGGTGCCGTTGCGGGTCGACCTGGGGGGTGCGCCCGGGTTCGCCGAAGTGGTCGAGCGCGTGCGCGCGGCGCGTGAAGAAGCGTGGGCGCACCGGGTTCCGTTCGACGACCTCGTCGCCGAGCTGCGGCCGGAGCCCGGTCGTGGCGGATCGATGCTCGTCAACGTCGGCTTCGGCGCCGAGACGGACCGGCCCCTCGACCTGAACCTGACCACCGGCGGGGTGCACTACCGCGCCGACGTGCTCGACGAGTCCACTGTGGATCGCATGCTCGGCCACCTCGAGCACCTCCTGGCCGCCGCGCTGGAACGTCCACAGTGGCCGGTCGCGCGGCTGGACCTGGTGCCGGAGCCGGAGCTGCGCCGGATCCGCGACGACTGGAACGACACGGACCTCGACACGCCGCTGTCGACGTTGCCGGAGCTGTTCGCCGCCCGGGTCCGCGAGGCGCCGGACGCCGTCGCGCTCGTCTTAGAAGACGAAGAGCTGACCTACGCCGAGCTCGACGCCCGCGCGAACCGGCTCGCCCACGTCCTGATCGGGCGCGGCGCCGGGCCGGAGCGGGTGGTCGCGCTCGCCGTGCCGCGCTCGGTCGAGATGATCGTGGCCGAGCTGGCGGTGCTCAAGGCCGGCGCCGCGTACCTGCCGCTGGACCAGGACTACCCGGCCGAGCGGATCGCGTTCATGGTGTCCGACGCCCGCCCGGTGTGCGTGGTGACCACGAGCGAACTGGCCGACCGCTTCGACGGCGACGTCCTGCTCCTGGACGAGATCGGTCTCGACGACGCGCCGGACACGGACCCAAACGCGGCGATCGTCCCGGCCAACGCGGCGTACGTGATCTACACGTCCGGCTCGACCGGGCGGCCCAAGGGTGTGGTGGTGCCCCACGCGGGCGTCGCGAAGCTGGTCGCCACCCAGACCGAGCGGTTCGGCATCGGCCCGCACAGCCGGGTGCTGCAGTTCGCCTCCCCGAGCTTCGACGTCGCCTTCTGGGACCTGTGCCTCGGCCTGCTCTCGGGCGGCCGCTTGGTCGTCGTCCCCGCCGAGCGGCGGGTGCCCGGCCCCGAACTGGCCGAGTACGCCCACGCCCAGGGTGTCGACTTCATGATCCTGCCGCCGGCGCTGCTCGCCGAGTTCCCCGAGGACTGCGACCTGCCGCGCGACAGCGTCCTGCTGGCCGGAACCGAACGCGTCTCGCCGGAGCTGGTCCGGCGCTGGGCGCCGGGGCGGCGGATGTTCAACGCCTACGGCCCGACCGAGGCCACGACCAACTCGACGCTCGGCCTCTGCGACCCCGACGTGATGCCGGGCTCGGCGGTGCCGATCGGCGTCCCGGACCCCGGCACCCGCGCGTACGTCCTCGACGGCTTCCTCGCGCCGGTGCCCGTCGGCGTGATGGGGGAGCTGTACCTCGCCGGATCCGGGCTGGCCCGGGGCTATCTCGGGCGCGCCGCGCTGACGTCGGAGCGGTTCGTGGCCGACCCGTTCGGCTCCGGCGGCCGGCTCTACCGCACGGGCGACCTGGTGAAGTGGCTGCCGGACGGCCGGCTGGTGTTCCTCGGCCGGGCCGACGACCAGGTCAAGATCCGCGGGTACCGGATCGAGCTGGGCGAGGTCGAGTCGGTGCTCGCCGAACACCCGCGGGTCGGCCAGTCGGTCGTCGTCGCGAGGGACGGGCAGCTCGTCGCCTACGCCGTGCCGGTGCCCGACCGCGACCCGGCCGCCGAGCAGGGCCACGTCGAGGAATGGCACGCCGTCCACGAAGAGATGCTCGCCGGGTCGACCGGGATCGAAGAGAACTTCGCCGGCTGGAACTCCAGCTACGACGGCTCGGACATCCCCCTCGGGGAGATGCGGGAGTGGCACACGGCGACGATCGAGCGCATCCGGTCGCTACGGCCGAAACGAGTCCTCGAGATCGGCGTCGGCAGTGGCCTGATCCTCTCGCGGATCGCGCCGGACGCCGAAACCTACTGGGGTGTCGACCTTTCCGAGAGCGCGGTCGAGAACGTCCGGCGTGAGGTCGCCGCGATCCCGGAGCTGGCCGGCAAGGTCCACCTCGCTGCCCGCCCGGCCCACGACCTGGGCGAGCTGCCGGCCGAGCCGTTCGACACCGTGATCGTCAACTCCGTCGCGCAGTACTTCCCGAGCGCGGACTACCTCGCCGAGGTCGTCCGGACCGCCGCCGGGCTGCTCGCTCCGGGCGGGACGATCTTTCTCGGGGACATCCGCAACCTCCGTTCGCTGCGGGCCTTCCGCACGGCCGTCGAGCTGCGGCACGGGCGAGGTGACGTCGCCGCCGTCGACCAGGCGATCGCCCGCGAGGGCGAGCTGGTGCTCGACCCGGACTTCTTCCCGGCGCTGGCCCGCGGCCTGGCCGGCTTCGACGACGTCGACCTGTGGGTGAAGCGCGGCGAGGCGCACAACGAGCTGACCCGCCACCGCTACGACGTCGTCCTGCGCAAGGCGCCGAGGCGTTCCGCGGCCGAGGAGCAGGTGGTCGCGTTCGGTGATCTCGGGGCGGTGGAACGGTTCCTGGCCGCCGAGGCGCCGGAGCGGCTGCGGGTCACCGGGGTGCCGGACGCGCGGCTGGCCGGGGAGCTGGCCGCCGTGCGCGCCCTCGACACAAGCGACCTGTCCGCGGCGCTCGACGCCTTGGACCGCCGGGACGGCGTCGACCCCGAGGACCTGCACCGGCTGGGCGACCGGGCCGGGTACCGGGTCGCGGTGACCTGGGCGGCCGCGGCCGGTGAGCTGGAAGCCGTCTACACCCGAGGCGACGAGGGGCCCGCCGCCTACCGGCCGACGCGCGGCCAGGGGGCCAATCCCTCGTCGTACGCCAACAACCCGGCCGCCCGCCGGGAGACCGGCGCGCTCGTGGCGGCCCTGCGCGCCCACGTGCGCGACCGGCTGCCGCTGTACATGGTGCCCTCGGCGTTCGTGGTGCTGGACAAGCTGCCCGTGCTCGCCTCGGGCAAGCTCGACCGCAAGGCCCTGCCGAGCCCGGAGCGGTTCACCGCCGGGCCGGGCCGCGCGCCCCGCAACCCCGTCGAACAGCTGCTGTGCGAGATGTTCGCCGACGTCCTCGGGGTGCCGCAGGCCGGCCCGGACGACGACTTCTTCGCTCTCGGCGGCCATTCGCTGCTCGCGACCCGGCTGATCCAGCGCATCCGCGCGGCGGTCGGCGCCGAGGTGCCGGTGCGCGCGGTGTTCGACGCCCCGACCCCGGCCGCGCTCGCCGACCTGCTGGCCGGCGCCGCCACCGGGACCGAGCGGCACCCGCTCACCCGCGTCACCGAACGGCCCGAGCGGCTGCCGCTGTCGTTCGCGCAGCAGCGGCTGTGGTTCCTGCACGGGCTGGAAGGCGGGTCGGCGACCTACAACGTCCCGCTCGTCATGCGGCTGACCGGTGAGCTGGACGTCGAGGCGCTGCGGTCCGCGCTGAACGACGTCCTCGCGCGGCACGAAGCCCTGCGGACGGTGTTCCCGACCGCCGACGGCGTGCCCTACCAGGAGATACTCCCCGAAGCCGAAGTGGAGCTGAGCGTCCGCCCGGTGTCCGATGTGGACCCCGAAGTGGACAGCCTGGTTCGTGGCGTGTTCGACCTCGGCGCCGGCGTCCCGGTGCGGGCCGCGCTGCTGACCGTCGACGCGCGACGGCACGTTCTGGTCCTCGTCGTGCACCACATCGCGGCCGACGGCTGGTCCCTCGCTCCGCTCTGGCACGACATCGCCGCGGCCTACCGCGCCCGGCTGCGCGGGGAAGCTCCCGAGTGGACACCGCTGCCCGTCCAGTACGCGGACTACACGCTGTGGCAACGGGAACTGCTCGACACCGAAGAGGCCACGCAGCTCGGCTACTGGCGCACGGCCCTCCACGGCCTGCCCGAACGCATCCCGCTCCCGCTCGACCGGCCGCACCCGGCGGTGTCGGCCTACCGCGGCGAGTTCTTCACCTTCGCCTGGGACGCCGGCCTGCAGGCCGGGCTGACCGACCTCGCGCGGGCGTGCGGCGCGAGCCCGTTCATGGTCGTGCACGCGGGCCTGACCGCGCTGCTGTCCCGCCTCGGCGGCGGCACCGACATCCCGATCGGCACCCCGATCGCGGGCCGCACCGACCAGGCCCTGGACGACCTCGTCGGGTTCTTCGTCAACACCCTCGTGCTGCGCGTCGACGCCGGGGGCGACCCGTCGTTCCGCGACCTCGTGGCGCGGGTGCGGGACCGCAGCCTCGATGCGTATGCCCACCAGGACGTCCCGTTCGAGCGGCTCGTCGAAGCGCTGAACCCGGCGCGGTCGCTGGCGCACCACCCGCTGTTCCAGACCATGCTCGCGTGGCAGAACACCCCCGGCGCGGGGGTCGAGCTGCCCGGGCTGACCGTCACCGAGCAGCCCGTCGGCACCGGCACGGCCAAGTTCGACCTCTGGTTCTCCTTCACCGAGCGCGCCGACGGCATCCACGGCCAGGCCGAGTTCAACGCCGAGGTGTTCGACAGCGCGACGGTGACCGGCCTGCTCGACCGCCTCGAAGTCCTGCTGCGCCAGGTCGTCTCCGCGCCGGACCGCCGCCTCGGTGGCCTCGACGTCCTCACCCCGGCCGAACGCGACGCCCTGCCCGCGATCTGGTCGGGGACCGTCGAGGACGTCCCCGCGGTCACCGTGCCCGAGCTGTTCGCCGCCCAGGTCGCGCGCACCCCGGACGCCAAGGCGCTCATCTTCGAAGACGAAGAGCTGACCTACGCCGAGCTGGACGCCGTCTCGAACCGCCTCGCCCGCGTCCTCGCCGAGCGGGGCGCCGGTCCCGAGCGCGTCGTCGCACTGGCGCTGCCGCGCTCGGCACACCTGGTCACGGCCATCCTCGCGGTGCTCAAGACCGGTGCGGCCTACCTGCCGGTCGATCCCGGCTACCCGGCCGACCGCATCGCGTTCATGCTCGAAGACGCCGCCCCGGCGCTGGTCCTGGCCGACGACCTGCCCCTGCTCGACGGAGTTTCGGACGCGCCCCTCGACGTCGTCCTCCGGCCGGAAAACCCCGCGTACGTCATCTACACGTCGGGGTCGACGGGCCGCCCCAAGGGTGTTGTCGTGCCGCACGCGGGCATCGTCAACCGCCTGCTCTGGATGCAGGCCGAGTACGGCCTGACCGCCGGCGACCGCGTGCTGCAGAAGACGCCGTCCAGCTTCGACGTCTCCGTCTGGGAGTTCCTCTGGCCGCTGGTCACCGGCGCCACCGAGGTCGTCGCCCGGCCGGACGGCCACAAGGACCCCGCTTACCTCGCCCGGCTGATCCGGGACCGCCGGGTCACGACCGTCCACTTCGTCCCGTCGATGCTGCAGGTGTTCCTGCAGGAGCCGGCCGCGGGGGAATGCACGAGCCTGCGCCGGGTCCTGTGCAGCGGCGAAGCGCTGCCCGCCGACGCGGTCGTCCAATTCGGCCAGGTCCTGGACGCCGAGCTGCACAACCTCTACGGCCCTACGGAAGCCTCGGTCGACGTCACCTCCTGGCGGACGTCCCCCGAGGACACGACCGTCCCGATCGGACGTCCGGTGTGGAACACCCGGACCTACGTCCTCGACGCCGCCCTGCGCCCGGTCCCGCCCGGCAGCGCCGGTGAGCTGTACCTCGGCGGAGTCCAGCTGGCCCGGGGTTACCTCGGCCGCCCCGGGCTGAGCGCCGAACGGTTCGTCGCGTCGCCGTTCGAGCCGGGGGAGCGGATGTACCGCACCGGCGACCTCGCCCGGTTCCGAGCCGACGGTGTCCTTGAGTTCCTCGGCCGCGGCGACGAGCAGATCAAGATCCGCGGCTTCCGCGTCGAGCCCGGCGAGATCGCCGCGACGCTGGCCGCGCACGACGACGTCGCCCACGCGGTGGTCGTGGCTCGCGAGGACCGGCCCGGCGACGTCCGCCTCGTCGGGTACGTCGTGCCCGCCGAACTGTCCTCGGTGGACGAAGCCGAGCAGGTCGGCGAGTGGCGCGAACTCTACGACTCGATGTACGCGGGCGCCGCCGACGAGTTCGAAGGCTGGAACTCCAGCTACACCGGCGAACCGATCCCGCGGGTAGAGATGCGGGAATGGCGGGACGCCATCGTCACGCGGATCCGGTCGCTGCAGCCGAGGCGGGTGCTGGAGCTCGGCGTCGGCACCGGCCTGCTGCTGACCGAGCTGGCCCCGGACTGCGAGTCCTACTGGGGCACCGACTTCTCCGCCGAGGTCATCGCGTCGCTGGGCCGCCGGGTCGAGGCCGACCCGGCGCTCGCCGATCGTGTCGAACTGCGGACCGGCGACGCCGCCGACGTCAGCGGCTTGCCGGCCGGGTTCTTCGACACGATCGTGCTCAACTCCGTCGTCCAGTACTTCCCGAGCGGGACGTACTTGCTGGAGGTGCTGCGCAAGGCCCTCGACCTGCTCGCGCCGGGTGGGGCGTTGTTCGTCGGCGATGTCCGCGACCTGCGCCAGGTCCGGGCCTTCCACACGGCGGTGGCCGAAGCGCGCGGGGGCGACGTCGAGCAGAACCTGCTGCGGGAGAAGGAGCTCCTCGTCGCGCCCGAGTTCTTCGCCGGGCTCGACGGGGTCACCGCGGACATCCGGGTCAAGCGCGGCCGGGCGGTGAACGAGCTGACCCAGTACCGCTACGACGTGGTCCTGCGCCCCGGCTCGGCCGTGGCAGCCGAGGTCCCCGCGCTCGTGTGGGGCACCGACCTGTCCACTGTGGACGAGGTAGCCGGTCCGAGCCGGATCGAACGCGTTCCGAACGGCCGCGTCACACCGGGCGGCGTTAACCCCGAAGACTGGTACACGTTCGGTGACGCGCACGGCTACCGCACGGTCGTCACCTGGTCCGCGACCGGCGACGGCTCGGTGGACGTGCTCTTCACGACCGGAGACCCCGCCGGTGCCTTCCGGCCGGGGACCGGCCCACTGCTTTCCTACACCGGCAACCCCGGCCGCTTCCGCCGGATCAGCACGCTGACCGCGGACCTGCGCGCCCGGGCCGCCGAGCGGCTGCCGGAGCACATGGTCCCCTCGGCGATCGTCGTGCTCGACACGCTCCCGGTGACCGCCAACGGCAAGCTCGACCGCCGCGCCCTGCCCTCGCCGGACCCGGTCGCGCCGACGTCCGACCGTGAACCGCGCACCCCGGTCGAACGGCAGCTGTGCGAGCTGTTCGCCGACGTCCTCGGCCTGCCGCGGGTCGGCCCGGACGACAGCTTCTTCGCCCTCGGCGGCCACTCCCTGCTGGCCACCCGGCTGATTGCCCGGATCCGCACGACGCTGGACGCCGAGCTCGAGGTCCGGTCGGTGTTCGAGACGCCGACCGCCGCCGGCCTCGCGGGGCTGCTCGCCACCGGGAGCGGAACCGCCCGCCCGCCGCTGGTCCCGGTGGCCCGGCCGGCGCTGGTGCCGCTGTCCGGCGCGCAGCAGCGGCTCTGGTTCCTGCACCACCTGGAAGGCCCGTCCGCCACCTACAACGTCCCGCTGATCATGCGCCTCGAAGGTGAAGTCGACGTCGAGGCACTGCGCACCGCACTGTCTGATGTGGTCGCCCGGCACGAAGCGCTGCGGACGCGGTTCCCGCAGCACGAAGGCGTTCCGTACCAGGACATCCTCCCGGCCGGAGAGATCGACCTGCCGGTACGGGACGTCACCGATCTCGACGCGGCGCTGACCGGGCTGGTCCGCGGCTCGTTCGACCTCGAACAGCAGGCGCCGATGCGCGTGGAGCTGCTGCGGGTGGGCGAGCGCGAGCACGTGCTGGCCCTGGTGTTCCACCACATCGCCTCCGACGGCTGGTCGATGGCCCCGCTCTGGCGTGACATCGCCACGGCCTATGCCGCCCGGCAGCGCGGCGAGCGTCCACAGTGGACGCCGTTACCGGTGCAGTACGCGGACTACACGCTGTGGCAACGGGACCTGCTCGGCAGCGAGGACGACCCGGACAGCGTGCTGAGCGCCCAGCTCGACTACTGGCGCGACACCCTGGACGGCCTGCCCGACCGGATCGAGCTGCCGCTGGACCGGCCGCACCCGGCGACCGCGACCTTCCGCGGTGAGCTGCACACGTTCACCTGGGACGCCGACCTGCACGCCCGGCTCACGGAGCTGGCGCGGGAGTCCGGCGCGAGTGTGTTCATGGTGGTGCACGCGGCCCTCGCGGCGCTGCTCACCCGCCTCGGTGCGGGCACCGACGTCCCGATCGGCTCACCCATCGCGGGCCGCACCGACCAGGCGCTCGACGACCTCGTCGGGTTCTTCGTCAACACGCTCGTGCTGCGCGTCGACACCGCGGGCGAGCCGTCCTTCCGGGACCTGGTGGCGCGGGTCCGCGAGCGCAACCTCGACGCCTACGCCCACCAGGACGTGCCGTTCGAGCGGCTCGTCGAGCTGCTCAACCCGGCGCGGTCGCTCTCGTACCACCCGCTGTTCCAGGTGATGATCGCCGGGCAGAACAACACCCGCGCGGAGGCGACGCTGCCCGGGCTGACCGTCTCCGAAATCCCGGTGACCACCGGGACGTCGAAGTTCGACCTGTCGATCTCGCTGACCGAACGCGAAGCCGGGATCGCGGGGGTGCTGGAGTTCAACACCGACGTCCTCGACCACGCGAGCGCCGACGCGATCCTGCGCCGCCTCGAAGTCCTGCTGCGCGCGGCGCTGGCCGCGCCGGACCGCCCGGTCGCGGCCTTGGACCTGCTCGCCGGGGACGAGCGGGAGCAGGTCCTGACCTGGTGGGCCGGGTCGCTCGAACCGGCGGGCACCGAGACGTTCCCCGGCCTGTTCGCCCGCCGCGTGGCCGACGCCCCGGACGCGGTCGCCCTGGTCTTCGAGGACGTCGAACTCACCTACGCTGAGCTCGACGCGCGGGCCAACCAGCTGGCGAACCTGCTGCTCGAGCGGGGCGCCGGGCCCGAGCGGGTGGTCGCGCTCGCCGTGCCGCGGTCGGTCGAGATGATCGTCGCGGAGCTGGCCGTGCTCAAGGCCGGCGCGGCGTACCTCCCGATCGACGTCGACTACCCCGGCGACCGGATCACCTACATGGTCGAGGACGCCGGACCGGTCTGCGTCGTGACGACGCGGGAGATCGACGCGAAGCTGCCCGCGGGGGTGCCCCGGGTGCTGCTGGACGACCCGGCGCTCGCCGGAATGTCCACTGAGGACCCCGCGGTGGCCGTCAAGCCCGAGAACGCGGCGTACGTGATCTACACGTCCGGTTCTTCCGGCCGGCCGAAGGGGGTTGTCCTCCAGCATTCGGGAGTCGCGAAGCTGGTGGCCACCCAGACCGAGCGGTTCGGGATCGGCCCGCACAGCCGGGTGCTGCAGTTCGCGTCGCCGAGCTTCGACGTCGCGTTCTGGGACCTGTGCCTCGGTTTGCTCTCGGGCGGCCGGTTGGTCGTCGTCCCGGCCGAGCGCCGGGTCGCCGGGCCCGCGCTGACCGAGTACGCGCACCGGCACGCGGTAGACTTCATGATCCTTCCGCCCGCGCTGCTCGACGCCATGCCCGCGGACTGCGACCTGCCGCGTGACAGCGTCCTGCTGGCCGGGACCGAGCGCGTGTCGCCGGACCTGGTCCGCCGGTGGGCGCCGGGCCGCCGGATGTTCAACGCCTACGGCCCGACGGAGGCCACGACCAACTCGACGCTCGGCGAGAGCGACCCGGTCGAGCTCGCGGACGCGACGGTCGTCCCGATCGGCATCCCCGACCCCGGCACCCGGGCGTACGTGCTCGACGCCGGGCTGCGGCCGGTGCCGCCCGGAGTGGTGGCCGAGCTGTACCTCGCCGGCTCCGGGCTGGCCCGCGGTTACCTCGGGCGGCCCGGGTTGACGGCGGAGCGGTTCGTCGCGGACCCGTTCGGCTCCGGCGGGCGGCTCTACCGGACCGCTGACCTGGTGAAGTGGCTGCCGGACGGCCGGCTGGTCTTCCTGGGCCGGGCCGACGACCAGGTCAAGATCCGCGGGTACCGCATCGAGCCGGGTGAGATCGAGGCCGTGCTCACCGAGCACCCGGCCGTCGGGCAGTCGGTGGTGCTGGCGCAGGACGGGCGGCTCATCGCCTACGCCGTCCCGGCGGCCGGCCGGGACGAAGAAGCCGAGCTCGACCACGTCGGTGAATGGCGCGAGCTGCACGAGAACATCTTCACCGACGCGGCGGCCGGCGGGCTGGAGGAGAACTTCACCGGCTGGAACTCCAGCTACGACGGCTCGGAGATCCCGCTCGAGGAGATGCGGGAGTGGCACGCGGCGACGATCGACCGCATCCGCGCGCTCGAGCCGAAGCGGGTCCTCGAGATCGGTGTCGGGTCGGGCCTGATCCTGTCCCGGATCGCGCCGGACGCCGAGGCGTACTGGGGTGTCGACCTGTCCGAGAAGGCGATCGCCAACCTCCGGCGGGAGCTCGCGACAACGCCGTTCGCGGACAAGGTCCACGTCGCGGCCCGCCCGGCGCACGACCTCGGGGACCTGCCCGACGAGCCGTTCGACACGGTGATCATCAACTCCGTCGCGCAGTACTTCCCGAGCGTCGACTACCTCGCCGAGGTCATCCGCACGGCTGCCGCGCGGGTCCGGCCGGGCGGGGTGATCTTCCTCGGCGACATCCGGAACCTGCGTTCGCTGCGGGCGTTCCGCACGGCGACCGAGCTGCGCCACGGCCGCCGTGACGCGGCCGCGGTCGACCAGGCCATCGCGCGCGAGGGCGAGCTCGTGCTCGATCCGGACTTCTTCCCGGCACTGGCTCGCGGCCTGGACGGGTTCGACGACGTCGACCTGTGGGTCAAGCGCGGCAGCGCCCACAACGAGCTGACCCGCCACCGCTACGACGTCGTCCTGCGGAAGGCCCCGAAGCCGGCGGCGGTCGAAGAGACCGTCGTCGCGTTCACCTCGGTCGACGAGCTCGAGCGGCTGCTGGCCGAGCGTCCGGCCCGCCTGCGTGTCACCGGAGTGCCGGACGCGCGGCTGTCCGGCGAGCTGGCCGCGGTCGCCGCGCTCGCCGCCGGTGATGCCGACGCGGCACTGTCCGCCTTGGACGCCGAGCCGTCCGGAGTGGACTTCGAGCGGCTGCAGGATTCCGGCTACCGCGTCTACGCGGCACCCACGCACGAAGGTGCGCTCGAGGTCGTGTTCACCACGGGGGAGCCGACACGGATTCATCGCGCGCGTCCGGTGCGGGCCGCGTTGGCGACCCTGGGCAACCACCCGGCCGGGCAGCGGGACACGAGCGCGCTGGTGTCCGCCCTGCGGGCACACGTGCGGGACCGGTTGCCGCAGTACATGGTGCCCTCGGCGTTCGTCGTGCTGGACCGGCTGCCGCTGCTCGCCTCGGGCAAGCTCGACCGGCGGGCGCTGCCCAGCCCGGACCAGCAGGCGGTCACCGCCGGCCGGGCGCCGCGGACCCCGGTCGAGGAAGTCCTGTGCGGACTGTTCGCCGAAGTCCTCGACGCGTCCGCGATCGGGGTCGACGACGACTTCTTCGCCCTGGGCGGGCATTCGCTCATGGCGACGCGGCTGGTCGCGCGGGTGCGCGCGGTCTTCGGCGTCGAGCTGCAGGTGCGGTCGGTGTTCGAGACCCCGACGGTCGCCGGGCTCGCCGCGCTCCTGGCCACTTCGGACTCGACGGCCGCCCGGCCCGCCCTGGTCCGCGCCGAGCCGCGGCCGGACGTGCTGCCGCTGTCGTTCGCGCAGCAGCGGCTGTGGTTCCTGCACCGGCTCGAAGGCCCGTCGGCGACGTACAACATGCCGACCGCGGTCCGGCTCACCGGCGACCTCGATACCGAGGCCCTGCGCGTCGCACTGTCCGATGTGGTCGAACGCCACGAGGCGTTGCGGACCGTCTTCCCGGAGATCGACGGCGAAGCCCGGCAGCGGGTCCTCGACGACGTCGAGATTCCGCTGAACACCCGTGAGGTCACCGAAGCGACACTCGCGGACGCGGTGTCCGAAGTGGCCGGCACGGTGTTCGAGCTGGAGTCGGAAGTCCCGCTGCGCGCGGAGCTGCTCCGCCTGGGCCGCCGGGAGCACGTCCTGGTGCTGGTGTTCCACCACATCGCCTCCGACGGCTGGTCGACCGCGCCGCTGTGGCGGGACCTCGCGACGGCCTACACCGCCCGGCAGGCCGGTGCCGCTCCCGAGTGGGCTCCGCTGCCGGTGCAGTACGCGGACTACACGCTGTGGCAGCGCGACGTCCTCGGCGAGCCCGTGATCGAACCGCAGCTGGCCTACTGGCGCGAGGCGCTCGCGGACCTGCCGGAGCGGATCGAGCTGCCGACCGACCGGCCGCACCCGGCCGAGGCGTCGTACGAGGGTGAGCAGTTCGCGTTCGGCTGGGACGCCGAGCTCCACAGTGGACTGGTCGAGCTGGCCCGCGCCTGCGGCGCCAGTGTGTTCATGGTCGTGCACGCCGGGCTCACCGCGGTGCTCACCCGCCTCGGCGCGGGCACCGACGTCCCGATCGGCACGTCCATCGCGGGCCGCACCGACCAGGCGCTCGACGACCTCGTCGGGTTCTTCGTCAACACCCTGGTCCTGCGCGTGGACACCGGCGGCGACCCGTCGTTCCGCGACCTCGTCGCGCGGGTGCGGGACCGCAGCCTCGACGCCTACGCCCACCAGGACGTCCCGTTCGAGCGGCTGGTGGAGGCGCTGAACCCGGCGCGGTCGCTGGCCCACCACCCGCTGTTCCAGACGATGCTGGCTTGGCAGAACAACGCCGTCGCCGACCTCACGCTCCCCGGGCTGACCGTCGCGGAGGAACCGGTCCGCACCGGCACCGCCCGGGCCGACCTGGTGTTCTTCGTCGGCGAGCGGCCCGGCCACCAGGCCGGGATCCACGGCACCGCCGAGTACAACAGCGACGTCTTCGACCGCGCGAGCGTCGAGGCGATCCTCGGCCGGCTCCGGGCGCTGCTGCGAGCCGCCGTCGCCGACCCGGACACCCGGATCGGTGCGATCGACCTGCTCACCGGCGCCGAGCACGAGCAGCTCGCCGCCGACCCGGCGACGCCCCTGCCCGCGCAGACGCCCGCCGAACTGTTCGCCGCGCAGGTGGCCCGCACGCCTGAGGCCACGGCACTGGTGTTCGGCGGCGAACGCCTGACCTACGCCGAGCTGGACGCGCGCGCGACCGAACTCGCCTCGGCGCTGCTCGCGCGCGGCGCCGGACTGGAACGGGTGGTGGCGGTCGCGTTGCCGCGGTCGGCGCAGCTGGTCACCGCGCTCCTGGCGGTGCTCAAGACCGGCGCGGCGTATCTGCCGCTGGACCTGAACCACCCGGCCGAGCGCGTCGAGCTGATGCTGGCCGACGCCGATCCGCACCTGGTCATCGCCGAAGACGGCTTCGGCGACCGGTTGGTCCGGCCCGGATCTCGTGGTGAAGAACCGGCTTCCTGGCCGTCGATCAGCCCGGACAACCCGGCCTACGTGATCTTCACGTCCGGCTCGACCGGCCGCCCGAAGGCCGTCGCGGGCACCCAGCGCGCGCTGGCCAACCGGCTGCACTGGGGTCGCGCGGTCGCCGAAGGCGTGCGGGTCGCGAAGAGCGCGCTGACGTTCATCGACGGCTCGACCGAGCTGCTCGGCGGGCTCGTCGCGGGCGACCCGGTGGTCCTGGCCGACGACACGACGGCCACCGATCCGCACGCCCTCGCCGAGCTGGTGCGGGCGTCCGGCGCGCAGGTGCTGACCGTGGTGCCGAGCCTCCTCGACAGCTTCGCCGAGGACACGGCCGACGGTGCGTTCGACTCCGTGACGACGTGGATCACCAGTGGCGAGCCGCTTTCCACGGCTCTCGCCGAGAAGGTCGCGCTGAAGTGGCCGTCGGCGAAGCTGGTCAACCTCTACGGCTGTTCGGAGGTCGCGGGGGACAGCCTGGCGCAGGTCTGCGGCCCGGTCGCGATCGGACGGCCGGTCGCGAACACCCGCGCGCACGTGCTCGACGCCGCGCTGCGGCCGGTGCCGCCGGGCGTCCGCGGGGAGCTGTACCTGGCCGGCGCCGGGCTCGCGCGAGGTTATCTCGGCCGGCCGGCGTTGACGGCGGAGCGGTTCGTCGCGTCGCCGTTCGAGCCTGGGGAGCGGATGTACCGCACCGGCGACCTGGTCCGCCGTCGCCCCGACGGCGCCTTGGAGTTCCTCGGCCGCGCGGACCAGCAGATCAAGATCCGCGGGTTCCGCGGCGAGCCGGGGGAGGTCGAAGCCGCGCTGACCGCCTTTGTGGCCCGCGCGGCGGTGATCGCCCGCGACAACCGCTTGATCGCCTACGTCGCACCGTCCGGCGACCCGGCCGCGCTGCGGGCGTCGCTGACCGCGCGGCTGCCGGAGCACCTGGTGCCGTCGGCGATCGTCGTGCTGCCGGAGCTGCCGCTGAACGCCAACGGCAAGCTCGACCGCGCCGCCCTGCCTGACCCCGAGGTCCGGCCTTCGGACCGGGTCGCGCGGACCCCGGCCGAGCAGGCGCTGTGCGAGCTGTTCGCCGACGTCCTGGGGGTGCCGCGGGTCGGCCCGGACGACGGGTTCTTCACCCTCGGCGGCCACTCCCTGCTGGCGACGCGGCTGGTCAGCCGGATCCGTGCGCTGCTCGACGTCGAAGTCCCGATCCGCGCGGTGTTCGACGCGCCGACCCCGGCCCGCCTGGCCGCGCTGCTCGATAGGGGCCGTGAGAGCCGCCCCGCGCTGGTCCCGGCGGACCGGCCCGAGGTGCTGCCGCTGTCGTTCGCCCAGCAGCGCCTGTGGTTCCTCGACCGCCTCGACGGGCTGAGCGCGACCTACAACATCCCGTGGGCGTGGGAGCTGACCGGACCGGTCGACACCGGCGCGCTGCGGGCGGCGCTCGGGGATGTCGTGGCCCGGCATGAGATCCTCCGGACGGTCCTCGCCGAGGACCACGGCACACCCCGTCAGGTGGTGCTGGACCCGGGCGACAAACGCGCGCGGCCGGTGCTGGTCACGGAACCGGCGGCCGACCTCGACGAGAGCGTCACCGCCGCGGCGTCGTACTGCTTCACCCTCGACGCCGAGATCCCGGTGCGGGCCACGCTCGTGTCGGCCGGTCCTGAGCGGCACGTGTTCGTGCTGCTGGTGCACCACATCGCCGGTGACGGCTGGTCGCTGCCGCCGCTGAAGCGCGACCTCGACACCGCGTACGCCGCACGGCTGCGCGGTGAACGTCCACAGTGGACGCCATTGCCCGTGCAGTACGCGGACTACACGCTGTGGCAGCGGGAGATGTTCGGCCGCGCCGACGACCCGAACAGCCTCCTTGGCCGCCAGGCCGCGTTCTGGCGCGACACCCTGGCCGGGCTCCCGGACGAGCTCGCGCTGCCGGCGGACCGGCCGCGCCCGGCGCGCTCGACCAACCGGGGCGGCGTGGTGCCGTTCACCGTGCCCGCCGGGATCCACCGCCGCCTGCGGGACCTGGCCCTCGGCAGCAACACCAGCACGTTCATGGTGCTGCAGGCGACACTGGCGGCCCTGCTGACCCGGCTCGGCGCGGGCACCGACATCCCGCTCGGCACACCGGTGGCCGGCCGCACCGACCACGCGCTGGAGGACCTCGCCGGGTTCTTCGTCAACACGCTGGTGCTGCGCACCGACACCGGCGGCGACCCGACGTTCCGGGAGTTGCTGGAGCGCGTCCGCGAGGCCGACCTCGCCGCGTACGCCCACCAGGACCTGCCGTTCGAACACCTCGTCGAGCTGCTCAACCCGGCCCGGTCCCTGGCCCGGCACCCGCTGTTCCAGGTCATGCTCGCCGTCTACCACTCGGGTGCCGAGCAGGAGCGGCTGCTCGGGCTGGATGCGGCCTACCGGGACACCGGGCTGCGGCAGGCGAAGTTCGACCTGTCCTTCGACCTGGTCGAAACCCCTGAGGGCATCGAGGGTGACCTCGAGTTCAGCCTCGACCTCTTCGACGAGCCGACCGCGCGGACGCTCACCGAGCGGCTGGTGCGGCTGATGACGGCCGTCGTCGCGGATCCCGACCGGCCGCTGAGCCGGATCGACGTCCTCGAGCCCGGGGAGCGGCGGCGGATCCTGCACGACTGGGGCGCCGGCGAGCCGCTGACCACCGCGGCGCCGACGGTGGTCGACCGGCTGGCCGCCCAGGTGGCGGCGACCCCGGGAGCGACCGCGGTGAGCGACGCTTCCGGCAGCGTCACCTTCGCGGAGTTCGCGGCGCGGACCGACCGCCTCGCGCGGTGGCTGGCGTCGCACGGCGCGGGTCCCGAGCAGGTCGTCGCGCTGGTGCTGCCGCGGTCGGCGGCGGTCGTCGAGGCGATCTTCGGCGTGTTCAAGACGGGCGCGGCGTACCTGCCGGTGGATCCGGACCAGCCGGCGGAGCGGATCTCGGCGATCCTGGCCGACGCCGGCGCCGCCCTGGTGCTGACGAGCCGCGCCTCGGCCGCGCCGGTTCCTGGTGCGCTCTTCGTCGAGGACATTGTGGACAGTGCCGCGACGCTGACCCCGGCGTCACCCGCGAACCCGGCGTACGTGCTGTACACGTCCGGCTCCACGGGCAAGCCCAAGGGTGTGGTCGTCCCGCATTCCGGGCTGGTGAACCTGTTCCACAGCCACCGCGAGACGCTTTACCGCCCGGCGGTGGCCGCCGCGGGCGGACGGCGGCTGCGCGTCGGGCACGCGTGGGCGTTCTTCTTCGACGCCTCCTGGCAGCCGCAGCTGTGGCTGCTCGACGGGCACGAGGTGCACGTCGTCGACGACGAAACCCGCCGCGATCCCGACCGGCTGGCCGCCGTGGTGCGCGACCGCGGGCTCGACTTCCTCGAGCTCACGCCGTCGCACTTCGCGCAGCTGGCCGCGGCCGGAGTGGTCGACGACGGGAAGTGCGCGCTGGGTGTGGTCGGTGTCGGCGGCGAAGCTGTTTCCCCATCGCTGTGGGAGGAACTGCGCGCGTTCCCCGGCACCGAGGCGTACAACCTCTACGGGCCGACCGAGGCCACTGTGGATGCTCTGGTCGCGCGGATCGGTGACAGCGAACGTCCAGTGGTCGGGCGGCCGGTGCACAACGCGCGGGCGTACGTCCTCGACGGCGGCCTCACCCCGGTCCCGGCCGGGGTCCCGGGCGAGCTGTACCTGGCCGGCGCCGGGCTGGCCCGCGGCTATCACGACCGGCCCGCGCTCACCGCGGACCGGTTCGTCGCGGACCCGTTCGGGCCGGCGGGGGAGCGGATGTACCGCACCGGCGACCTGGTGCGCTGGCGGCCGGACGGGCAGCTCGAGTACCTGGGCCGCACCGACGACCAGGTGAAGGTCCGCGGCTTCCGGATCGAGCCGGGCGAGATCGAGACGGCCCTGACCCGGCACGACGACGTCGCGCAGGCGCTGGTCGTCGTCCGCGAGGACCGGGAGAAGCAGCTGGTCGCCTACACCACCCCGGGCCACGCCGATCCCGCGCGGCTGCGGGAGTTCGTGGCCCGCTCGCTGCCGGCGTACATGGTGCCCGCGGCGATCGTCCCGCTGGACGCGTTTCCGGTGACCCCCAACGGGAAGCTCGACAAGGCCGCGTTGCCCGCGCCCGAGTTCGAGCGGCGCGGCCGGGCGCCCGAAACACCGCTGGAGAAGACCCTCTGCGAAGTCTTCGCGGAGGTGCTGGACGTCGACGCCGTCGGTGCCGACGACGACCTGTTCACCCTCGGCGGCCATTCGATGCTGCTGGTGGTCCTGCGCAACCGGATCACCGAACGGCTCGGGACCGAGCTCCCGATCGCCGAGTTCTTCCGCACCCCCACCGCGGCCGGGCTCGCCGCCCTGCTGACCGACAACCAAGGAAACCGATGCAGCGCACCCTGATGAACGCCAAGATCCACCGGGCCACGGTGACCCAGGCCGACCTGCACTACGTCGGGTCCCTGACCATCGACGCCGACCTGATGGCCGCCGCGGACATCGTCGAGGGCGAGCAGGTCCAGGTCGTCGACATCACCAACGGCGCCCGGCTGGAGACCTACGCCATCACCGGCGAGCCGGGCACCGGCGTGATCGGTGTCAACGGCGCGGCCGCGCACCTCGTGCACCCCGGCGACCTGGTCATCATCATCACCTACGCCCAGGTCGACGAGGCCGAGCGCGCCCGGCACCGGCCGCGCGTGGTGCACGTCGACGCCGAGAACCGGCAGGTCCACTTGGGACACGACCCGGCGGAGCCGGTTCCCGGCGCGGAAGCCCAGCTGTCCGGTCGGAACTGACGCAGGTGGGCGTGGACACAGGTCGGTCGCGGTGGTTGCTTTTGGCAGGCTCGCCTAAATAAGGTGTGCCTATCCTAAAGACTGGTGAGAGGTTCTCATGTCCGTGTTTCAAGCCGGGTTCGGCCGTCGTGGCTTCCTGATCGGGGCAGGTGGCCTCGCGGCGACCGCGGTCCTCACCGCGTGCGGCAGCGGCGGCGACAAGCCGGCGGCCGCCGCCTCGGGGCCGTGGGAGTTCACCGACGACCGCGGCCAGAAGGCCGCCCGCGACCAGCGGCCGTCCCGCGTCGTCGCCTACGCCAGCTCGGCCGCCGCCCTCTGGGACTACGGCGTCCACCCGCTGGGCGTGTTCGGCCCGCAGAAGACGGCCGACGGCGGCAAGGAGATCCAGGCCGGCAACATCGACCTGAACGCCGTCACTTCGATCGGCAACGCCTGGGACGACTTCAGCATGGAGAAGTTCGCCGCGCTCAAGCCGGACCTGGTCGTCACCGGCCTGACCGGCGCCAAGCCGACCGACCTGTGGGTGCTCAAGGACGACCTCGGCCCCAAGGTGCAGGCGATCGCGCCGATCGTCGCGATGTCGGAGTACAAGGTCACGCTGCCCAAGGTGATCGAGCGCTACGAGCAGCTCGCCGTGGCGCTGGGCGGCGACGCTAACTCCGCGGCCATCAAGAAGGGCAAGGACGACTTCCAGAAGGCGTCCGACGACCTCAAGGCCGCGCTCAAGGGCAAGCCCGGGCTCAAGGTCCTCGTCGTCTCCAGCGACAAGGACAACCTCTACGTCTGCAAGCCGGAGTTCTTCTCGGACCTCGCCTACTACCGCGAGCTGGGCATGGACATCGTCGACGGCGCCGGCCCGGACGAGTACTTCGAGACGCTCAGCTGGGAGCAGGCCGGCAAGTACCCGGCCGACCTGATCCTGTCCGACAGCCGTACCTTCGCCCTGTCGCGCCAGCAGCTGGGGGCGATCCCGACGTGGGCGCAGCTGGCCCCGGTGAAGGCGAACCAGGTCGCCGACTGGTCGACCGAACCGCGGTTCAACCCGGTGCTCGCGGCCCCGGTCGTCCAGAAGCTGGCCGACGTCGTGAAGGGCGCCCGCACCGACATCACCGCCTGAGGAGGCTCCCGTGACCAACCCGTTCGAAGACCCCGACGGCACCTACCTGGTGCTGGTCAACGCCGAGAACCAGCACAGCCTGTGGCCGGAGTTCGTCGACGTCCCGGCGGGCTGGACGGTCGCCTTCGGTCCCGCGGGCCGGCAGGCGTGCCTGGACCACGTCGAAGCGAACTGGACGGACATGCGGCCGAAGTCCCTGGCCGACGCCATGGACGACTGAGCACCGCGGCGCCGGGAGCCCGCCCGGGTTCCCGGCGCTGTCAGTGCCGGACGTGGTAACGCAGGTGCGTGACCGACTTCGCGGCCCGCGCGTCGATCTGCTCGAGGTCGAGCGGCGGGACGCCGTCGAAGAGCCGGGACCCGGCGCCGAGCATGAGCGGGGCGACGTGCAGCCGCATTTCGTCGATCAGCCCGGCGGCGAGGTACTGGTTCACGGTGTGGGCGCCCCCGTGGATGGAGATGCCCCCGTCGCCGGCCGCCTCACGGGCGCGGGCGAAGGCGGCCTCGATCCCGTCGGTGACGAAGTGGAACGTGGTGCCGCCCTCCATCGGCTGCGGGTCGCGCGGGTGGTGCGTGAGCACGAAGACCGGGCCGTGGTACGGCGGGTTGTCGCCCCACCAGCCGGTCCAGGGCCGGTCCCAGTCACCGCGGACCGGGCCGAACATGTTGCGGCCCATGATGAACGCCTTGGCGGTCATCATCCTCGCGAACTCGTCCGGGTGCGTCTCGGCGCCTTCGCCGAACCAGGCGTGCAGCTTGTCGCCCCAGCCGTCGCCACCGTCGTCGCCGAAGGGGCGCTGTTCGGTCTGGTTCACCCCGGCGGCGTAGCCGTCGAGGGAGATCGTGAGGTCGCAGGTCACCGTCGTCATGGGCACCAGCTTGGCGGGCCGGACCCATGGCGTCCAATGCCAAACCGGGCGCCGACACATTGATAATGTTGATGAATGCTGAACCTGGTCCAGCTCGAGGTGCTGGCCGCGGTGGCGCGGCACGGCTCGGTGACCGAGGCGGCGCGTGAGCTGCACTATTCGCAGCCGTCGGTGAGCCACCACCTGTCCCGGCTGGAGGCCGCCACCGGCGCCCGGCTCGTCCAGCGGGTCGGCCGCGGCATCCGGTTGACCCCGGAGGGCAGGCTGCTGGCCCACCGGGCCGCGGAGATCGTCGGCCGGGTCGACGCGGCCGCCACCGAGCTGGCGTCGCAGGTCGGCCTGCGGGCGGGGGTGGTGCGGCTCGCCGCCAACGCCTCGACGCTGGCCACGATCGTGCCGAAAGCTGCCGAGAAGCTGGCGCTGGTGCATCCGGGACTCCAGCTGAGCCTCGTCGACGAGCACCCGGTCGAAGCGCTGCGCATGCTGCGCCACGGCGAAATCGACATCGCGGTCGTGTTCAACCACGTCGCAGGCCCGGGCGAGGAGGGCTTCCGGCTGCGTCACCTCGGTGACGATCCGATCCACCTCGTCACCCGGGAACCCGGCGACCGCCTGGAGAACCACCGCGACTCCGGGTGGATCGGCGGCTGCGCCCGGTGCCGGGAAGAGCTGGACACGGTGTGCGAGCGGGCCGGTTTCACCCCTCGCATCGCCTCGCTCAGCGACGACATGGTCGTGGTGCAGTCACTGGTCGCCGCCGGCGCGGGTGTCGCCATCCTGCCCGGCCTCGCGCTCGAAGCCCACCGCCGTCCCGGCATCCACACGACGGAGACCGGCGTCAGCCGCCGGATCCACGCCGCGACCTACGGCGATCCGCCCGATCCGCCCGCCGTCGCGGCGGTGCTGGACGCGCTCGCCGAAGCGACCGGGTGACCGGCACGCTGCCCTGACCAGGCCGCCCAGAGCGTCGCGTACTGACCTCCGGCAGCGACCAGCTCGTCGTGCGTCCCGGACTCCACCACGGCGCCCGCGTCGAGGACCACGATCCGGTCCGACGCCGCCGCCTGGGTGAGGCGATGCGCGACCACCAGCGCGGTCCGGCCTTCCAGGGCTGCGGCGGCCGCGGCTTCCAGCACCCGCGACCCCGCGCTGCCCGCCTCGGCCGTGGCCTCGTCGAGGATTGCGATCGGCGGGTCGGCCAGCACCAGGCGGACCAGGGCCAGCTGCTGGGACTGCGTCACGGTCAGTTGGTGACCGCCTTCGCCGACCACCGTCGCGAGGCCGTCCGGCAGACTGTCGACCCAGGTCAGCGCGCCCACCTTCGCCAGCGCGGCCCGCAGCTCGGCGTCGGTCGCCGCCGGGCGCGCGAGGCGCAGGTCGTCGGCGAGCGGGCCCGCGAAGACGTGGACCTCCTGGCTGATCAGCGCCACCGTCCGGCGGGTGGCTTCGGGGCCCAGCTCGTCCAGCCCGACGCCGCCGAGCGTGACCGAACCCGTGTCGGTGCGGTGGATGCCGGCGATCAGCTTGGCCAGCGTCGTCTTCCCGGCCCCGCTCGCGCCGACCAGCGCGACACGTTCACCGGGCGCGACGCCGAGGTCGATGTCCCGCAGCACCGGATGACCGTCCACATAGGAGTAGCCGGCCGCCGCCGTCTTCACCGACGCGTCGGCCGGACGCACCGGGTGCGCGGGCTCCGCTTCCGCGGGCAGGTCGGCCACGCCGATGAGCCGCGCGAGGCTGGCCGCGGCCGCCTGGGCGTCGTCGACCAGCGCGAGCGCCGTCGTGATCGGCCCGAAGAGGCTGTGGAAGTACAGGGCCGCCGCTGTCGCGACACCGACCGTCACCGCGTCCGCCCCGACGAGCAGGAACCCCATCGCGAGCACCGCCGACAGCCCGACGAACTCCGCCAGGTTGAGCCGCGCGTAGAACCGCGTCACCAGCCGGATCCCGCGCAGCGCCAGGTCGACGGCCGTGTCGGACCGCCGGCGCACCCGGTCGAGGTGGGTGTCGGCCAGCCGGAACGCGCGGACGGTCTTCGCGCCGCCGATGGTGTCCAGCAGCTGCTGTTGCTGGGCCCCGACGGCCTCGCGCTGGCTGGCGTACAACGGCTTCGCGCGCGGCACGTACCAGCGGACGGTCCACAGCTGGATCGGCACGGCCACCAGCGCGGCGAGCAGGAACCGCCAGTCGAGCACGGCCAGCGCGCCCAGCGTGAGCAGCACCGTCAGCACCGAGCGGCCCAGTTCGGGCAGCGCCTGCCGGACGCCTTCCGCGACCACCGAGACGTCGTTCGTCACGCGGGCGGTGAGGTCGCCGGAGCCGGCTCGCTCGAGCTGTTCCAGCGGCAGGCCGAGGGCGCGCTCGACAAACCGTTCGCGCAGCTCGGCCAGGATCGTCTCGCCGAGGCGCGCCACCATCGAGACGCCGATCGCCGTCGCGACCGCCTGGGCGAGCGCGACCAGCACCAGGCCGACGATGGGCGTGACGAGATCGCTCGCGGGGTGGCGCGTCGCGACGAGGTCGACCACGCGGCCGAGCAGGGGAGCGGTGAGCAGGCCGATCGCGGTGGCGGCGACGAGCATCGTGGCCGCGGCGGTCGCCCGGCCCTTGGATCGGCCGAGCAGCTCGCCGACGACGGCGCGGATCCGGCGGCCGTCGGCGACGGGGAGGAGTTCGCGGGTCATGACAGCACCACCGCCCGGTAGTCGGCGCGACCGGCCAGCTCGCGGTGGCTGCCTTCGCCCGCGATCCGCCCGTCGTCGAGCAGGACGACACGGTCGGTGGCGGCCAGCAGCGCCGGGCTGGTGGTCACGAGGATCGTCGTGCGGCCACGCCGCAGCTCGGCCAGGCCCGCGGCGATGCGGGCTTCGGTGACGGTGTCGACCGCGGTCGTCGGGTCGTGCAGCACGAGCACCGGCGCGTCGACGGCCAGCGCGCGTGCCAGCGCGACCCGCTGGCGCTGGCCGCCCGACAGCGACCGCCCGCGTTCGGTGACGGCGGTCGCGACGCCGTCGGGCAGCGCGCTCGCCACCTCATCGACGGCGGCCGCGGCCATCGCCTCGCTGCTGCGAGGCCCGGTTTCGACGTTCTCGGCGAGCGTCCCGGCGAACAGGTCCGCGTCGTGCGCGGCGACCAGCACCACCTCCCGGACCCGGCTCGGGTCCACAGTGGACAGGTCGACCGAGTCGACCGACACCGAGCCGGCCGCGGGATCGGCGGCGCGGCCGAGACAGTCGAGCAGGTCGGTCGCGGCGGCGGGGTCGGTGGCGACCACCCCGAGCAGCTCGCCCGGCCGTGCTTCGAAGTCGACCTCACGCAGGGCGCCGCGGCTCAGCGCGGACAGCCGCACATGGCCGCTCGACGGCTCGGGCAGCGTCGCGGAACCTTCGCCGACCGCGGGCGGCGCGGTGAGCACGTCGGCGATGCGCCCGGCCGAGGCCCGGCCCTGCGCGAGCTCGCCGTTGACCCAGGCGAAGATCGAGAACGGCGTGATCAGGTACTGCGCGAGCCCGACCGCGGCGACCAGGTCGCCGACACTGATGTCGCCCGCCGCGGCGAGGTTGCCGCCGACCAGCGCGACCAGGGCGATGAAGATGCCGGTGAGGCCGAGCAGCGCGCCGTTGTGCCAGGCCTGGGCGCGGGCGGCTCTCAGCGTCGCCCTGAGTGAGTCCTGGCTGGTCCGCCGGTAGCGGTCGACGGCCGCGCGTTCCGCGCCGACGCCCTTGAGCACCCGCAGGCCCGCGACGAGGTCCGTGGCGATGCCGGAGGCGAAGGCGGAGCGTTCCTGCTCCGCCTCGCTGCGGCGCTCGAGGGGTTTTCCGACGAGGTGCGCGAGGTAGAGCATCGGCGGCGTGCCGAGCAGCACCAGCAGGCCGAGCGGTACCGACATCGTGAGCAGCACGACGGCGCTGACGAGCAGCCCGGCGAGCCCGGCGACGGCGAACGGCAGCACGCTGTTGAGCTGGCCGACACGCTTCGCGTCCGACGTCCCGATGCTCACCAGCTCACCGGCGAGGTTGCCGGACTCCGCGCCGCCACCGGGGTGCAGCACGCGGCGGCCGACGTCGAGCCGCAGGTCGTGGGCGGCGCGTTCGGCGGCGCGTTCGCCGAAGCGGGCGCCCAGGCGGTAGCTGGTCGACAGGCCGGCGAAGATCACCGCCAGGATCGCCAGCCAGAGCAGCAGCGTGCCCACCGACCCCCCGGCGACCGCCTGGTCGATCACGACGCCGATCACCACCGGGACCAGCGCCTCACCGCCTTGATGGCCCGCGGTCAGCAGCGACGCGAGCGCCACCGACTTCCGTTGCCCGGCGATCGAACGGCGGAGGACTTCCCGTCCGGTCGTGCTCACCCGCGCCTCCCTGTCCAGCTCTATGGATAGGTAAGGCTAGTCTAAGTAAGGAACTCACGGGGAAACGGTCGGCTTCGTCTCAGTTCGCGATTCGGTCGCCGGCTCCCCGAACCGGGCGAGCGCCAGCGCGGCCAGCACGGCGAGCGCAAACCCGGCGATCGCGACCACGACGAACCCGGGCCGCGTCCGGTCGCCGAGCGCGAGCACGCCGACCAGCGAGGGGAACACCGTCTCGCCGAGCACCATCATCGCGGTCGAGGTGGTGACGCTCCCGCGTTGCAGGGCTGTCGCGTAGAACAGCATCGCGAGCCCGCCCGCGACCGCGACGGTGTAGGTCGCGGGGTCGGTGAGCAGGTCCAGCGGCGCGAGGCTGGGGATGATCCGCCCGGAGATCGCGACAACACCGAAGCAGAGCCCGGCGACGAGCCCGAGCGCGGGTGTCCGCACCCGGCGTGGCGCCTTCCCCGCAGCAACCCCGGCGCCGGCCAGCACGACCACCGCACCGATCAGGACCAGCCGGAACCCGAGCCCGACGGGGTCCGACCCCTCACTTTCCGCGGCGGCGCCGAGCAGCGCGAGCCCGGCGCACACCACGGCGATGGCGGCCCACTCCCGCCGTCCGAGCCGGACACCGAGGAACCGTGCGGCGACGGCGGTCACGGCGAGGCTCGCGGCGAGCGCGGCCTGCACGACGAACAACGGCAGCACGTGCAGGGCGACGATCTGCGCGACGAAGCCGAGGACGTCGAGCGACAGCCCGAGCACGAACTTCCACTGGCCGAGCACGCGCACCAGCAGTTTCGGGTCGACGCCGTCGCCGCCCGTCTCGGTCGCCTGCGCGGCGACGGACTGCATCACGGACGCGACGCCGTACGCACATGCCGCGCCCAAGGCGCAGAGCAGACCCCACCACATGCCGATCACTCTATTTTGTCGGACCCGTGGGGTAGGTTCCGGTCATGTCGAACACGAGTTCGAAGACGCATCGGTCGTGGCCTGCCCCGCTGGCCACCGACGAGCTGCGCCTCCAGCTGGACTTCCTGCAGTTCCTCCGTGCGACGGCGGTGAACAAGGTGGCGGGCCTGACCCGCGACCAAGCGGCGGCGACCCCGCTGCCGACGTCACCCCGGTTGAGTGCTCTGGGGGTGCTGAAGCACCTGACGGCGGTCGAGCGGTGGTGGCTGTCGATCGAGGCGGGGGGAGTGGACCTGCCGTCGCTGTGGGTGGGGACACCGGACCCGAGCTGGGATTTGGCTCCTGAGGACACTCCGGCGTCGGTGGTGGCGGCGTATCGCGCGGAGTGGGCCCGGGCGGAGAAGTCGCTGCGGAGGTTGGGCCCGGACGACAAGACCCGGCGGCGGTCGGAGTTCACGGTGCGGTGGGTGGTGGCGCATGTCGTTCAGGAGACTGCGCGGCATGTGGGGCATTTGGATGTGCTGCGGGAGTTGGCGGATGGGGAGGTGGGTGAGTGAGGGAGGGGTGAGGTTGGGGCGGCTGCTGGGTGGGCCGGTTCGGTTGGTTGGGCGGGGTCGCTCGGTCGGCGGGACGGCGCAGGCGAGGTTGCCCTGCGTGCGCGGGCGCGGTGGTTGGGCGGGGTCGCTCGGTCTGTTGCGCGGCGAGGACAAGGCGGCGGTGCGCGCTTGTGCGCGGCTGACGTGACCTGCGGTCGTCGCGGAAAATCGCGTGACCGGCTCGCTAACCTGACTCCGTGGCCGTCGTCGCGGGATACCGCCGATTTACCGGCCCTCTGGCCCTTTCCGGGTGCCAGCGGGGTTTCGGTGCCACGCGCGCGGCGGGCGCTGCCTGAACGGCGCCCGTCCGATCCGCCACGATCGCCGTTGCACCGACCTGCCGGGTGTCCGGGCCAGGGGGAGCGCATCTCCCTCAGCCGACCCGCACGCTCCGGAGGTCCGTCATGCCCGCAACCCTCACCCGCGCCCAGCTCATCCGTGATCTCGCCGTCCGTGATCTCACCGATCCGGCCGCCGGGCCGCATGCCGTCCAGCTTGTCGTCGATCGCGCCGTCGCCGTGGTGGCCGGCCGGTGGGACTGCGCCGTCCGGCGGTGGCCCGGCGACCGCGTTGTCACGGTCGCCGACAACTACGACAACCTCGGCTACGACCCGGCCGACGTCACCCGCGACGCGCGCTACACCCGCTACGTCGACGGCGGCCACATGCTGCGCAGCCACTCCAGCGCGATGGTCCCGGCCGCGCTGCGGGCACTGGCCGCGAGCCCGGCCGACGACGTCCTGCTCGTCTGCCCGGGCGTCGTCTACCGGCGCGACAGCATCGACCGGCTCCACAGTGGCACCCCGCACCAGCTCGACCTGTGGCGCCTCACCCGCCGGCCGCTGAGCCGCGCGGACCTGGAAGACATGGTGACGTCGTTGCTGAAAGCCCTGCTGCCGAACCGGAACTGGCGGCTCGAGGACCGCCGCCATCCGTACACAGTGGACGGCGCCCAGCTCGACGTCGACCACGACGGCGAGTGGGTCGAGATCGCCGAGTGCGGGCTCGCCCACCCCGCTGTCCTCCAGCGCGCCGGCCTGCGCGACGGCTGGTCGGGCCTCGCGCTCGGCCTGGGCCTCGACCGGATGCTGATGCTGCTCAAGGGCGTCCCGGACATCCGCCTCCTGCGCTCACCCGACCCGGCGGTCGCCGCGCAGCTCACCGACCTCGCGCCCTACCGGCCGGTGTCATCGCTTCCGCCGGTCCGCCGCGACCTGTCCATCGTGGTCGCGGCGGACGACCGCGCCGAGGACCTCGGCGACCGCGTCCGCGAGGCGCTCGGCGAAGATTCGGCCGTCGTGGAGTCGGTAGAGATCCGTCAGGAGACACTGTGCGCGCAGCTGCCACCGCGGGCGCTGGCTCGCCTCGGCGCCCGCCCGGACCAGAAGAACCTGCTGGTGAGGCTGGTCCTCCGCCCGCTGGGCACCACGCTGTCCGACCACGAGGCGAACGTCCTGCGCGACCGCGTCTACGCGGCCCTGCACCAGGGGAGCGCCCACCAGTGGGCGGCGGAGTGACGTCAGTGCGCGATCAGGTCGTAGAGGAAGTTGACGCCGACGCCGAGGGGGATCGAGAAGAAGAGCCCGGCCAGGAAGAACAGCCACTGCTGCCGCTTCGCGGGCTTCTCGGCTTGAGCCCGGGCACCTTCGATCGTGCTGGCGACGAGGTTCTTCACGGCTTCGGCCTCGTCGGCGTGCAGCGCGGCCAGCCGCCGGTTCTCTTCGGCCTCCCGTCGAATGCGGTCGAGCGCCGCCGTCCGGAGGCCGAGTTCGGCATTGATCTCGTCCATCAAGACGGTCGACTGCTTGAGGTTCGAGCGCAGTGCTTCGATGCGATCGGCGAGGCTTTCCTTCGGGACCGCGGCCGTTGCCGCAGCGGAAGCGGACCTCTGGTCCCGCCGGGCAAGGTAGGCCGATCCCCCGGCGAAAAAGAGACTGACCAGGGCGGCGATCCAGGAGATGGGCTCGAGTGAGTCGGCGACGAAGGCGGTCAAGCCGACGGAGGGGACGGGACCGGTCACGGTGATCAGGTCGTGCTCGCCGCCGCGGTGTTTCACCAACCCGATGCCCGTTATCGCACTGTTGCCCACCGGGCACCGCCCGGCGCTCGGACCCCTGCCCCGTAGGGTGTGGCCATGGCAGATCGGCTCTACTTCCGGCAGCTGCTCGCCGGGCGGGACTTCGCTGTCGGGGATCCCGTGGCGACGCAGATGGTGAACTTCGCCTACCTCATCGGCGATCGGGAGACGCGGGACGCGGTGCTCGTCGACCCGGCCTACGCCGTCCAGGATCTGCTGGGGGTCCTTGAGGCCGATGGGATGCGGCTGACCGGGGTGCTCGCCACGCACCACCACCCCGACCACGTCGGCGGTGACATGATGGGCTTCTCGCTGCCCGGCATCGCCGAGCTGCTCGCCCTCCAGCCGGTGCCGATCCACGTCAACGGGGCCGAGAGCGAGTGGGTCCGCCGGGTCACCGGGGTGTCCGACTCCGACCTGCGCGCGCACGACCACGACGACGTGCTCGAGGTCGGCGGCATTCCCATCCGGCTGCTGCACACGCCCGGGCACACCCCGGGCAGCCAGTGCTTCCTCGTCGAGGACAAGCTCGTCTCGGGGGACACGCTGTTCCTCGAGGGCTGCGGCCGCACCGACTTCCCCGGGGGTGACGCCGAGGAGATCTACCGCAGCCTCCAGGCGCTCGCCGGCCTGGCCGGGGATCCCGTCGTCTACCCCGGGCACCAGTACTCGGCCGAGCCGTCGGCCGCGCTGTCGGAGGTGAAGCGCACCAACTTCGTCTACCGGCCGCGGTCGCTGGACGAGTGGAAGGTCATGTTCGGCGGCTGACGGCGGTCTCGATCGAGGCCGCCGCCTTCGTCGCCAGCTCGCCCAGCGCGGCCAACGACACCGTGGCCGTCAGCGCGCCCCACACGCTGACCACCGCCAGCGGCCGGCGCCGCCGGTCGAGCACGGCGGCCGAGACCCCGTACAGGTTCGTCTCCATCTCGCCGACGCTCAGCGCGTACCCCCGCTCGCGCACGCCGCCCAGCTCGGCGCGCAGCCGGTCGCGGTCGACGATCGTCGAGTCCGTGTAGCGCGTCAGCTCCTCCGGCAGCAGGTTCGCGACCTCCGACCAGGGCAACGCGGCGAGGAACGCCTTGCCGGTCGACGTCGCGTGCAGCGGCGCCTGCCAGCCCAGCCAGCGCGCCGAAAGCACCGCCGACGGCACGGCTTCGTCCACATAGGTCAGTCCGAACTGCCGTGGCACGGCCAGGTTCGCCGTCTCGCCCGTCTGCTCGGACAGCGAGACGACGGTGTCGTGCGCGCGCCGCACCAGGCCGTCGACGCCGGCGCCCGCGGCCCAGCGGTCGGCGGTCAGGCCGATCGTGTAGCGGTTGCTCGCCGGGTCGCGTTCGAGGACGCCGTGGTGTTCGAGGGTGGCCAGCAGCCGCCACGCTGTCGCGCGGTTGAGGCCGCACTGCTCGGCGAGCGTCGCCGCGGTCTCGCCGAGCGGGCCGGCGTCGGCGACCGCGTCGACCAGCGCGACCGCCCGGTCCACCGACTGGACGCGCCCGGTTCCCTTGTCCTCCATGCGGGTCCTCCCTCGGCGGGCAGCCTAGCGAGCGCCCGTTCGGACGCTTGACGGCTCACCGCGCCCGTCCGTACCGTCGCGCATTACGAACGAGCATCGCACATTATGCGACGGAGGTCTTGGCATGCACTTCGCCCTCACCGACGAGCAGCGGATGGTCGCCGACACGGTCGCCGCCTTCGTGCGGACCGAGCTCTACCCGCACGAAGACGAGGTCGAACGGCTGGACGAGGTCCCCGCGGAGCTCGCCGCGCAGATCCGGAAACGCGCGCTCGAAGCCGGGCTGTACGCGCCGAACATGCCCGCCGACGTCGGCGGGGGCGGCCTCGACGGGGTCGGGGTCGCGCTCGCCGAACGCTAGCTCGGGAAGGCGTCGTACGCCCTCCATTCGCTGGTCGCGCGGCCGAGCAACATCCTGCTCGCCTGCGAAGGCGCGCAGCGCGAGGAGTACCTGCTGCCGACCGTGCGCGGCGACCGCACCGACTGCCTCGCGATGACCGAACCCGGCGCCGGCTCCGACGTCCGGTCGATGACCACCCGCGCCGTCCGCGCCGGGGGCGACTACGTCATCACCGGCGGCAAGCACTTCATCAGCCACGCCGACGTCGCCGACTTCGTCATCCTCTTCGCGGCCACCGGCGTCGAAGACACCGGGAAGAAGCGGATCACCGGGTTCCTCGTCGACCTCGACACGCCCGGCGTGACCGTCCGTAAGGCCGCGTGCTGCGTGTCCAACCGCGGGTACCACACGTGCGAGCTGCTCTTCGACGACGTCCGCGTGCCCGCCGGGAAGCGGCTGGGCGAGGAGGGCCGCGGCTTCGACCTGATGAACGAGTGGCTCGGCTCGACCCGGCTGTCCGTCGCCGCCACCTGCGTCGGACGCGGCCGGCGCGTGCTGGACATGACCACCGAGTGGGCCGCCCGGCGCGAGCAGTTCGGGCAGCCGATCGGGCGCTTCCAGGGCATCGCCTTCCCGCTGGCCGACCTCACCACCGAGCTGGAAGCGGCGGAGCTGCTCACCCTGCGCGCGGCCTGGAACTTCGACCAGGGGCGGCTGAGCGACCGCGACGTCGCGATGGCCAAGCTGTTCGCCTCCGAGACGCTCGGCCGGATCACCGACCAGGCTATCCAGGTCTTCGGCGGGCTGGGCCTGATGGCCGAGACGCGCGTCGAGCGGTTCTGGCGCGACGCGCGGCTCGAGCGGATCTGGGACGGCACCAGCGAGATCCAGCGGCACATCATCGCGCGGTCGCTGCTGCGCCCGCTGGGCGCGTGAGCGCCGGGCTGCGCCGCCTGCTCGCGCCGCGGCACGTGGTGGTCGCCGGGGGCGCGGCGGCGGCCGAGGTCGTGACGCGCTCGCGGGCGCTCGGCTACCCCGGCGAGATCTGGCCGGTGCACCCGCGCCGCGCCGAGCTCGCCGGACTGCCGTGCTTCCGGTCGGTGGCGGACCTGCCCGCGGCGCCCGACGCGGCGTTCCTCTCCGTGCCCGCCCGGTCCACAGTGGACCTCGTCGCCGCGCTGGCCGCGCGCGGGGCCGGGGGCGCCGTCTGCCACGCGTCCGGGTTCGCCGAAGCCGGCGACGCCGGCCTCCAGGCCGAACTGCGCGAAGCGGCCGGGAACCTGCCGGTGCTGGGGCCCAACTGCCTCGGTTACGTGAACTACCTGGACGGCGTCGCGCTGTGGCCGGAGCAGCACGGCGGGACGCGGGTCGGCCGCGGGGTCGCCGTGCTGAGCCAGAGCGGGAACGTCGCGCACAACCTGTCCATGCACCGGCGGTCGCTCCCGCTGGCCTGCCTGGCGACCGTCGGGAACGCCGCCGTGACCGGGGTTCCGGAGCTGCTCGACACCCTCGCCGCCGATCCCCGCGTGACCGCGATCGGCCTGTACCTGGAAGGGATCGACGACCCGGCGGCGCTGTGCGCGGCCGCAAGACGAGCCCTCACGCGGGGAGTGCCGGTGGTCGCCCTGAAGGCGGGGACGTCGAAGCTCGGCGCCCGCGCGACGGCGAGCCACACCAGCGCGCTCGCGACGTCCGATGTCCTCGACTCTGCGTTGTTCGCGCGCGCCGGGATCGCTCGTGTGCGCAGCCTGCCGTCCCTCGTCGAGACGCTCAAGTTCCTCCACGTCCACGGCCCGCTCGCAGGCACGTCGATCGTGTCGGCGAGCTGTTCGGGCGGGGAAGCGGCGCTGGTCGCCGACGCCGCGGCCGGGCGCGGGCTCACCCTGCCGGACTTCCCGGCCGCCACCCGCGAGCGCCTGGCCGGAGTGCTCGGTGACCGCGTGGCCGTGGCCAACCCGCTCGACTACCACACCTACATCTGGGGTGACACGCCCGCGCAGGAAGCCTGCTTCACCGCACTCCTGACCGCCGGCGCGGACCACCACCTGCTGGTGCTCGACGTCCCGCGCGAGGACCGCTGCCGCACGGCCGAGTTCACGTCCACAGTGGACGCATTCGTCGTCGCGCACCGGACGACGGGCGCCGCGGCGAGCATCGTCAGCACCCTGCCGGAAAACCTGCCGGAACCCCTGGCGCAGCGGTTGCTCGCCGCGGGGATCACTCCGATGCAGGGCCTCGGGGACTGCCTCGACGCGGTCGCGGCGGCGGCCGGGATCGGGCGGGCCCGCGCCCGGCCGGAGCCCGGCCCCCTGGCCGTTTCGAGCGCACGAGGGCCGGTGGTCCAGCTCGACGAGTGGCAGTCCAAAAAGGACTTACGGGCCTGGGGCCTGCCGGTGCCGGAAGTCGTGCTCACCGACGCTAACGGAGCCGTCGACGCGGCCGAAGCGGTGGGCTTCCCGGTGGTGCTCAAGGCGGTTTCGCCCGCACTGGCGCACAAGACCGAAGCCGGTGCGGTCCGGCTCGACCTGCGTGACGCCGAAGCCGTCCGGCTCGCGGCGAAGGAGCTGACGACGATCTCGACCCGGTTGCTCGTGGAGCGGATGGTCACCGGCGTGGTCGCCGAGCTGCTCGTCGGGGTGCGCGCCGACCCGCGGTTCGGGCTCGCGCTCACCGTCGGCAGCGGCGGCACGCTCGTCGAGCTGGGCGCCGACACCACGACTGTGCTGCTGCCCGCGACGCGGGACGACTTCGCGGCCGCCGTCCGCGGGCTGAGAGCGTTCCGGCTGATCGCGGGGCACCGCGGCGGCCCGCCGGGTGACTTCGAAGCCGTGCTCGACGCCGTGGAAGCCGTTGCCGCATACGCCCTTTCGGCGGCGGAGTGGCTGGTCGAACTGGACGTCAACCCGCTGCTCGTGCTGCGGCAGGGTATCCGGGCCGCGGACGCCGTGGTCCGCCGTTCCACGGGCTGAAACACCGGTTGTTCACGGACTGGGAGTGACCGTCCACGGATTGACTTCCCCTCCGCGGGGCTCGAAGCTCGGGACCACGCAAGCCCGAACATCCCCGTCCCCGGGAGAAATCCGTGTCGATTTCCACCACGGGCGTGCTGACGCGCGCCCGGAAACGCGCCGACGAGCCACCGGCGAAACCGGCCCGGCGGCTCGACCTGCGGCGCTGGATCAGCCCGGTGGTGCTCGTCGCCGCCTGGCAGGTCGCCGGCACCACCGGCGTGCTGCCGTCGGACAAGCTCAGTTCACCGTGGACGGTCGTGCAGGCCGGCGTCGAAGTCGCGCGCAGCGGCGAGCTCGGTGGCGCGTTCGCGGTGTCGCTCGGCCGGGTCGGCGCGGGGTTCGCGATCGGCGCCGTGGCCGGCGTCCTGCTGGGCATCGTCTCGGGGCTCTCGCGGTGGGGCGAGGCGCTCGTCGACCCGCCCGTGCAGATGCTGCGTACCCTGCCCTTCCTCGGCCTGATCCCGCTGTTCATCCTGTGGTTCGGCATCGGCGAGGAGACCAAGATCGTGCTGGTCGCGCTCGGCGTGGCCTTCCCGCTGTACCTGAACGTCCACTCGGGAATCCGCGGCGCCGACCCGGACCTCGTCGAAGCGTCGCGGGCGCTCGGGTTCAGCCGCGCGGAACGGCTTTGGCACGTCGTGCTCCCCGGCGCGCTGCCGCAGTCGCTCGTCGGGCTGCGGCAGTCGCTCGGCCTCGCCTGGCTCGCGCTGATCGTGGGGGAGACGGTGAACGCCGACGCCGGAGTCGGGTATCTCATCAACAACGCGCGGGAGTTCCTGCGCACCGACGTCGTGGTGGTCGGCCTCGTCCTGTACGCCCTGCTCGGCCTGGTCACCGACGCGCTGGTCCGGCTGCTCGAACGGAAGGTGCTCCGATGGCGGACGCGGTAGCCCGGGTCCGGGACCTGACCAAGCGGTTCGGCGACCGGACCGTCCTCGACGGACTCGACCTGACGGTGGGGCGCGGCGAGTTCGTCGCGCTGCTGGGCCGCAGCGGCTCCGGCAAGTCGACGCTCCTGCGGGTGCTCGCCGGGCTCGACGACCAGGTGCACGGCCGGGTCGACGTGCCCGGGACCGTCTCGGTCGCCTTCCAGCAGCCGCGGTTGCTGCCCTGGCGGAAGGTCTGGCGCAACGTCGTCCTCGGCCTGCGCCAGGACGGCGTCTCGAAGGCGCGGAACCGGGCGCTGGCGGAGAAGGCGCTGGCCGAGGTCCACCTGGCCGAGCACGCCGACGACTGGCCGCTGACCCTCTCCGGAGGGGAGGCCCAGCGGGTGTCGCTGGCCCGCGCGCTGGTGCGCGAACCCGGCCTGCTCCTGCTCGACGAGCCGTTCGGCGCCCTCGACGCGCTCACCCGGATCGCGATGCACGGGCTGGTCCAGGACCTGTGGCGGCGCCACGGACCCGGCGTCCTGCTGGTGACCCACGACGTCGACGAGGCCCTGCTGCTCGCCGGCCGCGTTCTCGTCCTCGACGGCGGCCGGATCGTCGCCGAACACCGGCCGCGCGAAACCGCCGACCACGACGACCTCCGCCGCCGTGTGCTGGCGGACCTGGGAGTGACCGAAGATGCGCATGCGTAAGGTTCTGCCCGCGATCGCCGCGGTGTTCGTGCTGGCCGGCTGCGGCTCGGCGGCGTCGTCCGGCCCGGCCGCCGTGCCGTCACCGGTCGCCGCGGCGGACCTGGCGAAGGTGACGCTGAAGGTCGGTGACCAGAAGGGCGGCGTGAAGTCGCTGCTCACCGCCGCGGGCCTGCTCGACGGCACGCCGTACAAGATCGAATGGTCCACGTTCACCTCGGGCCCGCCCCTGCTCGAAGCGGCTTCGGCCGGCGCGATCGACCTCGGCCGGGTCGGCAACACCCCGCCGATCTTCGCCGCCGCCGCGAAGGCGAAGGTCGCGGTGGTCAGCGTCGCGCGCAGCAACGTCGAGCGCGAAGCCATCCTCGTCCCGCCCGGTTCGCCGCTGAACGACGTCGCTTCGCTCAAGGGCAAGACGGTCGGGGTCGCGAAGGGCAGCTCCGCGCACGGCCAGCTGCTGAACACGTTGCACAACAACGGGTTGTCCACCAAGGACGTCAAGGTGAGCTTCCTGCAGCCCGCCGAGGCCTACGCCGCGTTCACCCAGCACACGATCGACGCGTGGGCGATCTGGGACCCCTACACCGCGCAGGCCCAGATCGAGGCCAAGGCGCGGGTGCTCGCCGACGGGCGGGGCGCGTCGAACGGCCTCGCCTTCGAGACCGCGAGCACCACGGCACTGGCCGACGCGGGCAAGAACTCGGCGATCCGCGACTTCGTGGTGCGGGTGGTGAAGGCCCAGAAGTGGGCCGACACGCACCGGCCGGAGTGGGCGGCGGCGTGGGCCGAGGAGACCGGGCTGAAGCCCGAGGTGGCCCGGAAGGCCGTCGACGCGGGCCGCGACCAGCCGATCGCGCTGGACGACTCGGTCGTGCAGTCCGAGCAGCAGCTCGCGGACGCCTTCACCACCGAGAAGACTTTGCCGGGCAAGGTGGACTTCGCGGCGTACGTCGACCGGCGGTTCGCCCCCGAGCTGGATCAGGCGAGGAGCAACGGATGACCATCGGACTGCACTGGTTCCTGCCCACCAGCGGCGACGGCCGCACGATCGTGGAACGCTTCCACGCCAACCGGTCCCAGGGTCCGTCGGCGCAGCGCGAACCGGACCTGGACTACCTGGCGCAGGTGGCCCGCGCGGCCGAGCGGCAGGGCTTCGAAGGCGTCCTGACGCCGACCGGAACGTGGTGCGAGGACGCGTGGCTGACCACGGCCGCGCTGATCCGCGAGACGACCCGGCTGAAGTTCCTGGTCGCGTTCCGTCCCGGCGTCATCTCCCCGACGCTCGCCGCGCAGATGGCCGGCACCTTCCAGCGGCTGTCGCAGGGCCGGGTGCTGCTCAACATCGTCACCGGCGGCGACGCGGTGGAGCAGCGGCGGTTCGGCGACTGGCACGACCACGACGCCCGGTACGCGCGCACCGACGAGTTCCTGACCATCGTGCGCGGGGTCTGGTCCGGGCAGCCGTTCAGCTTCGAGGGCGAGCACCTGAAAGTCGAAGGCGCGACGACGCTGGCCGCGCCGGACCCGGTGCCGCCGATCTACTTCGGCGGCTCGTCCCCGGCCGCGCTGCCGGTCGCGGCCCGCCACGCCGACGTCTACCTGACCTGGGGTGAGCCGCCCGCGCAGGTGGCGGAGAAGATCGGCAAGGTGCGTGCGCTGGCCGGCGACCGGCCGGTCCGGTTCGGCGTCCGGCTGCACACGATCTCGCGCGACACCTCGGCCGAGGCATGGGCGGAGGCCCAGAAGCTGCTGGACGCCCTGAGCCCGGAGCAGGTCGCGAAGGCGCAGGCGCAGCTGGCCGCGAGCGAGTCGGTCGGGCAGCAGCGGATGGTCGCGCTGCACGGCGGCCGCACCGACGGCGGGGTCCGCGGGCTGGAGATCCACCCGAACCTGTGGGCCGGCGTCGGTCTCGTCCGCGGCGGCGCGGGCACGGCGCTGGTCGGCAGCCACGACGAGGTCGCCGACCTGATCGAGGAGTACCACAGCGTCGGTGTCAGCGAGTTCGTGCTGTCCGGCTACCCGCACCTGGAGGAGGCGTACTGGTTCGGCGACGGCGTCCGGCCGGAGCTGGCCCGGCGTGGCCTGCTCAAGGAGTACTAACCCCAGCGGGTCGAGGCGTAGACGACGACGTTGTCCCGATAGGACCGTTTGGCCGCGTCGAAGCTGCCGCCGCAGGTGATGAGCCGCAGCGCGCTGCCCGGCGCGGGCCCGTACACCGCGTCGGTCGGGAACGCGTCCTTCGGGTAGTGCTGGACACTGTCCACGACGAAGCGGGTTTCCTGGCCGTCCGAGCGCGCGACGAACACTTGGTCGCCGTCGCGCAGCTCGCGCAGCCGGAAGAAGGGCGCCGGCCCGGCCCGGGAGTCCACGTGTGCGGCGATCACCGCCGGGCCCGGGTCACCCGGCACCGGGCCGGCGGCGTACCAGCCGACGTCTTCGAACTTCGCCGGCGCTTCGAGCTCGTGGTCGGCGCCCAGCCCGAGCGGGACGAGCGCGGCGGCGTCGACGCCGATCGCGGGGATCCGCAGCCGCACCGGCCGGACGTCGGCCGCGGCGGGCAACGGCTGGGGCCCGGTCGCCGTCGGCGCCGAACCCGTGGACGGCGTCGGCGTGGCCGGCGGTGGCGTCGTGGCCGGGGCCGCCGAGCAGCCCGCGGCGAGGGCAGCGACGACGAGCAGGGCGCCGAGGTCAGCGCGCACGAGCCGCCCGGCGTCCCACCACGAGCGCGGCCAGCAGCGCGACCGCGGCGAACGCCGGCCACAGCGGCGGCCCGGATGACGGCGCGGTGCCGCCGCCCCCGGTCTCGACGCCGAGCCGCGGCGGTTCGGGCAGCGACGCGCCGTCGGAGATCGGGTTCGCCTTCAGCGCCCCGGAGTTCTCGGTGACCAGCAGTGTCGTCGAGGTGCCCGCCTTGACGTCGACGTCGGCGGCGGACTTCACCGCGCCGCCGCTCAGCTGCAGCGGCCAGCGGCCCTCGGGAACGTCGACGTAGTTCGACGTCTGGCCGTACGGGGCTTCCTTGGCGAGCGAGACGCCCTGCGGCCCGTCCACGGTGACCGGGGTGATCGCCGCCGACCCTTCGACGACCCGGACCCGGCCCTTGCCCGCGGCGGGCGGGGTGAGGTCGTCGGTGATCAGGTCGCCCTTGAGCGTGCCGTCCGGGCCGTTCGCGAACACCAGCAGCGAGTAGGCGCTGCGCTCGGCGACGTCGATCGTCGCCGACAGCGCGGGCGGCGTGCTGGACGCGGCGTCGGCGGGCCGCATCGACAGCGTGTACTTGCCGGGGGCGAGCGAGGAGTACGGGGTGACCGAACCGTATCCGGACTTGCGGATGACGACCTTTTCGGCCTGCCCGAACGGCGCGAAGTAGATGTCCACCGGCGGCACCTTCGGCGAGAGGTGCCCGACCCGGATCCAACCGACCCCGGGGCCGGGCGCGGTCGCCGCTTCGGCCGTCACCGGCGTCAGCGCGACGAGCAGGAGCGCGGCGGCGGCCAGCCCGCCCGGTCTGAGCAGGAGCTTCGGAAGTGTGCGCATCGGACGGCCTTTCACCGGTCAGGGGGAGGAGAACGGGACGAGCAGCCCCGTGGGGGCGAACAGCGGATAGGTGACGAGCACGCCGCCGGCGGTCCGGACGACCGAGGACGGGCGGAACAGGTCGCGCTGGCCGGAGTAGAACTCCGTCGCGCCGTCTTCACCGCCGGTCAGCAGCAGCCGGCGGCGGGGCTGCCCGGCGAGGTCTTCGCCGGGCACCTCCGGGAACGCCGTGACGCGCACCGGCTGCAGTGCCGCGAGCGCGGCGATCGTCGCGATGAGCCGGGGGTCGACACGCCCGGCGCGCAGCACCGCGGCGGCGTCCGGGGCGAGGGTGATCCGGGCCGACGCCGCCAGCGCGTCACCCGCGTGGGCGCGGGCCGAAGCTTCCGACGACGCGCCCGGGTCGGCCGGGGACACGCCCAGTCGTGAGATGGTGACCCGGCGCTCGCCGGCGCCGAAGACCGCGGCCGCGTCCGCGGTGCGGAGGGTGTCGTCGAGGGCGGGGAAGCGCTGCCGCAGATCGGCGCCGTCACCGGTGAAGACGGCCCACTCGGCGGGCGGGCAGGTGGCCGCGCACGCGGCGGGCGCGGCGAGCATGCCGGTCGGCCAGCCGGCCTTGGCGAGCTCGGCCCAGGCGCCGTCGTCGACCAGCAGCCGCGACCCGGATGCGTTGGCCCGCAACCAGTCCTGCGCGGCGCCGAGCGCGCCGCCCCGGTCGGCGGCGGGGCGCAGCGACGGATAACCGTAGGCCCAGCCGGCCGCGACGACCAGCACGACGACCACCGCGCCGGGCACGATCCCCCGCGCCCGGCCGGTCTCCGGCCGGTGCGCGGCGCCGCGCTGGCGGGTCAGGGCTTGCGCGACCCCGGCCAGCAGCAGCGGGGTCACCGGCAGCAGCAGGGCGAGCACGGCGGTGTCGGGCACCCCGGGCACCGCCAGGGTCGCGGCGAGCAGCAGGCCGGACACCGCGAACGGCCGCAACGCCGTGACGGCGAGCGCGGCCACGAGCGCGACCACCGACAGCACGGCCCACGCCGGGTCGAGCGCGACCCAGTCGGCGACCGACGGACGGCCCGCGGCCGCGAGGTGCGGCCGGAGCGCGGCGGCCGCCGGGCCGAACGCGATGCCGAGGCCGAGGTTCAGCAGCACCGCCACCAGCGCCGCCCGGACCGGCGCGCGCCGCACCAGCAGCCAGCCGGCGGCGGGCAGGAAGAGCAGCGCCAGGGGCGAGGTGAGGACGGCGGCGAGCAGGCAGACCGCGGCCAGCACGTCGTGCCGGATCCGGGCGCCGGGCGTGGTGATCAGCACCAGCGCCCCCAGCGCCCACACCACCGCGAGGTGTTCGACGACGACGAGCCGCTGCAGGCCGAGCGCCAGCGGTGACGCCGCGACGAGCAGCACCGCGGCCGACGACGCCCAGCGCGTCAGGCCCAGCCGGCGCGCGAGGAACCACAGCAGCACGGTGCCGGTCACCGCCGCGACGAGCATCGTTTCGCGGACCGCGTCGAGCGCGGTGGCCGAGCGGCCGAAGGCGTCCGTGACCATCGTGTACGCCGAGAGCTGCCACCAGCCGAACCGGCTCACCCCGGCGCCGCCGGCGTCGGTGAACGGCGTCAGGTGGCCGAGGGCGTAGGCGTGGGCGACGTTCGCGGCTTCCGTGGGCAGGGCCGGGGACGCGGCGGCGAGGTAGAGGACGCGCAGGCCACCCGCCAGCGCCAGCAGCGCGAGCACGATGTCGAGCGACAGCAGGCGGTGCGCGGCGGAAGGACGCGCGCCGGCCGGTTCGGGAATCGTCGCGGGGGAGCGGCCCGAGAACGACGTCCCCCAGCTGTGCTGGGCCATTGGAGGGATCGTAGCCGCTCCCGATCACCCGTCCAGCTCGGGACGATTACGTCATCCGGACGGCCTAGAGATCCTCCTCGGTGATCCAAAACCCTTGTCCCGCATGATTATTTCCGACTGTCCGGAGTGGATCCGGAGAGTGTCCGGGTCAGCGCGAGTGCGACCGTCCGGACGGCGGGGGCGACCCGTTCGGTGCGCATCCGGTTGGCCCAGCCCGAAATCGAGACGGCGGCGACCGCGACACCCCGCGCGTCGAGCAGCGGGCTGGCCGCGCACACGACGCCGACGCCGGATTCCTCACGTTCCAACGCGATCCCGTCTTCCCGGATCCGGGTCAGCTGACGCCGAAGGAGCCCGGGCGCGGTGATCGTCTTCGGGCTCATCCGGGGTAATCCGGCGTCGACCACCTGGTTCACCACGGATTCCGCGGAAAACGCGAGGATCGCCTTGCCGACGCCGGTGGCGTGCGCGGGGAACCGGCCGCCGATGCGCGACGGCAGCGTCGGCGCGTCCGGCCCGCGCAGCACGTCGAGGTAGACGACTTCGGTGCCTTCGAGGATCGCGAGGTGCACGGTGTTGCGCGTCGCTTCGCGCAGATCGGCGAGGTACGGCCGGGCGGCCTCGACCAGACCACGGCGGGGGGAGGCCAGTTGGCCGATTTCGAACAGGCGCAGCCCGAGCCGCACCGCGCCGTCCTCACGCTCGAACAAGCCGGTCTCGACGAGGTGTCCCGTCAGCCGGTGCACGGTCGTCTTCGCCAGCCCGGTCCGGCGCGCCAGCTCGGAGACGCCGAGCACCTCGTCACCCGGCCGGAACGCCTCGAGCAACGCGGTGAGCCGGGCGGCGACGAGGCCGTCGCCGCTCACGCCGTCGTTCCGGCCAGCGGTACGCATGGGTTGAGTGTGCCCGATCCACCACGCGACTGTCAGCAGGTGGAGGTGAGGTCAGTGGTCGTCGGCGCCGAGCACGAGCTTGACGCAGTGCGCCACGAGCCGCTCGCGCGAGACCTTCAGCGAGCCGTCGAGGTAGGCGATGAAGACGTTGCTCAGCGCGCCCACCAGCCCGATGGCGACCAGCCGGCGTTCGGTCTCGTCACCGTGGGACAGCTGCTCGCCGACGAGCGCGGCGAACACCGGCATCAGGTGCAGGCCACGCCGGGTCAGCGCGGGGTCGGTCAGCGGCGCGAGCAGCAGGATCCGGCCCCGGCGCGGGTCGTCGACGATCAGCTCGACAAACGCGCGCACCGCGTGCCCGGCCCGCAGCGTGGGGTTCGGCGCGTCGCGCACGGCGTCGACGAGCGCCTGCCGGGCCTGCTCGGCGACGTGTTCGTAGACGGCGGCGACGAGCTCCTCGCGGTCGGTGAAGCTCTCGTAGAAGTAGCGCTCGGTGAGCTTCGCGTGCCGGCAGACCGCGCGGACGCTCGTCCCGGCCGAGCCCTCGGTGCCCAGCAGCTCGAGGCCGGCGGCGACGAGCTGCTCGCGGCGCAGCGCCTTGCGATCGTCCAGCGTCGTGCCCGCCCACGTGCGGCCCGGCATGGCGGCTCCTCGGTTGACTACATGTGTTGTCAGATCCTAGCCTGACAACAGCCGTAGTCAGTTCCGACTCGACGAGGAGAGCCACGTATGGGCAGGGAAGCCCCCGAACCGCTCGGGCCCGACTCGCTGACCTGGAAGTACTTCGGCGACTGGCGCGGCCTGCTGATCGCGCTGTGGGCCGGGTCGATGCAGAACATGCACCCCGGCCTCGGCGCCGGCGTCGAGCAGCACTCGCGGTTCTTCGAGGAACGCTGGCAGCGGCTGTTCCGCTCGCTCTACCCGATCGGGGGAGTCGTCTACGACGGCCCGCGGGCGCACGAGACGGCCCTCGAAGTCCGCGGCTACCACGACCGCATCAAGGGTGTCGACGCGAAGGGACGGCGGTACCACGCGCTGGACCCGGACACCTACTACTGGGCGCATTCGACGTTCTTCGTCAGCACGATCCTCATCGCCGACCACTTCATGGGCGGCATCGGCGAGGCCGAGAAGCGGCGGCTGTTCGACGAGCACGTCACGTGGTGGCGGATGTACGACCTGACCATGCGGCCGGTCCCGGAGAGCTGGGAGGACTTCCAGCGCTACTGGAAGCACATGTGCGCCGAGGTCCTCGAGGACAACAAGGCCACCCGCGACGTCCTGGACCTGCGCGGGATCGCCAAACCGCCGTTCCTGCCGTGGCTGCCGGACCCGCTCTGGCGGCCGGTGAGCGCGCTGATCGCCCGCAACTTCGTCTGGCTGACCACCGGGCTCTACGACCGCGAGGTCCGCGACCTGCTCGGCCTGCGCTGGTCCGACCGCGACGCGCGGCGCCACCGGCGCGTCGGCAAGCTGGTCAACGCCGTCTTCAAGCTCGTCCCGCACGACCGCCGCTACCACCCGCGGGCCCGCGCCGGCTGGCGGCGCGTGCGCGGCGAGGTGGCTCCGGACGCCGCCTTGGTCGAGACTCCACGCAGGAACCTGCCGCCGCTGTCCGAGCGCGGCAAACCCGAGCACTACGCGCCGAACGTCGAGTAGAAGCAGACACAGGAGGCATTCGTGAAGCTGGGATTCCACGTCGGGTACTGGGGCAGTGGCCCGACCCCGGGCGCGCTGGAGGCCGTGGTCAGGGCCGAGGAGCTCGGCTTCGACTCGGTGTGGACGGCGGAGGCGTACGGCTCGGACGCGTTCACGCCCCTGGCCTGGTACGGCGCGTCGACCAGCCGGATCCGGCTCGGCACCAACATCGTCCAGATGGCCGCGCGCACCCCGACCGCGACGGCGATGAGCGCGATGACCCTCGACCACCTCTCCGGCGGCCGGATGGTGCTCGGGCTCGGCGCGTCCGGCCCGCAGGTCGTCGAGGGCTGGTACGGCCAGCCGTACCCGAAGCCCCTGGCGCGGACCCGGGAGTACGTGGACATCGTCCGGCAGGTGATCGCCCGCGAAGCGCCGGTGACCCTGGACGGCCAGCACTTCCAGCTGCCGTTCAAGGGCGGCGCGGGTCTCGGGAAGCCGTTGAAGCCGACGGTCCACCCGCTGCGCAAGGACATCCCGATCCACCTGGCCGCGGAGGGCCCGAAGAACGTCGCGCTCGCCGCCGAGATCGGCGACGGCTGGCTGCCGCTGTTCTTCTCGCCCAAGAGCAACGCCTTCTACAAGGCGGCGCTGGAAGAAGGCTTCGCGCGCTCGGGGGCGCGGCACACGCTGGAGACGTTCGAGGTGCCGTGCTCGGTTCCGGTGCTCGTCCACGACGACGTCGAGGAGGCGGCTTCGTGGATCAAGCCGTCGCTGGCGCTCTACATCGGCGGGATGGGCGCGAAGAGCGTCAACTTCCACCACGACGTCTTCGCCCGGCTGGGGTACGAGGACGTGGCGGACAAGGTGCAGGAGCTGTACCTGGCGGGCCGCAAGGACGAGGCGACCGCGGCGATCCCGACGTCGCTGGTGGAGGACACGTCGCTGATCGGCCCGGCGGCGAAGATCCGGGAAGAGTTGCAGGCCTGGGAAGAAACCGTCGTCACGCAGCTGCTCCTGCGCGGAGACGCGGCGACGCTCACGAAGATCGCCGACGCGCTGGGCTGACCCGGCATTTTTGCCGGGTTGCCCGGCCGGCGGGACTCCCGTACGGTCCCCGACTAACGCGAAAGTCGTTCACGTTAGTCGGGAGACCGTATGCGGGTGAGTCGTCGTACCGTCCTGGCCGGAGCCACCGCGCTCCCGTTCGCCGCCGCGCTCGGCGGGAGAACCGCCGAAGCGGCCACGCCGCTCCGGGTGGGCGTCGGGATCGGCGACGTCACCGGGCCCGCCGCCGAGAACGGCATGATGGGCTACTCCATGCCGCAGCAGCAGACCGCCGGCATCCACCTGCGCACGCGGGCCCGCGCCTACATCGTCGACGACGGCGCGAAGCGGATCGTCTTCGTGACCGCCGAGCTGGGTGCGCTGTTCCAGTCCGTGCACCAGGGCGTCCTGCGCGAGCTGGTCCGGAAGTACGGCGACCGCTACACCGAGCAGAATGTCCTGCTCAACGCCACCCACACGCACTCGGCCTGCGGCGGCGACTCGCACTACGCCGCCTACGACCTCTCGATCCTCGGCTTCCAGCAGCAGACCTACGACGCCGTGGTCGCCGGGATCGTCGACGCCATCAGCCGGGCCCACGCCAACCTCAAGCCCGGCGAGCTCGCCCTCGGCCGCACCGAGCTGACCGAGGCCAGCGCCAACCGGTCCCGGGTCGCCTTCGAGCTGAACCCCGACAAGGACCACTTCCCGCTCTCGATCGACCCCGCGGTCACCGTGCTGCGGTTCCGCCAAGGCGGGCAGGACGTCGGCGCGATCACCTGGTTCGCCACCCACGGCACGTCCATGAGCAACGGCAACCACCTGATCAGCAGCGACAACAAGGGTTACGCCGCCTACGCGTGGGAGCACGACCACGCCGGCGTCCGCTACCTCGACGGTCCGCCCGGGTTCGTCGCCGCGTTCGCCCAGACCAACTCCGGCGACATGACGCCGAACCTGAACCTCGAGCCCGGCACGCCCGAGACGGAGTTCCAGAACACCCGGCGCATCGGCGAACTGCAGTTCCAGGCGGCGAAACGCGCGTTCGACGCGGCGACCGAAACGATCACCGGCGGGGTCGACCACCGGCTGACGTACGTGGACATGGCGGGCGTCGACGTCGACCCGAAGTACACCCCGGACGGCCGCGCCCACCGGACGTGCACCGCCGCGATCGGCGTCTCGATGCTGGCCGGCAGCACCGAGGACGGCCCGGGCCTGCCGCTGCCCGAAGGCGTCAAGAACCCGTTCATCGACTGGCTCGGCGGCATCGACGCGCCGATCCCGCAGGCTCTCGCGGACGCGCAGGCGCCGAAGGTCGTCGCGGTGCCGTTCGGCGCCATGAAGCCGTACCCGTGGGCGCCGGAGGTGCTGCCGCTGCAGATCGTCCGGATCGGGCAGCTGCACCTGGTCGCCGGGCCGGCGGAGTACACGATCGTCGCCGGGCTGCGGATCCGGAAGACCGTCGCCGAGGCGCTGGGCGTGCCGCTCGAGAACGTCCTGATGCAGGGCTACTCCAACGCCTACAGCCAGTACGTCACGACACCGGAGGAGTACGACTCACAGCAGTACGAAGGCGCGTCGACGCTCTTCGGCCGCTACACCCTGCCCGCGTACCAGCAGGAGTTCGGGAAGCTCGCCGCCGCGATGAAGGCGGGGACTTCGATGCCGCACGGGCCAGTCCCGCGCGACCTCCGCGGCAAGCTCGTCAACTTCCAGCCCGGCGTCGTGTTCGACAGCGCGCCGCTGCTGAAGAGCTTCGGCGACGTCGTCACCGACGCGAAGAGCAGCTACCGGCGGGGTGAGCAGGTGTCGGTCGCGTTCGTAACCGGCCACCCGAAGAACGACCTGCGCCGCGACGGCACGTTCCTGGAGGTCCAGCAGTACGTCGACGGCCGTTGGGTGCGGTACGCCGACGACGGTGACTGGGCCACCAAGTTCCGCTGGACCCGGACGTTCGTGAGCGAGTCCCGCGCCGAGGTCACCTGGGACATCCCGGACAACACCCCGGTCGGGAAGTACCGCGTTGTCCACTTCGGAGCGTGGAAGCACGGCCTCACCGGCGCCATCGCCCAGCTCAGCGGGACCTCCCGCGCCTTCGTCGTCTCCTGAAAGGACCCGCGTGCGCAGGACCGCCATTCTCGCCGCTCTCGTCACCGCCCTGACCACCTTCGCGGCCCCGGCTCAGGCCGCGGACGCCTCGGTGAGCGTGCTCAGCTTCAACCTCTGGCAGCTGCCGTGGATCGCCAACCCGAACACCTCCGACAAGGAAGCCCGGGCCCGCGCGGCGGAGAGCGTGATCCGGACCCAGGACACCGACGTGGTCGTCCTCGAAGAGGCCTTCAGCGCCCAGGCCGAGGACCTGCGCGACCGGCTCGTCGACGCCTACCCGTTCCAGACGCCGCTGGTCGGGCAGTCCTGCTCGACGTCGCCGGGCTGGACGTCGGTGAGCGGCAACTGCTCGAACTCGCCGATCGTCGTCAACGGCGGTGTCACCGTGCTGAGCAAGTACCCGATCACGGAGAAACACCAGCTCGTCTACCGCGCCTCCTACTCCGGCACGGCCGACTACCTGGCCAACAAGGGCGCCGCGCTGGTGCGGATCTTCGCCCACGGCAAGGCGCTCTGGCTGGCCGGCACGCACCTGCAGGCCGACGAAGGACCCGAGACGCTCCCGAAGGCGCACGAGACCCGCATGGCCCAGCTCGGCGAGCTGCGCGCCCTCACCGCCGCCCGCGTCCCGGCGGGCGACGCGGTGGCCGTCGCCGGCGACCTCAACATCGAGTACTGGGCCGGGCGGAACCGCCGTGACGCCGCGGGCCGCACCCAGGCCGAGCAGGGCGCGGCGGCGCTCGGCGGCACCCTGCGCACGACCGAGCCGGGGGAGTACACCTTCGACGCGGTGACCAACCCGGCCGCGGCGAAGTCCGTCCCGGCGGACTACCGCGACACGCTGGACTACGTCGGCTCGGTGCGACGCGCCGAGGTCGGCCCGGTACGGCTGGTGCATTACGACGGTGGCACGATTCCCTCCGACCACTACCCGGTGCGGGCCGAGATCCACTACTGATCGCAGCATCGGCATCCGCTCTGCGAGGAGGACCATGACGACGCTGTCCGGCCGGACGAGGTTCCGCTATTCGCTCGGCTCGTTCGTCACCGGGTCCTTCGGCACGGTCCCCGGCCTGGTGCTGGTGAAGTACCTGACCGACACGATGGCCGTGCCCGCCGGCTGGGCCGCGGCGATCGTGTTCGTGCCCAAGGCCTGGGACTTCTTCTTCAACCCGATCGCGGGGCGGCTCTCCGACGCGAACCTGATCAAGACCGGCAGCAGGCGGCGATTCCTGCTGATCGGCGGCGTCGGCGTCGCGATCCTGTTCGCGGCGATGTTCGCCCACCCCGGGCTGGGCGGCCCGCTGCCGGACGCGCTGTACGTGGCGGTCATGTTCGCCGCCTGCGCCACGGCGTACGCGCTGTTCCAGGTGCCGTTCAACGCACTGCCCGCCGAACTGACCGAAGACGCGACCGAGCGCACGAAGCTCACCAGCGTCCGCATCGGCGTGCTGGCCGTGACGATCCTGATCTGCGGCGGCGGCGCCCCGGCGATCACCGCCGCGATCGAAGGCGTCGCCGGCTACCGGATCATGGCCGTGGTGATCGGGTTGATCGTGCTGGCCGCGACCCTGCTGGTGTACTTCGGCCTCAAGGACGCGCCGGTCGGCTCGCTGCGGCCGAACACCGTGAGCCTGAAGGAGCTCGTCAGCACGCTCGCCGGCTGGCGGCCGTTCCGCTGGCTGCTCGGGTCCTACTTCATCCAGGCGCTGGGCATCGGCACCGTGCTCGCCGCGATCCCGTTCTTCGCCCAGCGCATCCTCGGCAGCGACAGCTACGGCACGATCCTGTTCGTCATCTTCGTCGGCCCGGCGCTGGTCACCATGCCGCTGTGGCCGCGGCTGGGCGACCGGGTCGGCAAGCTGAACGGCTTCCGCCTGGCGACCGCGGCGTTCGCGGTCGGCCTGCTCGGGCTGGTGTTCGCCCAGGAGATCCCGCTGGCCCTCACGTTCCTCTTCGTGGCGCTGTGCGGCGTCGGGTACGCGGGGATCTCGGTGTTCCCGCTGGCGATCCTGCCCGACCTGATCACGGCCGAGGAGGAACGCACCGGCGAGACGCGCGCCGGGATCGCGGCCGGCGTGTGGACCGCGGGGGAGACGCTCGGCCTGGCCTTCGGCGGCGGGCTGTGGGCGCTCATCCTCGCGTTCGGCGGGTACGTGTCCAGCACCGACGCGACGGCGGCCCAGCCGCACAGCGCGATCGTGGCGATCCTCGTCGGGGCTTCGATCGTCCCGGGGGTGCTCATCGCGCTGGCCCTGCCGCTGCTGCGGCGGAAGGTCCTGGAGCCGCGCCATGAACCCGCCTGAGGTCGTCCTCGCGGCGCTGCGGGAGCTGCGCGCCGGTGACCTGCCGACGCACGGCGGCCGGACTTTGGCGTACGTCTACGACAGCGGACTGTCCGAAGTGGACTCCCTCGGCGCGGCGGCGCACGCGCTGGCGTCGTCGGCGAACGGCCTCGACCCGACGGCGTTCCCGAGCCTGCTGAAGCTCGAGAACGACCTCGTCGCCGAAGCCGCCGCGTTGCTCGGTGACGTGCCCGGCGTGGTCGGCTCGGTGACCTCGGGCGGCACCGAGTCGTGCCTGCTGGCGGTCTTGGCCGCCCGGGACGCGAACCCTTCGGTCGCGGCGCCGTCGATCGTGCTGCCGACCACCGCGCACGCGGCGTTCCACAAGGCGGCGCACCTGTTCGGGCTGCGGCGGATCGACGTCCCGGTCGACCCGGTGACCTTCCGCGCGGACCCGGCGGCGATGGCGGCGGCGATCGACGATTCGACGGTCCTGGTGGTGGCGAGCGCGCCGTCGTACGCGCACGGCGTCCTCGACCCGATCCCCGAGATCGCGGCGGCGGCTCTCGACCGCGGCGTCCGGATGCACGTCGACGCGTGCATCGGCGGCTGGGTGCTGCCGTACTTCGCGCGGCTCGGGGCCGACGTCGCGCCGTTCGACTTCCGGGTTCCGGGGGTCACGAGCATCTCCGTGGACCTGCACAAGTACGCGTACTGCCCGAAGGGGACGTCGGTGCTGCTGCACGCGTCGGCGGAGCTGCGGCGCTCGCACCACTTCGCGAGCGCGGCGTGGCCGGGGTACACGATGCTGAACACGACGATCCAGAGCACCCGCTCGGGTGGTCCGCTGGCGGCCGCGTGGGCGGTGGTGCGGCACCTCGGGTCGGAGGGTTACCTGGCGTTGGCCGCGTCGACGCGGGAAGCGGTTTCCCGGATCCGCGCGGGCATCACGGAGCTGCCGGGCCTGCGGATCCTCGGCGACCCGGTGTCGACGCTGATCGCGTTCACCGGCGACGACGGCTTCGACCTGTTCACGGTGGCGGACGAGATGAAAGCGCGGGGCTGGTACGTCCAGCCGCAGTTCGCTCATCTGTCGTCGCCGGTGAACCTGCACCTCACCGTGACCGCGGCCAACCACGGCAGCGAGAAGGAGTTCCTCGCCGACTTGGCCGCTTCGGTCGACGCGGCCAGCAGGGCTGGTCCGGTGGTGATCGACCCGGCGGTGGCGGAGTTCGTCGCGGCGCTGGACCCGGCGACGCTGACGTCGGAGCAGTTCGCGGGCTTGCTGGCGGCGGCGGGTCTGGGGGGCGCGTCGGGCTTGCCGGAGCGGATGGCGCCGATCAACGCGCTCCTCGCAACGGCGTCAGGGCCGTTGCGGGAGCGGCTGTTGCTGGAGTTCCTGGGCGCGCTCTACACGCCCTGAATCACTGGTTCCGCGAAGCCAGCCCGTCCGGCGCCGACTTGACGGCGGCGTGGATCGCGTCCGCCAGCGCGAGCGCGTCCTCCTCCGTCAGCTCCAGCGCGACGCGCGCCGAAGCGCCCATTCCCGGGTTGCGGAAGTCGATGTTCACCGTGTGCGCGTACGGCGCGTGGACCGGGTGATCGACGTACACGGTGCCCTCGTTGAGGCGGAACCAGCCGCGGGCGCCCTTGCCGCTGCCTTCGAGCTCGAACTTCTCGGTCAGGTAGGTGCACATGGCGAGTCCTCTCAGGCGCTGAGCGTGCGGGAGTAGAAGTCGAGGATGCGTTCCCAGCCGTCCTTCGCGGCTTCGGGGCGGTAGCTCGGGCGGTCGACGGCGAAGAACGCGTGGCCCGCCCCGGCGTAGGTGTGGAACTCGTGCTCCTTGCCCAGCTTCTCCAGCTCCGCCGCGAGCACCGCGACCTCGTCCGGGCTCGGGAACTGGTCGTCCGCGCCGAAGATGCCCAGCAGCGGGCACGACAGCTGCGGCGCCAGGCCCAGCAACGGCTTCATCTGCTTCATGGCCTCGGGCGGGTCGGCGACGACAAACGCGCCGTAGCAGTCCACCGCCGCGTCGATGTCGAGCGAACAGCCGGAGAGGAACGCCTGACGCCCGCCCGAGCAGTGCCCGATGACCCCGACCCGGCCGTTCGCGTCTTCGAGCCCGCGAAGGTACTCGACCGCACCCTTGACGTCGCCGACGAGCCGGTCGTCCGGGACACCGCCGGCCGCGCGGACCGTCGCGGCCGCGTCGTCCGGGTCCGCGCCCGGGGCTTCGCGGGTGTAGAGGTTCGGGCAGAGCGCGTTGTACCCCTCGACGGCGAAGCGGCGCACCATCTCCTTGGTCGAGGCGTCGTAGCCGGGCATGTGGTGGATCACCACCACGCTGCCGCGCGGGCCCGGGCCGGTCGGCTTGGCCCGATAGGCCTCGAGCTCGTCACCGCCGTGGCCGGTGATGGTGACGGTCCCGGCGACGATCTCGTCCATCATCAATTCTCCTTCGATCCCTCGGGAGTGTGGAAGTAACGCGCGCCGCGGGAGGCGGATGCCACCGCGGCGACCACGGCCATCACCGCGGCCGCGGTGAACACGACCACCAGGCCGTGGTGGAACGGTCCGGAGACCAGCTGCGGGAAGAACTCGCCCCCGGTCAGCGTGGCCCGGTCGGCGGGGGAGAGTCCGGAAAGGACACCCGGGCCGAGCAGGTGCCCGACCGGGTTGCTGCCGAGGAACGCCGCGAACAGCGTGCTCACCGGCGGCAGCTGGGCGACGCCGTCGGCGACCCCGGCCGGGACGCCGTGGGCCTGCAGGCCGCTGGTGAGCGTCTGCGGCAGCGAGGACGCCAGCCCGGCGATCATCAGCGAGAAGAACACGCCGATCGACAACGACGTCCCGGAGTTCTGGAACGTCGCCCGCATGCCGGAGGCGACCCCGCGCTGTTCGGTCGGCACGCTGCTCATGATGGCCGACGTGTTGGGCGCGGAGAACATGCCCTGGCCGATCCCGCTGACCACGAGCAGGGCGGCGAACAGCGGGTACGGGAAGTCCACCGGCAGCGCGAGCAGGCCGAGGAACGCCGCCGCGACCAGCAGCAGCCCGCCGGTGGAGAACAGCCGCGCGCCGAAGCGGTCGGAGAGGTACCCGGAGATCGGCCCGGCGATGAGGAAGCCCACCGTCAGCGGCAGCATGTAGACGCCGGCCCAGAGCGGCGTCCGCTCGTAGTCGTAGCCGTGCAGGGGCAGCCAGATCCCCTGCAGCCAGATGATGAGCATGAACTGCATGCCACCCCGGGCGACCGAGGTCAGCAACGCGGCGATGTTGCCCGCGGCGAACGCGCGGATCTTGAACAGGGAAAGCTGGAACATCGGCGCGGCGACACGGGTTTCGATGACGCCGAACAGCAGGAGCAGCAGCACCCCGGCGCCGATGCCGCCGAGCACCCACGGGCTGCCCCAGCCGGTCGCGGCGCCGCCGTAGGGCTGGATGCCGTACGTGATCGCGGCGAGCAGCACGGCGGTTCCGGCCGCGAAGGTGATGTTGCCGCCCCAGTCGACCTTCGCCCGCTTCGGCGTGCCGACCTCGCGCAGGCTGCGGATCGACCAGATCGTGCCGAGCAGCCCGAACGGGACGCTCACCCAGAACACCGCGCGCCAGTCGATCTCGGCCAGCAGCCCGCCGACGACCAGGCCGAGGAACTGCCCGGCCAGCGCGGTGATCTGGTTGACCCCCAGCGCCATCCCGCGTTGTTCGGTGGGGAAGGCGTCGGTCAGGATCGCGGCCGAGTTCGCCGTGAGCATCGACCCGCCGACGGCCTGCACGACCCGCCAGCCGATCAGCCACAACGCGCCGCCGCCGGCGTGGAACGGGTCGAACGACAAGGCCACCGAAGCGACGCTGAAGACGACGAAGCCGAGGTTGTACATCTTGACCCGGCCGAACATGTCGCCGAGCCGCCCGAGCGTCACCACCAGCACGGCCTGCACCAGCAGGTAACCGAGGATCATCCAGAGCAGGTAGCCGATGTTGCCCGGGGCCAGCGGGTCGAGCCCGATGCCGCGGAAGATCGCCGGCAGCGAGATGATGACGATGGAGCCGTCGAGCGCCGACATCAGGACACCGAGCGTGGTGTTCGACAGCGCGACCCACTTGTACCGGCCGGGGGTTTCGGTCACGGTCACAGCTCGTCCGCCAGCCGCTCGATCAGCGGGACGGCCGCGGCCAGCCTGCGCTGTTCGGCCGGGGTGAACTTCTCCGCCAGCGCGGTCGCCATCTTCTCGGTGGTCCGCGAGCGCCGGTCGGTCAGCAGCCGGACCCCCGCGTCGGTGACCGACATCAGCACCTTGCGCCCGTCGGAGTCGTCCTTGTGCCGCTCGACCAGGCCGCGGTCGACCAGCCCGGCCAGGGTGACTCCCATGGCCTGCGGTTTCACCCGTTCGAGGTCGGCCAGGCAGCCCGGCGTGGCCGGTCCCTCCCGGTCGAGCCGGGACAGCACCGAGCGCTCGGGCAGGGTCAGCTCGCCGACGACGTACCCCTGGCGCAGCCGCCGGACCAGCCGGCCGAGAGCGACGCGCAGGTCGGTGCTCACCTGGAGCAGCTCCTCATCCGTCACGATCGTCAACCTAGACTGATAAACCTGAGTTGATCAACTCGGACGGAACGGCCGCTAACGGGTGAGGCGGGAGCTTTCGCCCGGCCGGTCCCGGACACCCGGTGTTAGCGTCCGAAGTGGACAGACTCCGGGAGGCGATCCGATGACCATGCCGCACGCCGTGCACGCCGGCCACGACCACGTCCACCGCGAAGGCTGCGGCCACGCCGCGGTCCCGCACGGCGACCACGTCGACTACGCCCACGACGGGCACCTGCACCGGGCGCACGACGACCACTTCGACGAGTGCGAGATGACCGGCCACGTGCCGCACACCGGGCACGACCACACCCACGGCGACGGGTGCGGCCACGTGGCGGTGCCCCACGGCGAGCACGTCGACTACCTGCACGACGGCCACCGCCACGCGGCCCACGAGGACCACTACGACGACCACTAGTGGGTGTGGACCGGGCCCCATTCCGGGAAGGGGTCCGGCCCGGTGGCCTCGCCGAGGCACTCCCGCAGCGCGCCGAGCAGGGCGTCGCCCGCCAGCTCGACGCCGATGAACACCAGCTCCTGCCGCGGCTCGTCCGCCACCCCCTGGGGCTCGAAGCGCGCCACGGCGCCCGCCTGCGACCACAGCCCGGTCACACCCGGGCGCGACGCCAGCGCGAAGAACCCCTTGGACCGCAGCACGGTCCCGAACTCGCCCGAATCCAGGCGCCGCGCGACGAGGTCCCACAGCGCCACCGGGTCGAACGCGCTCGAGGCGCGGAAGACCACGCTGGAGATGCCGTACTCCTCGGTCTCCGGCACGTGGTCGCCGTTCAGCTCGGCCACCCAGCCCGGCGCCTCCTGCGCCCGCACCGGGTCGTAGCGGCCGGTGCCGAACACGCGCTCCAGCGGGACCTTCCCGAAGCTGCCGGTGACGACGTCCGCGGCCGGGTTGAGCCGCCGCAGCGTCGCCACCAGGCGGTCGGTGTCCGGGACCAGGTCCGTCTTGTTCAGCAGCAGGACGTCGGCGAACTCGACCTGGTCCATCAGCAGGTCGCTGACGGTCCGCTCGTCGCCGGCGTACTGGTCGAGCCGGCGCTCCACGAGGGAGTCGCCGGCCGCCAGCTCACGCGAGAAGCTCGCCGCGTCGACCACCGTCACCATCGTGTCGAGGCGGGCGACGGACTCCAGGAAGGAGAACGTCGCCGCCACCGGCATCGGCTCGGAGATGCCGCTCGACTCGATCAGCACGTGGTCGAACCGCCCCTCGGCGCACAGCCGCGACACCTCCTCGAGCAGGTCTTCCCGCAGGGTGCAGCAGATGCACCCGTTGGTCAGCTCGACCAGGCGCTCCTGTGAGCGCACGAGGCCCGCGTCGATGTTGACCTCGCTCATGTCGTTGACGATCACCGCCACCCGCGTCCCCTCGCGGTTCGCGAGGATGTGGTTGAGCAGCGTCGTCTTGCCCGCGCCGAGGAAGCCGGACAGGACGGTGACCGGAACCGTCACGAGTGGAAGTGGCGCATCAGCCGGCGGGGCACCAACCGGACCTCGCCGTCGACCTTGATCGGGACCAGGTCCGGCACCGCGGCCTTCCACTGCGACCGCCGGGACCGGGTGTTGCTGCGCGACTTCCTGCGCTTCGGGACGGCCATCAGCGCGTCCCCCGCTTCCCGTAGCGGCGGTGGAACTTCTCGACCTGGCCGGCGCTGTCCATGATGCGCTGGGTGCCGGTCCAGAACGGGTGCGACCAGGAACTGATGTCGACCATGACCAGCGGGTAGGTCCGCCCGTCGGACCACTCGACGGTCTTCTCGGACGTGATGGTGGAGCGCGTCAGGAACGCGTCGCCGGTGGACGAGTCCTTGAACACGACGGGGTGGTAGTCGGGGTGGATGCCGTTCTTCATCGGTCTTCCTTTCGGTTCGCCGCGGTCGCGTCGTGCCGCGCCGGGTCGGGTTCGGTGTCCTCGCACGGCTCTTCGTGCCAGTCGCCGAACGGGTCGGGGTAGCGGTGCCACTCCGCCGGGCCGGCGGCCAGTTCGTCGTCACTCAGTAGAGCGCCGCGCAGGGCCGCGTCGATCTCGTCGGGCGTTGTCTGGTCCGTCACCACGACGAGCTCCTGCGCGCGGTCGCCGTGCACCGGGTGCCAGCGCAGGGACGCCAGGGTGCGGCGCTCGGGGGAGACGTCCGCCCACGCCGGACCGTCGGGAGCGGCGAGCCACGGCCCGGCGTGCCCGATGCCGAGCCCGCCGCCGGCCGACTCGATCCAGAACGCGACGTCGGGCTGGCTGGCCACCCACGCCCGCCCGCGGGTGCGGACGACGCCGTCGAGCAGCACGTCGAGGGCGTCGTGCAGCCGTTCGGGGTGGAACGGCCGCTCGGCGGTGAAGGTGACGAGGCCGATGCCGCAGTCGACGTGCAGCGGCGGCTGGCCGCGCAGCAGCGCGCCGTGCATGTCGGTGATCTCACCGCGGCGGGCGCCGGACGGGACGGCGTCGAGCACGCTGTGCCCGTCGATCCGGCCCAGCTCGACCCGTGGGACGGACGGCGCGACCCGGTCGAGGACCGCGGACGCCTTCGCGGCGCTCCACGCGTCGACGGCCGCGCCGGCCAGGACCAGGACGTCGGCGAACTCGGCCTGTGAGAGCGCCACCTGGGCGACCGTGCGCTCGTCCTCCGGGCTGGCCTGCAGGTTCCGCTCGGCCAGGACGTCGTCGCCGGTCGCGTCGGCGAGGAAAGTCGCGCAGTCCACGACGGTGAGCACGGCCCGCAGGTCGACGTCGTCGTGCACCGGGTGGTCGCCGACCAGGACGTTGCGGATCGCCCAGCTGACCGGCTCGGGCTCCATGGCCTCGTCGAGCCGGACGACGATCCGGCGCACCTGCGGCATCCGCGCGAGGTGGCGCAGCAGCGGGAGGAGGTCCTCGCGCAGCGTGCAGGACACGCAGCCGTGCGCCAGCTCGAGGACGGTCAGCTGATCACGCTGGTCGAGCCGCAGCCGGCGGCGGACGACGCCGGAGTGGATGTCGCGCAGGTCGTGGTGGACGACGGCGGTGCCGGGCTCGGCGACCCGCAGCAGCTCGGCGAGCTCGGCGTTCGCGCCGGGGGAGAGCCCGCTCACGAGGACGAGCGGGACGCGGGGTTCAGGGGTCACGGGTGCTCCAGGAATACGGGCGGGGTACGGTGCGTAGAGTAGATGAAAACGAAAACCGATATCAACTCGGGAGGGTTCGTGTCCGCTGTCTGCCAGGTCACCGGCCGCAAGCCGGGCTACGGCAAGCAGGTCTCGCACTCGCACCGCCGCACCTCGCGGCGCTGGGAGCCGAACTTGCAGAACCGCCGTTACTTCGTGCCGAGCGAGGGCCGCTGGGTGCGGCTGCGCGTCTCCGCCAAGGGCATGAAGACGATCGACAAACGCGGTATCGAATCCGTGGTCGCCGAACTGAAGGCAAGGGGAGTGAAGCTGTAATGGCGAAGAGCACCGACATCCGCCCGGTCATCAAGCTGCGGTCCACCGCGGGCACGGGCTACACGTACGTCACGAAGAAGAACCGGCGGAACGACCCCGACCGGATGGTCCTGCGCAAGTACGACCCGGTCGCGCGCAAGCACGTCGAGTTCAAGGAAGAGCGCTGATGGCGAAGAAGTCCAAGATCGCGAAGAACGAGCAGCGGAAGGTGGTCGCCGCGCGGTACGTCGAACGCCGTCGTGCGCTCAAGGCCGTCATCGCCTCGCCCTCGGCTTCGCCGGCGGAGAAGGGCGAGGCGGTCGTCGCGCTGCAGAAGCTGCCGCGTGACGCGAGCCCGACCCGGATCCGCAACCGGGACGCTGCCGACGGACGCCCGCGCGGGTACCTGCGGAAGTTCGGGCTGTCGCGGGTGAAGATGCGCCAGGCCGCGCACAACGGCGAACTGCCCGGCGTCACGAAGTCGAGCTGGTGAGCCGGATGCCGAAGCCGAACCGCGACCGGCCCGGCAAGCGCCGGGTGAACCTGCTGCGCGCCAACAAGATCACGCACGTCGACTGGAAGGACGTCGACCTGCTGCGGAAGTTCATCTCCGACCGCGGCAAGATCCGCGCCCGGCGCGTGACGGGATTGACGCCGCAGCAACAGAAACAGGTCGCCACGGCGATCAAGAACGCGCGTGAGATGGCGCTCCTGCCGTACCCGGCCTCGGGGCGCGCCGGCTAAATCGGGTGCGCTCGCTGGGCGGGCGCGCGATCATGGGCGCACGAAAGGGGGCGTCGCACCGGGATGTCCTGACTCAGGAGGTCCACGCTTGCACGCCCAGCTCACGGTCACGCCCGCCCAGCTGCCCGACGTCCTGCTGAACACCGCCGTCGTCCGGCCAGTGTTCCTCTGGGGCGCGCCCGGCATCGGGAAGTCTTCCCTGGTAAGGGATTTCGCGGCGTCGCTCGGGCTCGAATGCGTCTCGCTGCTCGGCACGCAGCTCGCACCGGAGGACCTGATCGGCGTCCCCCAGATCGTCGACGGCCGCAGCCGGTTCTGCCCGCCCGAGCAGATCGCGCGCGACGAGCCGTACTGCCTGTTCCTCGACGAGCTGAACGCCGCCGCGCCCGACGTCCAGAAGGCGTTCTACTCGCTCATCCTCGACCGCCGCATCGGCTCGTACGAGCTGCCGGCCGGGTCGGTCGTGATCGGCGCCGGCAACCGCGCCACCGACCAGGCGCTGGCCCGCCCGATGGCGTCCGCGCTGGTGAACCGCCTGGTCCACGTCCACCTGCGGGCGGCGGCGGACGACTGGCTCGGGTGGGCCGCCGGCCACGGGATCCACCCGTGGGTGGTCGAGTACCTGACCCAGCGGCCGGACCACCTGTGGAGCCCGCCGCCGAAGACCGAAGAGCCGTTCTCGACGCCGCGGTCCTGGCACATGCTCTCGGACCTCCTGCACTCCTACGGCGACCCGGCCGGCGACGAGACGATCGCGCTGCTCGCGTACGCCACACTCACGCCGGCGCACGCGGGCGCGTTCCGCGCGTACCTCAAGGTGGCGCGGCACGCGTTCGGCCTGGAGGCGATCCTCAAGGGCGACGCCCGCTGGCCGACCGACCGCGACCTGCTCTACTTCCTCGCCGAGACGTTCCGCGCGCGGCTGGTCAAGGACCTGCCGGCGGACAAGCGGCACGCGTCGGCGGCCGTCCGCCAGTTCGCCTTCCGCGCGAAGAGCCTGCTCGTCGAGCTGGCCGAGCTCTCGCTGGAGATGGCGCAGCTGGTCATCGCCGACGACGAGGCGGGCAACGCGCGGCTGCCGTCGTGGTTCCTGGTCGAAGCCGCCCGTGACCTGCCGCGGCTGGTCGCGGCCCGCGCATGAGCACCGCTCGCGCCGAAGCGAAGCGCCGGGAACGCCGGACCAAGGCGATCGAGGACGGCTGGGCCGAGGCTCGCTCGCACACGGTCCTCGGGCACCTCGCCCGCGGCGCGAGCCTGAGCGCGGAGAGCGTCGGCGGCTGGGGCGTGGTCAACGACCGCGGTGTGCTCACGGTCAACCGGGCGCGCGACGCCGAACCCGCCGAGTGGGCGTGGGTGTTCGCGCACCTGCTGCTGCATCTGGGCCTCGGCCACCTCGACGACGAGCCGGTCATCGACGAGGCCTACGGCGCCGCGTGCTGCGTGGCCGTGCACCGGTTCGCCGAGGCCGTCCGGGTCGGCAGCCCGATCCTGGAGCCGCCGGACCTGCCCGGCACCGACGAAGAGGCGCTGACCAGGGCGTGGCGGGAGACGGGGGTGCCGGAGCGGTTCACCGGCCTGGGCGCCGGCCGGCCGTGCCTGGTGCTCGGTCCGCCGCTGTCGCGCTGGGAGCTGGCCTACCGCGGGAAGCCGGAACCGTGGACCGAGCGGTTCGCCCGCGGGCTGATCGCGTCGGCCACCGAAGCGATGGAACGCGCCGCCGACGCGCGCGGGCAGACGCGGCACCGCCGGGCCGTGGGGGAATGGGACCGCGCGCTGTCGTGGTTCGTCTCGTCGTTCCCGCTGCTCGGCGGGATGGCCGCCGGGTTCACCCTGGTCGCCGACGCCGAGGTCGTCCGCGCCTGGGACATCTCCCTGGCCGCGGTCGACGCCGGGCACGGCGAGATCTACGTCAACCCGGGCGCGGCGCTGACCGCCGAGGAGTGGCGGTTCGTGCTGGCGCACGAGATGCTGCATGCCGCGTTGCGGCACGACCGGCGGGCGCTCGGCCGCGACCCGTACCTGTGGAACGTCGCCTGCGACTACGTCATCAACGGCTGGCTGGTCGCGATGGGCGTCGGCGAGCTGCCCGACGGCAGCCTGCACGACCAGCAGCTCACCGGGATGTCCGCGGAGTCGGTGTACGACACGCTGACCACGGACATCCGCCGCGCCCGCAAGCTCCTCACCCTCGGCTCCCGGGACGCGGGTGACGTCCTCGGCGACTGGCTGTCCGAGCCCGACGCGGCCCAGCGCCGGTCGTCGCGTCGGGACGCGCGGCCGGTGCCGTGGCGCGAAGGTGACCGCGTCGGCGGGGTCGACCTCGACGAGTTCTACCGCCGGGCGCTCACCCAGGGCCTGGAGTACCACCACGCGCAGGGCCGTGGGCTGCTGCCGCTCGGGCTTGAGCAGGAGATCCGCGCGCTGGACCACCCGCCGCTGCCCTGGGACGCGCGGCTGGCGCGCTGGTTCGACGAGCACGTCCGGGTGGAGCTGCCGGTGCGCAGCTACGCGCGGGCATCACGCCGCCAGTCGGCGACGCCGGACATCCCGCGCCCGGGCCGAGTGCGCCCGGAGCGCCTCGACCGGCGCGCGACGTTCGGCGTCGTGCTCGACACGTCCGGCTCCATGAACGCCGAGCTGCTGGGCAAGGCGCTGGGCGCGATCGCGTCGTATGCGCTGGCCCGCGACGTCCCGGCGGCGCGGGTGGTGTTCTGCGACGCGGTCGCCTACGACGCCGGGTACCTGGCGGTGGAGGACATCGCGGGCCGCGTCAAGGTCCGCGGCCGGGGCGGCACGATCCTGCAGCCCGGCGTCGACCTGCTGCAGCGCGCCCCGGACTTCCCGGCCGACGGCCCGATCCTGATCATCACCGACGCGCAGTGCGACCACGTCCGGCCGCGTCGGGAACACGCGTACCTGGTGCCGCGGGGCGCGCGGCTGCCGTTCGTGGCGCGCGGGCCGGTCTTCCGCGTGGCGTGACCCACGCTGGGCTGGCGCGCGGGTGAACCGTCAATAAACTCCCGGCCATGGACGACCCGCACTACCTCTCCGGCCTCCAGCTGTCCGGCCGCCGTGTCGTGATGTTCGGCGGCGGCTCGGTCGCCCAGCGACGGCTGCCCCGGCTGATCAGCGCCGGCGCCCGCGTCGAACTGGTGTCGCCGCACACGACGCCGTCGGTGCAGGGGATGGTGGACGCGGGGGAGCTGGTCTGGCACGAGCGTCGCTACACCGCCGGTGACCTTCGCGCCGCTTGGTACGCGCTGGCCTGCACGAACGATCCCGCGGTGAACGCGGAAATCTGCGCCGAGGCCGAGCGCGAGCGGGTGTTCTGCGTCCGCGCCGACGAGGGCGAGTCGGGGTCCGCGGTGACCCCGGCGTCCGGCCGCCACGGCGGCCTGCTGTTCGGCGTCCTGTCCGGCGGCGAGCCGCTGCGCTCGGCGGCGGTGCGTGACTCGATGCTCGACGGCCTGCACAACGGCACGATCGAGGACGGCCGCCGGCCGCACCCCGAGGGCAGCCTGCCCGGCGTCGCGCTGGTCGGCGGCGGCCCCGGCGACCCGGAGCTGATCACGGTCCGCGGCCGCCGCCTGCTCTCGCGCGCGGACGTCGTGGTCGTCGACCGGTTGGCGCCCCGCGAGCTGCTGGACGAGCTCGCGCCGGAGGTCGAGGTCGTCGACGCGGCCAAGATCCCGTACGGCCGCGCGGCCAGCCAGGACGTCATCAACCAGACGCTGATCGAGCGCGCCAAGGAGGGCAAGTTCGTCGTCCGCCTCAAGGGCGGCGACCCGTACCTGTTCGGCCGCGGCTTCGAAGAGGTGCTCGCCTGCGCCGAGGCGGGGGTCCCGGTGACGATGGTCCCGGGCATCACGAGCGCGTTCGCGGTCCCGGCGGTGGCGGACGTCCCGGTGACCCACCGCGGCGTCGCGCACGAGGTGGTGGTGGTTTCGGGTCACGTGGCGCCCGGCGACGACCGCTCACTGGTCGACTGGGAGCTCCTGGCACGCCTGCGCGGCACGATCGTGCTGATGATGGGGGTGGAGCGGCTCCCGCAGTTCGCGAAGGCCCTCCTGGACGGCGGCCGCCCGTCCGACACCCCGGTCGCGATCGTCGAGGACGGCACGATGCGCACCCAGCGGGTCCTCCGGTCCACTTTGGACACGGTGGTCACCGACGCGGCGGCTTCCGGCGTCCGCCCCCCGGCGATCATCGTGATCGGCCCGGTGGCCGGTCTGGCCCCCGTTCAGGGGAATCACGCGTGATCCGGCGGGCATCACGCGTGATCAGCGGGGCATCACACCCGATGCCCCGCCAGTCACGCGTGATGCCCCTTCAATCACGCGTGATGCCCGTTCAGTCTTCGTAGCAGCTCGCGGCGAAGTCCCGGATCGCGTCGGACAGCCGGGTCGGGTCCAGCCTGAGCTCCACCGGGCTGCGGGCTTGGACGAACTCCGCCGCCGGCATGTCCACCGCCAGGGTGTCCGCGTCGCCGAACGGGTGGATCGGGTCACCCTGGTGGCCGATCACCAGTGCGCGCGTCGAGATCTTGCGGCGCACCGACTTCGGCGGCGCGATGCGGCCGAACAGCACCCCGTGCAGCAACGCCGCCATCGGGGCCGGGCGCTGGGAGAGCGTGTCCGTGACGACGTCGACCCACTGGTTCCCGTGCGGCACCAGGGAAGCCGCCAGCGCCACCGCCTGCACCGTCACCGGCAGGAAGCGGGCCGCCATCAGCAGCGGGGCGAACGTGAACAGACCCGCGACGATCGCGTTGTCCAGCACCGGCATCTCGACGATCAGGCCGCGAGCGCGCGACGGCGCCGACACAGCGACTTCCAGCGAGACGTTCGCCCCGAGGGACGTCCCGCCGATCACCGCCGACTCCACCTCGAGGTGGTCCAGCAACGCCAGGGTCTGCTCGGCGAAGGACGGCATCGAGTACAGCCACGACTCGGTCGGGCGGTCCGAGTCGCCGTGGCCGAGCAGGTCGAGCGTAACCACCCGGAACCCCGCGCGGGCCAGCCGGCGCGCGAGCGGCGCGTGCATCCGGCGGGTCAGCATGATGCCGTGGGTGAGCACGACGACCTTCTCGCCGCTGCCGAACTCGGTGTACCAGAGCCGGTGGCCGTCGTGGTCGAACGACCCGGTCAGCTCGATCGGGCGGGACTCGCGCCGGGCGGCCGGGGCCGGGGGCTCCGGTTCGATCAGGGTCGCGCTGCTGGCCGGGCTCATGTCCCACCGTCCTCCCCGCGTCGTGGTCACCTTACGTCCAGGAAAACATCCCGTGACCACGTTGGCACAGTGACTCGCGCGTCAGTTGACAACGTGCCAATGGCGGCTCGCCGCGGGCATGGGTCAAGATGACCCCATGACCGCTACTGCTGACAGTCTGCCCGACCTCGTCTCCCTGAAGGTCGACGTCGACGGCCACGTGGCCGAAGTGACCCTGCTCGGCCCGTCCAAGGGCAACGCGATGGGCCCGGACTTCTGGCGCGAGCTGCCGCTGGTGTTCCGCGCGCTCGACGCCGACCCGCAGGTCAGGGCCGTCGTGCTGACCGGCAGCGGGTCGCACTTCTCCTACGGCCTCGACCTGCCGGCGATGATGGGCGACTGGGCCCCGATGCTCGGCGGTGACAGCCTCGCCGGGCCGCGCACGGCCTTCCTCGACCAGGTCAAGACGCTGCAGGCGGCCGTCAGCTCGATCGCGGAATGCCGCAAACCGGTCGTCGCGGCCGTTTCCGGCTGGTGCATCGGCGGCGGGGTCGACGTGGTCGCCGCCGCGGACATCCGCCTGGCCAGCGCCGACGCCAAGTTCAGCGTCCGCGAGGTGCGCGTCGCCATTGTGGCCGACCTGGGTAGCCTCCAGCGGCTCGCGAGCATCGTCGGCGAAGGGCACCTGCGCGAGCTCGCGCTGACCGGCAAGGACATCACCGCGGCCCGCGCGGAGAAGATCGGGCTCGTCAACGACGTCTACGCCGACCAGGACGCGCTGCTGGCCGCCGCGCGGGAACTCGCCGGCGAGATCGCTGCGAACCCGCCGCTCGTGGTGCAGGGTACGAAGCAGGTACTGGCGACGAACACCGAGCGCCAGGTCGCCGACGGCCTCCGGTACGTCGCGGCGTGGAACTCGGCGTTCCTGCCCAGCAAGGACCTCGGCGAGGCGGTCCAGGCTTTCATGGAGCGGCGCGCGCCGGAGTTCACGGGCGAATAGCAAGGAGGCAGCGTGACCGCTTCGGAAGTCCACCACGCGTTCCGCGTCGCGCGGGACTACCTGCAGACCCACCGCGAGGACTACGACACGGCGTACCGGGACTTCGCCTGGCCGGAGTTCGACGAGTTCAACTGGGCGATCGACTGGTTCGACGTCGTCGCGCACGACCCGGACAACGCCGAGCGGTACGCGCTGTGGATCGTCGAGGAGGACGGCGCCGAGAACCGCTGGACCTACCCGGAGATGTCCGGCCGGTCCAACCAGGTGGCGAACTGGCTGCGCGGCCTCGGTGTCCGCCGCGGCGACCGGCTGATCCTCATGCTGGGCAACCAGGGTGAGCTGTGGGAGACGATCCTCGCCGCGATCAAGCTCGGCGCCGTGATCATCCCGGCGTCCACCCTGCTCGGCCCGGCCGACCTCACCGACCGCGTCGAGCGCGGCGCGGCGAAGCACGTCGTCGTCCGGTCGGTCGACGCGCCGAAGTTCGACGGCGTCGAGGGTGACTACACGCGGATCGCGGTCGGGGAGCCGGTCGAGGGCTGGCAGCAGTACTCGGCCGCGTTCGCGCAGTCGCCGGAGTTCGCCCCGGACGGCCCGACCCGGGCGGCCGACCCGATGCTGCTGTACTTCACCTCGGGCACGACGGCGAAGCCGAAACTGGTGCAGCACACGCAGGTCTCCTACCCGGTGGGCCATCTGTCCACGATGTACTGGATCGGGCTGGAACCGGGTGACGTCCACCTGAACATCTCCTCGCCCGGCTGGGCGAAACACGCGTGGAGCAACGTCTTCGCGCCGTGGAACGCCGAGGCGACGGTGTTCCTCTTCAACTACAACCGCTTCGACGCGAACGCGCTGATGGCCCAGATGGACCGGTGCGGGATCACCAGCTTCTGCGCGCCGCCGACGGTGTGGCGGATGCTGATCCAGGCCGACCTGACGGCGTTGAAGACCCCGCCGAAGAAGGTCGTCGGCGCGGGGGAGCCGCTCAACCCCGAGGTGATCGAGCAGGTCCGGCAGTCGTGGGGCGTCACCATCCGCGACGGCTTCGGCCAGACCGAAAGCAGCGTCCAGATCGCCAACACACCCGGCCAGGACGTCCTGCCCGGCTCGATGGGCCGGCCGCTGCCCGGGTTCGTCGTGGCGCTGGTCGACCCGGTCAGCGGCGAGCGGGCGGCGGAGGGCGAGATCTGCCTCGACCTCGACCACCGCCCGGTCGGCCTGATGACCGGCTACGCGGACGACGACGAGCGCACTTCGGCGGCGTTCGCCAACGGCTTCTACCACACCGGGGACGTCGGTTCGATCGACGAACGCGGCTACATCACCTACGTCGGGCGCACGGACGACGTCTTCAAGGCGTCGGACTACCGGATCTCGCCGTTCGAGCTGGAGAGCGTGCTGATCGAGCACGAGGCGGTCGCGGAGGCGGCGGTCGTCCCGGCGCCGGACCCGATCCGGCTCGCGGTGCCCAAGGCGTACGTCGTGCTGGCGGCCGGCCACGAGCCGACACCCGAGACGGCGAAGGCGATCCTCGCGTACTGCCGCGAGCACCTGGCGCCGTACAAGCGGATCCGGCGGCTGGAGTTCGCGGAGCTGCCGAAGACGATCTCGGGCAAGATCCGCCGCGTCGAGCTGCGCGGCCGTGAGAACGACCCGGCGCGCGGGGAGGGCACGGAGTTCCGCGAGGAGGACTTCCCGGACCTGAAGTCCTGACCTCGCGGCGCTCCGCTCAGGCGACGGCGGTCCCCTCCAGCTCGACGAGCCGGCCGGGGATCGCCAGCCGCGTCACGCCGAGCATGGTGGTCGGCGGGGCGACCCCGGCGGCGCCCAGGCGCGCCGCCAGCACTCCGTAGTGCGGGAACAGCAGGTCGACGTCGGTGGTGTAGACGGTCAGCCGCACGAGGTTCGCCAGCGCCATCCCCGCCTCGGCGAGGACGGCCTCCAGGTTGTCCAGGCTCAGTGCCAGCTGCCCGGCGATGTCACCGTCGTGCTCCGGCTTCCCGTCGGCGTTCATCGCCGTCTGCCCGGAGCAGTACAGCGTCCGGGTGTGCCCGGAGACGACCTCGCCCTGGTTGAACCCCAGCTCCACCGACCACGGCCACGGGTTGACCGCCGTTCGTTCCACTGCCACTTCGGCTCCTTCTTGTTGTCGAGAGCCCGAGCTTCGCGGTGAATCACGACATCCTCTGTCGTGTATTCGCTAAGGTTCCGGCATGCGCGCCGACCGGCTGGTCTCGCTGGTGCTGCTGCTGCGGCAGCGCGGCCGGCTGAGCGCGGAGACGCTCGCCCGCGAGCTGGAGGTGTCCACCCGGACCGTGCTCCGCGACATCGAAGCGCTGTCCGCGGCGGGTGTCCCGGTCTACGCCGAGCGCGGGCGGCACGGCGGGTTCGCGCTGCTGCCCGGGTTCCGGACCGAGCTCACCGGGCTCAACCACGAGGAGGCCCTGGCGCTGCTGACCGCCGGATCGGGGCGCGGCGAGCAGGTGTTCGGCCTCGGCTCGGCGCTCGCGTCGGCGATGCGCAAGGTGGTCGACGCGCTCCCGGACGGCCACCGCGCGACGGCGAGCGACGCGGCCCGGCGCATCCTCGTCGAGCCGGAGACCGACCTGCTCTCCCGCCGCCCGGCCGCCGAGGAACTGCCCGGCGGGGTGGTCGCCGAGATCCGGCGCGCGGTGTTCGCCGGGCACAAGCTGCGCATCCGGTACGCGGCGGCGAACCAGGAGCCGCAGTGGCGCACGGTGGACCCGATCGGCCTGGTCACGGTCCGCGACCGCGGGTACCTGCTCGCCACGAGATCGGGGTGCCGACCGCACTTACCGGCTCTCTCGTGTGTCGGCGGCGTCGGAGCTGTCGGAGCCCGCCGAGCGCGCGGACCGGGTCGATCTGGACCGGATTTGGCGTGATCGGTGCGCACGGTTCCTGTCCACCGACCATCTCCCGGTGCTCGTGCGGGTGCGGCCGGGGCGTCGGGAGGAGCTGCTGGGTATGGCGGTGGCTGTCCGCGCGGCGGAACCGGACGCGGAGGGGTGGGTGCGGCTCGAGGCGACGTTTCAGGACCTGCGGCACGCCGAGTGGGCGCTGTGGCAGCTCGGCGCGGACGCGGAAGCTCTGACTCCAGCCTCGCTACGCGCGGCTCTGCGCGACCGCGCGGCCGCGATCGCGGCGCGTTATGAAGACTCGCGCTGAGCGCCCCAAGGCGGCCTTGGGTGCGCTCAACGCACCGAAGGCCGCCTTGGGTGCGGTCAGGCGCGAGTTCCCTCGACCTGACGGCCGTCCTCGGTCGAGCACGCCGTCACCGGGTCGTTCGCGCCACTCCCGCACGTCCACTCGTCCAGGACCACCGGCCCCGGCCCGTCCGGTGAGCTCGCCTCCGCCGGAGTCAACTTCGCGAAGTAGTCCTTCAGCAGCTTCGTCGCCGCGGCGCAGTCGACCTGGCCGTGAGCGGTCACCGCCGTCTTCGCGCCGCCCGCGCCCGGGACGTCGCCGCACGGGACGCCCGGGGCCGTGGACCCCGCCGCCGCGGCTGCGGCGGGTACGGCGGACTGGGGCGCCGTGGGCGCCGGGTCCGCGCCGGCGCAAGCGGCCAGTGCGGCGGACGCGGCGACGAGCAGCAAGGGGTACGCGAGAGTCTTCATGGGCCCTTCAGGAACTAAAACGGGACGGGGTTCACTCGGACGGCACGACGGCGGCGAACACCGTCTGCTCGCCCTTGGTGCAGGTGGTGCCGCCCTGTGCGGCGGGCGGCCCGGAGGTGCACAGCCAGCCGTCGACGGTCTCGTTCACCGCGTCGTTCGAACCGGCGCCCTGGCGCCCGGCGATCTTGCGGTGGAAGTCGCCGACCAGCTTCGTCGCCGCGACGCAGCTGACGCCGGCGGAGCCGCTGTCGAACACGTAGAGCGTCAACCCGCTGGCCGCGGTCACGGTGCCGCACGACCCGGGCACCGACGGCGGCGCGCCGGACGGCTTCGACACCGGCGCGGGCGCGGACGAGCTGCCCTCGGCGGGCGGCGGGGGAGGCGTGCCGGTGGACGTCGGCGCGGAAGCCGAGGTCACCGGAGGCGTGGACGACGCCGGCGCCTGGGCGGCCTGCTCGGCCGAACACGCCGCGAGGGCCGGGACGGCGAGGCACGCCGCGAGCAACGGCCGCCACGTCCTCGTGGTGGTCGGGTGGGGCACCGCGATCGTTCCTCCCCGCGCCTGTGCTGGTCCGGACATTCTGGCCCCTCCGGGTTCCAGCGCCGTGGACCGACTCGCCCACGGGTGTGCCGGAGATTACTCCAGCCGGGTGGCGGCCCGGTCCGGTGGCCGTCGAATCGATGTCCACAATGGACAGTTAACATTCCGTTCACGCTCCGAAACCTCACACTGCCATCCGGAATCGATCGGTGTAATTCCGGCCGTTCCCGTTAACGATCCGGCCTCGCGTGCCGAAGGTCTTGGTGGAGGCCGAAGAGCTTCCCCGTCCCCGACCTTCCGTCCCGAGCCCGTGAGAGCGATGAACGCCGACGCTGTGACCAGCCCCGAAACCAGCACCGACGACCCCGCCAACCCGCCGACCGTCCCCAGCACCGTCGTCTGGTGCTGCGGCCGCCCGTACGTCCTCGAGGCGCGCCCCGGCCGCGCCCGCTGGATGGGCACCGACTACCGCGGCCGCCCCGAGGCGCTGAGCAGCGCCGAACTGCGCCGGCGCGGCTGGAGCCACCGCCGCGCGTGCTGAAGCAAGCTCTAGGCTGACCAGGTGAGCACAGCCGCCCCCGAACCAGCCGCTCCGGCGGACGTCCCCGAGCCGTCCCTGCTGAGGCAGGCGTTCAACGTCCCCAACATGCTGTCGCTCCTGCGGCTGGCCGGCGTGCCGGTGTTCCTCTGGCTGCTGCTCGGCCCGGAGGAGGACGGCTGGGCGCTGGCGCTGCTGGTGTTCAGCGCCCTCACCGACTGGCTCGACGGCAAGCTGGCCCGCTGGCTCAACCAGATGTCGCGGCTGGGCCAGCTGCTCGACCCGGCGGCCGACCGGCTCTACATCCTCGCGACGCTCATCGCGTTCCTGGTCCGCGACATCATCCCCTGGTGGGTCGTGGTCCCGCTGGTGGTCCGCGAAGCCGTGCTCGGCCTCTGCGTCCTGACGCTGCGCCGCCGCGGCTTCGCCCCGCCGGAGGTCACCTACATCGGCAAGGGCGCGACCTTCGTGCTGATGTACGCCTTCCCGTTCCTGCTGCTCGCGCAGGGTGGCTCGGACGTCGCCGCGATCGCCCGGCCGATCGGCTACGCCTTCACCATCTGGGGCGGCGTCCTCTACGTCTGGTCCGGCGTGCTCTACGTCGTGCAGGTGCGCAACGCGCTGCGCGGCGCGCGCGAAGACTGAGCGCGCCGCTTTCCCGGGTCGTGCCCGGCGGCTGGGCCGTGTGGGTGTAAGACTTCGCCCAGCACGTTTCGCCAGTGAGGGCATGAAAGGGGACCGGCGGTGTCCGCTCCTGAAGAGCTTCGTTACACCGAGGAACACGAGTGGGTCGCCACCCGCGGCGAGGACACCCTCGTCAGGATCGGCATCACCGAGTACGCGCAGGACCAGCTCGGCGACGTCGTCTTCGTCGACCTGCCCGAGGTCGGGCGTCAGGTGAGCGCCGGGGACGTCTTCGGCGAGGTCGAGTCGACCAAGAGCGTTTCCGAGCTGTTCGCGCCGGTCGACGGCGAAGTCGTCGCGGTCAACGACGGTGTCGCCGACTCGCCCGAGCTGATCAACAGCGACCCCTACGGCGAGGGCTGGCTGATCGAGATCCGGCTCGACGACCCGGCGGGGCTCGAAGCCCTGCTCGAAGCCGAGGCGTACGACGCCCTGACCAAGGGCTGAACGCCGTCGACGAGCCGCCGGACCGGCACTGCGCCGGTTCGGGGAGCCGGGGCTCGGAGAATCGATCAGGCACGGTACGTTGGCAGCTACACGTTCTTGAGTACTAGGCAACACAGCATGTGTGGAGGAGAGCTCAGGTGAGCACGAACGACGGGCCCGGCGGCGTTCCCCCGGAGCAGTCTCCGGAGCGGACCTCTGTCTTCCGGGCCGACTTCCTGGCCGAAGCCGAAGGCCACGAGTCCGCCCCCGCCGCGGAGGCGCCGGTCCAGGGGGTCGACGCCCTGCCGGCGGGTTCGGCGCTGCTGGTCGTGAAGCGCGGGCCCAACGCGGGTTCGCGGTTCCTGCTCGACCGCGACACCACCAGCGCCGGACGGCACCCGGACAGCGACATCTTCCTGGACGACGTCACGGTCTCCCGCCGGCACGCCGAGTTCCGGCGTGAGGGCGGCGAGTTCGTCGTCATCGACGTCGGCAGCCTCAACGGCACCTACGTCAACCGGGAGCCGGTCGACCAGGCCGTCCTCGCGGGCGGCGACGAGGTCCAGATCGGGAAGTTCCGCCTGGTCTTCCTGACCGGCCCGGGGCACGGGGGCCAGGGGGCACAGTGACGGCGGCCGGGCGGCCACAGAGCTCCGGGCTGAGCATCGGGGCCGTACTGGCGCAGCTGCGCGGTGACTTCCCCGATGTCACCATCTCCAAGATCCGGTTCCTCGAAGCGGAAGGCCTGGTCCAGCCGGGCCGGACGCCTTCGGGGTACCGGCAGTTCGCCGCGGCGGACGTGGAGCGCCTCCGGTTCGTCCTGGCCGCCCAGCGGGACCACTACCTCCCGTTGAAGGTCATCAAGGAGCAGCTGGACGCGGCGGACTCGGGAGCCGGGCCCGTCGCGGCCCTGCCCCGCCCGCCGCGCCGGCTGGTCCCGATCGACGCGCCGGCGGAGAACGTCGGCCTGCCCGAGGCGGCCGACTTCGCCGCGGGCCGGGAGCTCCGCCTCACCGAGGAGGACCTCCTGGAGCAGGCCGGCATCGACGCGGCCGCGCTGGCGGAGCTGCGGCAGTACGGCCTGGTCCGGCCAGGTCCCGCGGGGTTCTTCGACCCCGACGCGGTCCTGGTCGCGCGGACGGTGAAGGCGATGACCGAATTCGGTATCGAGCCGAGACACCTGCGTGCCTTCCGCGCCGCGGCCGACCGCGAGGTCGGGTTGCTGGAGCAGATCGTGACACCGGTGTATCGGCACCGTGACCCGGAGGCCAAACAACGGGCCGACGAAGTCGTCCGGGAGCTCGCGGCACTGTCCGTGACCCTGCACACGCTCCTCGTCAAGGCCGGAATCCGTGGCGTCTCCGGGTGTTGATCCGTAACGGGGCGGTGAGATCCTCTTTGCGGTCCCATGTCAATGACTGAATGTTCGGACCTTCATGCCGTACCGTGAGACCCAGGGTTTGCGGCAGGCGAACCGAGAGAGTCCGGACAGCGAGCACAGCGCACGGATGACGGGTAGCGTCGGCAGTGGCGGCGCAAGCCGTTCCCACGCTGAAGCCCGTGTGCACGAGAGGGAGGCGAAGCCCGATGAGCGAAATGCGCGTCGTCGGTGTGCGGGTCGAGCTGCCCGCGAATCAGCCGATCTTGTTGCTGCGGGAGACCGAGGGCGAACGGTACCTGCCGATCTGGATCGGCTCGGTCGAAGCCACCGCCATCGCCTTGGAGCAGCAGGGCGTCCGCCCCGCCCGCCCGCTCACGCATGACCTGTTGAAAGAGGTCATCGGAGCGCTCGGCCGGGAGCTGGAGCAGGTCGTCATCACCGACCTCAAGGAAGGCACGTTCTTCGCCGAGCTCGTCTTCGACGGTGACATCCGGGTGTCGGCCCGGCCGAGCGACTCGGTCGCGCTGGCCCTGCGGATCGGCGTCCCCATCCACGCCGTGGACGCGGTGCTGGAGGAGGCCGGCCTGATCATCCCGGACGAGCAGGAGGACGAGGTCGAGAAGTTCCGCGAGTTCCTCGACTCCGTGTCCCCTGAGGACTTCCGGGGTGCGGACACCTGAACCTTGCCTTGACGCGGACGTCAACGTTTAGCGTCAGGGGCATGCGGATCGGAGAGCTTGCGCAGCGCACGGGTGTCACCACCCGTGCGCTGCGCTTTTACGAGGACCAGGGCCTCATCGCGGCCCGCCGCTCGGCGAACGGCTATCGCGAGTACACCGAGGACGACCTGCAGCTGGTCCGGGAGATCCAGACCCTGCAGACGGTCGGCCTGACCCTCGACGAGACCCGCCCGTTCGTCGACTGCCTGCGCAGCGGCCACGAGACCGGCGACGCCTGCGCGAGCTCGATCGAGGTCTACCGCCGCAAGCTCGAAGAAGCCGACGCCCTGCTGGCCCGGCTCGGCGGGATCCGCGCCGAACTGGCCACCAAGCTCGCCGGCGCCTTGGCCCGCCAAGCGCCCGATCCGTGCGTCGTGCCCGAATCCCCGCGCCCGTGAAGGAGCCTGTCATGTCCGAAGTCGCCGAAGTCACCGACACCACGTTCCCCGAGGTCCTCGGCAGCGACGTCCCCGTGCTGGTCGAGTTCTGGGCCACCTGGTGCGGCCCGTGCCGGATGGTCGGCCCGGTGCTGGCGCAGCTGGCCACTGAGCGGGCCGGGGAGCTCGCCGTCCGCAAGATCAACGCCGACGAGAACCCGGAAACGACCCGGTCCTACCAGGTCATGTCCCTGCCGACGATGATCCTGTTCTCGGGCGGCGAGCCGGTCGAGACGATCGTCGGCGCGTTCCCGAAGGCCCGCATCGAAGAGCGGCTCGACCGGGCGCTCAAGGCGCCGTCGCTTTGACGAAGGTGTCCGCCACCTCGCGGCCGTACTGCTCCAGGTCCAGCGACGGGTCCGCCGCGTAGGCCGCGGCGACCCCGTCGACGGCCTGCGCGACCGACATCGCCATCACCTCGGGCGTGAAGACGCCGAAAGCGCCTTCCGCCTGGCCCTGCTTGAGCTGGCGGGCCAGGCCGTGCACCCGCATGTCGTCGACCAGGACCTTCGTCATCACCCAGCCTTCGGCGTCGTCGGCGTTGGCGGACATCTCCGCCAGCACCCGGACGCACTCCGGGTACGCGCGCAGGAACGCGATCGACGTCTCGATGTGCGCCCGCAGGTAGCCGGGCCGGTCGGCCGGGTCGACCCCGCCGCCGGTGCGCTCCTCGAGGAACTCGTTCTTCGTCTCGACGACGGTGCTCAGCACGGCCTGCATCAGGCCGGCCTTGTTCGTGAAGTGGTAGGAGATCATCCGGGTGCTGCTGAGCCCGGCGCGCTCCTTGATCTTGGCGAACGTCGCCTTCCGGTACCCGAGGTCGGCGATGACGCCGATGGTCGCGCCGATGATCTGCGCGCGGCGCGCCGCCTCCGTGACGCTGAGGCCCATTTCGGCCATGAGGTCGGTGTTTACTTGCATGAGTAAAAATGTACTTGGCTGAGTAAATCGGCGCAAGAGGTTTGAACCACCGCGCCGGGGGTACGGCGAACGGCTCAAAGGCTCATCCGGTCGTTGAGGCTTGCCGCGCGTCGCGTTGACCGGTGTTCTCCTGGCGCTTACCGTCGGAGGAGGTAAATCGCCACGGTGTGATTCACGGTCTGGGGCCGGACCGTGGCGGTTGATCTCCGGTGGGTCCCGCTCCTGGGACTCCCCGGCTGTCATTCGCCGGCCGTCCGGTCGGGCGAGGGGAGGCTTGCGTGGTCGAGGCTGGTTCCGAGAAGCAGCCTGTCGAGGTCGCGACTGGTGAGCAGGGTGAGCTGTTCCCCGACGACTCGCTGCCCGACGAGCTGGTGGGCTACCGGGGTCCGGCGGCGTGCCAGATCGCCGGCATCACCTACCGCCAGCTGGACTACTGGGCGCGCACGAAGCTGGTGGCGCCGAGCATCCGCACGGCGCACGGCTCCGGCTCGCAGCGGCTGTACTCGTTCAAGGACATCCTGGTGCTCAAGGTCGTCAAGCGGCTGCTGGACACCGGGGTCTCCCTGCAGAACATCCGGGTGGCGGTCGACCACCTGCGGGTCCGCGGGGTCCGCGACCTCGCCAAGGTGACGCTGTTCTCCGACGGCACCACGGTCTACGAGTGCACCTCGCCGGAGGAGATCGTCGATCTGCTCCAGGGCGGCCAGGGTGTGTTCGGCATCGCGGTCAGCGGGGCGATGCAGGAGATCAGCGGCACGATCCACGAGTTCCCGGCCGAGCGCGCCGACGGCGGTGTGGTCGAGACGCACGAACCGGACGAGCTCACCCAGCGCCGCAACGCACGCAAGACCGGGTGATCATCGCCGCGGGGAGGCGAGTAAGGTTCCCCCTGCGGTCGACGAATCCGCGCGGGAGAGTCCGAGCCACACCTTGAGCTCGGCGCCGAAGGAGCAAGTCCTCCCCGGAACCTCTCAGGCACCCTGGACCGCGCGGACGAGACGCCTCTGGAAAGCGGGTCGTCAGGACACAGCCTGATGGCCCCGCCGACGGTGCAAGCCCGGCTCAACCTGCGGGCGAAACTCTCAGGCGCCCGACACGGGTACGGACAGAGTGGGGAGGGTTTCCTCGGGGTTCGGATGAGCCGTGCTGCGGGTTTGGGTGAACCGTGCTCGCGGAGGGCGCTCGCCTCAACCCTCCGCGGTGTCTTGTGGGGGTGCAACCCCCACACCCCGCCCGGCGGGCTCCGCCCCCGGACCCCCGCCGTGGTCACCTTCGCGTTTAGAGTCGGGTTGGGTGGACGCTGCCGTTCGGAGGAGGCCATCGTGGACTTGTCGCTCGCCTCCCTCGAACAAGGGGTTCCCTTCGCCGACCGGCACATCGGGCCCGGGCCGGACGAGCTGCGCCACATCCTCGACGTCATCGGCGTCGCCTCGCTGGACGAGCTCGCCGAGCGGGCCGTGCCGTCGTCGCTGCGGGAGTCCGCCGAGCCGCTCGTCCTTCCGCCGGCGGCCACCGAAGCCCAGGCGCTTGCCGAGCTCCGGGAGCTGGCCTCCCGGAACCGGCCGATGGCCCAGATGATCGGCCTCGGTTACCACGACACCGTCACCCCGCCCGTCATCCGGCGGAACGTGCTCGAGAACCCCGCCTGGTACACCGCCTACACGCCTTACCAGCCGGAAATCTCGCAGGGACGGCTCGAAGCACTGCTCAACTTCCAGACCATGGTCGCCGACCTGACCGGGCTGCCGGTCGCGAACGCGTCCCTGCTCGACGAAGCCACCGCGGCCGCCGAGGCGATGACGCTCGTGCGCCGGGCGGGCAAGTCCGCGTCGAACCGCTTCGTCGTCGACGAGGACACCCTGCCGCAGACGCTCGCCGTGCTCCGGACCCGCGCGGAGCCGCTGGGCATCGAGCTGGTCGTCGAAGATCTCTCGCGGGGGCTCACCGGCTTGGGGCTCGGCGGTGACTTCTTCGGGGTGCTGCTGTCCTACCCCGGGGCGTCCGGCGCGGTGCGCGAGCTCGACCTGACGATCGCCGACGCGAAGAAGCACGGCGCCGCGGTGGTCGTCGCCGCGGATCCGCTCGCGCTGACCCTGCTGCGTCCGCCGGGTGAGCTCGGCGCCGACGTCGCGGTCGGCTCGACGCAACGCTTCGGCGTCCCGATGGGCTTCGGCGGCCCGCACGCCGCGTACCTGGCGGTGCGCCAGGGCCTCGAGCGACAGCTGCCCGGCCGGCTGGTCGGCGTCTCGAAGGACGCGGACGGCGCACCCGCGTACCGGCTCGCCCTCCAGACGCGCGAGCAGCACATCCGCCGGGAGAAGGCGACGTCGAACATCTGCACCGCGCAGGTCCTGCTCGCGGTCATGGCGTCGATGTACGCGGTGCACCACGGACCCGACGGGCTGCGCGGGATCGCGCTGCGGGCGCACCGGATGGCGACCGTGCTCGCGGCCGGGCTGTGCGAGGGCGGCGTCGAGGTGGTGCACGGCGAGTTCTTCGACACGGTCCTCGCGGCGGTGCCCGGCCGGGCGGACGCGGTGGTCGCGGCGGCCCGCGACCTCGGGGTGAACCTGCGGCGGGCCGACGACGACCACGTCGGCGTCGCCTGCGACGAGACCACGACACGTGAGCGGCTTTCCTGCGTGTGGAAGGTGTTCGGCGTCTCGGTGTCCGATGTGGACGGCCTCGACGCGGACACCGCGGACGCGCTCCCGGCGCCGCTGCGGCGCACCAGCGCGTTCCTGACCCACCCGGTGTTCCACGCGCACCGCTCGGAAACCGCGCTGCTGCGCTACCTGCGGGAGCTGTCCGACAAGGACATCGCGCTCGACCGGAGCATGATCCCGCTCGGCTCGTGCACGATGAAGCTCAACGCCACCGCGGAGATGGAGCCGGTCACCTGGCCCGAGTTCGCCGGGCTGCACCCGTTCGCGCCGGCCGAGGACGCGGCCGGGCTGCTGACCGTCGTCGCCGACCTCGGCGCCTGGCTGGCGCGGATCACCGGCTACGACACGGTTTCCCTGCAGCCCAACGCCGGCAGCCAGGGCGAGTTCGCGGGCCTGCTGGCGATCCGGGCGTACCACCGCTCCCGCGGTGAGCGCACCCGCGACGTCTGCCTGATCCCGGCCAGCGCGCACGGCACGAACGCGGCGAGCGCCGTGATGGCGGGCATGCGGGTGGTCGTCGTCCGCTGCGACGACGAGGGCAACATCGACCTCGCGCACCTGAAGTCCACTGTGGACGCCCACCGCGGCGACCTGGCCGCGATCATGCTCACCTACCCGTCGACGCACGGGGTCTACGAGGACACCGTCGGCGAGGTCTGCGCGGCGGTGCACGACGCGGGCGGGCAGGTGTACGTCGACGGCGCCAACCTCAACGCCCTGATCGGCGTCGCCCAGTACGGCCGGTTCGGCGCCGACGTCTCGCACCTCAACCTGCACAAGACTTTCTGCGTTCCGCACGGCGGTGGCGGCCCCGGGGTCGGCCCGATCGGGGTCCGCGCGCACCTGGCGCCGTTCCTGCCGAACCACCCGCTGCAGCCGGCCGCCGGCCCGGCGACCGGGGTCGGCCCGGTCAGCGCGGCGCCCTGGGGCAGCGCGTCGATCCTGCCGATCTCGTGGGCCTACGTCCGGATGATGGGCGCGGAAGGCCTGCGCCGGGCGACGCTGGTCGCGGTGGCGAACGCCAACTACGTCGCGAAGCGCCTCGGTGAGCACTACCCGGTCCTGTACGCGGGCCACTCGGGCCTGGTCGCGCACGAATGCATCCTCGACCTGCGGCCGCTGACGAAGGCCACCGGCGTGACGGTGGACGACGTCGCGAAGCGCCTGGCGGACTACGGGCTGCACGCGCCGACGATGTCGTTCCCGGTCGCCGGCACGCTGATGGTGGAGCCGACGGAGAGCGAGGACCTCGCCGAGCTGGACCGGTTCTGCGCGGCGATGATCGCCATCCGCGGCGAGATCGACCGCGTCGCCTCGGGGGAGTGGCCGCTGGCCTGCTCGCCGCTGCGGCACGCGCCGCACACCGCGCGCTGCGTGGCGGGCGAGTGGGAACGGCCGTACAGCCGGGAGACGGCGGTGTTCCCGGCGGGCGCCGCGGCGGCCAAGATCTGGCCGCCGGTCCGCCGCATCGACGGCGCGGCGGGGGACCGGAACCTGGTCTGCTCCTGTCCGCCCCCGGAAGCCTTCGCCTGAGCGCGGTCACGCCGGAGCCGCCAGGCGTACCATCAGCTCCGTCCGGCTGGTCAACCCCAGGCCCGGTCCCGCGCCGAGAACCCCGGCCGGGAACGGCTCAAGGTCAGGATGCGGCCGTGCCGGTCGTCGACCTGGACGATGCGCAGCAGCTGGTCGACCGTGCCCCGCGGGCGGGAGTAGTCGGTGTACAGCGGCAACGCGCGCAGCGTCCGCAGGTCCGCCAGGTCGCTCAACGCCGCTGACGTCCCCAGCGGCAGCCGCCCGTCGCGGTGGGCCGCGAACGCCGGGTGCTGGTGCACCTGGGCCCGGAACCCGGCGTGGCGCAGCAGGTTGTGCTCCGGCCGGTCGGTCACGGCGCCGGTCAGCCGCCGGGTCGTGTGCTCCGCGCTGGTGCACGACGCGAAGTCGCAGCCGACGAGCCGGGCGAGCCCGGTCAGCCCGGCCGCCGGCCCTGAACTCCCGTGCCACCTCGAGGGCGCGGTGCAGGTGCCGCGCCGTCAGTTCACTGCTCACTCCCGATCCCCCTCGGCTCGCCCGGTGGAGAAAGACCCGGGCGGGCCGAGGGAGATACGAACTCCGACGTTACCGGGCGATCCGGACGTTCAGTGTGGTGTTCGCGCCGGCGCTCACCATCGACTGCGCGATGCTGCTGATCCCGGCCGGTGCGCTGGAGAAGTTCGTGCTGCCGTCGTCTTCGTTGTCGAACCGGCGCGAGAACTCCTGGGAGCCGTTCGGGCAGTTCGCGCCCAGCTTGAGCACCGTGTAGGGCCGGAACGAGCCGGACTGCGTGACCCCGCGGAACGCGGTGCCGTTGACTCGGCAGAAGAACATCTCCCCTTGGACGGTCTGACCGCTCACGGACACCAACCCGGCGGGGCCGCCGGCCATACGCACTTCTGCGTACGCGGGCCCACGGCGTCCGCACAGGGACGGCGGGTAGGTTGACGCCCATGGCGAGTGCGCACGGTCCTGATCGGACGTCCGTGGTCGTGACCGGCGGCAGCGGCTTCATCGGCCGGGCCGTCGTGCGCGCCCTTCGCGACCGGAGCGTCCCGGTCACCGTCGTCGACCGGGTCCCGTTCCCCGAGGACCTCGACGGCGTCCGCGTCGTGACCGGCGACCTGCGCGACGCGGCCGTCCGCGAGGAAGCCGTGACGCGGGAGACCGCCGGCATCGTGCACCTCGCCGCGCTGACGTCGGTGCTGAAGTCGGTCGAGCTGCCCGAAGACACCTTCGCGGACAACGTCCTGGTCACCCAGGAGCTGCTGGAGCTCGCCCGGCGCCGGGAGGTGCCGAAGTTCCTGCTCGCCTCGACCAACGCCGTGATCGGGAACGTCGGCACCGCGACCATCACGCCGGACCTGCCGCTGTGGCCGCTGACGCCCTACGGCGCGACCAAGGCGGCGTGCGAGATGCTGCTCTCGGGCTACGCCGGCGCGTACGGGATGACCACGTGTGCGTTGCGGTTCACCAACGTCTACGGCCCGGGAATGTCCCACAAGGACAGTTTCGTGCCGCGGATGATGCGGGCCGCGCTGACCGGCGCCGGGGTCAAGATCTACGGTGACGGCCGCCAGCGCCGCGACCTCGTGCACGTCGACGACGTCGTCCGCGCGATCCTGCTGGCCCTCGACAGCGGCCACTCGGGCCGCGCGATCGTCGGCGCCGGGCGGTCGGTGTCGGTGCTGGAGATGGTCGAGGCCGTGCGCGAGGTGACCGGCGCCGAGCTGCCGGTCGAGCACGTCGAGGCCCCGGCGGGGGAGATGCCCGCCGTGGTCGTGGACGTCTCGGCCAGCGCGGAGACGATCGGCTACGAGCCGTCGGTCTCGCTCGTCGACGGGTTGGCCACGGCGTGGAAGTACTTCTCGAACCTCGACCGTCCAAACGCGACCCCGTGAGAGCGTTCCTCCGGCGGCACTGGCTGCTGCTCCTGTTCCTCGTCCCGGCGATCGCGCTCCGGGTGCTGACCTGGCTCGCCTACCGGCCCGCGCTGCTGTTCATCGACTCGTTCCGCTACATCGACAACCTGCACGCGCTGCGCGCCGACCAGCTCGACCCGATCGGCTACGACCTCGTGCTGCGTCCGCTGCTGGCGGTGGGCGGACTCGCCTGGGTCGCGGCGGTGCAGCACGTCGGAGGTGTGCTGATCGCGATCGGCGTCTACGCGCTGGTGCTGCGCCTCGGCGGCCGCCCCTGGGTCGGCGCGCTCGCCGCGGCGCCGGTGCTGCTGGACGCCTACCAGCTGCAGATCGAGCAGAACATCATGTCCGAGGTCGTCTTCGAGGCGGTCCTGCTCGGGCTGCTGTGGCTGCTGCTCGGCAAGGGCGCCCCGGGCTGGAAGCGGGCCGGGCTGGCGGGCCTGCTCGTCGGGTTCGCCGTGCTGACACGGCTGATCGGCATCTCGCTGGCCCTGCCGCTGCTGGTCTACCTGGTCGTCGCCGGGGGAGCGTGGCGGCACTGGGCGGGCTGGCGCCGGGCCGGCGTGGGTGTGTTCGGGCTCTTGGTCGTGCTGGCGCCCTACGCGGCGCGCGTGCACTCGGAGACCGGCAAGTGGGGCTTGACCGGGCCGTCGGGGAACATGCTCTACGGCCGCACCGCCGCCGTCGCCGACTGCGCGAACCTCCACCTCGACCCGACGCTGCGGGTGTTCTGCCCGGCCGAACCGCGCGAGACGAGGCTGGTGGACAACTACACCCACGCCGACCTCGACCCCAACTGGCCGGGCCCGCTGCCGCCCGGCGCGGACAAGGCCGCGCTGGCGCACGAGTTCGCGATCGACGTGCTCAAGGAACAGCCCGGCGACGTCGCCGCGGCGATCTTGAACGACTTCTCCAAGAGCTTCGCTTGGACGCGTGAGCAGGACCCGACCGACGTCCCGCTCGACCGGTGGCAGTTCCAGCTGAGCTACCCGCAGTGGGCCGACCAGTCGCTGATCGACCTCGTCACGCAGCAGAACGACGGGGTCACGGCGAGCGTCGACCAGCCGCTGGCCAAGGTCCTTCGCGACTACCAGCTCGGCGGCGGGTACGTCCCGGGCGCGGTGCTCGGCATCGGCGCGCTGCTGGGGCTGCTGACGGTGTTCCGCCGCAAGAAGCCCCTGGACAAGGCGCGGGCGGGCGCGCTGCTCGCGGCGTCGAGCGGGCTGGTCCTGCTCTTCGCCTCGGCGGTCTTCCAGTTCTCCTGGCGCTACCAGATCCCCGCGCTGGTCCTGCTCCCGCTGGCCGGCGCGCTCGGCTTCACCACGCTGACCTCGGCCAGCCGGAAACGCCTCGCCGCGTTCCCCGACGACGTCGACACCGGCGCGCTCGACGACTTCCGCGGCCGGCACCCGGACCTGAAGGCGGCCCCGCTGACCGTCGTCATCGCGGCCTACAACGAGGCCGGCGGGATCGGCGAGGTCCTGGAGAAGATGCCGGACCAGTGTCTCGGCATGCGTGTGGACGTCCTCGTGGTGGTCGACGGCGGCACCGACAACACCGCCGAGATCGCCGAGGAACACGGCGCGTACGTCTGCGTCGCGCCCCGCAACCGCGGCCAGGGCGCGGCACTGCGGCTCGGTTACCACCTCGCGGCCGAGGCCGGCGCCGAGTACGTCGTGACGACCGACGCCGACGGCCAGTACGACAACAGCGAGCTCGAAGCCCTGGTCAGCCCGGTCGTCGACGGCACCGCGGACTTCGTCACCGGGTCGCGGAGGCTCGGGCACGAAGAGGCCGACAGCCGCGTCCGGTGGCTCGGCGTGCGCGTGTTCGCGGTCCTGGCGTCGGTGCTGACGGCGCGGCGGATCACCGACACGTCGTTCGGTTTCCGCGCGATGCGGGCCGAGCTGGCCTGCGCGGTGCCGCTCAACGAGCCGCAGTACCAGTCGTCGGAGCTGATGCTCGGGGTGACCGCGCGCGGCTCCCGCGTCGTCGAGCTGCCGATGAGCATGCGCCTGCGCAAGGCGGGCAAGAGCAAGAAGGGCGGCAGCCTCGTCTACGGCGCGAACTACGCCCGGGTCATGACGGGGACGTGGTGGCGGGGGTACGTGCTGCGCCGCGGCCGAACACGAGCCGGTCGAGCAGGGTGAACTTGACGACGAACACCAGCGCGTAGCTCGCCACGTACGCGCCGTCGACGAGCACGACCCACCAGAAGTGCGGCAGGTCCAGCGGCGTCAGCAGCGAGCCCGCCAGCGTCGTCAGGCCGATGGACGCCAGCCCGCCGAGGCCGATCACGACCAGGTAGGGCAGCAGTTCGCGGCGGACGCGCGGGCGTCCGGTGCGGCCCCACACCCAGCGGCGGGTGACCACGAAGTTCAGCACCGCGCCGGCCGCCCAGGCCAGCGTGCTCGCCAGGGCCGCCGCGCCGCCGGTGGCGAGGACCGCGAGCAGCACGACCTGGCTGAGGACCGTCGCTGCGACCGACGTCGCCGCGGCGCGCGCCAGCCGGGCCCAGCCACGGCGGCGGGTCTTCTCCGTTGTGCGAGGCCGCACGCCGTTGGTTACGGTCGTCATGCCCCCATCCTCCCCGCGGGCTCGGCGTGCCGCCGTCCGGGTCCCCTACGCATAGGAGATTCACAGCCTATTGCCAGGTCTTCATCAGCAGGTGATCGATAGCGTCGGGGGGCGTAAACGAGCAGGAAAGGCGGCACAATGCGTGTGCTGGTTCTCGGCGGTGACGGATATCTGGGCTGGCCGACCGCGCTGCACTTATCGGACAAAGGCCACGAGGTAGCCGTTCTCGACAATTTCGCCCGCCGTGGGTACGACGTCGAGCTGGGCGTCGAAAGCCTCGTCCCGATCGAGTCCCTGGCCGACCGGATCGCGGCCTGGCAAGAGGTTTCCGGCCGGGAGATCACCAGCTACGAGGGCGACCTGCTGGACGCGGAGTTCCTGTTCGGCGCGGTGCGCGACTTCGCGCCCGACACCGTCGTCCACTACGCGGAGCAGCGGTCGGCGCCGTACTCCATGATCGACCGCGAGCACGCGGTGTACACCCAGCACAACAACGTGATCGGGAACCTGAACCTGCTGTACGCGATCGCGGAGATCAACCCGGCGATCCACCTGGTCAAGCTGGGCACGATGGGCGAATACGGCACGCCGAACGTCGACATCGAAGAAGGCTGGCTGGACCTCGAGCACAACGGGCGCGCGGACCGGGTGCTGTTCCCGAAGCGGCCCGGGTCGTTCTACCACCTGACCAAGGTCCACGATTCGCACAACATCGAATTCACCTGCCGCGCCTGGGGGCTGCGGGCGACGGACCTCAACCAGGGTGTCGTGTACGGCCAGCAGACCCCGCAGACGGCGCTCGACCCGCGCCTGGCGACCCGCTTCGACTACGACGCGGTGTTCGGCACGGTGCTGAACCGGTTCGTCATCCAGGCGGTGCTGGGCCAGCCGCTGACCGTGTACGGCAAGGGCGCCCAGACCCGCGGCCTGATCGACATCCGCGACACCGTGGAGTGCATCCGGCTCGCCGTGGAGAACCCGGCCGAGGCGGGGGAGTTCCGCGTCTTCAACCAGATGACCGAGAGCATGTCGGTGGCCGCGATCGCGGACCTCGTCGCCGAACGGTTCCCCGGCCCGGTGCAGATCGAGCAGCTGGAGAACCCGCGCACCGAGGCGCCGGAGCACTACTACAACGTGAAGCACACCGGGCTGGTCGGGCTGGGGCTGGAGCCGCACCTGCTGTCGGACACGCTGATCGAGTCGATGTTCGACATCGTGGGCGCCAACAAGCACCGGGTGAACCCGGACAAGCTGCGCCCGACCGTGCGCTGGCGGGGCGCGCTCAAGAGCTGACACCGCGGGGAGGCGTGCGGGTTCCCCTGCCCGGGAGCCCGCACGCCGTTCTTTCAGCCCGGCAGCTTGTCGAGGAAGCCGTGCACCTTCGTGATCCGGCCGTCCTCGAGCTCGACGACGTCGAACCCGATGGCGACCGGCTCGGCGCCCGGCGTGCCGAGGTGCCAGTGGAACCGCGCGAGGTCGTGGTGGGCGTCCGGGTCGGCGGGCAGGCTGAAGGTGAGCCCGGCGAACTGCTGCTGCGCGCCGGCGACGAACTGGTCGATGCCGTCGTGCCCGGTGACGGCCCCGAGCGGGTCGGTGTACCCGGCGCCCTCGGTGAAGAGGCCGGCGATGAGTTCCCGGCGCTTGGCGTCGTCGGTCTCGTTCCACACGGCGATGTACTGCTCCACGACGGTGCGGACGTCGGTCATGGGGTGCTCCTTCGGTTGGGGGACAACGGCTTCTGTCGTCCCGGTGCTGAGCACGACTGTGGCGCGGCCGCGGCCGCCCGTCGATTACGCGGGAGGTAATGCGCGCGGGCCGCCGCGGGCATTACCCCGGAAGTAATGGCAGCGGCCCGGTGATCGCCGTAGCGTCGCCCGGGTGACGACTACGGTGCAGGCGGCCGCGCGGCAGCGGCCGGTCGGGGAGCTGCTGCGGGAATGGCGCGACCGCCGGCGGATCAGCCAGCTCGACCTCTCGATCTCGGCGGACATCTCCACCCGCCACCTCAGCTTCGTGGAAACCGGTCGCTCCCAGCCGAGCCGGGACATGGTGCTGCGGCTCGGCGAGCACCTCGACGTGCCGCTGCGGGAGCGCAACCGGCTGCTGCTGGCCGCCGGGTACGCGCCGGCCTACACCGAGAACGCCTTGGGGGACCCCGAGATGAGCTCAGTCCGGCAAGCCGTGCGGCTGCTGCTCGCCGGCCACGAGCCGTACCCGGCCGCCGTCGTCGACCGGAACTGGAACCTGGTCGACGCGAACGCCGCCACCGGCCTGTTCGTCGCCGGGATCCCGCCCGAGCTGACCACCAACGTGCTGCGCGCGACCCTGCACCCGGACGGCATGGCCCCGCACGTGGTGAACCTGGGGGAGTGGCGGGCCCACCTCCTCGGCCGGCTGCGGCGCCAGGTGGACCAGACCGCCGACCCCGGGCTCGCCGACCTCTTGGAGGAGCTGCGCGGCTACCCGTGCGACCAGCCGGTGCCCGAGGTAGAGGTCCCTGGACCGGGTGACATCTTCGTGCCGCTGAAGTTCCGTCACGAGGGCGTCGACCTGACGTTCTTCAGCACGGTGTCCACCTTCGGCACCCCGCTGGACATCACCGTCGCGGAGCTGGTGATCGAGTCGTTCTTCCCGGCCGACCCGGCGACGGCCGGTTATCTGCGCGAGCGGGCCGCCCGGGTGGAATGATGGGGTTCCGGAAGCCCCGCGCAGCAGCACCCGAAGTGAGGTTCAGCGGTAGATGGCCGTTCCTTCGCTCGCCCTGTCCGACGGAGTCCGCATCCCGCAGCTGCTGTTCGGCGTCGCGGGGCTGACGCCGGCCGAAACCGGCCGGGCCGTCCGCATCGCCCTCGACACCGGCTACCGCGGCATCGACACCTCACCCGAGACCGCGCCGGCGGTGGGCACGGCCCTCGCCGCGGCCGACGTGCCGCGCGAGGAGCTCTTCCTCAGCGTCAAGGTGCCCGCCCGGGGTTACGACACCGCGCGCCGAGCCGCCGACGAGGCGCTGGCCGCGCTCCAGGTCGACCAGGCCGACCTGTGCCTGCTGGACGGCACGCAGGGCTCGTTCACCGACACGTGGCGCGCGTTGAGCCGGCTGCGCGCCGACGGCCGCGTCCGCGCGGTGGGTGTGGCCGGCTTCGGCGTCTCCGAGCTGCGCCGGCTGGCCGACGCCACCGGCGCGGTCCCCGCGGTCAACGTCGTCGAGCTGCACCCGTGGCTGCAACAGCTGCCGTTGCGCGAGTTCCACGCCGAGCGCGGCATCGTGACGGCCGCGTCGAGCCCGGCCGCGAACGGCGCATTGCTGGCGGACGAGACGGTCACCGCGCTCGCGGCGAAGTACGGCAAGACACCGGCCCAGATCGTGCTCCGCTGGCACCTGCAGGACGGCACGGTCGCGGTGGCGGCGTCGGCCACCACGACCCGCATCCGCGAGAACTTCGGGATCTTCGACTTCGAGCTGGCCGACGACGACCTCGCCGTGGTGGCCGAGCTCGACAACGGGACTCGCGTCTAGGCCGACTTGATGCCCGCGGCGGCGAAGTCCGCCTGCTGGGCGGGCTGCTCGAGGAACTCGCGGAACGTCTGGGCGGCGCGCAGCACGGTGTCGTCGATGCCGGTGCCCGAGAGCCCGATGAACGGGTAGTCCGCCGAGCGGGCGTTCGCCACCGACTGGGCGGGCGAGCCGATCATTTCGGGCTTCTTGGTGGTCAGCTCGCTGACCCAGTACGACGACTCGGGCAGCCAGGCCGCCGGGAGACCGCCGATGGCGTCGAGGTTGGACCGGCCGACCAGCGCGTCGAGCACCTGCGACGAGGGCTTGGCTTCGATCATCACGTGCACGCACTGGCCGTGCACCACGGTGGCGGCGGCGTTCCACCGATCGGCCGCGGCGGTGAGCGGCTTCTGCGCGCTCGGGGTGACGATGATCCGCATGTGCGAGGTGCCGGTGGAGCAGCTGGCGGCTTGAGCCTCGGCGCGGCTGTTGAGCTCGCTGTCGGCCCAGTTCCACCCGACCACCCCGAGCCCGATCAGGGCGGCGAGCACCAGGCAGGCGATCGGCCACCCGGCGATCCGGCGGCGCGGGGCCTTCTTGCCGACGATCCGGTGCGAGCCGGTCGCCTCGCCCTTGCCGAGGGTGCGGTGGGATCCGGTGGATTCGCTGGCGCCCGCGGTGCGGTGGGAGCCAGTGGACTCGCTCGCGGCGGCGACGCGCTGGGATCCGGTGGATTCGCTGGCGCCCGCGGTGCGGTGGGAGCCGGTCGACTCGCTTGCGCCGGCGGTCCGGTGCGGACCGGTGGTCTCGCCGCGGCCGCGGCTCCGGCGCGAGCCGGTGCCGTCTTCGCCGTTCGCCGCCCGGCGGGCGGCACGCGCGCTTTCGCGGCGGCCGGTGGTCCGGGGCGTGTCGTCGCCGGCGGAGGTCCGGCGGGTCCGGGTGCCCTCGCCGCGGGAAGCGGTGTCTTCGCGGCTCGGGTCTTCGCCGCGGGCGACGGTGCGGAAGGAACCGGACTGGTCGCTGCGCGCGGTGATCGGGTAGTTGCCGGAGGCCTCACCGTGTCGGGTGATGACCTCGGTCCGCTCGGCGGCGGTCTCGTTCTGGACTGCGCCGCGGGGAGCTTCACCGCGACGGGCCGGGTAGGCGCCGTCGCGGCGAGCCGTGACCGGGTAGGAGCCGGAGTTTTCACCGCGACGGGCGGCCGGGTAGCTCCCGGAGGCCTCGCCCCGGCCGGTGGGGTGGGCGCCGGTGGCCTCGCCGCGACCGGCGACGGGGTACGAGCCGGAGCTTTCGCCCCGGCGGACGGCCGGGTACGCGCCGGAGGCTTCCCCGCGAGGGGTGGGGTGGGATCCGGTGCCCGCGGCCGGGTAGCTGCCGGAGGCTTCGCCGCGGCTGGTGGGATGGGACCCGGTGCCTGCGGCGGGGCGGCTGCCGGAGGCTTCGCCGCGGCCGGTAAGCGGGGCATCGGCGGCGGCACCGCGGCTCGCCACGGGGTAGCCGCCAGAGGCTTCGCTGCGACCGGCGGGGTGGGAACCAGTGCTCACAGCCGGGTAGCCGCCGGAAGCTTCGCCGCGGCTGGTGGGATGGGCGTCGGCGGCGGCACCGCGACCTGCCTCGGGGTAGGAGCCGGAAGTTTCACCAGAACGGGTGACGGGGTACGAGCCCGAAGCTTCACCAGAACGGGTGACGGGATAGGAACCAGAAGCCTCGCCTCGACCGGGAGCCCGGGAGGCGCCGCGGCCCGCGATGCCGAACGCTTCGGAGATGGAGCTGCGCTTGGGAGTCCGAGAGGCGCCGGAGGCCTCGCCACGACGAGCGGCCGGGTACGAACCCGAGGCTTCGCCGGGGCCCGGGCGACCCGGGGCGGCCGGCCGGCCCTCGCGCGGCGTGCGGTCCTGAGGGTGCGGCACCGGCTCCTCGTCCCGTGCGTGTCGCCCCATCGTCATCCTTTCGGGGTGAGCGCATGCCAAGCACGCGCTGCGATGCAATCAAACCGTTATCACCCTAACAGGTGAGTATCGGAGAGAGAATAATCTGACTCACAGTTGCCCGCGCTCAGGGTGCTGCGCTGACCAGGCGATGGCAAAGCGCAATCAGGCGATGACGCACCGGCGCGGCCCGGCGGGCGAAACCGCCCTGGGCGCGGGCGTATTCGGCTCTTCCCGCGGCGGTTTCGATCCGGACCGGCGGATATCCGAGCCCGGCCAGGTCGTACGGGCTGGCCTGCATGTCGAGCGTCCGGATCTCGACCGCCAGCTCGAAACAGTCCGCCACGAGCTCCGCGGGCACGAACGGGTCGAGCTTGTACGCCCATTTGAACAGGTCCATGTTCGCGTGCAGGCACCCCGGCTGCTCGAGTGCGACCTGCGTCTCCCTCGTGGGCGTCAGCTCGTTGCGGGGCCGCGCCGGTCCGGTGAAGAAGCGGAACGCGTCGAAGTGCCCGCACCGGATGTCGAGCGACTCCACCACCGCGTCGGTGCCCGCCGAGCCGAGCCGCAGCGGGACCTGGTCGTGGCGCACCGAATCCGCCGGCTCGCGGTAGACCATGGCCCACTCGTGCAGGCCGAAGCAGTTCAGCCGCGGGGAGCGCGACGCCGTCGCCGTCAGCAAGCCCAGGACGAACTCCGCCGTCCGCTTCTTTCCTTCAGGAACTCCCGACGGATCCAGCCGGACGCCGTCGGGCGTCGAGACGTACCCCTTGCGGTCCAGGAAGCGTCCCGCTGCGGGCCCGGCGAGCGCGACGCCGGGCCCGGGCTGCCACCGCTGCAGATGCGACGGCCGGTACGAGTAGTAGGTGAACAGGAAGTCCAGCACCGGGTGTTTCTCGCCGCGCGACCGGCGCTCCTGGTGCGGGACCGTCCACTTCCGCATCCGCTCGGCGTGCGCCGCCTCCCGGGCCAGCCAGTCCGGTTCGGCGAGCACTTCGACGGCGGTCATGCGCCGACGTGGGTTCCGTCGCGCACCGTGCCCACGTACTCCTCGACGAGGTCCTCGAGGGCGACGACGCCGACGGCGTTCCCGCCCGTGTCGAGCGCCCGCGCCAGGTGGCTGCCTTCCTTGCGCATGGCCGAAAGCGCGACGTCGAGCCGCGCGTCGGCCCGCAGCTCGGTGAGCGCGCGGGTCTTCGCGGCGGGCACGATCGTCGCGGGGTCGTGGCCGGCCAGGTCGAGGACGTCCTTCACGTGGATGTAGCCGGTCAGCCGGCCGTCGTCGGTGCAGACCGGGAAGCGTGAGAAGCCGGTCGAGGACACCGCCCGCTCGACGTCGCCGACCGTCGGCCCGCACGGCAGCGTGGTCAGCTCGGCCGTCGGCACCAGCACGTCGGCCACCGTCTTCTGCACCGACGACAGCGTCTGCGTGAGCCGCCGGTGCTCGGACTGGTCGATCAGGCCCTCCCGGCGCGACTCGCTGAGCAGCTCGGCCAGCTCGTCGGAGGTGTAGGCCGTCTCCAGCTCGTCCTTCGGCTCGACCTTCACCGCGCGCAGCAGCGAGTTGGCGACGAAGTTGAGCAGCCAGATGAACGGGTTGGCGAGCTTGACCCACCCGACGTGCACCGGCACCAGCCACAGCGCCAGCTTCTCCGGCTCGGCGATGGCGAGGTTCTTCGGCACCATCTCGCCGATCAGGACGTGCAGCACGGTGATGAACGCCAGCGCGATGGCGAACGAAACGGCGTGCAGCAGTGTCTCGGGCAGGCCCAGCAGGTCGAAGAACGCCGACAGCCGGTGGGCGATCGCGGGTTCGCCGAGGCGGCCGAGCAGCAGCGAGCAGATGGTGATGCCCAGCTGCGCGCCGGCCAGCATCAGCGACACGTGCTTGCTCGCGTTGATCACGATCTTCGCGCGGGTCTTGCCCTGCTCCAGCAACGCTTCGAGCCTGTCCCGCCGCGAAGAGATCAGGGTGAACTCCGCGCCGACGAAGAAGGCGTTGGCGAGCAGCAGGACCACGACGAGGGCGATGTTCAGCCAGTCGCTCACGAGGCCACCTCGGCTTCCACCGGCGCCCGGACCGGGGCCACCTCGACCTCGGCGATCCGGCGCTTGTCCATCGTGGTCACCGTGAGCCGCCAGCCGTCGACCTCGGTGGCGTCCCCCTCGGCGGGGATCTTGCCCAGCCGTTCGAGGATCAGCCCGGCGATGGTCTCGTAGTCGCCGTCGGGCATCCGGAACCCGGTGACGTCGGTGATCTCGTCGGCGCGCAGCTGGCCCGACACCAGCCAGCTGTCGGTGCCGACCTGCTGCGAAGCGGGCGCTTCGCGGTCGTCGTGCTCGTCGCGGACGTCGCCGATGATCTCCTCGACGACGTCCTCCAGCGTCACGAGCCCGGCCGTGCCGCCGTACTCGTCGACGACGATCGCGAGCTGGAAGCGCGAGTCGCGCAGGCGGTCGAGCAGGTCGTCGCCGGGCAGCGACTCGGGCACGGTCGGCACCGGCCGCATCACCGAGCCGATCGGCACGGCGGCGCGCTCGGCGGCGGGCACGGCGAAGGCCTGCTTGACGTGCACGGCGCCGCGGACGTCGTCGAGGTCCTCGGCGTGCACCGGGAACCGCGAGAACCCGGTGCGGCGCGAGATGTCGATGAGGTCCTCGATCGTGTCGCCCACGGCGAGCGACTCGAGCTGCACCCGCGGGGTCATCAGCTCCTCCGCGGTGCGCTCGCCGAACCGCAGCGAGCGGTCCAGCAGCTCCGCGGTGGACGTGTCGAGCGTGCCGCTCTCGGCGCTGGAGCGCACGATCGAGCCCAGCTCCTGCGGCGAGCGCGCGGACCGCAGCTCCTCCTGCGGCTCGACGCCGAACTTCCGGACGAGGAAGTTCGCGCTGTTGTTCATGATCGTGATGAGCCAGCGGAACAGCGCGGAGAACCGCGAGTGGTAGCCGGCGACCGCGCGCGCCGTCGGCAGCGGCCGGGCGATCGCGAGGTTCTTCGGCACCATCTCGCCGAGGATCATCGACAGCGAGGTGGCGATGACCAGGGCGAGCACGATCGAAGCGCCCTCGGCGAACCCTTCGGGGAGCCCGACGCCGGTGAGCAGCGGCCGGACGAGCTCGCCGATCAGCGGCTCGGCCAGGTACCCGGTGATCAGCGTGGTCAGGGTGATGGCGACCTGGGCGCCGGAGAGCTGGAAGGACAGCGTCCGGTGGGCCTTCTGGACGGTCAGGGCCCGGCGGTCGCCGACTTGGCGGACGTTCGCGTCGACGGTGCTGCGCTCGAGCGCGGTCAGGGAGAACTCGGCCGCGACGGCGAGCCCGGTGCCGACCGTCAGCAGCACGAAGAGGAGGACGCCGAGCACGGCGAAGAGGATCTGGGTCATTCCGCACCCGCCCTGGCGGCGGGGGATGAACCTATCGGACAGCCGGGTCGGTCACCCGGCTGGGTACTGTCACCAGGTGACGGCGCTGCGCGCACGAAACGGTCACTCCTAGTAGTGAATGGGCGTGTACTGCGAAGATGTCGCAATCTTAACGTGTTCTTGGCGCTTGTCGCGGCAGTTCCGGTGTGTCGGCGCGCTCACCTGACCCGGTGGCTCAGCGCGGTTCGCGTCCGAGCAGGGCGACGAGCCGGGCGGCCGCCCCCGCCCCGCGGTGCACCGCGACCGGCGGGTCGAACAGGCCGAGGCCCTGCCAGTCGTCCACCCACGGCCGGACGACGTCGAGCAGCCGTTCGGCCAGCGGCTCGGCGACCGGTCCGGGCCGGCCGAGCGCGGTGGTGAGGTCCCAGGCGTGCACGGCGGCGTCGACCGTCATCTGCCAGCCGTACTCCCGGGCGGGGACCAGTCCGTGGGAGAGGTGCACGGCGCGTTCGAGCACCCCGTCGTCGAGGAAGGCCTCCCGGGCAGCCTCGGCGGCCGCGTCCCAGGCGGCGACCGGGTCTTCGCCGAGGACGTCACCGTCGAAGCGGTCACCGACGTCGTCGAGGGTGGCGCCGGCGAGCACCGAAGGCGCCCACAACTGCTCGGCGACGACGTGGTTCACCAGGGCGCGGACGGTCCATTCGGTACAGGGCGTCCCGCGGTCCCAGTCCGTGGCCGCGGCGCTGTGCACGGCGTCGCCGAAGGCGCGCAACGCCTGGCCGTGCGCCTCGAGAAGATCCACGCGGCCATTGGACCACGCCGGATCAGACCGTGCCGGGCCGGTGCCGCCGCACGGTTTCCTCGACGAGGTCGAGCACCGGCCCGAGCCCGGCGGCGGGCAGCCCCATGGCCAGGTGCGAGACGAGTCCTTCGAGGACGAGTTCGAGGAAGGCGGTGAGCACGTCGACGTCGACGTCGTCGCGCAGCTTCCCGGCCTCCCGCTGCCGCAGCAGGCGCAGCCGGGTGGCGGTGGTCAGCTGCTCGGACCGCTCGGCCCAGCGGCCGCGGAACTCGGGGTCGGTGCGCAGCCGCCGGGAGACCTCGAGGCGGGTGCCCAGCCAGTCGGCCGGGTGGTCGCCGCCGGCCAGCAGGTCCCGCATCACCTGAACGAGGCCCTGCTCGGCGACGACGTCGGCCATCCGGACGGCGTCGTCCTCCGCGAGGGCGAGGAAGAGCGACTCCTTGTCGCGGAAGTGGTGGAAGATGGCCCCGCGGGACAGGCCGGTGGCTTCCTCCAGGCGCCGGACTGTGGCACCTTCGTAGCCGTAGCGGGCGAAGCACACGCGCGAGCCGTCGAGGATCTGGCGCCGTCGTGCGTCGAGGTGATCCTGGCTTACGCGTGGCATCCTGAAATCCTGGCACCGCGGACCGGCTTCTCGCAATCCGTACGTACGTACTGTGACCCGGAGTGCCGGGAACCGGACCCCGGCCCCCATCGTCGGAACGTTGCGGCGATTCGCTGACACGGCTTGAGACAGTTGGCTAGTCTCTGCATCATCACGGTGGGTGAACTGAGGGGCAGGTGCGGGACGTGATCATCGGCGAAGCCGGGCAGGCGGCGCAGGCGCTCTGGGGTGACGCCTTGACCGGCCTGGGCCGCGTGTACGGCGGCGGGGGCAAGGGCGGCCAGTTCAAGATGGACCCCGACGAGCTCAACGCGGTGATCGGCCAGTGGGAAGACGTCCTGGACAAGATCACCGACGACGGCACCAAGATCCGGCGCCTCGTTGTCGACAGCGGAGCGCCTCCGGGGCAGGACCCGGTCAGCGGAAGCTATGCCTCGACCAGCTCGGACTCGGTCATGGCGCTACTCAACCAGAACATGTCCATGCAGAAGTACGCGCAGGACTACATCACGAAGCTGCGGGCTGCGCAGTCGAAGACCGTGGTCACCGACCAGGACCTGTCCGACACTTTCAAGGCATAGGCGAGCAGAACTTGTTCCGAAGCAAACTGGGTGTCCTGGCGGTTCTCGTGACCGTTTCGGTGGGACTCGCGACCGGATGCACGACCACGACCGGAGGCACGGCCTCCCCGTCGACGGCGGGACCGTCGGCGTCGGACGCTCAGCCGGCGGACCCGGACGTGCCGAAGGTCGCTGTCCCGCTGGACGCGGGCAAGTACGTCGCCGACACCTGCGCGATCGTGCCGCAGGACGTCCTCACACCACTGAAGTACACCGACCCGGGTGTGTACCAGGCGAAGGGCGACACGGCGTTCACGGAGGCGGGACCGTCCTGCGCCTGGAAACGACGCGGCGAGGGCATCGGCGTGTCCGTGACGCTCGCGACGGGCAACCGTGACCGGGGAGCCGGTGGCCTGGCCGGGCTTTACAACGGCTACAAGAACAAGACCTACATCCGGTTCCTCGAGCGCGCTCCAGACGTCGACGGTTACCCGGCCATCTACTACGGCATCAAGGACGAACGCCCGATGGGGGGCTGCGGTCTCGGTGTCGGCATCGCCGACGATCTCACGTTCGACGTGTACGCCCAGGGCTACCAGGGGCAGGACGACTCCTGCGGAGCGGCGAACCAGGTTGCCGCGGGCATCATCAAGACACTCAAGGGGGCTTGACGAGTGGACGGCAAGCAGATCTTCGACAACTTCACCCAGGGTGACACCAAAGGGCTCCAGCAGGTGGCGGACACTGTCCGGCAGCTGTCCGAGTCCTACATGGAGCACGGCGCGAGCATCAAGGCGCTGCAGGCACGCATGGTGAACTCCTGGAGCGGCGACGCGGCGGACGCGGCGAACGCGGGCGCCGGCCCTATGGAGATGGCGTTCCGGGACAGTGCGGCGCCCCTGGACGCGACCACCGACTCGGTCAAGACCCAGGCCGCGGTGTTCGAGGATTCGAGCAAGACCGTCGTCCAGGTGCCGCCGAAGCCGGACAAGCCCAGTCCCTGGAGCATCGGCCTCAAGGCCGCGGTCCCGATCGCCGGGCCCTTCATGGCTCAGAACGACCTGGACAACTACCAGGAGGGCATGGCGAAGTACAACGCGGCGAACGAGACCAACGTCCGCGTGATGGACCAGTACAGCAGCGCGACCGACAGCACCCGGTCGGCGCTCCCCACCGACTACGGCGTGCTGGAGTCCGACGGCGCGGCGATCTCCGTCAACCGAGGTGGTGGCCCGCCGCCGATCAGGCCGCTCATCATCAACGAGCACGAGCTCAAGCCGAACCCGCCCGGTGGCGACGACGACCACACCTCGACCACGAGCGTCGACACCACCCACACCGGCAACCCCGACAAACCCGGCAGCACCGACCGGCCCACGGACCCGAACCGGCCGACGGACCCGAACCGGCCCACCGACCCGAACCGGCCCACGGACCCGAACCGGCCGGTCGTCGTCCCGCGGTCCGAGGACGAGACGCGCCCGACCAGCACCACCCGGCCGACCACGACGCGGCCGTTTCCGCCGAGCACCGACCGGCCGGGGAAGACGCCCGACGGGATCGACTTCTACCCGACCAACACCGGCGGTGGGGGCGGCGGCAACAACTACTCGAACACCTTCGGCAACGACCCGTACTCGAGCACCGGCGGCCGCGGGCCGAGCAGTGGCTCGGCGGGCGGGCGGCTGCTCGACTCCAACGGCCGCCCGATCGGGGGCGGCGGCAGCGGCGGGACCGGCAGCGGCGCCGGCGCCGCGGGGGAGCGCGGGCTGGGCAGCGGGCGCGGGTCCGGCATGGGCAGCCTCGGCAACGCCGCCGCCGCGGAGGCCGCCGCCGCGCGGTCGGCCGGGGGGCGCTCCGGGCAGCTGGGACCCATGGGTGCCGGCGGCCGCCGGGGCGAGGGTGAGGAAGATGATGAACACCAGCGGCCGGACTTCCTGATCGAGGCGGACCCGGACGCGATCTTCGGCACCGACCAGCGGACCAGCCCGCCGGTCATCGGCGAGTAGAGCGAGTAAGCGGGTGGACGTGGTCACAGGCCGGGTGGACGTTCCGGTCGAGGCGCTGGCCGCACTGGCCGAGCGCGAACAGGTCGGGCAGCTGCACATCACCCTGCGTCCGGAGCCGTTGTGGCTTTCGGACGCGGAGCGCGACGAAGCGGACAAGCGGGTCGAGGCCGCGTTGGCGGAGGCGGGCCTGGTCGACGCGCGCGGCCGCGCCACCGTCGACTTCCTCGACTGGCTGCCGCTGCTGGTGAACCCGGCGCGGGAGTTCTACGGCTGGGTCGGCGCGGACGGGCAGACCTACGGCGTGCTGGCGGCGGCGAAGGGGCTGCAGGCGATCCTGGCGGTCTCCGACGGCACGCACGTCGGCGTGCAGGAGATCGACCGGAACCGGCTCGCCGAGTCCCTCGTCGAGCAGCTGCCGCCGGTCGGCCCGGGCGGCGGTCACCAGCGCTCGGTCCGCGTGGCGGACCTGACCGAGGCCGCCCGCCTCGGGCAGGACGCCTACCCGCTGGCCCCGGCGATCGCCGACGTCATCAGCCTGGTCCAGCGGCCGGTGCAGGGCAGCGGGGAGCTCTACGTCGGCCGTCGTGACGACGTCGGGCGGCACACCTGCCTGCAGCAGCCCCTGCACTACGCCGACACGGACTGGGGCCGCTACCTCAGCTACACCTCCGGCACGGGCGAGGACGCGGTCATCCACATCGGACCGGCGGGCCCGCGTGAACTGGCCGACACGCTCATGGAGCTGGCCGGCGCCCTCGTTTGACCGCTAATGTGACAGCGCTGTTGTATTCCGTGGGGCAGGAAGGACGCGCTGATGCTGTACCCCGAGATCGAACCGTACGAGCACGGCCTGCTCGACGTCGGTGACGGGCACGAAATCTACTGGGAGACCTGCGGAAACCCGGACGGCAAGCCGGCGCTGGTCGTGCACGGCGGCCCGGGCTCGGGCTGTTCGGCGAACCTCCGCCGGTACTTCGACCCGGCGAAGTACCGGGTGGTGCTCGTCGACCAGCGCGGCTGCGGCCGCAGCCTCCCGCACGCCGGCGCGCCGGTCGCCGACCTCTCCGCGAACACGACCGACCACCTCGTCGCGGACTTCGAGCTGCTGCGCACCCGGCTGGACATCGAAAAGTGGCTGCTGTTCGGCGGTTCCTGGGGGTGCGTGCTGAGCCTGACCTACGCCCTGCGGCACACCGAACGGGTCAGCGAACTGGTCCTGATGGGCCTCGCCACCGACCGGTTCCTCGAAGTCGAGATGCTGATCCGCGGCCTCGGCGCGTACTTCCCGGAGGCGTTCGAGAAGTTCCGCCGGGGAGTGCCGGAGAGCGAGCGTGACGGCGACCTGTCCGCCGCCTACCACCGGCTGCTGATGGATCCCGACCCGGCGGTCCATCTCAAGGCGGCCGACGACTGGAGCGCCTGGGAGGACGCGATGCTCCCGGGCGTGCCCCCGCACAAGTCCTTCGAGGACCCGGCCTTCCGGCTCTGCTTCGCCCGGCTGGTCACGCACTACTTCAGCAACCGGGCCTTTCTGCCCGACGGCGAGATCCTGCGCGAGCTCGGCAAGCTCGCCGACATCCCGGCGGTGCTGGCGCAGGGCGTGCTCGACACGAGCAACATCGTCGGCACGCCCTGGCTGCTGCACCACGGCTGGCCGGCCAGCGAGCTGGTCCTGCTCGGCGACGTCGGCCACAGCACGCAGGACGCGTCGATGCAGGACGTCCTGGTCGGCGCGACCGACCGCTTCGCCCGCTGACGGTCGGAAGCCCCGGGCGGGGCTTCCGAGCCGGGTCAGGGAATGAGCAGCGCCGGCTCACCTTCCGGCGTCAGCGCCGCTTCGGCACGCTGGGCCCGGGTGGTCTCGGCCAGCCGCAGCCCGGTGACGCGCAGCGGCAGCCGGTCCATGTTCCACTCGGTCAGCAGCAGCGCCACCTTGGCCTGCATCTCGGTGCGCAGCCGCAGGAACGAGTCGGCCGGGTCGGCGCCGACCTCGCCCAGCAGCAGCCACCACGCCCAGGCGGCCGCGCCGGCGTTGGCGACGAAGTCGGGGACCACCGCGACTCCACGCGCGGAGAGCGCCGCTTCGGCTTCCGGGGTGGTCGCCGCGTTGGCCGCTTCGACGACGACCTTGGCCTTGACCAGGTTCTCGTTGTCCGGCCGCAGCGCGTAGGAGATCGCCGCCGGCACGAAGACGTCCGCGTCGATCCCGACGATCGTTTCGCGCGGCAGCACCCGGACCCCGGCCGGCAGCCGGGAGCGGTCGACCTCGCCGAAGCGGTCGCGCAGCTCCAGCAGCGCCGGGACGTCGAGGCCCACCGGGTCGTAGAGCGTGCCCGCCGCGTCGGCGACCGCGACCACCTTCATCCCGGCTTCGTGCAGGTACCAGGCCGCGCCGCCGCCCATGGTGCCGATGCCCTGGATCGCGACGGTCGTCTCCCGCCCGTCCCAGTCCCACGCCGCCGCGACGCCGAGGCACGCCTGCGCCACGCCGTAGCCGCCGACGACGTCACCGAGCAGCAGCCCGCCGGGGACCGGCGCGTTGAGGCCGGCCTGGACCCGGCGCAGAGTGCGCGCGGGATCGGCCGAACGGCGGATCGCCGCGTGGTACGACTGCTCGAGGCCGAGCTCCGCGAACACCTCGTCGATCAGGTGCTGGGGCACGCCGAGGTCCTCGGCGGTCACCCAGTGGGCGTCGAGCCACGGCCGCAGGAACGCGCAGAACCGCTTCAGGACGTCGAAGGCGCGCGGGTCCTTCGGGTCGAAGTCGATGCCGCCCTTGGCCCCGCCGACCGGCAGGTTGAACGTGGCGGTCTTGTTGGCCATGCCCCGGGCGAGGTCCTCGACCTCGCTCATCGTGCAGCCCGCCCGCATCCGGGTTCCGCCGGTGGCGACGCCGGAGACCAGGCTGTGCACGACCAGGTAGCCGTGCGCGCCGGTGACGGGATCGGTCCACGTGAGTCGCATCAGCGGCTCGGCGTTGCGGGGGGTCATCGGGGCCACTCACCTCCGGGGAAGTCGGGGCGGTCTCGCCGACCGCCTCCACGAGAGTGCGCCCCGGGTGGTCCTCGCGTCCATTTAACGCTGCTGCACGATCTCGTTTAGGTTTGGTGTATGGAGCTTTCGCTGCATCGCTTGCGGATGCTGCGCGAGCTGCACCGCCGGGGCACCGTCACGGCGGCCGCCGCGGCGCTGCACTACACCGCTTCGGCGGTGTCCCAGCAGCTCGCACAGCTCGAACGGGACGTGGGCGCCAAGCTGTTCGAACGGCTCGGGCGGCGCGTCCAGCTGACCGAGCTCGGCACCCTGCTGACCGAGCACGCCGAGGAGATCCTCGGTTCGGTGGAACGGGCGACCCTCGCTTTGGAGGAGGCGCAGGACGCCCGAACGGTCCGGTTGACGGCCGGGGTGTGGGCGTCGGTGGCCTCGGGACTGCTGCCGACGGCCCTCACGGCGCTCGCCGGCGAGCACCCCGGCATCGAGGTGCGGACCCGCGAACTGGCGCCCGAGGACACCGCCGAAGCGGTCCGGGACGGCACGCTCGACCTCTCGTTCGTGATCGACTATTCGGACGCCCCGACCGCCTGGGACGCCGGGCTGGAACGCGCGGTCGTGGCCGTCGAGCGGCTGCACGCGGCGGTCCCGCGGGGCGCGGTGCCGTCGGGGTCGGCGTCGCTGGACGAGCTCGCCGAGCACCCGTGGATCCTGGCCAGCCCGAAGTCGCACTTCGGCCGGGCGATGCGGACGGCCTGCAAGCGCCACGGCTTCGCCCCGAAGATCAACCACGAGGTCGAGGAGCAGTCGACGGCGATGGCGATGGTCGGGGCCGGCCTCGGTGTCACCCTCGTCTCCGACCTGGGCCTGCGGCTGCTGCGGCCGCCGGGGATCGACGTCGTCACGCTCACCACGCCGCTGCTGCGGACGGTGTCGATCGCCTACCGGCGCACCGCGTTCCGCCGGCCCGCGTTGCACCTGGTAATCGAGGCCGTCCGGGCGTCGGCGGCCGAGCTCGGTCTGGGCACCGAGTCCGCTTTGCCCTGATCCGGGAGTTCTTACGAAGTGGTGATCGGCTCCCGCTGCGCAGGACGAGCCCTGATTTTGTCGTACCCCGCGTGTAGCGTCCGAAGTCAAGAAGTTCCATCACACGGAACAAGGAACGGACATGACGGAAGCATCCACGGTGCACGACTTCCCCGAGAAGTCGGGGAGTGCGTCCAACCAGACCGCGCGGGTCCTCGCGGACCGCGCGGCCGGCGAGGCGTACGTCGCATCGGTGTGTTTCAAGCACGGACCACCGCGCCTGACCGGCGTCGAGCTGGAGTTCACCGTGCACCACGCCGATGACCCGGCAAGACCGCTCGATCCCGACCTCCTGGCCACGGCGCTGGGTCCGCACACCCCGCGGACACTCCGCCCCGACAGCCCCGCCACGCCCCTCCCGGCCGGCAACCCCGTGAGTCTCGAACCCGGGTGCCAGGTCGAAGTCTCCGCCCTTCCCCAGGCCACACTGCGTGAGCTCGACGCAGCCGTCTCGGCCGATCTCCGCCACTTGGGTGAACTCCTCGCCCGCCACGGGCTCCAGCTCGGTGAATCCGGCATCGACGCGCACCGCGCGCCGCGCCGGCTCCTGCGCACGCCGCGGTACGCGGCCATGGAACGCCGGTTCGCGCCGATCGGACCCGGCGGTCTCACGATGATGTGCAGCACCGCGGGCCTGCAGGTGTGCGTCGACGCGGGGGAGGCCGACCAGTACGCCTTCCGCTGGGCGGCCGCCCACGCGATGGGGCCGCCGCTGCTCGCCCTCTTCGCCAACTCCCGCGTCCACGCCGGGCGGGACACGGGGTTCGCCTCGGCCCGCTGGCTCGCGGTGCACGACACCGAGGCGGTCCGGACGAGGACGGCCCGCGTGGCGCGCGATCCGGCGGCGGAGTGGGCCGCGCGCCTGATGGACACCCCGCTGATGGTGCTGCCGCGCGGCAACCGGCCGTGGGACGCGCCGGACGGGCTGACCTTCGGCGACTGGATCGACGGCAGGGGCGCGGGCGCCCTGCTGCCGAAGCCGACGTCGGCGGACCTCGACTACCACCTCACGACGATGTTCACCCCGGTCCGCCCGCAGGGGTACCTGGAGATCCGGTACCTCGACGCGCAACCGCCGGGCGAGTGGCTGCCGCCGGTGGCCCTGGTCACGGCGCTGCTCGGCCGTCCGTCCACTGTGGACAAGGTCCTCGACCTGTGCGCGCCGGTGGCGGGCCGGTGGACCACGGCGGCCCGGGCCGGCCTCGCCGACCCGGGGCTCGCGGCCGCCGCGGCCGCGCTGGCCGACCTCGGCTGCGCCGAGCTGGCGGTCACCGGGTTGCCGGAACAGTCGATCACCGAGATCAGCGAGAGCGTGCAGGGGCGCGCGTACCGATCGGGGAGCAACGCATGAGCATCGAAGCCGACGCACTTTCCGAGCTGAGCGCGCAGGACCTGCGCGCCCGGGCCGCGGAGGCGCTGACGCGGGCGAGGGCCCGCAGCGTCGCGCTGACCGACGCGGTCGACGACGAGGACCTCGTCCGCCAGCACTCCAAGCTGATGTCGCCGCTGGTCTGGGACCTGGCGCACATCGGTGTCCAGGAGGAGCTGTGGCTGGTCCGCGACGTGGGCGGCCGGGAGCCGCTGCGTCCGGAGATCGACGACATCTACGACGCCTTCCAGCACGCCAGGGCCGACCGGCCCGAGCTGCCGCTGCTGGGCCCGGCGGAGGCGCGGGCCTACGTCAAGCAGGTCCGTGAAAAGGCATTCGACGTGCTGGAACACGCGCCGCTGGAGGGGCGGCGGCTGACCGAGCGGGCCTTCGCGTTCGGCATGATCACCCAGCACGAGCAGCAGCACGACGAGACCATGCTGGCCACCCACCAGCTGCGCACGGGCGAGCCGGTGCTGCACGCGCCGGAGCCACCGCCCGCGCGGTCGGGCTCGCTGCCGGCGGAGGTGCTGGTGCCGGGCGGGGTGTTCACGATGGGAACCTCGGCCGAGCCGTGGGCGCTGGACAACGAGCGGCCGGCCCACGAGACGGCCGTCGAGGCGTTCTGGATGGACACGGTGCCGGTCACGTGCGGGGCCTACGCCGAGTTCCTCGACAGCGGCGGCTACGACGACGAGCGGTGGTGGAGCCCGGCCGGCTGGGCCTACCTGCGCGAGAGCGGCGTCACCGCCCCGCGGTTCTGGCAGCGGGAGCAGGACGGCTGGTGGCGGACCCGGTTCGGCGTCTACGAGCGCGTCACGGCCGAGGAGCCGGTGGTGCACGTGTCGTTCCACGAGGCCGAGGCGTACGCCGCGTGGGCCGGCCGGCGGCTGCCGACCGAAGCGGAGTGGGAGAAGGCGGCGCGGTTCGACCCGGCGACCGGCCGTTCGCGGCGCTTCCCCTGGGGTGACGAGGAACCGGGCGCCGAGCACGCGAACCTGGGCCAGCGGCACCTGCGTCCCGCGCCCGCGGGCGCGTACCCGGCCGGCGCGTCGCCGACCGGCGTGCACCAGCTGATCGGCGACGTCTGGGAGTGGACGAGCTCGGACTTCCACGGCTACCCGGGCTTCGCGCCGTTCCCGTACCGGGAGTACTCGGAGGTGTTCTTCGGGCCGGAGTACAAGGTGTTGCGCGGCGGCTCGTTCGGCACCGACTCGGCGGCGGTCCGCGGCACGTTCCGCAACTGGGACTACCCGATCCGGCGGCAGATCTTCGCCGGCTTCCGCACGGCACGTGACGCGGCCCGGAGCGAGGTGGGCTAGGCGCCATGTGCAGGCACATCGCCTACCTCGGCGAGCCCGTTTCCCCCGCCGAGGCCGTTTTCCGCGCGCCGCATTCGCTGCTGGTGCAGTCCTACGCCCCGGCGGACATGCGGGGCGGCGGCACGGTGAACGCCGACGGCTTCGGGCTCGGCTGGTACCTCGAACCGGGCGCGGTGCCCCTGCGGCACCGTCGCTCGACACCCCTGTGGACGGACGAGTCGCTGCCGCCGCTGGCCGCGGCGCTCACCGCGCACGCGTTCGTCGCCGCGGCCCGCAACGGCACCACCGGCTTGCCGGTGACCGAGGCGGCCGCGGCGCCGTTCACCACGGGCCGGTGGCTGTTCAGCCACAACGGCGTCGTCCGCGGCTTCCCGGACTCGCTGGCCGAACTGGCCAAGACCCTGCCGGTCACCGAGCTGCTGACCCTGGAGGCGCCGACGGACTCGGTTGTGCTCTGGGGCCTGCTGCGCGCCCGGCTCGCGGCCGGGGAAGACCCTTTGACGGCGGTGGCCGGGCTGACCACCGCCGTCGAGGCGGCCGCACCCGGCTCCCGGCTCAACTTCCTGCTCACCGACGGCGAAACGCTGATCGGCACGACCTGGACGCACGCGCTGTCGGTGCTGGAGACACCCACGGGTGTGCTGCTGGCGTCCGAACCGTGTGACGGCGATCCGCGCTGGAAACCCGTTCCCGACCACCACGCGGTGCGCGTCCGGCGCGGCCGGCCCGTCGAACTGCTTCCCCTGAACCTGGAAGGCCTGTCCCGATGACCGAAGTCGATCTCGACCACCACCGTTCCGGCGACGCCGTCACCGCGGAGCTGCGCGCGGACGTCGTCGCCGGGCTCACCGCCGCGCAGAAGTGGCTGCCGCCCAAGTGGTTCTACGACGCCGACGGCAGTGAGCTGTTCGAGAAGATCACCCAGCTGCCGGAGTACTACCCGACCCGCAGCGAGCGCGAGGTGCTGGCCGCGCACGCCGGTGACGTCGCGGAGCTGACCGGCGCGCACACGCTCGTCGAGCTCGGGTCCGGGTCGAGCGAGAAGACCCGGCTGCTGCTCGACGCGCTGACCGCGAGCGGGACGCTGGAGGCGTTCGTCCCGCTCGACGTCTCCGAGTCCGCGCTCGCCGAAGCCGCCGAGGCGATCTCGAAGGACTACCCGGGGCTGACGGTCCGCGGGGTCGTCGGCGACTTCACCCAGCACCTCGACCTGCTGCCCGGCGGGCAGCCGCGGGTGGTGGCCTTCCTCGGCGGCACGATCGGCAACTTCCTGCCCGCCGACCGCACGGCGTTCCTGCGGTCGGTGCGGGAGGTCCTGGCCGAGGGGGAGTGGCTGCTGCTCGGCACCGACCTGGTGAAGGATCCTGGCGTTCTCGAGCGTGCGTACGACGACGCGGCCGGCGTGACGGGCGAGTTCAACAAGAACGTGCTGCGGGTGATCAACACGCGGCTCGGCGCGAACTTCGACCCGGACGAGTTCGAGCACGTCTCGCACTGGGATGCCGAAAACGAGTGGATCGAGATGCGCCTGCGGGCGCCGCGCGCGCTGACCGTGGACATCCCCGGCGCGGACCTGACGGTGGCCTTCGCCGAAGGGGAGCACATCCGCACCGAGATCTCGGCCAAGTTCCGGCCCGCCGGGGTCGAGGCCGAGCTGGCCGCGGCCGGGTTCGCGCTTGAGCGGTGGTGGACCGACTCCCAGCAGCGGTTCGGGGTGAGCCTGGCAAGATCCGTGCGTGGCTAATCCTCTCCGGGCGCTGGCCCGGGCCGTCGGCACGAAGCCGTGGCTGATGCGTTCGGCTCGGTTTGTCGTGTGGGCGGACAAAAAACTGCACCGGGCGTTCGGCGGCCGGGTGAGCCTCGTCGCGCTCGCCGGGCTGCCGTCCCTGCGCCTCACGACGACCGGCCGCAAGAGCGGGCTGCCCCGCAGCACCAACCTGCTCTACTACCCGCACGGCAACGGCTTTGTGCTGACGGCGTCCAACTGGGGCCGCCCGAACGACCCGGCCTGGGCGCTCAACCTGCGCACGAACCCGAAGGCCTCGGTCGCACTGGCGGGCCGCCCGGCGGAGGTGGTCGCGCGCGAGCTGACGGGCGAGGAGTACACCGCGATGTGGCGGGAGCTCCTCGCCTTCTGGCCGGGCTACGCGATGGAGCAGAAGGAGGCGGGCCGCCCGTTGCCCGTTTTCCTCCTGGACCGCATCACTCGATAGGTTTCCACCATCCTTTCGGACGGTGACGGTATTCACCGATTTGTGCCAGTCTCACCCGGGTAACGCGCCGTGACGTCGTGAACGCGCGGCGAGTGCGTGACCTAGGGAGGGAGACGTCGTGCGGAGATCCACAAAGGGCCGGGTGCGCTCGTTCGCGCTGGTGGGGGCACTCGTGGCCGGGCTCGGCGTGGCCGGGGCCACCGGCACCGCCGCCGCCGCGACCGACGCCGCCGTCAAGCCGGCCGTGGTCGGCGCGACCGCCCCGGTGAGCTGGGGCGCCTGCCCGTCCGCGACCCTCGCCGGGGTGCCCGCGGACGAGGTGAAGTTCTACAGCTGCGCGCGCTACCGCGTGCCGATCGACCACGACAACTCGTCGCTGGGCACCATCGACATCGCCCTGCTCAAGCGCGCGGCCCGCACACCCGCCGCCCGCGTCGGCTCGCTGTTCCTCAACCCCGGCGGCCCCGGCGGCTCGGGGCTGCGGATGCCGATCAGCGGCCCGTTCATCTTCCAGCCGCCGGTGCTCGACCGCTTCGACCTGATCGGGTTCGACCCGCGCGGGGTCGGGGACAGCAACCCGCTGCGGTGCTTCACCACCCAGGAGGACGCGGACGAAGTCTTCGGCGCCCAGGTCGCGGTGCCGCTGAGCCGCCCCCAGATCTCCGCCACCCTCGCCAGTTACCGCGACTACGGCCAGTTCTGCAAGAACAACGCCGGCTCGCTGCTCAACCACATGTCCACCAAGGACGTCGTGCGTGACCTCGACACGCTGCGCGCGGCGGTCGGCGACCGGAAGCTGACCTACGTCGGCTTCTCGTACGGGACGCTGATCGGCTCGACCTACACCTCGATGTTCCCGAAGCAGTCCCGGGCGATCGTCATCGACGGCAACGTCGACCCGAAGCTGCGCACGAGCGACGGCGTCGAGTACGACCGGCAGCGCGCGCAGGGCTTCGAGATCTCGCTCGACGGCTTCCTGAAGCGGTGCGACCAGGCCGGCCCGAAGTGCGCGTTCAGCGACGGCACCCCGCGGGCGAAGTTCGACGAGCTGCGCGAGTACCTGCGCAAGCAGCCGATCACCCTCCCGGGCAGCGAACCACTGGACATCAACGCGTTCACCGGCGCGGTTTCGAGCATCCTGTACTCGCCGTCGAGGTTCCCCGCCCTGGCCGAGGACCTGCAGGTGCTCTACACCGCGATCCACCCGGCGGGCGCGCAGGCGCAGACGCTGCAGGCCCGCGGGCTGAAGGCGCTCACCGGCGGCCAGCAGGGCCTCGCCGACCTGGCCCCGGACAGCCCCTACACCAGCGACGACTCGTACTTCGCCGTCAACTGCGCGGACAAGCCGTTCAAGATCAAGCAGGAGCAGGTGCCGGACATCGCCGCGAAGTGGGAGCGCGAGTCGCGCACCTTCGGCCGCTACCAGGCCTTCGCCGACACGGCGGCCTGCCCGGTGTGGCCGGCGAAGAAGCCGGACGCCTACCGCGGGCCGTGGCAGGCGAAGACCGACGTCCCGGTCGTCGTGGTCGGCAACTACTACGACCCGGCGACGCAGTACAAGTTCGCCCAGCGGATGGCGGCGCAGCTGGGCAACACCCGGCTGCTGTCGGTCGACGCGTTCGGCCACTGCATCCTCGGTGACGCCCTCGGCGTCGACAAGGCCGTGGCGGACTACCTGATCGACCTGAAGGTCCCGGCCAACGGCCAGGTCTTCCAGCCGAACGTCCAGCCGTTCGAAACGCCGTAAGCCCGATGTGACCGGGCCGGGGTGACGCTGTCGCCCCGGCCCGTTCTCATGTCCCGAGCAGCCGGTCCAGCAGATCCCCGGCGGCGGCCTCGGCTTCGGCGACCGCGGTTTTGTGGTCGTCGGCCCGGGCGGCCGGCAACGCGATCTCGTTCATCCCGGCGAGCAGCACGTGGGCGAAGAGGTCCACGCGCGCGGCGGGGATCCGGCCCCTCGACGGCCCCCTCCGCGCCGACCCGGTCGTCGACGCCGCAGCGGGCCCGGACCGGTGCGCTCGGCGGCGGCTACGAGCACCCGGACCGGGTGCCGGACGAGGTCCTGGACGCCTTCGTCCGCCCGGTGTTCGGCACCCTCGACGCGGCCCGGCAGTTCGAGCGCCTGCTCCCCGACGAGCGGCCGCAGACCTCGTCCCGCACCTGCGCCGGCACTGGGCGTAGTGATCATCACAGCCCTGACCCGCAGGTTTCGGTTACAGTGGTGTGGTTGATCAACTACGAGCACCGGAAGCGAGGTGAGCGGCACATGCCAGCGGACAGTCAGCGGACGACCGGGCGTGCGCTCACCGGAGGCTTCCGGCTGGGCTGATAGCGTCCGGTCTCCTCCTGTCCGGCAGTGCGCGCACGCCGGAAACGAGTCGGACATGACCATCTTCGAAATGCTGCTGCGCGTCGGCGCCGGCGTCGGCCTGGGCGCCGTCATCGGGTTCGAGCGCCAGTTCCGCGCCCGGATGGCCGGGCTGCGCACCAACGCCCTGGTCGCGGTCGGCGCGACGCTCTTCGTCCTGCTGTCCGCCCACGGCTTCGGCGGTCTGTCCGGTAGCGGTGACGCCGACCCGACGCGGGTGGCCGCGCAGATCGTCTCGGGCATCGGCTTCCTCGGTGCCGGCGTGATCATGCGCGACGGCCTCAACGTCCGCGGCCTCAACACGGCGGCGACGCTGTGGTGCTCCGCCGCGGTGGGTTCCCTGGCGGGCGCCGGGTTGTTCGTGGTCGCGGCGGCCGGGACCACCGTCGTGGTCGGGGTGAACGTGGTGCTGCGGCCGCTGGGCCGGGTCGTCGACCGCCGCCCCGACTCGGGCGAGGAAACCCCCGCCCGCTACGAGTTTCAGGCGGTGACCCGCGACGACTCGGAGGCGCACGTGCGAGCGTTGCTCGTGCAGGCGCTGGCCCGCACGGACTTCCGGCTGCTGTCGGTGCTGAGCACGGACCAGCCGGAGAGCCGCACGGTCGAGGTCCGCGCCGAGCTGGCCGCCGACCAGCGCGACGACGCCCAGATGGAGTCGGCGGTGTCGCGGCTTTCGCTGGAGCCCTCGGTTTCCAGCGTGCGCTGGGAAGCCGTGCCCGCCTAGCGGCTCACTCGGCTGCGGGCAGGCATTCGGCGAGCAGGGCGAGGACGTCGCGCCAGGCACGTTCGGCGTGCCGGGCGTGGTAGCCGACGCCGGGGAGCACGGTCTGGCCGGTCCCGAGCGGCGGGTGGTGGAACGCGTGCTCGGCGCCGCCGTAGGTGACCAGGCGCCAGTCGACGCCCGCGGCCTGCATCTCGGCGGCGAACGCCTCGCGTTGCTCCGGCGGCTGGATCGGGTCCTCCGACCCGACCCCGGCCCACACCGGGCAGCGGATGCGCGCCGCCTCACCGGGCCGGCCGGTGATCAAGCCGTTGACCGTGGCGATCGCGCGCAGGCCGGCCCCGGCGCGCCCGAGCTCCAGCACGACCGCGCCGCCGGTGCCGTAGCCGATGCCGGCGACGTGGTCCGGGTCGGTCCGGGGTTCGGCGCGCAGCACGTCGAGCGCGGCGAAGCCGATGTCGCGGAGCCGGTCGGGGTCCTCCAGCAGCGGCAGGCACCGCGCCAGCATCTCCTGCGGGTCGGTGAACCAGCGGCCACCGTGCAGGTCGAAGGCCAGCGCCACGTACCCCAGCTCGGCCAGGGCGTCGGCCCGGCCGCGCTGGAAGTCGTTGAGCCCTGGTCCTTCGGGCCCGACGAGCACCGCGGGACGGCGGCCGTCGCCGGCCGGGACCGCGAGGTGCCCGACCATCGTCAGGCCGTCGGCCGGGTATTCGACGGTGCGTGTCGTGATCGTCCCCATGGGAGGCGACTGTAGTGATCGCCGAGCCCGGCCGGGCCCGTGTTCACCGCGGGCGGAAACGAGCGAAGGCCTCCCCGCTCCGGGAGCGGGGAGGCCTTCACAAACGCGGAAACCCTTACGCCTGCGTCATCTTCCGCAGCACGTACTGCAGGATGCCGCCGTTGCGGTAGTAGTCCGCCTCACCCGGGGTGTCGATGCGGACGTCCGCCTCGAACTCCACCTTGCTGCCGTCCTGCTTGGTCGCGGTGACGTGCACGGTGCGCGGGGTGTCGCCGTCGTTCAGCGCCGTGATGCCCGAGATGTCGAACGTCTCGGTGCCGTCTAGGTTCAGCGACTCGGCCGACTCGCCCGCCGGGAACTGCAGCGGGATGACACCCATGCCGATCAGGTTCGACCGGTGGATGCGCTCGAACGACTCGGTGATCACCGCGCGCACGCCCAGCAGCGACGTGCCCTTGGCCGCCCAGTCACGCGACGAGCCGGAGCCGTACTCCTTGCCGCCCAGCACGACCAGCGGAATGTCGGCCGCAGCATAGTTTTGCGCCGCGTCGTAGATGAACGACTGCGGGGCGTCGTCCTGGGTGAAGTCGCGGGTGTAGCCGCCCTGCACGTCGTCCAGGAGCTGGTTGCGCAGCCGGATGTTCGCGAAGGTGCCGCGGATCATCACCTCGTGGTTGCCGCGCCGCGAGCCGTAGGAGTTGAAGTCCTTCTTCTCCACGCCGTGCTCGGTCAGGTACTGCGCGGCCGGGGTGCCCGGCTTGATCGCGCCGGCGGGGGAGATGTGGTCGGTCGTGACCGAGTCGCCCAGCTTCGCGAGCACCCGCGCGCCGGAGATGTCGGTGACCGCCGCCGGCTCCGGCGTCATGCCCTCGAAGTACGGGGGCTTCCGGACGTAGGTGGACTCGGCGTCCCACTCGAAGGTCTTGCCCTCCGGGGTGGGCAGCGCCTTCCAGCGCTCGCCGCCGTCGAAGACGTCGGCGTAGTCCTTGGTGAACATCTCCTGCGTGATCGCGTAGTCGATGGTCTCCTGGATCTCCTGCGCCGTCGGCCAGATGTCCTTCAGGAAGACGTCGGTACCGTCGCTGTCCTGGCCCAGCGGCTGGTTCGCGAAGTCGAAGTCCATCGTGCCGGCCAGCGCGTAGGCGATGACCAGCGGCGGCGACGCGAGGTAGTTCATCTTCACGTCGGGGTTGATCCGGCCTTCGAAGTTCCGGTTGCCCGAGAGCACCGAAACCGCGGTGAGGTCGTTCTCCTGGATGGCCGCGGAGATCTCGTCCGAGAGCGGGCCGGAGTTGCCGATGCACGTGGTACAGCCGTAGCCGACCAGGTGGTAGCCCAGCTTCTCCAGGTACGGCCACAGGTTGGCCTTGGTGTAGTAGTCGGTGACGACCTGCGAGCCCGGCGCCATCGACGTCTTGACCCACGGCTTCACCGCGAGGCCCTTGTCCACGGCGTTGCGCGCCAGCAGCGCGGCGCCGAGCATGACCGACGGGTTCGAGGTGTTGGTGCAGGAGGTGATCGAGGCGATCACCACGGCGCCGTGGTCGAGCACGAACTCACCGCGGTCGGAGGTCGAGACCTTGACCGGCTTGCTCGGGCGGCCCGACGCGCCGTTCGCGGCGGACGAGGTCACCGGCGCGGCGTCGTCATCGGCGAACGACAGCGACGGTGAGTCGCTGGCCGGGAAGGACTCCTCGGAGGCCTCGTCCATCTTGGTGTGCGGCGTGGCCTCCTCGCCGTCCACGTAGTCGTGGATCGACTTGCGGAACGACGACTTCGCGTCCGACAGCTCGATGCGGTCCTGCGGGCGCTTCGGGCCGGCGATCGACGGGACGACCGTCGAGAGGTCCAGCTCGAGGTACTCGGAGTAGGCCGCCTCGTGCGACGGGTCGTGCCAGAGGCCCTGCAGCTTGGCGTACTCCTCGACCAGTGCTACCTGCTCGGCCGAGCGGCCGGTCAGCTTGAGGTAGCGGACGGTCTCCTCGTCGATCGGGAAGATCGCCGCGGTGGAGCCGAACTCCGGGCTCATGTTGCCGATGGTGGCGCGGTTGGCCAGCGGCACCGCGGCCACGCTCTCGCCGTAGAACTCGACGAACTTGCCGACCACGCCGTGGCGGCGCAGCATCTCGGTGATCGTGAGCACGACGTCGGTGGCGGTGACGCCGGCCGGGATCTCGCCGGTCAGCTTGAAGCCGACGACGCGCGGGATGAGCATGGAGACCGGCTGGCCCAGCATGGCGGCCTCGGCCTCGATGCCGCCGACGCCCCAGCCCAGCACGCCGAGGCCGTTGACCATGGTGGTGTGCGAGTCGGTGCCGACGCAGGAGTCGGGGTAGGCCTGCCCGTTGCGCGACATCACCGTGCGGGCGAGGTGCTCGATGTTGACCTGGTGCACGATGCCGGTGCCCGGCGGGACGACCTTGAACTCGTCGAAGGCGCCCTGGCCCCAGCGCAGGAACTGGTAGCGCTCGCGGTTGCGCTCGTACTCGATCTCGACGTTGCGCTCGAACGCGTCGGGGCGGCCGAAGACGTCGATGATCACCGAGTGGTCGATGACCAGCTCGGCCGGGGCGAGCGGGTTGACCTTGTCGGGGTCGCCGCCGAGGTCGGTGACGGCCTCGCGCATGGTGGCGAGGTCGACGACGCAGGGGACACCGGTGAAGTCCTGCATGATCACGCGCGCCGGCGTGAACTGGATCTCGATCGACGGGTCGGCCTTCGGATCCCACGAGCTCAGCGCGCGGATGTGGTCGGCGGTGATGTTCGCGCCGTCCTCGGTGCGCAGCAGGTTCTCGAGCAGGACCTTCAGGCTGTACGGCAGGCGCTCGGCGCCCTCGACCTTGTTCAGGCGGAACACCTCGTACGAGGCGTCGCCGACCTTCAGCGTGTCTTTGGCGCCGAAGCTGTCCTTGCTGGCAGGTGCGGTCACGTCTAACTCCAGTGGCATGGACTTCCGCGCCGGTGCGGCGGTCGAGTCCTGAGGTCAGTTCGGTCGGGTTCGGTGCTGGCGAGTCTTGCGCACCCCCACCGTAGGACCGGATTCGGGATGGCACACCTCGCGGTGCTTCAAACAGTACGCGTGTCCTGTTTGGGGTTCAAGACGACACGCGGTGTGGGCTGCGCCATCCGCGCCGGGGGTCCCTCAATAAGGGGAATTGGTGCCTACGGTGTGTAAGTTTCCGGTGATGCTTGTGATAGTGGTGTGACTGCAGTGACGCGCGATGTGCGCAGGTGAGCGGAGGTGGCGGTCGTGCCGGAACGGCGCAGGGGCTGGTGTGTGCCGAGCGGGCGCCGTGGACTGACCGTGAGCACCCTGGTCCTGGTGATCTTGTTCGGCGCGGGCGGCACCGGCCTGGCCGCGCCCCCGCCGCCACCCAACCCGAGCGACTCGGAGCTGAACTCCAGCAAGGCCCAGGCGAACGCGAAGGCCGGTGAGGTCGGCAAGCTGACCAACCAGCTCGCCCAGGCCGAGCAGAAGCTGTCACAGCTGCAGGACGACGTCGAGCTCAAGCAGGAAGAGGCCAACAAGGCCCTGGTCGACCTGCAGTCCGCCCAGGACGCGGCGACCCAGGCGGAGAACGACGCCAAGGCCGCCCGGACCGAGGCCGACGCCGCGGCCGGCGCGATCGAGAAGGCCCGCGCGGACCTCCGGACCTTCGCCGCCGCCAGCTTCCAGCAGGGCAGCACGGTCGGCTCGCTCTCGGCGTACCTCAGCGCCGACAGCCCCAAGGACATGCTCGCCCGCGCGCAGCTGCTCGACGCCGTCGGCGGCGACCGGCTCAACGCCCTCGACCGGCTCCAGCAGGCGCAGACCGAGAAGTCGAACAAGGACTCCGCAGCCCGCAAGGCCGCCGAGATCGCGCAGCAGAAGCAGGACGCCGCGCGCGAGGCGAAGACCAGCGCGGACTCCGCGCAGGCCAGGGCGATCAGCGCGCAGGACAGCCAGGCGACGCAGAACACCCAGCTCGAGAAGAACAAGGCCGACGTCGAGCAGCAGCTCTACACCGCGCAGGCCAAGGTCAGCGGCCTGCAGGGCCAGCGGCAGCGCTACCAGGACTGGCTCGCGCAGAAGCAGCGCGAGGACGACGAGCGCGCCCGACAGGCAGCGCTTGGTTCCTCCGGTGGCGGCGGTGGCCGCCCGGCGAGCAAGCCGGCGGCGGGGCCGACCGGCTCGGCGGGAACATCCATCGAGGCAGTCATCGCCCGGGCGCTGTCCAAGGTCGGCCTGCCCTACGCGTGGGGCGGCGGCAACGCGAGCGGCCCGACCCGCGGCATCCGCGACGGCGGTGTCGCCGACCGCTACGGCGACTACAACAAGATCGGCTTCGACTGCTCCGGCCTGATGATCTACGCGTTCGCCGGGGTCCGGGGCCTGCCGCACTACAGCGGCTACCAGTACACCGCGGGCCGCCGGGTCCCGCTGTCGCAGATGCGCCGCGGCGACATGCTGTTCTGGGGCGGCGCGGGCGGCATCCACCACGTCGCGCTCTACCTCGGTGGCGGCCAGATGGTCGAGGCGCCGCAGTCCGGCCTGCGGGTCCGGATCGCGCCGGTGCGCTACGGCGGGATCATGCCGTACGCGACCCGGCTCGTCGGCTGAGCGCCGGTCAGCCCGTCTGCTCGCGCTTGAGCTTGCGCCAGCCACCGGCCCGGTTGTTCGCGATGATCTGCCGGAACATGGCGGTGAGCGCGGGCGCGTTGATCGGCTCGCCTTCGCGGAAGGCGACCGTCCGGGCGGTCTTGTTGTCGTGCCCGGCGGTGATGATGCCTTCGGGGTCCGGGACGATGCCGCCGTCGTAGACGAAGACGTTGACGTGGTCCTTCGCCGCCAGCAGGGCGCAGATGTTGCCGTCCAGGACGAAGTACGGCTGCCGGGTGCGCTTGATCGTCTCGACCACCTCGGGGTCCGCCGCGTGCACCAGCTCGCGGACCTCCCGGCAGATCGCCTGCTGCCACGCGGGCAGGGCGTCGATGTAGGCGTCGACCCGCGGCTCGACGGTGTAGGTCACCGGCCGAGTATGCCCGAAACCCGGTCGACGCCGTCGCCGTCCGGGCCCCAGGATCGCCCGATGGACGACGAGCTGAACGCGCTGCGGCGCACCCGGATGCGCTGGAACACACCCCTGTCCGAGGCCCACGCCGAGCTTCTGCTCGACCGGATGGCGCTGGGGGAGGGGCATCTGGCCGACCTCGGCTGCGGCTGGGGCGAGCTGCTCCTGCGGGCGGCCGCCCGCGCGCCCGGCCTGCGCGTGACCGGCGTCGACACCGACGTGACCGGTCTCGAGCGCGGGCGGGCCGCGGCCGCTGAGCGTGGCCTGGCGGTGGACTTCACCGAGGCGGACGCCGCGACCTGGGACGGTCCCGCCGAGCGGGCCTTCTGCATCGGGGCCGCCCACATCTTCGGCTCGACGAAGGCGGCGCTCGACGGGCTCGCCCGGGTCGTGCCGTCCGGCCGGCTGCTCTACGGCGACGGCTTCTGGGCCGCCCCGCCGAACCCGGCCGCGCTGGAGATCTTCGGCCCGGACATGCTGACCCTGCCGGAGCTGGTCGACGCCGCCGGCGCGGCCGGCTGGCACGTGCACCACCTCAGCACCGCCGACCAGCTCGAATGGGACGACTTCGAGTCCACCTCGCGCGCCGGGTGGCGGGAATGGCTGTCGGCGCACCCCGGTGACCCGCGGGCCGGCGACGTGCGGGAGTGGCTGGACCGGCGGCTGCGCGAGTACGTCGGGCACTACCGGGGCGTGCTGGGCTTCACCTACCTCGTGCTGGGCCGCTAGGGTTCTCCGGATGCGCTACGCGGGGATCGTGGTGGCCGGCGGCTCGGCCCGCCGGCTGTCCGGTGTGGACGAGCCGGCGTTGCCGGTGGGCGGGAAACCGTTGCTGGCCCGCGCGATCCACGCCCTCGACGGCGCCGAGCGCGTCATCGCGGTCGGCCCGCGGCGGCCCGGGTTCGACGTCGTGTGGACCCGCGAACCGGTGCCCGGCAGCGGCCCGGTGGCCGCGCTGGCCGCCGGGCTCGCGTTCGTGCCCGGCGACGTCGAGGCGGTCGCCGTGCTGGCCGCCGACCTGCCGGGCGTCCGCCGGTCCACAGTGGACCGGCTGGTGGCGGCGATCGGCGACGGGGACGGCGCGGTGCTCGTGGACGCCGCCGGGGCGCGGCAGTGGCTGCTCGGCGCGTGGCGGGTGTCCGCACTGCGGGACGCCCTGCCCGCGCAGCTGGAAAACGCCGCCCTGCGCCGCACCCTCGCCGCGCTGCGGATCACCGACGTCCCCGCCGAACGGGGCGAAGCGGACGACATCGACACGCCCGAAGACCTCGAGCACCACCGCTGAGCGCCTGCTTCACAGATGTCACACCGGGGAAGGTGTTGGCTACCCACGGGCCAGCAGCGCGTCCGCGTGCCGGACGGACGAACGCCCGGGGGACGCAGTACGGTCGCACCGCGTGATCACCGTCGCGGGGGCGGCGCACGGATTTGAGGAGGCAGAGTGACCGAGCCCGGCTACGCCGAGGGCGGGAACGGGCAGCAGCCCGCGACGCCGGCCCGGGACGCCCAGTTGCTGGAGCGGACCGTGTTCGAGGTCAAGCGGATCATCGTCGGCCAGGACCGCCTGGTCGAGCGGATGCTCGTCGGCCTGCTGGCCAAGGGCCACCTGCTGCTCGAAGGCGTGCCCGGCGTCGCGAAGACCCTGGCCGTGGAGACGTTCGCCCGGGTCGTCGGCGGGTCGTTCTCCCGCGTGCAGTTCACCCCCGACCTGGTGCCCGCCGACATCCTCGGCACCCGGATCTACCGCCAGGGCGCCGAGCGCTTCGACGTCGAGCTCGGCCCGGTCGTGGCGAACTTCGTGCTCGCCGACGAGATCAACCGCGCGCCCGCCAAGGTCCAGTCGGCGATGCTCGAGGTGATGGCCGAGCGGCACGTGTCGATCGGCGGGCAGACGTTCCCGATGCCCGACCCGTTCCTCGTGCTGGCCACCCAGAACCCGATCGAGAACGAGGGTGTGTACCCGCTGCCGGAAGCGCAGCGTGACCGCTTCCTGTTCAAGATCCTCGTCGAGTACCCCTCCGCCGAGGAGGAGCGCGAGATCATCTACCGGATGGGCGTCACCCCGCCCACCCCGCACGAGGTGCTCAGCCCGGGCGAGCTGGTCCGGCTGCAGGGCGTCGCGGCGCAGGTGTTCGTGCACCACGCCCTCGTCGACTACGTCGTGCGCCTGGTGCTGACCACCCGGACGCCGAACGAGCACGGCCTCGCCGACGTCGCCGGCTGGGTGTCCTACGGCGCGTCGCCGCGCGCGAGCCTCGGCATCATCGCCGCCGCGCGGGCGCTGGCCCTGGTCCGCGGCCGTGACTACGTGCTGCCGCAGGACGTCGTCGACGTCGTGCCGGACGTGCTGCGCCACCGGCTCGTGCTGTCCTACGACGCGCTCGCCGACGGCGTGCCCATCGACCACATCATCACGCGCGTGCTGCAGACCGTGCCGTTGCCGCAGGTCTCGGCCCGGCCGCAGGGCGGGGCCGGCCAGGGCGGCCCGGTCCCGGCGGGCGCGCCGGTCAGGTAACCCGGCGATGGCGAAGAACGAGAAGGGCGAGCGCCCTTCGTGGGCGCCGCCGATCCTGCGCGGCGACCGGATGGAGGCCGGGCTCCGCACGCTGGAGCTCGACGTCCGCCGCCGGCTCGACGGGCTGCTGCAGGGCAACCACCTCGGCCTGGTGCCGGGGCCGGGGTCCGAGCCCGGCGAGGCGCGGCCGTACCAGCCCGGCGACGACGTGCGCCGGATGGACTGGGCCGTCACCGCCCGCACCACGACCCCGCACATCCGCGAGACCGTCGCCGACCGTGAGCTGGAGACGTGGGTGGTCGCCGATCTCTCGGCGAGCCTCGACTTCGGCACGGCGCTCTGCGAGAAGCGTGACCTGGTGGTCTGCGCGGTCGCCGCGGTCGCGCACCTGACCGGGGGCGGCGGAAACCGCATCGGCGCGCTGCTGTCGAACGGCGCGGAGACCACCCGCATCCCGGCCCGCGGCGGCCTGGCGCACGCGCGCGGCCTGATCCGCAAGGTCGTCCAGACCCCGCGGGCGCCCGAAGGCACCCGGGGCGACTTCGCCGAGGCGCTGGAGGCCCTGCGCCGTCCGCCGCGGCGGCGTGGCCTGGCCGTCGTGATCTCCGACTTCCTCGGGGAGCCGACCTGGGAGCGGCCGCTGCGCGCGCTGGGCGGGCGCCACGAGCTGATCGCGATCGAAGTCCTCGACCCGCGCGACATCGACCTGCCCGAGGTGGGCACCGTCGTGCTGGCCGACCCGGAGACAGGAAGACAGCGCGAAGTGCACGCGTCGGCCTTGCTGCGCAAGGAGTTCGGGGCCGCGGCCCACGCCCACCGCCAGCTGGTGGCGGCCGGCCTGCGCCGCGCGGGCGCGGCCCACCTGACGCTGCGCACCGACGCCGACTGGATCGCCGACATGGTGCGGTTCGTCGTGGCCCGCAAGCGGCGCTGGTCGGGGGGTGTCGCGTGAGTTTGACGGGGTTCACCGCGCCGTGGTGGTTCCTGCTGCTGATCGCCGTCGCGGCGGTCGCCGTCGGGTACGTCCTCGCGCAGCGCGCGCGCCGGAAGCGGACCATGCGGTTCGCGAACCTGGCGCTGCTGGAGAAGGTCGCGCCGAAGAGCCAGGGCTGGGTGCGGCACCTGCCGGCGGTGCTGATCGTGCTGTCGCTGCTCATCCTCACCGTCGCGCTGGCCGGGCCGACCGCCGAGCAGAAGGTGCCGCGCAACCGGGCGACCGTGATGCTGGTGATCGACGTGTCGCTGTCGATGGAGGCCACCGACGTCGCGCCGACCCGGCTGAAGGCGGCGCAGGACGCGGCGACGCAGTTCGCGCAGAACATGACCCCGGGCATCAACCTGGGCCTGATCTCGTTCGCGGGCACGGCGACGGTGCTGGTCAACCCGACGACCGACCGCAACGGCGTGATCAAGGCGATCGAGAACCTCAAGCTGGCCCAGTCGACGGCGACCGGCGAGGGCATCTTCGCGGCCCTGCAGTCGGTGGAGAGCTTCTCCAGCGTCGTCGGCGGCGCCGACGGCCCGCCCCCGGCTCGCATAGTGCTGATGTCCGACGGCAAGCAGACGGTGCCCGAAGACCTGTATGCGGCCCGCGGCGGTTACACGGCGGCCCAGGCGGCGAAGCAGGCCGGCGTCCCGATCTCGTCCATCTCGTTCGGCACCACGCACGGCTCGGTCGACATCGACGGCAAGGCCCAGCCGGTGAGCGTCGACGACGAGTCCCTGCGCGAAATCGCGCGCCTGTCCGGTGGCGACTTCTACAAGGCGGCGAGTGCCGAGGAGCTGAAGAAGGTCTACGGCGACCTCGGCGAGCAGATCGGCTACGAGATCAAGGACGCCGACGCGAGCAAGCCGTGGGTGGTGGTCGGCACGCTCATCCTGATGATGGGCGCGGCGGCGAGCCTGTTCTTCGGCCAGAGACTCCCGTGACTCAGGCTCGGCGGACGCCGTAGAGGCTTCCGCCGAGCAGGGTCACCCCGGAGAGCACGCCGCTCACGAACGGGACCCACTCCGCCGCGCTGCCGAGCAGGGCCAGACCGACCACGCCGAGCACCGTCAGCACGACCCCGACCACCAGGATCGAGCGGGTCTTCCACGCCGCCGCCAGCGCGACGAAGTGGAGCCCGACGATCGTCGCGATCCACGCCACGTTCGCCTGGACCGGCGCGTCCAGCAGGCTGAGCACGAAGAACCCGGCGACCAGCAGCACCACTTCGCCGATCACGATCACCCGGTAGCTCGGCCCGAACATCGGCCGGCCCTCGAGCGTCGGGCGGCCGCCGGCGCGGACGCCGAGGACCACCACGGCCGCCAGCGCCAGCACGGCGAGGGCGCGCAGCACCCAGGCGAGCGCCGCCGGCACCGGGGGGCCGGAGTTGACCAGGACGAACACGGTGCCGAACGCGGCGCCGATGAGCGCCCCCAGGAACTGCTGTCGCATCGGGCGAACCTACCGGACGGTGATCACGCGCCCGCGAAGCCGTTCTGCCGCCACGCTTCGTAGACCGTGATCGCCGCGGTGTTGGCCAGGTTGAGCGAGCGGCTCGTCGCCAGCATCGGCAGCCGGACGCGGTCGGTCACCTCCGGCGCGTGCTGCACCGCGTCGGGCAGGCCCACCGACTCCGGCCCGAACAGCAGCACGTCTCCGGCCGCATAGGAAACGTCCGTGTACAGCCGCGTCGCCGACGCGCTGAACGCGTAGACCTTCGCCGGCAGCAACACTTCCCACGCTTCCGCCAGCGACGCGTGCACCCGCACCCGCGCGAGGTCGTGGTAGTCGAGCCCGGCCCGGCGCAGCTGCTTGTCCTCCAGCGTGAACCCCAGCGGCTCGACGAGGTGCAGCTCGCACCCGGTGTTCGCCGCGAGGCGGATCGCGTTGCCCGTGTTAGGCGGGATTTCCGGCTGGTAGAAGAGAACGCGGAACACGGCTCAGGCCTCGGGCAGCAGGGCCGCGTAGACCTTGCGGACGGCGTCCGGGGGCGCCGCCGGCCGCAGCGTCGCCGGGTCGATGAACACGTACCGGATGTTCGCCGCCAGCACGAGTGTCCCGGCGCGGCGGATCTCGAAGTCGAAGATCATCGACGTCGTCCCGAGGTGGCTCAGGTACTGGGAGACGACCAGCTCTTCGTCGTAGCGGGCGGGCGCGCGGTACTTGAGGTTCGCCTCCGCGACCACGACGTCGGTGCCCTGGGCGAGGAACTCCTCGTGCGAGCCGAACAGCGCCTTCTCCGTCTCGAACGCGCACATGTCCACATAGGCCAGGTAGTGGGCGTTGAACACGATGCCCTGGCCGTCGCACTCGTGGTAGCGCACACGCAGCGGCATCTCGACGATCGGGCGGCGGGGTGCGGTCACGAAGGCCAATCTAGCGGTCAGCCGTGCAGGGCCCGGTAGGTGGCCGCCGCGCCCGGGTGCAGGGGCACCGGCTGGGTGCCGATCAGCGTCCGCACGTCGAGGAACTGCGTCCCGACGGCCTCCGCGGGCACCAGGGCGGTCGCGCGCTCGACGAGCAGTCGCACCACCGCGGTGGCGACGTCGGCGGGCAGCGCGGGGGAGCACACCAGCAGGTTCGCCACGCCGATCGTGCCCAGCGCCCCGACCCCGCGGTACGCGCCGTCGGGCACCTGGACCTGGTCGTACACCGGTCCGTACGCCGCCCGCAGCGGCGGGACGAGCGTGTCGAGCGGGAGGAGCGCGATCGGCGTCGTCCGGGTGAGGTCGGCGAGCTTCGGGGTCGGCACCCCGCCGGACCACAGCATGGCGTCGATCCGGCGGCCGGCCAGCGCCTGGACGGCGTCGTCGAACAGCAGGTGCCGGGCGTCCACGGTGACGCCGGCCTTGGCGAACAGGCGCTCGCCGAGCTGGGCCGCGCCGGAGCCGCCCGCGCCCAGCGATACGGGCCGGCCCGCCAGGTCGGCGAGCCGGCGCACCGGCCCGTCCGCCCGCACCACGAGCTGCAGGTAGTTCTCGTAGACGCGGCCCAGCGCGAGCAGCGGCACCCGCGCCCCGAACGGCGCGCCACCGCCGAGCGCGGTCTGGGCGACGTCGGCGAGCACCAGCCCGAGGTCGGCCTGCCCGCGCTGCACCAGGCCGACGTTGGCGACGCTCGCCTCGGTCGGCACGGCGGTGGCGTGCAGCAGCGGCTCCGCGCGGCTCAGCTCCGTGACCAGCAGCTCGGCGAAGGCCAGGTAGAACCCGCCGCGCTCGCCGGCCGCGATCGTGACCGCGCGCTCGGCGCCGGTGTAGCCGGACGTCGAGCAGCCGGCCAGGGCGAGACCCAGGCCGCCGAGCAGGGCGGTGCGGCGGGTGAAGGTCATCGCGGCGCCTCCCGCAGCGGCAGCGTGACGCGGGCTTCGAGGCCGTGCGGCTCGGCCTGGCGCAGGTCCAGGACCCCGCCCCGGGTGCGCACCTGCTGCTGCGCGATGGCCAGCCCGAGCCCGGTGCCGCGCGGCGCGCCCTCACCACCCGCGCGCCAGAACCGTTCGGTGGCCCGTGCTCTGTCCTCAGTGGACAGACCGGGCCCGTCGTCGCGGACGACGAGCGTCGCGGTGTCCGCGCCCGCCTCCCAGTCCGTGGTGATCTTCGCGCCGCGCCCGGCGTAGTGGACGGCGTTGTCCAGCAACACATCGAGGATCTGCGCGAGCTCGCCCTCGGGGCAGCGGACGGTCACCGGCGCATCGTGGCCCGGTGGCGGGACGAGCCCCGAACCGGCGTCGTCGGCCACGGGCCGCCACGCGTCGACCCGTTCGGCGAGCACGGACGCCAGGTCGCAGGACTCGTCGGCGCCCCCGGCCGCGACGCGCGTGGCGGTGCTCTCGGCCAGCGCGAGCGCCAGCATCCCGTCGAGGAGCTTCTCCAGGCGTTCGACCTCGGGGACGGTCGCGCGGTAGGTGGCCTCGTCACCCTCGACCCGCCCGGCGAGCGAGTCGACACGCAGCCGCAGCGCGGCCAAGGGGTTGCGCAGCTGGTGCGAAGCGTCGGCGACCAGCCGGTGCTGCTGGTCGGCGGCTTCGAGCACGGCCTCGGACATCCGGTTGACCTCCCCGGCCAGCGACCGCAGCTCACGCGGCCCGGCGCGTTCCGGGACGTGCGCGCGGTGCCCGGCGGCGACGGCCAGCACCCCGGTCTCCAGCTCGTGCAGCGGCCGCACCATCCACCGGGCCAGCACCACGGCGAACAGCACGAACACCACCGCGACCAGCAGCGCGCCGGCGCCGATGGTGCCCCAGCGGGTGGCGACGTCCGCGGCCGCCGCCGTCACCGACGCCCGCAGCACGACCACGCCGGACACCCGCGTGCCGGTGCCGACCGGCCGCGCGAAGTAGGCCGGTTCGGCTGACCACGGGCCGAGCCGGTCGACGCGGGGCGCCGGCTCGTTGCGCATCGTCGCCTCGACCAGCGTGTGCACCGCCGGGTCGGCCGCGGTCAGCCCGCCCGCCTGCACCAGCGGCACGCGCCGGGCGTCGACGATGACAACGCCTTCGCCGTACAGCTCGGCGTAGCGGGCCGCGTCGGCGGCGAGCGCCGCCGGGTCGCGCGTGTCGACGGCCTGCTGGGCCAGCACGACGAACCGGTCGACGTCGGCGGTGCGGGAGATGACCAGCTCCTGGGTCCGCTGCTCGGCCGTCGACGTCAGCAGCGGCACGGCGAACGCGGCGACCACCGCGAGGGCGAGGGCGACCAGGACGACGAGCAGCCGGGCGCGCACGGGGTCAGTCCCGGCCGAGCCGGTAGCCGAAGCCGCGGATCGTGGTGAGCAGTCCCGGCCGGTCCAGCTTCGCGCGCAGCCCGGTCAGGTGGACGTCGAGCGAGCGCGACACCGCGAGGTAGGCGTCGCCCCACACCTCGTCCATCAGCTGCTGGCGGCTGACCGCGGTGCCGGGCCGCGCGGCGAGCACGGCCAGCACCTCGAACTCCTTGTGCGTCAAGGAGATGTCGTTCCCGGCGACCCGCACCCGGCGGGCGCGCAGGTCGATCTCGACGTCCTCGAACCGGACGACGTCGCCGGCCGGCGCGTCGCGGGCCACCGCGCGCCGCACGACGGCGTCCATCCGGGCCAGGAGCTCGGCCAGCCGCACCGGCTTGACCAGGTAGTCGTCCGCGCCGAGACGCAGGCCGCGCACCACGGACCGCTCGTCACCGTGGGCGGTCAGCACGATCACCGGCACCGGCGAGACCGCGCGGATCTTGCGCAGCACGTCCAGCCCGCTGATGTCGGGCAGGCCCAGGTCGAGCAGGACGAGGTCGGCGTCGCGGTGGCCGTGCAGGGCGTCGGCCCCGCGGCCGACGCTGGTGACGGGATGACCGCGCGCCTGCAGCGACTCGGCGAGCGCGGCGGCGACCCCCGCGTCGTCTTCGACGAGGAGCACGCGCACGGTCATCCCTTTCTCAGCGCTCTTCGAGCTCGGACGTCTTCGAAGTTTCCCGCATTGTGCCGTAGACGATCAGGGAAACGAGGACGCAGCCCGCGACGTAGTAGAAGAACACCGACTCGTGCCCGGCGCTCTTCAGCGCCTGCGCGATGAGCTCCGCGGTGCCGCCGAAGATCGCGACCGTCAGCGCGTAGGGCAGGCCGACGCCGATGGCGCGGATCTTCGTCGGGAACAGCTCGGCCTTCACGATCGCGTTGATCGACGTGTACCCCGCCACCACGACGAGCCCGGCCAGGACGAGGAGGAACGCGCCGACCGGGTTCCGGGTCGAGCCCATCAGCGTCATGATCGGCACGGTGAGCAGCGTGCCCGCGATGCCGAAGAACAGCAGCAGCGGGCGGCGGCCGATCCGGTCGGACAGCTTCCCGGCCAGCGGCTGCAGGATCGCCGCCAGCAGGATCGCCGAGAACAGGATGATCGTGACGGTGCGCCGCGGGATGTGGGCGGTGTTCTCGAGGAACTTCTGGCTGTAGGTGGCGAAGGTGTAGAAGGCCACCGTGCCGCCCAGCGTCAGGCCGACGACGAGCGCGATCTCCTTGGGGTACTTGGCCAGCGCGCGCAGCGTGCCGCGTTCGCCGGTCGTCTTGGCTTCGTCCGCTTCACGCGTGTAGCTCTCGGACTCGTCCATCCCGCGCCGCAGCCACATGACGCTGAGCGCGGCGACCGTGCCGACGCCGAACGCGATCCGCCAGCCCCACGCTGTCAGCTGCTGTTCGGTGAGCAGGCCCTGCAGGATCAGCTGGAGGCCCAGGGCGAGCAGCTGGCCGCCGTAGAGCGTCACGTACTGGAAGCTGGAGTAGAAGCCGCGCTTGCCCGGCGTGGCCACTTCGGACAGGTACGTCGCCGAGGTCGAGTACTCACCGCCGACCGACAGGCCCTGGATCAGCCGGGCGACCAGCAGCAGGATCGGCGCCGCCAGGCCGATCGTGTGGTAGCTCGGCGTGACGGCGATGAGCAGGGACCCGCCCGCCATCAGCGTGACCGAAAGCACCAGCGCGCTGCGGCGGCCGAACCGGTCGGCGAACCGGCCGAGCATCCAGCCCCCGAGCGGGCGCATGAGGAACCCGACCGCGAACACCGCGGCGGTGCCGAGGAAGGCGGCCGTGGTGTCGGTCGTCGGGAAGAACGACTTGGCGAAGTACGTGGTGAACGCCGCGTAGGCGTACCAGTCGTACCACTCGACCAGATTGCCGATGGAGCCGCGCAGCACGTTGCCGATCACGCGTTTCTCGCTGACGGCCCCCGTGCTGGCGCCGCTGATCCGGGTTGTCATCGTCGACCTCCTGTGTTGCGACTCACGGTGACCAACCAGCGGGTAACCAGCAAGGTCGGAGGGCAGTTCCTAACACCCGCTTAGGACGGTCGCGGACACCCCGGGCGCGGGTGCGCGGCCCGGCGGAGCTGCCGATAACCTCGTGCCCGACAGCCGCGCACGGTCGACGAAGAGGGAGAACACAGTGGGACGGTCGGTCTTGGTCACCGGGGGCAACCGGGGCATCGGTCTGGCGATCGCCCGGGACCTCGCGGAGCAGGGACACCAGGTCGCCGTCACGCACCGTGGTTCGGGCGCGCCCGAAGGGCTGTTCGGGGTCCAGGCGGACGTCACCGACTCCGAGCAGGTCGACGCCGCGTTCAAGCTGGTCGAGGAGCACCAGGGCCCGGTCGAGGTGCTGGTGTCCAACGCCGGCCTGACCGATGACACGCTGTTGATGCGGATGAGCGACGACCAGTTCGAGCGCGTGATCAACGCCAACCTGACCGGCGCCTACCGGGTCGCGAAGCGCGCGTCGCGCGGGATGCTGCGCGGCAAGTGGGGCCGGTTCGTCTTCATCTCCTCCGTCGTCGGCCTCTCGGGTTCGGCCGGGCAGGCCAACTACGCGGCCAGCAAGGCCGGGCTGGTCGGCTTCGCCCGCTCGCTGGCCCGTGAGCTGGGCTCCCGCAACATCACCGCGAACGTCGTCGCGCCGGGGTTCGTGCACACCGACATGACCGACGAGCTGTCCGAGGACCGCAAGAAGCAGATCCTCGCGCAGGTGCCCTCCGGCCGGTACGCCGAGCCGTCGGAGATCGCCGCCGCCGTGCGCTACCTGGCCTCGGACGAAGCCGGCTACGTCAACGGCGCGGTGCTGCCCGTCGACGGCGGCCTCGGCCTCGGCCACTGACCCTTCTCTAGTTTTCCCGAACCCAAGACCTGGAGGACCCGTGCCCGGACTGCTCGAAGGCAAGCGCCTGCTGATCACCGGCATCATCACCGACGCCTCGCTCGCCTTCCACGCGGCCAAGATCGCGCAGCAGGAAGGGGCGACGGTCGTGCTCACCGGCTTCGGCCGGATGTCGCTGGTCAAGACCATCGCGAAGCGGCTGCCCCAGCCCGCGCCGGTGATCGAGCTGGACGTCACCAACCAGGAGCACCTCGACGGCCTCGCGGACAACATCCGCGAGCACGTCGACGGCCTCGACGGCGTGCTGCACTCGATCGGTTTCGCGCCGCAGAGCTGCCTCGGCGCGCCGTTCCTCGACGCGCCAGCGGACGACGTCAAGGTCGCCATCGACGTCTCGGCGTACTCGTTCATGTCGCTGTCGAAGGCGTGCCTGCCGCTGCTGGGGCGCGGTTCCTCGATCGTGGGCATGGACTTCGACGCCCGCGTCGCGTGGCCAGTCTACAACTGGATGGGTGTCGCGAAGGCCGCGCTCGAGTCGGTCAACCGGTACCTGGCCAAGGAGCTGGGCCCGCAGGGCATCCGCGTCAACCTGGTCAGCGCGGGCCCGATGAAGACCATGGCCGCGAAGTCGATCCCGGGCTTCTCGGACCTCGAAGACGGCTGGGGCGACCGCGCGCCGCTCGGCTGGGACAGCTCGGACCCGGACCCGACGGCGAAGAGCGTCTGCGCGCTGCTGTCGGACTGGCTCCCGGCCACGACCGGCTCGATGATCATGGTCGACGGCGGGGTCCACGCCCTCGGCATCTGAGCCTCACACGGTGATCGGCTCGCGGTCGTCGTTCCGCTGGACGGCGACCGCGACCGTGAGGGCGACCACCGTCGCCGCGCCGAGGGCGATCCCGGTCCACGCCACGCTGGGGAAGCCCAGACCGGCGCCGATCGCGACACCACCCAGCCACGGCCCGATCGTGTTGCCGACGTTGAACGCGGCCGTCGTGCTGGCGCCGACCAGGGTCGACGTGCCGCCGGCGACGGCGTAGGTCCGCACGTTCAACGCCGGGTTCGCGCCGAACCCGGCGGCCCCGAAGACGAGCACGGCCGCGACGGCGACCACCGGGTCGGTGGTCAGCGCGAGGACGAGCAGGGACACCAGCGCCAGCCCGATGCAGCCGTAGAGCGTCGCGAACGGGTGCCGGTCGGCCAGCCGCCCGCCGGCCGTGATGCCGATGAGCGCGCCGACGCCGAACAGCGCGAGGACACCCGGGACCCAAGACTCCGGCAGGCCGTCCGTCTCGGTCAGCAGCGGGGCGAGGTAGCTGAACGCGGCGAAGATCATGGCCTGGCACAACGCGATCACGCCCAGCGCGAGCCACACCCGGCCCCGCCGGTAGAGCCGCAGCTCCGTCCGGACGTCCAGTCCGCCGCCGGTCGTCTCCGGCACCAGCGCGGCCACCCCGGCCGCCGCCAGCAGCGTCACCGCCGCCACCGCCCAGAACGCCGTCCGCCAGCCCGCGTGCTGGCCGATGAACGTGCCGGCGGGCACCCCGGCGATGTTCGCCACGGTCAGCCCGCCGACCAGCACCGCCATCGCGCGCCCGCGCCGCTCGACGGGGACCAGCGCGATCGTCGTCGCCACCGCGACGGCCCAGAAGCCCGCGCAGGCGAGCGCCGCGACGACCCGCGTCGCGAACAGCAGCGCGTACCCGGTGGCGAGGGCACCCACGACGTGGGCGCCGAGGAAGACGGCGAGCAGCGCCAGCAGCGTCCGGCGGCGGGGGAGCCGGAGCGTGGTGATCGCCAGCAGCGGCGCGCCCACCACCATGCCGATGGCGAACGCGGAGATCAGCAGCCCGGCGTCGGGGATGCTCACGCCGAGGTCGGTGGCCATGCCGGGGAGCAGGCCGGTGATCATGAACTCGGACGTGCCCAGCGCGAACACGCTGAGCCCGAGGACGAAGACGGCCAGGGGCACGGGGTCTCCTCAATTCTGTATCGGACGGTTCAAAATTGCGGCACGACTGGACGGTCGTCGGGCGGGGCTCAGCGAGTGACGGCGGCGAGGGCGAGGTCCGCGACGGCGTGCATGGCTTCGCCGCTCGCGCCCCGGCGGGACATCAGGCGCAGCCCGGAAATGGTGCTCAGCAGGTACTCCGCGACGTCGGCCGGGTCGCGGCCGGGCTGCAGGCTGCCGTCGAGGACGCCTTCCCGCGCGCACTCGGCGAGGAGGGCGAGCTGGTGGGCGGTGTCGCGGTGCAGGGCTTCGCCGATCTCGTCGTCGGGAGTGCCGAGCTCGGCGAGCGTGTTCACGACCAGGCAGCCGCGGCGGCCGTGGTCGAGCTCTTCCTCGATGATCTCGCCGAACATCGCCGCGATGCGTTCGGTCACGGTGCCGGGGCCGTCCAGGACCGCTTTCCGGCCGGCCAGCCCGCGGGCGCTGTAGTGCGCCAACGTCCGCCCGAACAGGGCCCGCTTGCTGGTGAAGGTGTTGTAGACACTGCTGCGCCCGAGCCCGGTGGCCTCGCACAGGTCCTGCGTCGACGTCGCCTCGTAGCCGCGGTCCCAGAACGCGTTCATCGCGCTCTCGACGGCGGCGGACTCGTCGAACTCCCGTGGCCTGGCCATGCGACCACCGTACCAGGGTTTTGGACCGGTCGATTCATAACCGGCCCGCGTCAGCGTGCGGGCCGCCACATCGGCAAGATGGCAGGGGTGGGATACGACGCGTTGCTGTGGCTTTCGTTCGGCGGTCCGGAAGGGCCCGAAGACGTCATGCCGTTCCTCGAGAACGTCACCAGGGGCCGGGGAGTGCCCCGCGACCGGCTGCTCGAGGTCGCCGAGCACTACCGGCACTTCGGCGGGGTTTCGCCGATCACCAAGCTGAACCGCGACGCGATCGCCGCGGTCGAGAAGCAGCTCTCGGCCGCCGGGATGGACCTGCCGGTGCACTTCGGCAACCGGAACTGGCACCCGATGGTCGAGGACACCCTCGAATCGCTGACGTCTTCGGGCGCCCAGCGGATCCTGGTCTTCCCGACGAGCGCGTACGGCGGCTACTCGGCGTGCCGTCAGTACGACGAAGACATCGAGCGCGCCCGGGCCGCGGTCGGTGCCGAAGCACCCGAACTGGTGAAGCTGCGCCAGTTCTTCGACCACCCGCTGTTCGTGTCGGCGGTGGCGGACGGCGTCCGCGCGGCCCACGCGTCACTCGGGAACGCACCGGGCATCCGCACGGTGTTCACGGCCCACTCGGTCCCGTCGAGCGCAGACCGGGCGTCGGGCCCCCCGGCCGAGGGCGGCGGTCGGTATTCCCGCCAGATCGCGGAGGCGGCTCGCCTGGTCGCGGCCGAAGCGGGCATCGAGGAGTACGACGTCGTCTGGCAGTCGCGGTCCGGGCCGCCGCAGGTGCCGTGGCTGGAGCCGGACATCGTCGACCACATCGACGCGCTGCACGCGGCGGGGGTCCCGGGCGTGGTCGTGTCGCCGGTGGGGTTCGTGTCCGACCACCTCGAGGTGATCTGGGACCTGGACAACGAAGCGGCCGAGCGAGCGGCCGAGCACGGCATGGCGTTCGCCCGCGCGGCGACGGCGGGCAGCGACCCGCGGTTCGCGGAGCTGGTGGTCGAGCTGGTCCGCGAGCACACGCACGGGGTGAAGCCGCGGAAGCTGTCCCCGTTTCCGGCAGCGGGCTGCACGGTCAACGGGGCGCCGTGCGCGGTGGCCTGCTGCGAACCGGCGAAGCGCCCGGCCCGCTAACCCTCGCGGGCCGTCTGCTCCGCGAACACCCGCACGGCCTCGTTCACCGCCGCGCACCGGGCCGTCCGCACCGCGTCCGACAGCGGCCGCAGGGCTTGCGCGCGCAGGTTCGACGCCGACGCCGACAACGCGCCGCCCGGGTCGTCCGACGACGCGATCGCGAGGATCGCCGCGATCTCCTCCGCCCGCTGCAGCACCCGCAACGCCCGCCCGGGCGTGCCCGCCGGCCAGTCCACGTCCGGGCGGGAACGCAGGTGCGCCGACAGCTCGGCACGGACGCCCGGCCGGTCGGAAGCCACGTTCAGCGCCTGGAGCGCGCCCGCGCTGTTGCGGATCGCGTCCGTCAGGCCGTGCTCGGCCTCCGCGAGCCCGACGAACTCCGGCGCGGGCGCCGCCGAGACCGAATACACCGTCCAGCGCACCAGGCCTTCGGCGATCGGCTCCGGCACCAGCCCGAAACCGAGGTCGGCGAGCACCAGCGCGTCGCCGGCGCGCAACGCCGCTTCGGTGAACGGGCCGCCGCCGCCGAGGCCGCGGACGTCGCCCGGGACCGGGAGGACCAGCTGCATGCTTTTCGCTCCCTGCGAACGCAGGGCCATCAGCAGCTGGACCGGGGTGGCCGCCCGGTTGAAGGCCAGCGGGAGGGTGAACGCCTCCGCCGCGGCCGCGTCGGCAGCGACGACGTCATGGGCTTCACCCCACGCGAGCAGGGCGTCGAGCACATCGTCGGACGCGGCGGCTCCGTTCAGCCACGCACTGGACCAGACGGCGAAGGTCGCACTGGGTCGGCACACGACGCCCTATTTTACCGGGCCGCCTCCCGCCGCGGGTGCGCGCCCACGCTGGAGTCGCTCCACGTCGACGGGCCGCCGATCCGGCAGTAGCGTCGAACGGGTGAACGCTGTTCCAGACGCTCTTCCCCGCACCGCCGGGGCCCTGCGCGCGGCCGGGTACGAGCCGCGGCCCATCGCGCAAGAGATCCACGACAACCTCCTGAACGCCCTGAAGACGGGCGAAGACGCTTGGCCCGGCATCGTCGGGTTCTCCCGCACCGTGCTGCCGCAGCTCGAGCGCGCGCTGCTGGCCGGCCACGACGTCGTCCTGCTCGGTGAACGCGGCCAGGGCAAGACCCGCCTGCTGCGCACCCTCGCCGGCCTGCTCGACGAGTGGACGCCCGTCATCGAGGGCTCCGAGCTGGGTGAGCACCCGCTCCAGCCGATCACGCCCGCGTCGATCCGCCGCGCCGCCGAGCTCGGGGACGACCTGCCGGTCGCCTGGCGCCACCGGTCCGAGCGCTACACCGAGAAGCTCGCGACGCCGGACACCTCGGTGGGTGACCTGATCGGCGACGTCGACCCGGTGAAGGTCGCCGAAGGCCGCAGCCTGGGCGACCCGGAGACCATCCACTTCGGCCTGGTCCCGCGTGCCCACCGCGGCATCGTCGCCATCAACGAGCTGCCCGACCTCGCCGAGCGCATCCAGGTCGCGCTGCTCAACGTGATGGAGGAGCGCGACATCCAGGTCCGCGGGTACACCCTGCGGCTGCCGCTGGACGTCCTGCTCGTCGCGACCGCGAACCCCGAGGACTACACCAACCGCGGCCGGATCATCACCCCGCTGAAGGACCGCTTCGGCGCCGAGATCCGCACGCACTACCCCCTGGACGTCGAGTCCGAGGTCGCCGTCGTCCGGCAGGAGGCCCACCTGGTCGCCGAGGTCGGCGAGCCGCTGCTGGAGGTCCTCGCCCGGTTCGTCCGGAACCTCCGTGAATCGCCGGTCATCGACCAGCGCTCCGGCGTGTCGGCGCGCTTCGCCGTCGCCGCGGCCGAAACCGTCGCGGCCGCCGCTCTGCGCCGCTCGGCCCTGACCGGGGAAGAGCCCCCCGTGGCCCGGCCGGTCGACCTCGACGCCGTCCCGTCGGTGCTGCGCGGCAAGATCGAGTTCGAGCCCGGCGAGGAAGGCCGCGAGATCGAGCACCTCGTGCACCTGCTGCGCCGCGCCGTCGCCGAGACCGCGCGCGAGCGGTTCGCCGGGCTGGACCTGCGGCCGCTGGCCGACGCCGTCGCCGAGGGCCACCTGGTCGCCACCGGCGAGCGCGTCCCGGGCAAGGACGTCCTCGAAGCCCTGCCGGAGCTGCCGGTGCTGCACGAGGTCGCCCTGCGCGCCGGCGTCCAGGCCGACGAACCGGCCGGGCGCATCGCGGCGGCCGTCGAACTCGCCCTGGAATCGCTGTTCCTGGCCCGGCGCCTGGCCAAGGACTCCGACGACACGACCACCGTCTACGGCCGATGACCGCGGTCCCGCTTCCCGACGGTTACTCCTACGGCCCGTGGCACGACGGGCCGGACCCGCTCGCGCCGCCGGCCGACCTGCGGGACGCGCTCGACGAGATCGGCCGCGAGGTGATGGCCGGGTCGTCACCGCGGTCCGCGCTGGAGGAGCTCCTGCGGCGCGGCACCGACCGCACCTCGGGCCTGGACGAGCTCACCCGGCGCCTGTGGCAGCGCCGGTCGCAGATCCAGCGGCGCAACAACCTCGACGGCACCCTGCAGGAGGTCCAGCGCCTGCTGCAGGAGGCCCTCGATGCGGAGCGGCGTGAGCTGTTCCCCGACCCGGACGACGAAGCGCGCTTCCGCGAGGCGCAGCTGGACGCGCTTCCGCCGGGCACGGCCGCGGCCGTCAACGAGCTGGCGAACTACGACTGGCGGTCCGAGCAGGGCCGGGAGAACTACCAGCAGATCCGGGACCTGCTCGGCCAGGAGCTGATGGAGTCGCGGTTCCAGGGCATGAAGCAGGCCCTGCAGAACGCCGGTCCCGAGGACGTCGAGCGGATCAACGAGATGCTCTCCGACCTCAACGACCTGCTCGCCGCGCACGCCCAGGGCGCCGAAGACATCCAGGAGCGCTTCGAAGACTTCATGGGCAAGCACGGCGAGTTCTTCCCGGAGAACCCGCGCACCGTCGAGGAGCTGATCGACGCGCTTGCCGAGCGGTCCGCCGCGGCCCAGCGGATGCTCAACTCGATGTCCGCCGAGCAGCGCGCGGAGCTGGCCGAGCTGACCCAGCAGGCCTTCGGCGACCCGCGGCTCGCGCAGCAACTGGCCAATTTGGACGCTCAGCTGCAAGCCGCCCGGCCGGGCGAAGACTGGACGGGTTCGGAGCGTTTCCGCGGCAAGAACCCCCTGGGCATGGGCGAAGGCGCCCAGGCGATGGCCGACCTCGCCGAGCTGGACGCGCTGGCCGAGCAGCTCAGCCAGTCCTACCCGGGCGCGCGGCTGGAGGACATCGATCTCGAATCCCTCGAGCGCCAGCTCGGCAAGGACGCCGGGGTCGACGCCCGGCGACTGTCCGAACTGGAGCGCGAGCTGCGCCGCCAGGGCCTGTTCGAACGGGCCGCCGACGGCACGCTTCGCTTGTCGCCCAAGGCGTTGCGGCGCCTCGGCGAGACAGCGCTGTCCGACATCGTGAACGCGTTGCGCGGCAAGACCGGCGACCGCGAGACCGAGTCGGCGGGCGCGGCGGGTGAGCCGACCGGGGCGTCGCGGCCGTGGCGGTTCGGGGACATGCAGCCCTGGGACGTGCCGCGGACGATCCGAAACGCCGTGCTGCGGTCGGTGTCGGTGGGGGAGAGCGCAGTCCGGCTGGACGTCGAGGACGTCGAGGTGGTGGAGACCGAGCACCGCTCCCGCGCCGCGGTGGCGTTGCTGGTCGACACGTCGTGGTCGATGGTGCAGGAAGGCCGCTGGCTGCCGATGAAGCGCACCGCGCTCGCGCTGCACCAGCTGATCAGCACCCGCTTCCGCAACGACGCGCTGCAGCTGATCACCTTCGGCCGGCACGCGATGTCCGTGGAGCTGCCGGAGCTGGTCGGGCTGGAAGGGGCGTGGGAGCAGGGCACGAACGCCCACCACGCGCTGCTGCTGGCCGGCCAGCACCTACGGCGGCATCCGGACGCGCAGCCGGTGGTCCTGATGGTGACGGACGGCGAGCCGACGGCGCACCTGGAACCGGACGGCGAGGCGGTCTTCGACTACCCGCCCCAGCCCCGGACCCTCCACAAGACACTGTCCGAAGTGGACCGGCTGGCCAAGCTGGGCGCGTCGATCACGGTGTTCCGCCTGGGTGACGACCCCCGGCTGACGGCGTTCGTCGACGTGATCGCCCGCCGGTCGGGTGGCCGGGTGGTGGCGCCGGATCTCGACGGTCTCGGCGCGGCCGTGGTGGGGGACTACCTCCGCACCCGGCGACGCTGACCCGCGTCACCCGGCCCGGGGCACCCGCTCGCCCGCGCGGTACAGCGCCCGCGCGGCGAGGGCGGTGTCCTCGTGGCCGGTGGGCAGGTAGGCGTGGTGGTCGGCGAGCACCTCGCGGCCGAGCGTGCGGGCCTGGGCGAGCGCGCCCGCCTCGGCGAGCACCTCGACCGCGCGCCGGCGCAGCCGCAGGATCCGGCCGAGCCGTGGGGTGAGCTCGGCGGCGGGCAGCGCGCGGAAGTGCCGCCACAGGGCCGCGGAATGCCCGACCAGGTCCACACCCGGGTCGCCCGCCTCGACCACGGCGAACGCCCGGTCGAGAGCCGGCGCCAGCCGTTCTTCCGCGTGCAGGCGGCCCAGCACGGCCCGCTGGGTCAGGCGGTGCATCACGACGACCTGGTCGCGGACGTCGAACTCCGCCAGGGACGCCTCGGCGAGGCCGGCGAGCGCCGCGTCGACCGCCACCGGGTCCGGTCCGGCGCGGTGCACCAGCGTGCGGCGCGCGCCCCGCGACGCGAGCACCGCCAGCAGCTCCGCGACGACCAGCGCGCGGCTGTCCCGGGTGGCCACCATCCGCAGCGCGGCGAGCGTGGTGTCCTCGACGCGGGCCGGGAGGGCCTCACCCGGCTCGTGCTCCAGCGGCGGCGTGTGCGGCAGCCGGTCGAGGTACCCCGCGAGGCCGTGCCGCCGCAGCACCGCGCCCGCCTGGGCCAGCGCGAGCGGCAGGCAGCTCAGCTCCTGGACCACGTCCGGAGTGGACTCCCCGCCCGTCCGCGCGTCGAGGAACCGCGTCGCCTCGGCCTCGGCGAAGCCGCCGACCGGGACCGTGCCGCCGAGGACCTCGAAGTCCGGCACGGTCGTCGTCACGAGCACCCGGGCCCGCGCGGGCAGCCACCGGTTGAGCGCGTCCGGGTCGGTGGCGCCGTCGAAGACCACGAGCGCGTCGTCGAGGCCGTCGAGCCAGGCCAGGCCCGCGCGGGCGGCCGCTTCGGCGTCCGGTCCGGCGTCGGCCAGCTCCGCGTACGTCAGGACGGCGTTCCCGGTGTCCTCCGCGGCGATCCAGACCACGGGAGAGCGGCTCTCCCGGGCGAACGCGGCGGCCAGGTGGGTCTTGCCGACGCCGCTGCCGCCGAGCAGGACGCAGAACCGGCCGGCCGCGAAGGCGTCTTCGATCCGGGACAGCAGCGCGGCGCGGCGCACGGGGGAGAGTGGTTCACGCGGGAGGGAGCCGAAGACCGCCCGGGTGCCGGGGACCGGCCGCCGCTTCCGGCGCAGCAGACCAAAGAGGACCACCGCGACCAGCACGAACACGACGCCCGCGCTGCCCACCGCGACCTCCGTGCTCATCGGGACAGGCTAACCGCGCCCGCCGCGCGACGACGGCTACGGAAGGGTGACGCTTGACCCTCACGTCGCGTGAGGCACCACGGTGGGCACCGCAAGGGCCACACCGGCCGGAAGAGGAGGGGCAACGATGGGCCACCCCGTGGGCAAGGTCGCCGCGCTGGCCGGGATCACCGTCCGGACGCTGCACCACTACGACGAGATCGGCCTGCTCAGCCCGAGCGGGCGGACGCCGTCGGGGTACCGCAGCTACGACGACGACGATCTCGACCGGTTGCAGCGCATCCTGTTCTACCGGGAGCTCGGGTTCCCCCTCGAGACGATCGCGACCCTCGTCGACGACCCGGGCATCAACGCCGACGCGCACCTGGAACGCCAGCGGGAGCTGCTGGTCGAGCGCATCGGGGAGCTCGGGCGGATGGTCGCGGCCGTCGATCGTGTGATGGAGGCGAGAGCCATGGGCAACGCACTGACGCCCGAAGAGAAGTTCGAAGTGTTCGGCGGGTTCACGGAACCGGCCGGCTACGCGGAGGAAGCCGCGCAGCGATGGGGGAACACGCCCGAGTGGCAGGGCGCGGCCACACCGTCCAAGGAGGACCTGGCGGCGGGGGAGGCGGCCCGGCAGGACTGGGTGCGCCGGCTGACCGCGCTCCTCGACGCGGGCGGCGCCCCGGACGGCGCCGAGGCGATGGACCTCGCCGAGGAGCACCGGACGATGCTGAGCCGGGTCATGGGGGAGTGCTCCTACACGACGCAGCGGCGGATCGGTGAGCTGTACGTCACAGAGCCGGCTCAGCTCGCGTTCCTGGTCCGCGAGGACGAACAGCGGCCGGGCATCGGCGTGTTCGTCCGCGACGCGATCAGGGCGAACGCAGCACGCCGGGAGTAGCAACTGCTCCACGTGGGGGACGACTCCCACCGGGCGGGAGGGCGCCGGAACGAACGCTTACAGTCGAGGGTATGCAGACTTGGTCATCGGTCGACGTGCCCCGCGTTCCCGGCACCCCCCGCCCGCTGCGGCTCCACGACACGGCCACCGGGCAGATCCGCCCGACCGCGCCCGGCGCCACCGCCCGGATGTACGTCTGCGGCATCACGCCCTACGACGCCACGCACCTGGGCCACGCCGCCACGTACCTCACCTTCGACCTGGTGAACCGGGTGTGGCGGGACAACGGGCACGAGGTCCACTACGTGCAGAACGTGACGGACATCGACGAGCCGCTGCTGGAGCGCGCCGAGCGCGACCACGACGACTGGGTCGTGCTCGGCATGCGCGAGACCGCGCTGTACCGCGAGGACATGGTCGCCCTGCGGGTGCTGCCGCCGAAGCAGTTCGTCGGCGCCGTCGAGAGCATCCCGGAGATCGTCGAGGTCATCGCGAAGCTGCTGGCCAACGGCAGCGCGTACCGGGCCGACGACCCGGAGTTCCCGGACGTCTACTTCGACCACACGGCGACCGGGAAGTTCGGCTACGAGTCGAACTACGACGAGGCGACCATGGCGAAGTTCTTTGCCGAGCGCGGCGGCGACCCCGACCGCGCCGGCAAGCGCCACCCGCTCGACGCGCTCCTGTGGCGCGCCGCCCGCGAAGGCGAGCCGTCGTGGGAGTCCGAGCTCGGCGCCGGCCGGCCCGGCTGGCACATCGAGTGCAGCGCGATCGCGGTCAACCGGCTGGGCCTCGGGTTCGACCTCCAGGGCGGCGGGTCGGACCTGATCTTCCCGCACCACGAGTACAGCGCGGCGCACGCCGAAGCCGTCGCCAAGGACGGGCAGTTCGCCCGCCACTACGTCCACGCCGGCATGATCGGCCTCGACGGCGAGAAGATGTCGAAGTCACGCGGGAACCTGGTGTTCGTCTCCCGGCTGCGCGCCGACAAGGTCGACCCGGGTGCGATCCGGCTCGCCCTGTTCGCCGGCCACTACCGCGCCGACCGCGCGTGGACGGCCGGGCTGCTCACGGAGGCCGAGACGCGGCTGGCCCGCTGGCGCGAGGCCGTCTCGCTCGCCACGGGACCGTCCGCGGAGGACACCGTCACGCGGCTGCGCGACCACCTCTCCGACGACCTCGACACGCCGAAGGCGCTCGCGGCGGTGGACGCGTGGGCGACCGAAGCCCTGCGCCGGGACGGCACGGACCCGGCGGCGCCGGGCCTCATCCGCATCGCCGTCGACGCCCTCCTCGGCATCACCCTCTGACCACCGGGGGCGGAGCTTTCACGTGAAAGCTCCGCCCTGATCGGTGTATAACGACCTATACTGCGGCGGGGCGGCCGGCGGCCAGCTCCAGGTGGTCACCCGCCCAGTCCCGGCGCAGCCACCGGTCGTGGGACGCGATGACGACCGCGCCCGGCGCGGTCTCCAGCGCCGCGAACAGTTCTTCCGCCAGGGTCAGCGAAATGTGGTTCGTCGGCTCGTCCAGCAGGAGCACGTCGGGCGGTTCGGCGAGCAGCACCGCCAGCGCCAGCCGCCGTCGCTGGCCCACGGACAGCGCACCCACCGGCTGCCGCAGGTCCCGGGACGCGAGCAGGCCGAGGTGGCTCAGCGGAGGAGCGTCCTCGCCGAGCGCGTCGCGGTACACCCGGGCCGCCGTCCGCTCCGGATCGGCGAACACGACGTCCTGCTCCAGTAGCCCGACCCGCACCCCGTGTCCGAAGTGGACGCTTCCGCCCGCCGGAGTCAGCCGCCCGGCCAGGACCGACAGCAGCGTCGACTTCCCGGCGCCGTTGCCGCCGGTGACGAGCAGCCGCGCCGCGCCGTCGACGTCCAGCCGGGGCAGGCTCAGCCGGCCCGGCACCTCCAGTGAGCGCACCGAGATCGCGGGCCCGTCACCGGTCGCATGACCGGTGAGCTCGGCCCGGAACCGCAGCGGCGCCGGCGGTTTGCGCACCTGGTCGCGTTCGAGGTTTTCCAGGCGCTGCTCGGCGTCGCGCACCCGCCGGGAGATCGTCTTCTGGACGCGGGCGCCCTTGAAGTGGTGGATGAACTTGTCGTTGTCCCGCGGGCCACGGCCGTAGGCGACGTTCCGCGCGGTGACCGCGACGGTCTCCCGCAGCTCCTTCAGCTCCTCCTGCTCTTCGGCGAACCGCTGCTCCCAGCGGGCGCGCTCGGCCTTCTTGTGGCCGAGGTAGTCGGTGTACGTCCCGCCGTAGCGGACCGCGCCGCCGGCCTGCCGGTCGGCCGCGGCCGGGTCGAGGTCGACGATGTCGGTGCAGACGGCGTCGAGGAACACCCGGTCGTGTGACGACAGCACCACGATCCCGGTCAGCTCGGTGAGGTGGCGTTCCAGGAAGTCCATCGCGGTGTCGTCGAGGTGGTTGGTCGGCTCGTCCAGCAGCAGGGTTTCCGGCCGCCGGACCAGCAGCGCGGCCAGGCCGAGCCGTGACCGCTGCCCGCCCGACAGTGTGCCGAGCCGCCGGTCCGGTTCGACCCCGCCGAGGCCGAGCCCGTCGCAGACGAGCTTGGCGCGCCGGTCGGCGTCCCAGAGGTCGTGGGCCTGGGCCCACTCCAGGACCCGGCCGTACTCCTCGAGCACGTCCGCGTCGTCGGGACGGTCGGTCATGGCGGTGGTCAGCTCCTCGAGCCGGTCGGTGGCGGCGCGGATCTCGGCGAGTGCGTCGTCGATTACGTCGGCGAAGGTCGCGTCCAGGGCGAACGGCAGCTCCTGCAGCAGGAACCCGACGTCCGGGCCGCGCCGCACCTCGCCGGAGCGGGGTTCTTCGAGCCCGGCGAGCAGCCGCAGCAGGGTGGACTTGCCGGTGCCGTTCTCGCCGACCAGGCCGAGCCGCTGCCCGGCGGACGCGGTCAGCGAGACGCCGTCGAGGACGACGCGGGTGCCGTAGCCGAAGACGACGTCCTTGGCCTGCAAGGGAAAGAGGGTGGACATGTGCGATCACCGGGCCCGGATGAGAAGAAGCGGAGATCCCGCCGGGCGTCGTGGCACGCGGGAGCGTCAGGCTCGACCGGGTGCCGCCTCGGAAGCGGGATGGGCGCGGTTCAGTTCCTCATAGTGCGACCACTCTAACGCAACATTCGTAGAGTTAGTCAATTGGATATGGCGTGGGTCACATCGTCCGGGAGCTGGAGGGTCGACTGCTCGGCCGCGGCGGTGCCGTCGGTGAGGAACTCGAGCAGGGCGGTCAGCTGACGGCGGTCGAGGTGTGCGAGCCGCTCTCCGACGAACAGGGCCATCGGCGCGTACAGCTCGGCGAGCTCCGCCATCCGGTCGGGCAGCGGCCGGACGACGAGCCGGCGGCGGTCCGCGGGGTCCTTGGCGCGCTCGGCCAGCCGGTGCCGCTCCATCCGGTCGAGCAGCCGGGTGAACGCGCCGGTGGTCACCCCGAGCAGCCGGGCGAGCTCGGTCGGCGAGTCGCTGACCCCGCCGTGCAGCAGGTGCAGGCAGTGCAGCTCGGTGGGGGTGACGGCCATCCGCTCGGCGACGGCCGCGTGGAACAGCGCGGTCGAGCCCACGAACCGGGGGAGGGCGAGGGCGGCGGCGGTGGCGAGTTCGCGCTGGTCGGGCAACATCCATCCAAGGTCGGGTGACGACGCAGTCACTGCTCGGCGCAGCCGCTGCCCCGCGAACGTTAGCGGAGCCGGTTGACAAACCCGCGGGCGGGACCAACTATGAAAGAGAACTTTCGAAATGACTCTTTCAGATGGGGCGACCGATGGCCGAGCTGCCGCCGCGCAAGCGGATCGAGGACGTCGAGCTGCTGCGCGCCCTGGCGCACCCGCTGCGCTCGGCCCTGCTCAACCACCTCACAGCCGTCGGCCCGCGCACCGCGAGCGAGTGCGCCGAAGCCGTCGGCTCGACCGCGTCCAACTGCAGCTGGCACCTGCGGCAGCTCGCCCAGTACGGCCTGGTCGAGCGGGTCGAGGGGGAGGACGGGCGCGAACGGCCGTGGCGCGCCCGGCAGGTCGGGCTCGAGCTGGGGGAGCTGGCCGACGAGCCGGCGCACCGGGCCGCCCAGCTCGGCGTGGTCGGCGCAACTCTTGGGCACGAGCAGGAGCTGACCCAGCGGTACCTGGACTCGCTCGACGGCCTCGACCCGGCCTGGCGCGCGGCGTCCGGGTTGAACACGTACACGCTGCGTGCCACGCCCGACGAGCTGATCCGGCTGACCGAGGCGATCGACGCCCTGGTCCGGCCGTACGTGAGCCCGATCCGGACGGACGCGCCGCCGGACGCGCGCCCGGTGCACGTCGGCCTGCGGGCGTTCCCGCGCATCGAGCACTCGGGGAAGGCGGAGGAATGAAGCAGCTGCTGGGGGTGCCGGCGTTCGCCCGGCTGTGGGTGGCCGCCTTCTTCGGCGAGACGGCGGAGTGGATGCTGCAGGTCGCGCTGCCGGTCTACGTCTTCCAGCGCACCGGCTCCGCCGCGACGACGGCGCTGAGCATCGTGCTCGGCCTGCTGCCCGCGGTGCTGCTCAGCCCGGTCGCGGGCGTCGTGGCCGACCGGTGGAACCGCCGCGCGGTGCTGTTCGGCGTCTGCTGCGGGCTCGCCGTCGTCGCGTTGCCGCTGCTGGCCGAGCCGGGGGTCACCGTGGTGTACGGCGTGATGGCCGCGCAGGCGGCGCTCGCGTCGGTGTTAGAACCCGCGCGCAACGCGCTCGTCCCGGAGCTGGTCGGCGTCGCGGACGTGACCGGCGCGAACGGGCTGATGAGCGTCAACGGCAGTGTCGCCCGGCTGGCCGGGGGCTGGGCGGGCGGCGCGCTGCTGGGCTTCGGCGGGCTCGCGGACGTCATCACCGGGTACCTCGCGGTGCTGGTCGTGGCCGCGGCGCTGCTGGCCAAGCCGTTCCGCCGGGTGGCCGCGCCGGCGCCGGTCGCGGCCCGCGAACCTGTGGTGCGGGCCTGGCTCGACGGCCTGCGCGAGCTCACGCACAACCGGCGGCTGTGGCGCACCGGTCTCGCGCTGGTGTTCACGTCGGTGGCGCAGGGCATGTTCCTCGTGTTGTTCGTGGTCTACGTCCTGGACGTGCTCGGCGGCAGCGAAGCCGACGCTGGCCTGCTGCGTGGCGTGCAGGCGCTCGGCGGCCTGGCCGCCGGGTTCGCCATCGCCACGGTGGCCCGGCGGGTGGCGCCGGTCGCGCTGCTCGGCTGGGGCTCGCTGGTGCTGGGCCTGCTGTCCGCGGTGATCTGGAACCTGGCCGCGGTGACCACGGCGATGGGTGTGTACGTCGGGTTGTTCGTGCTGGTGGGCGCGCCCGGGGTGGTCGTCGGCGCTGGGGTGCTGTCGGAGATCCAGAGCGCGGTCACGCCGGAACGCGCCGGACGCGTGCTGAGCACGACTTTCGCGATCATCGCCACCTTCACCACCGTCGGCGCGCTGCTCGCCGGCACGCTCGTCGCGACGACCGGGTCCGCGGTGCTGCTGGACGTCCAGGCGGGTGTCTACGTCCTCGCCGGAGTGCTGATGCTGGCCGGCAACACCCGGTTCCGGCGAATTCCCACTCGGGCGGTGGTTACGGTGGAGGGGTGCCACATCTCTTCGCCACCAGCGACCTCCACGTGACCCACGAGGGCAACGGGCCCATCCTCGACTCGGTCGTCCCGGAGACGCCCGAGGACTGGCTGCTCGTCGCCGGAGACGTCGCCGAGCGGGCCGAAGCCACCATCTCGACGCTGAAGACGCTGCGCGAGCGGTTCGCGAAGGTCGTCTGGGTGCCGGGCAACCACGAGCTGTGGACGACGAACACCGACGACTGCCAGCTGCGTGGCCAGGCCCGGTACGAGCACCTCGTCGAGCGGTGCCGTGAGATCGGCGTCCTGACGCCCGAAGACGAGTACCCGGTCTGGGGCCACGGCCCGCGGCCGTTGACGATCGCGCCGCTGTTCCTGCTCTACGACTACAGCTGGCGGACCCCGCAGGCCGAGGGGAAGTCCCTGGAGGAGGCCCTGCGTCAGGCGCGGGAGGCCGGCGTGGTCTGCACCGACGAGTACTTCCTGCACCCGGACCCGTACCCGAGCCGCCAGGCGTGGTGCGAAGACCGGCTGAAGCTCAGCACCGAGCGCCTCGACGCGATCCCCGCCGACCACGGCACGATCCTGATGTCGCACTGGCCGCTGCACCGCCACCCGACCGCGCCGCTGTACTGGCCGGAGTTCGCGATGTGGTGCGGCACGATGAAGACCGAGGACTGGCACGTCCGCTACCGCGCGGAAATCGCCGTCTACGGCCACCTGCACATCCCGCGGACCACCGAGGCGGACGGCGTCCGCTTCGAAGAGGTTTCGCTGGGTTACCCGCGCGAGTGGCGCAAGCGCGCCCGGGGCGCGGTGCCGATGCGCCGGATCATCTGGCCGTCATGACCCGGCCCGCCGACGCTCCCTGAGCGCGCGGACCCGGCCTCGGCTGGCGCACGCCGGTGACGGACACCAGCGCCGCCGGCCGCCCGGGTCGGCGAACACCCCACGGCAGTCCTGCTCCGGGCAGACGCGCAGGTCGTCGCGCAACGGGCCGGTGAGCCAGTCGGCCGCCTGAAGCGCAAGCCTGCTCAACGCCTCGGCGGCCGTCGGGGGCGCACTTCGGTGGAGCCGGTCGAGCGCGGCGAGGTGGACCGGTTCGGTCCGGAAGAACGCCGTCAGCGCTCGCACCTGGTCGGCCTTCGGGGCGATTCCGTCGACCGCGCCGAGCGCCAGCTCGCGCAGGACTTCGCGGAGCCGGTGTGCCGCGTCGAGGTCGGCGCCGGTGATCCGGGACAGGGGAGTCAGGCCGACCGCGGTGAACCACTCGGTGAGCCGCTCCGGTGTCGGCATCCGCTCGGTCGGGTTCGCCCCGAAGTGGCGGCCGCGGGTGGCGAGCAGGTTCAGCCAGGGTGCGCCCAGGTCGAGGCGGAAGTCTTCGGACACCGTCCCATTGTAACGGCTGAGGCGTTACACTCGGTTTTGTGACTGGGGAACCGCGGGTCCGGACGGTGCTGGGTGACATCGACCCGGCCGAGCTGGGCGTGACCGACGCGCACGACCACCTCTTCTTCGCCTCGAAGCTGCTGCCCGGCCAGGAGCTGGACGACCCGACCGAGGCCGCGCACGCGCTGCTCGCGTTCCGGACCGCGGGTGGCTCGGCGCTGGTCCAGTGGACGCCGTACGGCCTCACGCGCCGGACCCGCGAGCTCGCCTGGATTTCGAAGGAGCTCGAGGTCCACGTCGTCGCGGCCACCGGCCTCCACCGCGCGGAGCACTACGCGCCGTCGATCCTCGGCCGGGTCGTCGACGGCCTGGTGCGGGAGTTCGTCGCCGACCTGACCGAAGGCACGCAGCCCGCGGACCTGCCGGACGAGCCGCGCGACGGCCCGCGGGCCGGGCTGGTCAAGGTCGCCGGCGCGTTCCACACGATCGACTCCCACGCCCGGCTCACGATGACCGCCGCCGCGGTCGCGCACCACGAGACCGGCGCGCCGATCGCCGTGCACCTCGAGCTGGGCACGGCGGGTCTCGAAACCGCCGAGCTGCTGTGCGGGCAGCTCGACGTGCCACCCGACCAGGTGATCCTGGGGCACCTCAACCGCAACCCGGACCCGCGGATCCAGCGGGAGATCGCCGAGACCGGCGTGTTCCTGGGCTTCGACGGGCCGTCGCGCGCCAACCACGCCACCGACGGGCGGCTCTTCGACAGTCTCGAAGCCCTGGTCGAGGCGGGGCACGGCGGGCAGATCCTGCTCGGCGGCGACACGACGACCGCGGCGGCCCGTCACGAGCCCGGCGCGTCCTACCTGCTCACGACCCTGGCGCCGCGCCTGACCCGGCGGCTCGGCGGTGACGTCGTCACGGCCATGCTGGTGGCGAACCCCGCGCGGGCGTTCGCCACCAGCTGGCTCAAGTAGCCCTCAGCGGAGGCCGAAGCCTTCCTGCCCGCCGCCCCGGCCGCGGCGGCGCAGGTAACGCTCGAACTCGGCGGCGATCTTGTCCCCGCTGACGTCCTGCTCCGCGACCTCGGTCTGCGCGTCACCCCGCTCTTCGAGGCTGCGGACGTACTCGCTGATCTCTTCGTCCTCGTCGGCCATCTCGCTGACCGTGCGCTGCCACTCCTCGGACTGCTCCGGCAGCGCGCCCAGCGGGATCTCGACGTCGAGGATGTCCTCCAGCTTGTGCAGCAGCGCCAGCGTCGCCTTCGGGGACGGCGGGTGCGACACGTAGTGCGGCACCGCAGCCCAGATCGACACGGCCGGGATGCCCGCCTGCACGCAGTAGTCCTGCAGGATCCCGACGATGCCGGTCGGGCCCTGGTAGTTGTTCATCTCGAGCCCGTAGAGCGACGCGGTGTCCTTGTCGTACGCCGTACCGGTGACCGGGACGGGCCGCGTGTGCGCGGTGTCGGCGAGCAGCGCGCCGAGCGTCACCACGGTCGCGACGTCCAGCTGCTTGATGTGCTCGAGCAGCTCGGCGCAGAAGGCGCGCCAGCGCATGTTCGGCTCGGGCCCCTGGACGAGCACCACGTCGCGGTCGAACCCGTCGGGACGGCACACCGACAACGTCGTCGTCGGCCAGTCCACCCGTCGAGTGACGCCGTCCACCATGCGGACGGTCGGGCGGCTGACCTGGAAGTCGTAGTAGTCGTCGGGCTCCAGCTCGGCCAGTGGAGTGGCGTCCCAGTTCAGCTGGAGATGCTCGACGGCCCGGCTGGCCGCGTCACCCGCGTCATTCCAGCCTTCAAAGGCCACGACCATCAGAGGCCGGGAGGGTTCGGGGCGGTCGCCGGGCGGCCGCGGGGTCTCGTCGACGGGCTCACTCACCGGACCAGCCTACGACCACCGGCCTTACGCTGTTCAGCATGTCCGATCGCGGGTCGTCACCGTTGCTCGAAGCCCTCAGCTCGCGCGTCCTGGTGGCCGACGGGGCGATGGGCACCGCCCTGCAGGCCCACGACCTGAACCTGGACGACTTCGGCGGCCTCGAAGGCTGCAACGAGATCCTCAACGTCACCCGGCCGGACGTCGTCCGGTCGGTCCACCGCGGTTACCTCGAAGCCGGGGCGGACGCCGTCGAAACCAACACTTTCGGGGCCAATTTCGCCAACTTCGCCGAATACGACATCGCGGACCGGATCTTCGAGCTCGCCGAGGCCGGCGCCCGCCTGGCCCGCGAGACGGCCGACGAGTTCACGACCCGGGAGCGCCCGCGGTTCGTGCTCGGCTCGGTCGGCCCGGGCACCAAGCTGCCGACGCTCGGCCACGCGCCGTTCACCACGCTGCGCGACGCCTACCGCGAGGAGGTCCGCGGCCTGCTCGCCGGCGGCGCCGACGCGGTGATCGTCGAGACCACCCAGGACATCCTCCAGACGAAGGCGTCGATCATCGGCGCCAAACGCGCGATGGCCGCCGAGGGCCGGCTCGTCCCGATCCTCGCTTCGATCACCGTCGAAACCACCGGCACCATGCTGCTCGGCACCGAGGTCGGCGCCGCACTGGCCGCGCTGGAGCCGCTGGGCATCGACGTCATCGGGCTCAACTGCGCCACCGGCCCGGCCGAGATGAGCGAGCACCTGCGGCAGCTGGCCAAGCACGCCCGGGTGCCGCTGTCGGTGATGCCGAACGCCGGTCTGCCGGAGCTGGGCCCGACCGGCGCGGTGTACCCGCTCGGCCCGGAGGCCCTGGTCGAAGCGCTGACGGGGTTCGTGCGCGAGTTCGGCGTCGGCCTGGTCGGTGGCTGCTGCGGCACCACCGACGAGCACATCCGGCAGCTCGCGGCCGCCGTCGCCGGAACCGCTCCGGTCCCGCGGCGGCCGCGGCCCGAGCCCGGCGTGTCGTCGCTCTACCAGGCGGTGCCGTTCAAGCAGGACGCCAGCGTGCTGATGATCGGCGAGCGGACCAACGCGAACGGCTCCAAGGCGTTCCGCACCGCGATGCTCGAAGGCCGCTGGGACGACTGCGTCGAGATCGCCCGCGAGCAGACCCGCGACGGCGCCCACCTCCTGGACCTGTGTGTCGACTACGTCGGGCGCGACGGCACCGCCGACATGGCCGAACTCGCCGGGCGGCTCGCCACCGCGTCCACCCTGCCGATCATGCTCGACTCGACCGAGGTCCCGGTGCTGCGCGCCGGGCTGCAGCGCCTCGGCGGCCGCTGCGCGGTCAACTCCGTCAACTACGAGGACGGCGACGGCCCCGAGTCCCGGTTCACCCAGGTCATGGAGCTGGTCAGCGAGTACGGCGCCGCCGTGGTCGCCCTCACCATCGACGAGGAGGGCCAGGCGCGGACCGCGCGGAAGAAAGCCGACATCGCGTCCCGGCTGATCGGCGACATCACCGGGAAGTGGGGCGTGCGGACGTCCGACATCATCATCGACGCCCTCACCTTCACCATCGCCACCGGCCAGGAAGAGTCCCGGCGCGACGGCATCGAGACGATCGAAGCGATCCGCGAGATCAAGCGGCGCCACCCCGACGTCCAGACCACGCTCGGCCTCTCGAACATCTCCTTCGGCCTCAACCCGGCCGCGCGGCAGGTGCTCAACTCGGTGTTCCTGCACGAGTGCGTCCAGGCCGGGCTGGACACCGCGATCGTGCACGCGTCGAAGATCCTGCCGATGGCCCGGATCCCCGACGACCGGCGTGCGGTCGCCCTCGACCTCGTCCACGACCGCCGCCGCGAGGGGTACGACCCGCTCCAGGAGCTGATGGCGCTGTTCGAAGGCGTCAGCGCGGCGTCGTGGAAGGCGTCGCGGGCCGAGGAGCTGGCCGCGCTGCCGCTGTTCGAACGGCTCGAACGGCGGATCGTCGACGGCGAGCGCAACGGGCTCACCGAAGACCTCGACAGCGCGCTGGAGCAGCGGCCCGCGCTGGAGATCATCAACGACACGCTGCTGGCCGGCATGAAGACCGTCGGCGAGCTGTTCGGGTCCGGGCAGATGCAGCTGCCGTTCGTGCTGCAGTCCGCCGAGGTGATGAAGGCGGCCGTCGCGCACCTCGAACCGCACATGGAAACCGGCGACGACTCGGGCAAGGGCCGGATCGTGCTGGCCACCGTCCGCGGCGACGTGCACGACATCGGCAAGAACCTGGTCGACATCATCCTGTCCAACAACGGCTACGAGGTGGTCAACCTCGGTATCAAGCAGCCCATCACGACCATCCTGGACGCGGCCGCGGAGCAGGGCGCCGACGCGATCGGGATGTCCGGGCTGCTGGTCAAGTCCACGGTGATCATGAAGGAGAACCTCCAGGAGATGAACTCCCGGGGTGTCTCCGCGCGCTGGCCCGTCCTGCTCGGCGGCGCGGCGCTGACCCGGTCGTACGTGGAGAACGACCTGAGCGAGCTCTACCTCGGCGACGTCCGCTACGCGCGGGACGCCTTCGAGGGCTTGCGGCTGATGGACGCGATCATGGCCGCCAAGCGCGGGGAGCCGCCCATTGTGGACGCCGAGGCGGACGGGAAACGCCGTGAGCGCAAGGAACGCCGGGAGCGCTCGCTGCGGATCGCCGAAGCCCGCAAAGCCCGCAAGGCCGAGGAGGAAGCCCTCGAAGGCCCGCCGCCCGCCCGCTCGGACGTCGCCACCGACGTCCCGCTGCCGACGCCGCCGTTCTGGGGTTCCCGGGTGGTCAAGGGGGTCGCGCTCGGCGACTACGCCGCGATGCTCGACGAGCGGGCGACCTTCATGGGCCAGTGGGGGCTCAAGGGCGCCCGCGGCGGCAGCGGGCCGACCTACGACGAGCTGGTGGAGTCCGAGGGCCGGCCGCGGCTGCGGTACTGGCTCGACCGGCTGACCGCCGACGGCGTCCTCGCGCACGCGGCCGTCGTCTACGGCTACTTCCCGTGTGTCGCCGAAGGGGACGACCTGGTCGTGCTGACCGAGCCGTCGCCCGGCGCGCCGGAGCGGCTGCGGTTCACCTTCCCGCGCCAGCGCCGGGACCGCCGCCTCTGCCTGGCCGACTTCTACCGGCCGCGGGAAGCCGTCTCGGACGGTGTGGTCGACGTCGTCCCGTTCACCGTCGTGACCATGGGCCGGCCCATCGCCGACTACGCGAACGAGCTCTTCGCCGCCGACGCCTACCGCGACTACCTCGAGGTGCACGGCCTCGGTGTCCAGCTCACCGAAGCGCTCGCCGAGTACTGGCACTGCCGCATCCGGGGCGAGCTGACCCTCCCGGGCGGTGTGGCGGTCGCCTCAGAGGACCCGGACGACGTCGAGGAGTTCTTCAAGCTCGGCTACCGTGGGGCACGGTTCTCACTGGGCTATGGCGCCTGTCCCGATCTCGAGGACCGGGCGAAGATCGTCGCGCTCCTCGAGCCGGGCCGCATCGGCGTGAAGCTGTCCGAGGAGTACCAGCTGCACCCCGAGCAGTCGACCGACGCGATCGTCTGCCACCACCCGGAAGCCAAGTACTTCAATACCTGACCCTGGAGGGATCCACTGTGGACGGACTCGTCGCCGTGCTGTGGGACATGGACGGCACCCTCGTCGATTCCGAGAAGCTGTGGGACGTCGCGCTTTACGAGACGGCGGAAGCCCTCGGCGGCACCCTTTCCGAGGAGCAGCGGATGACGCTGGTCGGGTCCAACATGGACGACACCTCGGCGTACCTGCTCGAGGTCGTCGGCCAGGCCGTGACGCCGGAGGCGGTCGCCTCGACCGGGGAGCAGATCCGCCGCCGCACCGCCGGGCTGTTCGACGACGCGCTGCCGTGGCGCCCCGGCGCCCGCGAGGCGCTGACCGCGGTGCGCGAGGCCGGCCTGCGCTCCGCGCTCGTGACGTCCACGGAACGGGACCTGACCGAGCTGGCGCTCAACACGATCGGCCGGGAGTTCTTCGACGTCACCGTGTGCGGCGACGAGGTCGAGAGCTTCAACAAGCCGCACCCGCGCCCCTACCTCAAGGCGGCCGAGCTGCTCGACGTCGACCCGCGGCGGTGCGTGGCGGTGGAGGACTCCCCGCCGGGCACGGCGTCGGCGGTCGCGGCGGGCTGCACGGTGCTGGTGGTCCCGAACGACGTCGCCGTCGAGCCGGGGGAGCGGCGGGTGTTCCGCGACTCGCTCGTGGGGGTCGACGTGCCGGCGCTGGCGGCCCTGCTCGGCTGACCACGCCCATGTCGCTTTTCCGCTAGCCCTCGCCGCCGCGCTCGGCGATGCTGGTGGGGTGCATGAGGACTTCGAGCGGTGCGTGCGGGCCGTGCAGGCGAAGGACGCCCGGTTCGACGGGTGGTTCTACACCGCGGTCGTGACGACCCGGATCTACTGCCGGCCCAGCTGCCCGGTGGCGCCGCCCCAACCGCGGAACATGAGCTTCTACCCGAGCGCCGCGGCGGCCCAGCAGGCCGGCTTCCGGGCGTGCAAGCGCTGCCGCCCGGACGCCAGTCCCGGCTCGCCGCTGTGGAACGAGCGCGCCGACCTCGTCGCGCGGGCGATGCGGCTGATCGCGGACGGCGTGGTCGACACCGAAGGCGTCCGCGGCCTGGCCGCCCGGCTCGGCTACAGCGTCCGGCAGGTCGAGCGCCAGGTGCTCGCCGAGCTGGGCGCCGGGCCGCTGGCCCTGGCCAGGGCCCAGCGGGCGCAGACCGCGCGGACCCTGATCGAGACGACCACCCTGCCGATGACCGAGCTGGCCCTCGCGGCCGGGTTCGGCAGCATCCGGACTTTCAACGACACCGTCCGAGAGGTGTTCGCGCTCTCGCCCACCGAGCTGCGCAGCCGCGCGAAGGGCACGCCCCCGGCCGCGGCCGGGTCGATCGTCCTGCGGCTGCCCTACCGGAAGCCGCTGTGCCCGGACAACCTGTTCGGGCACCTCGTGGCCACCGGCGTGCCGGGCGTGGAGGAGTGGCGGGACGGCGCCTACCGCCGGACGCTGCGGCTGCCGCGCGGCCACGGCGTCGTCGCGCTACGCCCCGGGGACCCCGCTGCCGGCTACATAGCCTGCCGCCTCAGCCTGACCGACCTGCGGGACCTGCCCTCGGCCACCAGCCGCTGCCGCCGCCTGCTCGACCTCGACGCCGACCCGGTCGCCGTCGACGAGCAGCTGGCCACCGACCCGCTGCTGGCGCCGCTGGTCGCGGCCGCGCCGGGCCGCCGGGTCCCGCGCACGGTCGACGGCGCCGAGTTCGCCGTCCGCGCGGTGCTCGGCCAGCAGGTGTCGACGGCGGCCGCGCGGACGCACGCGGCGAGGCTCGTCGTCGCGCACGGCGAGCCGGTCGAGGACCCCGAAGGCGGCCTGACGCACCTGTTCCCGTCCCCCGAGGCCCTGGCTTCGCTGGACCCGGAGACGCTGGCCATGCCCCGCAGCCGCCGCCGGACGCTGCTGGCGCTCGTCGAAGCCCTGACCGGCGGGCTCGACCTCGGCGCGGGCAGCGACTGGGGCGAGACGCGGGCCGCGCTGACCGCGTTGCCCGGCTTCGGGCCGTGGACGGTCGAAAGCATCACGATGCGCGCCCTCGGCGACCCGGACGCGTTCCTGCCCACCGACCTCGGCATCAAGTACGCGGCGGAGGCGCTCGGCCTCGGCGGCCAGGCCGCCGTCGTCGCCCGGTCCGAGGCGTGGCGCCCGTGGCGCGCCTACGCCACCCAGCACCTGTGGGCCACCGGCGACCACGCGATCAACCGGATGCCCGCCGCCTGACCCCGTCTGGAGAACCATGCCTTCCCACCTCGTCGTGGACAGCCCCTGCGGCCCGCTGACCCTCGTCGCCGAGGACGGCGCCCTGCTCGGGCTGTACATGCACCAGCAGCGCCACCGCCCCGCCGAGACGGTGTTCGGCGAACCCAGCACCGGCGCGGAGATCTTCGACCGCGCCCAGCGCCAGCTCGGGGAGTACTTCGCGGGGCAACGCCGGGAGTTCGACCTTCCGCTGACCTTCCGCGGGACGCCGTTCCAGCGCGCGGTCTGGTCCGCGCTGCTCGAGATCCCGTACGGCGAAACCGCGTCCTACGGCGAGCTGGCGCAGCTGCTCGGCAAGCCGTCGGCCGCGCGGGCGGTCGGCCTCGCCAACGGCAAGAACCCCATCTCGATCATCGTCCCGTGTCACCGGGTGATCGGCTCGACCGGTTCGCTGACCGGCTACGGCGGCGGCCTGGAGCGGAAGCAGTACCTCCTCGACTTCGAACGCCGTCCCAGTACTCGGGAGGCCGTGTCCACTTCGGTGTGAGATCGGCGGCATCCGCGGCGGGCCGGGGCGGCGCTCGCCGGTCCGGGATGGAAGGATCTGCAGACCGTGAAGACCTTCGATGAGCTGTTCGCGGAGCTTGCCGAGCGCGCGCGTACCCGTCCCGACGGGTCCGGCACCGTCGCCGCCCTGGACGCCGGGGTGCACGCCCAGGGCAAGAAGGTGCTCGAGGAAGCGGGCGAGGTGTGGATCGCCGCCGAGCACGAGTCCGACGACCGCCTCGCCGAGGAGATCTCCCAGCTGCTGTACCGGCTGCAGGTGCTGATGCTCGGCCGCGGTCTGTCGACCGAGGACGTCTACCGCTACCTGTGACGGGTCGCTCGAAGATACGAGGAGAGAAGCGAAATGCTGCGTGTTGCCGTGCCGAACAAGGGAGCCCTCGCCGCCGCGGCGACGGAGATGCTCGGCGAGGCGGGCTACCGGAAGCGGCATGAGCAGCGCGACCTGACCGTGCTCGACCCGGTCAACGAGGTCGAGTTCTTCTTCCTGCGCCCCAAGGACATCGCGATCTACGTCGGGTCCGGCGACCTCGACCTCGGCATCACCGGCCGCGACCTCGCCCTCGACTCCGGCGCCCCGGTCGAGGAGATCCAGGCGCTCGGCTTCGGCGGCTCGACGTTCCGTTACGCCGCCCCGGCGGGCCAGGACTGGAAGCCGGCCGACCTGCAGGGCAAGCGGCTCGCGACGTCGTACCCGCGGCTGGTGCGCGACGACCTCGCGCGCCACGGCGTCACCGCCGAGGTGATCCGCCTCGACGGCGCGGTCGAGATCTCGATCCAGCTCGGGGTCGCCGACGCGATCGCCGACGTCGTCGAGTCCGGCCGGTCGCTGCGGCAGAACAACCTCGTGGCGTTCGGCGACCCGATCTGCGTGTCGGAAGCCGTGCTGCTGCAGCGGAAGGGCACCGAGCAGAGCAAGGCGAAGTCGCAGCTGGCGGCGCGCCTGCGCGGGGTCGTCTTCGCCCAGCAGTACCTGATGCTGGACTACGACTGCCCGCGCACGCTCGTCGAGCGCGCCATCGCCATCACGCCCGGCCTGGAGTCGCCGACGGTCGCCCCGCTGGCCGACGACGACTGGGTCGCGGTGCGCGCGATGGTGTCGCGCAAGGACGTCAACCGTGTGATGGACGAGCTCGCCGAAGTGGGCGCGAAGGCGATCCTGGCCTCCGACATCCGCTCCTGCCGCCTCTGACCCGCGCCGGTCGTGGGGTCCGGGCGGACCTCACGACCGGGGGCGGTTCGGCTTCTTCGGCAGCAGGTCGTACAGCCCCTTGCGGGCGCCGTTGTCGTTGACGTTGCGCGCCACCGCCACCTCGGAGATGAAGTCCTCGAAGACGAACTCCTCGTCGGCTGGCACCACCGCGGGCGCCTGGTTCTGTTCAAGGTAGCTGTCGAGCGTCGTCGCGATCTCGCGGAACGAAAGCGCCTGCAGGGTTTCCGGGGCGTACGTCGTGACCGGGACACCGTGCGCCGCCGCCTCGTTCATCACCACGCCCAGCGGCAGGTGCGAGAGCATCGGGATGCCGAACTCGTACATCTCCTGCAGCGCCGCGGCCGCGTAGTGCGAGATCGGGCGCCGGTAGAGGCTCGGCACCAGGCCGAACCACGACAGCGGCTGCCGCCCGACCGTCTGCTCGACGTACCGGACCTGGTCGGCCAGCAGCCGCAGCGCGCGGATGCTCGTCTTGTCCGGCTGGACCGGGACCAGTATCCCGTGCGACGCCGCCAGCGCGTTGTTGGTCAGCACGTCCAGCGCGGGCGGGCAGTCGATGACGCAGTGGTCGTAGTTCGCGAACTGGATGACCCGCGCCAGCTGCCAGCCGGGCACGCGGAACGAGTCGAGCCGCCGGATCAGGTCGAACATCCCCGGTGAGGTCGGCACGACGTCGAGCGCGCCGCCCTTGCCGAGGTTGCTGCGCGGGTGCGGGACGACGAGCTCTTCGATCGAGCCCTTCCACGTCTTCGCCAGCGCCTTGGCCAGGCTGGGCCGGTCCGCCGGCACTTCGGACAACCCGAGCATTTCGGTCGTCGCGTGGCCCTGCGGGTCGAGGTCGACCAGCAGCACCCGCCGGCCCTGTTCGGCCAGTGCGGCCGCGGTGCCGACGCTCAGCGAGGTCTTGCCGACCCCGCCCTTCTGGTTGACCACCGAGGTGATCTGCATGCCGGAGCGCTCCTCATGTCGGTCGTTCCGCGAAGGTTATTGGATGCGGGCCCGTTGTGGGTGGCTATCCGCCCCCGGCCTGTCGCGGCCGGACCAGCAGCGCCTGCGCGCCGGTGGCGACCGGGCCGCCGGCGTCGTGCAGGATGCTCGTCGCCGTGCCGATGCCGGCCGCCCCGACCAGCGTGACGGCGTCGAGGCCGATCCACTCGCCCGACGGCGGCCGCCGCAGGTGCACGGTCAGCTCGGAGTTGATGAACCACCACCGGCGCGGGTCGAGGAAGTTGGACACGCCGTTGCCGGAGTCGGCGACGGTGAACAGCCGCTGCAGCCCGCTCGGCTCCTCGCCGTCGACCAGCGGGACGCGCTGGCGGGCCCAGACCGCCGCCGGGCCGGGCACGTCCATGCCGCCGCGGACCGCGCGCCACTCCACCGCGTCGAGGTAGCCGGCCTGCCAGCCCTCGGGCCACGGCGACTCGGTGACGCTGTCCGGCGCGGGCAGCAGCGGGCCGGCGTCGGTGGCGACCTCGGCCGTGTCCGACGTGGCGAGTCGCCAGGCGGACGCACGCGCGACAACCCTTTCCGCGCTCGCCAGCTCGGCCTGGAGCAGCTCCACCGACCGGCCGGGCCGCTCCACGCGTGCCCGCACGGTGAGCTCGGCGACCGGCGCCGGGCCGAGGATCTCGACGGTCACGCGCGCGAGCTGCGCCGGGTGGGCGGATTCGACGTTTTCGAGGGCGCGCACCAGCAACGCCGAAGGCGGGCCGAAGTGTTGCGAATCGGAAGACCAGGGTCCGGCCGTGTGGGCGGTCGCGGCGAAGCGGTCACCGCCGAGGGGGACGTAGAACGCGTCGGCCATCAGTCGGCCCGGTCCAGCGGCGTCTCGTCGCCCGCGTCGGGCTCCGGCCAGCCGGGGTACTCCGGCGGGGTGCCGCCGTACTCGGGGCAGTGCGCCTGGTGGTCGCACCAGTTGCACAGCTTGCTCTTGTTCGGCCGGAAGTCGCCGGTCTTGCCCGCCTTGAGGATGGCCTGCCAGATGGCTTCCAGCGTGCGTTCGAAGCGGATCAGCTCGGCTTCGTCGGGGGTGTAGGCGAGCGACTGGCCGTCGGTGAGGTACATCAGCTTCAGCTGCCGCGGCACGATCCCGCGCAGCCGCCACAGCACCACGGCGTAGAACTTCATCTGGAACATCGCCTTGGCTTCGCCGATTTCGCGCGGCGCGGCGCCGGTCTTGTAGTCGACGACCCGGATCTCACCGGTCGGCGCGACGTCCACGCGGTCGATGTAGCCGCGCAGCAGCACCCCGGAGCCGAGCTCGATCTCGACGTGCAGCTCGCACGCCTCCGGTTCGAGCCGCCGCGGGTCCTCGAGCCCGAAGTAGGCGTCCAGCAGTTTTTCCGCCGAGCGCAACCAGTCCGCGTGCTCGTCCGGCTTCTCGCCGTCGAACAGCTCCGTCCATTCCGGACGGTCCGCCGACAGCTCCGTCCACGCCGGACCCAGCAGCTCCCGCGCCTGCGCGGGCACCCGCTCGGCGGCGGGCAGCGCGAAGAGCCGCTCCAGCACGGAGTGGACGAGCGTGCCGCGCAGCTGCGCCTTCGTCGGGACCTCCGGCAGCCGGTCGACCGCGCGGAACCGGTAGAGCAGCGGGCACTGCTTGAAGTCGCTGGCCCGGGACGGCGACAACGCGGGCCGCCGCCGCACCTGGGTGGCGACGGCGGAAGCGGCGGGGGGATCCGTGGTGACGGTGTCGGCGTCGGGCATGGGCAGAGCGTAACGCCGGGGTACGACAGTTCCGGCGACCGCAACGCCCGAGCCACCCCCCCCGACGGCGAACGCCCCAATGTGGCCTTGGGTGCGTTCAACGCACCCAAGGCGGCCTTCGGTGCGTCAGACGCACCCAATGTGGCCTTGGGGCGGGGTGGGGCGTGACACGACCCGGTTGCGGCCGGGGCCGGATCACCCGGGACCCACACCGGGGGCTCTAGGCTCTCCGGCATGGCCGCGACCAGTGAACAGGGCACCGGGGGCGCCCGGCAGGCCGTCCGCCCGGACGGCGGTCTCGTGCTGTTCCGGGTCGCCGGGGTGCCGGTGCTGCTCGCGCCGTCCTGGTGGATCGGGTCGCTGATCGTCGTGGTCCTGTACGCGCCGCTGGTCGGACGGCTGCTCCCGGACGCCTCGGCGGCGACGTCGTGGCTGCTGGCCGGCGCGTTCGCGCTGCTGCTGGGGCTGTCGGTGCTGCTGCACGAGCTCGGCCACTGCCTGGTCGCGCTGCGGCTGGGGATCCCGGTCCGGCGGCTGCGCCTGTTCCTCCTCGGTGGTCTGTCCGAAGTGGCCCGCACGCCGAAGCGCCCGGGTGACGAAGGACTCGTCGCCGCGGCCGGCCCGGCGGTGTCGCTGCTGCTCGGCGGGTTCTGCGGCCTGCTGATGTTCGCGGTGCCGCCGGACGGCGCCGTCTGGCTGCTGGTCGCCGAGTGCGCGGTCGCGAACCTCGCGGTCGGCGTCTTCAACCTGCTTCCCGGCCTGCCGCTCGACGGCGGCCGGCTGGTCCGCGCCGGCGTCTGGGCGGCCACCGGCATCCGCGCGAAGGGCACACGCGCCGCGGTCGCCGGCGGCGCCGTCGTGGCCGCCGGACTGCTCGTGTGGGCGCTGTGGGGCCTGGCGACGGCGAGCCCGGACCGCTGGCTGCGGCTGGGCGTCTGCGTCGTCACGGCGTGGTTCGTCATCCTCGGCGCCCGCTCGGAGCTGGCGGCCGAACGGCGCCGCGGCTGGCCGGAGGGCCTCGTCCTGGGCGAGCTGGTCCGGCCGGTGCTGCAGCTGCCCGCCGAAAGCCCCGTCTCGGACGCGCTGGCCGCGTCGGCGGGCCGGGGTGTGGTGCTGGTGCGCGCCGACGGCGTCGCCGCCGGTCTGCTCGACGAAGGCGCGGCGGAACGGCTCGCGGGCTCGTCCCCGCACGCGCCGGCGGAGCTGGCGGCCGAGCCGATCCGCGCCGAGACCGTGCTGCTGGCCTCGGAGCCGGGGGAGGACATCGTCGAGCGGGTCCGCGAGACCCCGGCGTGGCAGTTCCTCGTGGTCGACGACGAAGGCCGCCCGGCGGGCGTGCTGCGCCGCGACGACCTGCGCGCCGCGCTGAACCGCCGCGCCCGCCGAGGCTGAGACCCGCTGCGTTCCCGGCCCGGGCGGCCTGCGAAGATCTGTCGTCGGCCATTCGGGGTACTGGAGGAAGTGTTGTCGGTCAGCGGACCGTTTCGCGCGGGTGATCGGGTGCAGTTGACCGACTCGAAGGGGCGGCACTACACCCTGACGCTGGCCGACGGCGGTGAGTACCACACCCACCGCGGCGGCCTGGCCCACGACGACCTGATCGGCCGTCCCGAGGGGTCGGTGGTCACGTCCGCGGGCGGGTCGACCTACCTCGCGCTGCGCCCGCTGCTGCCGGACTACGTGCTTTCGATGCCGCGCGGCGCGCAGGTGATCTACCCGAAGGACGCCGCGCAGATCGTGATGTGGGGCGACATCTTCCCGGGCGCGCGCGTGCTTGAGGCGGGCGCCGGCTCCGGCGCCCTGACGTGCTCGCTGCTGCGCGCGGTGGGCCCGGCCGGGAGCGTGCACTCCTACGAGATCCGCGACGACCACGCCGTTCACGCCGAGCACAACGTCGTGAAGTTCTTCGGCGAGAAGCCGGCCAACTGGTCGCTCACCGTCGCCGACCTGGCCTCGCACGAAGGCGAGGTCGACCGGGTCGTGCTGGACATGCTGGCGCCGTGGGACCAGCTGCCGAACGTGGCCGCCCACCTGGTGCCGGGCGGCGTGCTGACGGTCTACGTCGCGACCGTCACGCAGCTTTCGCGCGTCACCGAGTCGCTGCGCGAGCAGCAGTGCTGGACCGAGCCCGAATCGTGGGAAACGCTGATGCGCCCGTGGCACGTGGTGGGCCTGGCGGTCCGCCCCGACCACCGGATGGTCGCGCACACGGCGTTCCTGCTCACCGCCCGGCGGCTCGCGGACGGCACCGTGTCCCCGCGCGTGTCCCGGCGTCCCGCCAAGGGCAAGGGCTGAGTCAGCCCGGCACGCACCAGCGGCCGCTCTCCTTGTGAAGCGGGAACGGCGTGTCCTTCGTGCCACCCGCCGCTTCGACGTGCACGAGCGCGGTCGCGGACTCGCCGCGGACCTGGGGGAGCTGCCGCAGCGTCGCCGTGACCGGCCCGGCGGCGTCCCAGGTCCGCTGCAGGCCGGCCAGCGCCTCGGCGGTCTGCGGGCGGCAGGTCAGCTTGCCGAAGGCGGCGGAGTCGTGGGCGGTGATCGCGTTGACGATCGCCTTGGCCAGCACGTTCACCGCCGCCGTGTCCACCGCGCTCGGCACGGTGGACGTCGAAGCGCGGGTCGCCGGCGGGGTGCTGCCGGACGGCGCGGGCGCGGAGCCCGACGGCGCGACGAGCAACAGCCCCAGCACCACCCCCGCGCCGGCCACGCCGATCAGCACCAGCCCGGCGACCAGCACGCGGTTCACCGCTGGACGGTCACTTCGGGTCCTTCTTGACGTCCAGGAGGCACCACAGCCCGGCTTCGTTCTTGCCGGTGAAGACACCCTTGGCCGTCTGGCCGTTCACGCTGTTGGTCCAGTGCACCGTGGACGAGGTGCCGGTGTCCTGGGGCGCGCCGTCCAGCTTGAGCGAGATCTCGCCGGTGACCTCGCCGACGGAGCCGTCCTGGTGGACGCTGCGGCAGATGGCCGCGTCGAGGTCCTTGGCGCTCTTGGCGTTGTAGGCGGCGGCGACGGAGTCGAACAGCTCCTGGGAGCTGGGCTTCCCGCCGGGGGCGGGCCCGCCGACGGGCTTCGTGCTCTTCGTCGAGGGGCTGGTCGGCGAGCTGCTCTTGCTCTTCGGGGTGGACGTCTTCGGCGCGGACGTCGGGGCCTGGGAGCTGCTGCTCGCGGGCGGTGCGGCGGCGTTGTTGTCGTCGCCGTTCGCCAGGACGAACCAGGTCACGCCGCCGCCGACGAGGATCACCGCGGCGGCCGCGATGCCGACGATGAGCCCGGTTTTCTTCTTCTTGGGCGGGGGTGCGTCACCGAAGCCGCCGCCCCCGTACGGGTCGTAGCCGCCGAAGCCCTGCTGCGGCTGGCCCCACTGGTCCTGCTGCCCGCCGTACTGGGGATAGCCCTGCTGGGGCCCAGCGCCGGTCTGGAGCGGGTAACCGCCCTGCTGGGGGTGGCCGTAGGGATCCTGCTGCCCGTACTGCTGGGGCTGGCCGTAGGGGTCCGGCTGGCCGAACTGCTGGGTGCCGCCGTAGCCGGGCTGCGGCTGTTGTCCGCTCTGGGGGTAACCGCCCTGCTGGGGCTGTCCGTAGGGCCCGGGCTGCTGCCCGTAGCCGCCGGGCTGCTGGCCGTAGCCGCCCGGTTGCTGCGGCGGGTAGGTCATGGGTGGTGCCCCCTAGCGTCCTTCGGAGAGGCCGGCCATGGGGCGGCCGGCGTCGGCCCGATGCTAGCCACCGGGCGCGCCCGCCGCGCGGTTAGGGCGGAACTGGCCCGAATCGCCCGGCCGCACCGCGATTGGGGCCGTCAAGGGCTGGGTACTCCCGACGTGCTTGCTTCGTCCAGCCCCGGATGCCCCCGCGACACGCCAGGGCCACGGCACACAAATGGCCCCTTGTGCTGCGGGAATGTCCGTGCTGGACGAGGTGCTGAAACCGCGACGCGCCGATCTTGTGATCCGGAAAGGCCTTTTCTTGTCGGTGATCGCCGGTACCGTGGAATGAAAAGCACTCCGAGGAGGTGCCCGATGCATCATGACCTTCCCGGAGGTCGGCGCGAGGAGGCCGACCCTTCAGCAACATCCGGAGCTGGGACGACGGCGGACGAGCAGGCTCGGCAGATCCGTTTTCTCGAGGAGGAAGTGGCGCTGCTGCGCCGCAAACTGACCGACTCGCCACGGCAGAACCGAGTTCTCGAACAACGACTCGCCGAGGCCTCGGAAAGGGTGAGCCAGCTCACCGAGCGGAACACCAAACTGGTCGAAACCCTGCGTGAAGCCCGGGGACAGCTCCTCGCGCTGCGCGAGGAGGTCGACCGGCTGGCCCAGCCACCGTCCGGGTACGGCGTCTTCGTGGAGGCGTACGAGGACAACACGGTGGACGTCTTCACGGCGGGCCGCAAGATGCGGGTGTCGGTTTCGCCCGCGGTCGAGGTCTCTTCGCTGCGTCGTGGCCAGGCGCTGCGGCTCAACGAGGCGCTCACCGTGGTCGAAGGCGGCGGCTTCGAGCGCACCGGCGAGGTGTGTGCGCTGCGTGAGGTGCTCGCACCGGACTCCGAGGGCGCGAGCCCGCGGGCGCTGGTGGTCGGGCACGCGGACGAGGAGCGGGTGGTCCTGCTCTCCGATCTGCTGGCCGAGCAGCCGCTCAAGCCGGGCGACTCGCTGCTGGTCGACTCCAAGGCCGGTTACGCGTACGAGCGCGTGCCGAAGGCGGAGGTCGAAGACCTGGTGCTGGAGGAGGTGCCCGACGTCCGCTACGAGGACATCGGTGGCCTCACCCGGCAGATCGAGCAGATCAGGGACGCGGTCGAGCTGCCGTTCCTGCACGCCGACCTGTACCAGGAGTACCAGCTGCGCCCGCCCAAGGGCGTCCTGCTCTACGGCCCGCCGGGCTGCGGCAAGACGCTCATCGCGAAGGCGGTCGCGAACTCGCTGGCCAAGAAGGTGGCGGCGGCGCGGGGCGACAACGAGGACGGGAAGTCCTACTTCCTGAACATCAAGGGTCCCGAGCTGCTCAACAAGTTCGTCGGGGAGACCGAGCGGCACATCCGCCTGATCTTCCAGCGGGCGCGGGAGAAGGCCTCCGAGGGCACCCCGGTGATCGTGTTCTTCGACGAGATGGACTCGATCTTCCGGACCCGTGGCTCGGGCGTCTCGTCCGACGTGGAGACCACGATCGTGCCCCAGCTGCTGTCGGAGATCGACGGTGTCGAAGGCCTGGAGAACGTCATCGTCATCGGCGCCTCCAACCGTGAAGACATGATCGACCCGGCGATCCTGCGGCCGGGCCGGCTCGACGTCAAGATCAAGATCGAGCGTCCGGACGCCGAAGGCGCGAAGGACATCTTCTCCAAGTACCTGGCCGAGGGTCTGCCGATCCACGCCGACGACCTCGCCGAGTTCGGCGGGGACTCGAAGGCGACGTTCGACGCGATGATCCAGCACACGGTCGAGCGCATGTACGAGGAGAGCGACGAGAACCGGTTCCTCGAGGTGACCTACGCCAACGGGGACAAGGAGGTCCTGTACTTCCGTGACTTCAACTCGGGCGCGATGATCCAGAACATCGTGGACCGGGCGAAGAAGTCGGCCATCAAGTCGGTGCTGGAGACCAACCAGCCCGGCCTGCGCGTGCAGCACCTGCTGGACGCGATCGTCGACGAGTTCGCGGAGAACGAGGACCTGCCCAACACCACCAACCCGGACGACTGGGCCCGGATCTCCGGCAAGAAGGGCGAGCGGATCGTCTACATCCGCACGCTCGTCACCGGCAAGAACCAGGACTCGGGGCGGGCGATCGACACCGCCACGAACACCGGTCAGTACCTGTAGTTCGCTGCGCACGATGGGGCGGCCGCTTCGGCGACCGCCCCATCGGCGTCTCTACTCTCGGACCAGTTCGGCTTCGGGCACCGGTTTCGCCGCCCGGCTTAGGCGGCCGTGCGCGGCGAGGATGCCCAGCACCACGAGCACGGCGCCGGCGGGCTGGTTCCAACTCACCGGCTCGCCCAGCACGACCACGCCGAGCAGCACGCCGACGACCGGTGTGAGGTAGGTCACCGCGGATGCGTTCGCGGCGCCCCAGGCCGCGATGATCCGGACGTTCCAGGCGTAGGCGATGCCCGTGCCGAAGACTCCGAGCGCGAGCATGCTCGCCACCACCGCCAGGTCGAGGTGGACCGGCGTGGCGGCGATCGCCGGGGCCAGCAGGGCGAGGATGACCGTCGCGGAGCCGGTCTGCCCGAACGCGACGACCACCGGATCCACCCCGCGGGGCGACACGAACCGGCGCATGTAGACGAAACACGCGCCGTAACACGTGGTGGCGCCGAGGCAGGCGAGCTGCGCGGTCAGCTGGTGGGAGACGTCGACGCCCTGCCACACCCCGACGATCGTGAGCACCCCGAGGAAACCGAGCAGCAGGCCGAGCACCCGCGGCGGCGTGAACCGTTCCTCGGGCAGCGCCGCGGCGGCCAGCAGCATCGTGATCAGCGGTGTCGTCGCGTTGAAGATGCTGGCCAAACCGGACGAAATGTACTGTTCCGCCCACGAGAACAGCAGGAACGGCACCACGCACAGCAGCACCGACACGACCGCGAGATGGCTCCACAGCACGGGATCCCGGGGGAGCGGCCGCCGGCGCACCGCCAGCACGAAGCCCAGCGCCAGCGCGCCCAGCGCGACGCGGGCCAGGGCGACCTGGGCGGGGGAGAGCCCGCCGAGCCCGACCTTGATGAACAGGAAACTCGCACCCCACACGACGGCCAGCAGCGCGAACCGCACCGTGACCCCGAACCCACCGAACCGCATGGCCGCAGTCAAGCTGGCGGACCACCCGCGGAGCCAGCGGTTTTCGGACGTCGTTCTGTGTGTATAACGCCCTATACCGCTCGGGTAAGCTGAGTCGTATGGCCAGGGGGACCGGAGAAGAAGCGTGGGCACGAGCCGTCCGGCACGTCGCGGACCGGGTCGAGGGCCCGCCGCTGCCGGAGGACCTGGACGTCACCGTCCACTTCCACCCGGACCGGCTCGTGGGGGAGGTGCCGCTGCTGCGGCACTGGGCCACCGACGGCGTCTACCGCTCGCAGTTCGAGACGGGCACGAGCAACGGCGGCTTGACGGCGTACCCGGGCGGCGACCGCTGGCGCTGGGAGCACCGCATCTTCGGTGGCGCCTACGACGCCCTGCCGCCGTCGGCCCGGCCGAAGTACGGCTCGCTCAACTACCGCCGCCGCCCGGCGGGCGGGTCCGTCCGGTTCGGCTCCTCGCACCTGCGGCTGAAGCGGGAAGTGCTGCGGCGGACGACGTTCTGCTACCCGGACAGCTTCGCCGAGCCCGAAGACTTCGGCACGGCGGCGCACCTGCCGCTCGCCGAAGCCGACCACCAGGATGAGCTCGACGACCACATCGAAGCCCACGTCCACGGTCCGCTCGTGCTCGCGAACGACGTCGAGGCGCTGGTGCTGGACCCGGCGTTCCGGGGCACCGACGTCGAAGCGGCGGCCGCCGCCCTGCCGTTCCCGGCGTACTGGCACCACGGGTTCCGGCTCTCGACCGGGCTGCTGGCCGAGCACGCCGACTTTCGCGGTGAAGACGTCGTCCGCGCCGGTGTGGAGATCGCCGAGGACGGCTGGCTCGACGCGCGGGTCATCGGCGAAGCCGTGCGCGCCGGCCGGCACGATCCTCAGGTCCTCAAGCGCGTCTGGCACTGCACTGCGCGGTTCGGCCTACGCGACGGCCCCGGCCGGTAGCAGCGCTTCGGTCAGCCGCCGCCACTGCGGCATGGCCGAGGTGCCCGGCGCGACGCCGATGACCTGGACGCCCACGTGGTCGGCGCCCGCGTCGAGGTGGGCGCGCAGCTTGCCGGTGATCGTGTCGACGTCACCCCAGAACACCAGGTCGTCCACGAGCCGGTCGCTACCGCGGCCGCCGTCGATGTCGGCTTCGGTGTAGCCGAGCCGCCGGAACTTCGCGACGTTGTACGGCGAGGTGAGGTACCGGTGCAAGTGGTCGCGGGCGATCTCCCGCGCCTTGGCCGCGTCCGTTTCGAAGAGGACGGCGTGCTCGACGCCGAGGAACGATTCCGCGCCCAGGATCTCTCGCGCCTGGGCGGTGTGTTCCGGGGTCACGTGGTAGGTGTGCGCGCCCGCCGACCGGTCCCGGGCCAGCTCCAGCATCTTCGGGCCGTACGCGGCGAGCAGCCGCCGGATCGGCGTCCGCGGCTCGGGGTTGGGACTCGTGACGGCGTCCAGTTCGTCGAGATAGTCGTTCATCGCCTGAAGGGGCTTCGCGTCGGTTTTCCCGCCGCCGAAGCCCAGTCCGAGCAGGTGGCGGTCCGGGTACGCGTCGGCCAGTAGCAGGGCCGCGCCACGGGTCCAGCGCGGTCCGCGCGACCAGATCTGCGCGATCCCGTTGACGACGGCGAGCCGCTCGGTGGCCGACAGCAGGAACCCGGCGTGGGTGAGCGCTTCCCGGCCGGTGCTCTCCGGGATCCAGACGGCCGGCCAGCCGAGCCCTTCCAGCTCCTGCACCGAGTCCCGGATCAGGCTCGCCGGCTGATCCTCGAAGTCGAACGTCCAGATCCCGTAGCGGCCGAGCCGCGGCTTGTTCATGCATCGAAGTATCGCAGATTTACGATATGAGTCAACGGTCGGACCGAGGAGCAGGCGGCGGGGTCAGAGAGAGCGGCCCAGCACGGCGACGAGCGAGGCGATCCGGGCTTCGTCGCGCTTGTAGTGCGTCCACTTGCCTACGCGGGTCGCGCGCACCAGACCGGCGCGCTGCAGCTCGGCCATGTACGCCGACACCGTCGACTGCGCGAGCCCCGTCTTCTCCTGAATGTGGCTCACGCAGACGCCGACCTCGACCGGGTCGGCGATGGCCCGCTCCACGGGAAAGTGCTTCGCGGGCTCCCGCAGCCACTGCAGCACCTGCAGCCGCACCGGGTTCGCGAGCGCCTTGAAGACGTCGAGCAGCTGCTCGACCTCCGGCTGGGATTCGGCGCGTGTCGTCATGGCTGCCACCGAGTATATCGACGTATAACGACCTATACTCACCGGCTGTGAGCGAAGAAAGCCGGCGGCCCCGCGCGCCCATCACCGAGTCCGACGTCCTGGCCTGGCTGGAGACGACCGCCGCCGCCGTCGAGGCGGGGGAGGTCCCCGCCCAGGACCTCATCGACATCCTGGGCGAGCTCCGCCGCGCTTCCGCGGCCTGCGCCGACGCGTCCGACTGGGCGCTGCTCGCCGCCCGCGAAGGCGGCGCGAGCCTCCGTCAGATCGCTCCGGTCTTCGGCAAGGGGTACGTCCGGGCCCCGGCTGCGCGGCTCGAGAAGCTCCACCGGCAGGCCCAGAACTCCGGTCAGTGGCTCGCCATCCTCCGGCACAAGCAGACGGCGTGAACCGCATCGCCCTCGGGCTGGCGGCGCTGGGCCGCCCCGCCTACATCAACCTCGGCCGTGACGACGCGCTGCCGCGGGTGCGCGACGTCGAGTCGATGCGGGCCGCGACGTTCACCGTCCTCGACGACGCCTACAGCGCCGGTGTCCGGCGGGTCGACGTCGCCCGGTCCTACGGGCTCTCGGAGGAGTTCCTCGCCGGCTGGCTCGACGAGCGCGGGCACACCGACGTCGTCGTCTCGAGCAAGTGGGGTTACGCCTACGTCGGCGGCTGGCGGCTCGACGCCGAGGTGCACGAGGTGAAGGAGCACTCGGCCGCGCGGTTCGCCGCGCAGTGGGCGGAAACCCTGGCGCTGCTGGGGGATCGGGTGAGCCTCTACCAGGTCCATTCGCTCACTGTGGACAGTCCGCTGTTCGGCGACGAGCCGTTGCTCGAGGCATTGGCCGAGCTTTCGGCGAACGGGGTCGCGGTCGGGTTCTCGACGTCCGGGCCGGCGCAGGCGGCGGCGATCGAGCGGGCGTTCGCGCTGGAAGTGGCCGGGCGGCCGGTGTTTTCGGCCGTGCAGTCCACCTGGAACGTCCTCGAGCCGTCCGCCGGGCCCGCGCTGGCCGCGGCGCATGCGGCCGGGAACCGGGTGCTGGTCAAGGAAACCCTGGCCAACGGCCGGCTCGCCGTCGAAGCGCCGCGGGTCGTGGCCGACATCGCCGAGGCGCACGGGACCGGGCCGGACGCGGTCGCCGTGGCGGCGGTGCTCGCGCGGGGCTGGGCCGACACCGCCGTCATCGGGCCGGCGAGCCCGGCGCAGCTGGCCGCGAACCTGGCCGCCACCACGCTTTCCCTGAGCACGGACGAGGAAGCGGCGCTCGCCGGGCTGGCGGAGGATGCAGGGGAGTACTGGCGACACCGGTCCTCTTTGGGGTGGCACTGACGGGCTGCACTACCCTTCGCAGGCACGGACGGACAACGGGAGGCCGGAGCAGGTGCGTCATCGCCAGGTGGTTGCCTTGGCCGCGGTCGCGTTGGTCGGCCTGACCGGCTGCGACGGACCCGACCCGAACAACCTCGAGACGTACTACGACGATCCGGCCCCCACGGCCACGCTGGCCCCGCCCACGACGGAAGCCCCCGCCCCCGCCGCGAGGACGGCTCCGGTGACGCCGGCGGCGCCGGACGCCGGGCTGCTCGCCGAGCGGGCGCTGCTGACCGACGCGGACGTCGCGGAGGAAGGGGTGCAGCCCGGGTCGGGCGCGGCGTCGGGGTGCCTCTCCGAGGAGACGTCGGTCGCCAGCCGGACCGCGAGCTGGCGCTACCCGAGCGGATCGGAGCTGCGGCACCGGGTCGCCGTCTACCCGGACCAGCCGGGCGCGGACGTCGTGGCGAAGACGGTGTGCACCGGGGAGCCGGTGGACGTGCCGGCCCAGCCCGGGGTCGAGCGTCAGCGCGCCTGGTGCGAGGGCAAGACGTGCACGGTGTTGCTGGCCAAGGGAACGCTGGTGTCCGGGCTGACCGTGTCGGCGAGCACCGCGGCGCGCGCGATCGACGCGGCGAAGCGGCTGCTGCCCGCGATGGCGGCGAAGCTGACGGCTCAGCCGTAGCGGCGGAACCACTCCTGGACGCCTTCGCGGCCGTCGGGGATGAAGGGCAGTTCCGGCGCCGGGTCGTCGATCCAGGCGCGCAGCTCTTCGAGCGGGATCCAGCGGCCTTCGACGATCTCTTCGGCCTGGTGGTGGATCGGGCCGTCCCAGCGGACCTCGAAGGCGAAGTTGTGACAGCGGTTGCGGCCGTCGTCGTAGACCTTGGTGAACAGCGGAACGGGTTCCACCCCGTGGACGCCGAGCTCTTCGGCCAGTTCGCGGCGCGCGCACCCGGCCGGTGACTCGCCGGCCGCGACCACCCCGCCGGCCCAGCAGTCCCAGGTGGACGGGAACACGTCCTTTTCCGGCGTGCGCAGGTGCACGTAGACCGCGCTTCCGTCACCCGAACGGACCAGCACGACGCCGGCGGCGTGCCACAGGCCCTCCGCGCGGACCCGGGAGCGGGTGGTCGTGCCCACTTCGGAGCCGGCCTGGTCATAGAGGGCAACGAGTTCGTCACTGCCTGGCATGGGTGCATCGTTCCACTAGGGCGACCCCGTAGGGTGGTGGACATGCGGCGGATCATGGGAACCGAAGTCGAGTACGGCATCTCCGTGCCGGGCGACGCGACGGCGAACCCGGTACTCACCTCGACCCAGGTCGTGCTGGCCTACGCGGCGGCGGCGGACATCCCGCGCGCCCGGCGCGCGCGGTGGGACTACGAGGTGGAGTCCCCGCTGCGGGACGCGCGCGGGTTCGACCTGACCGGCCCCGGCGGGCCGGGCCACGACCCCGACGTCGAGGACCTGGGCGCGGCGAACGTCATCCTGACCAACGGGGCGCGGCTGTACGTCGACCACGCGCACCCGGAGTACTCGGCGCCCGAGGTGACGAACGCGCGCGACGCGGTCATCTGGGACAAGGCCGGCGAACGGGTGATGGAGGAGGCCGCGCTCAAGGCGGCGTCCGTGCCCGGCCAGCCCCAGCTGCAGCTGTACAAGAACAACGTCGACGGCAAGGGCGCCAGCTACGGCACGCACGAGAACTACCTGTGCGCGCGCTCGACGCCGTTCACCGCGATCATCGCCGGGCTGACGCCGTTCTTCGTGTCGCGGCAGGTGGTGACCGGCTCGGGCCGGGTCGGGATCGGCCAGCAGAGCGAAGAGGCCGGGTTCCAGCTCTCCCAGCGTGCGGACTACATCGAGGTCGAGGTCGGCCTGGAGACCACGCTGAAGCGCGGGATCATCAACACCCGCGACGAGCCGCACGCGGACGCGGACAAGTACCGCCGGCTGCACGTCATCATCGGTGACGCGAACATGTCGGAGTACTCGACCTACCTGAAGGTCGGGACGACGGCGCTGATCCTGGACCTGATCGAGTCCGGTATCCGGTTCGACGACCTGAAGCTGGACGAGCCGGTGCGCGCGGTGCACCAGATCAGCCACGACCCGACGCTGAAGGCGAAGGTCGCGCTGGCGAACGGCCGCAAGTACACCGGGCTGGACCTGCAGTTCGCCTACCACGAGATCGTCTCCCAGAACCTGGACCGCACGGACGCCGACCAGGCGTCCAAGGAGGTCCTGCGGGTCTGGGGCGAGGTGCTGGACGCGCTGGCGCGCGACCCGCAGGAGTGCGCGGACCGGCTGGACTGGCCGGCGAAGCTGCGGCTGCTCGAGGGCTACCGGCAGCGCGACAGCCTGGCCTGGGGCGCGCCGCGGCTGCGGCTGGTCGACCTGCAGTACTCGGACGTGCGGCTGGCGAAGGGCCTGTACAACCGGCTGGTCACGCGCGGGTCGATGAAGCGGCTGGTGACCGAGGAAGAGGTGCTGGCCGCGGTGACGACCCCGCCGTCGGACACGCGGGCCTACTTCCGGGGCCGGGCGCTGGAGAAGTACGCGACCTCGATCGCGGCGGCGTCGTGGGATTCGGTCATCTTCGACGTCGGCAAGGAGTCGCTGGTCCGGATCCCGACCCTGGAGCCGTTGCGGGGGACGAAGGCGCACGTCGGCAAGCTGCTGGACGAGTCGGCGACGGCCGAAGACCTGGTGGAGGCGCTCACCGGTTCGGACTAGGCGGGACGCACCAGCGATGGCGGCGTGACCCCGAATGTCGGGGCCGCTGGGTAGGCTAGGAAACATCAGCCACACCGGGAGGCGAGATGGCCCAGGAAAAGATCGAAAAGCACGGCGGCGGCGACTCCGACGAGGAGTTCGACGACACCGGCGCGGCGGGTCAGGAGCGGCGCGAGAAGCTCGGCGAGGACGTGGACACGATCCTCGACGAGATCGACGACGTGCTCGAAGAGAACGCCGAGGACTTCGTCCGGGCCTACGTGCAGAAGGGCGGCGAGTAGCCGCTCGGGGCGTCCGCGCCCTTGCCGACCGTTCAGCCGGCGGCCGGGGCCCTGCGTGGTGGTGACCGTGGTCCGGGTGGGCCGGGTCGCCGGGCGTGGGGTCGCGGCCCGCACAGATGGGATTTTTGAGCACGTATGGACAACACCAGGGGCATCTCGGGTCCCGCGCTGCCGGCCGCGTACTTCTCGTCGGCGACGTCGTCGTTTTCGGACTTCTTGCGGGTACAGGCGCCGGAGCTGCTTCCGGAGCGACGGGTGGGCAACGGCGCCGGTGACCTCGGCGTGCCGCACGGCACGACGATCGTCGCGCTGACGTTCGCGGGCGGTGTGCTGATCGCGGGTGACCGGCGGGCGACGTCGGGCAACCTGATCGCGAGCCGCGACATCGAAAAGGTCCACGTCACCGACGAGTACTCGGCGGTCGGCATCGCGGGCACGGCCGGGCTGGCCGTGGAAATGGTGCGGCTGTACGCGGTGGAGCTCGCGCACTACGAGAAGATCGAGGGCGTTTCGCTGTCGCTGGACGGCAAGACGAACAAGCTCGCCGGGATGGTCAAGGCCAACCTCGAGATGGCGATGGCCGGGCTGGCCGCGATCCCGCTGTTCGTCGGGTACGACCTGGAAGCCGAGGACGCCAAGCACGCGGGCCGGATCGTCTCGTACGACGCCGCGGGCGGCCGGTACGAGGAGAACGGCGGTTACGCGGGCATCGGCTCGGGTTCGCTGTTCGCGAAGTCGGCGCTGAAGAAGCTGCACGACCCGGACGCCGACGTCGAAGGCGCGGTGCGGGTGGCGGTCGAGGCGCTGTACGACGCGGCGGACGACGACACCGCGTCGGGCGGCCCGGACCTGGTGCGCCGGATCTTCCCGAGCGTCGTGACGATCACCGCGGAGCACGGCGCCGTGCAGCTGCCGGAGTCGGAGACGGCGGCGGTCGCGGAGGCCGTGGTGGCCGGGCGGATCGAGCGCCAGCAGAGCCGGCTCTCCTGACGCGGGGCCTGGACCAATGAACGTTGCAACACCGGAAGACGTGGAGCGCACACCGTGACGATGCCGTTGTATGCCTCTCCCGAGCAGCTGATGCGGGAGCGTTCCGAGCTGGCGCGCAAGGGCATCGCGCGCGGCCGGAGCGTGGTGGTGCTGAAGTACGCGGGCGGCGTGCTATTCGTGGCGGAGAACCCGTCTGCGACCCTGCACAAGGTTTCCGAAATCTACGACCGCATCGGGTTCGCCGCGGTCGGGCGCTACAGCGAGTTCGAGAACCTGCGCGTGGCGGGCATCCGGCACGCGGACCTCAAGGGCTACCAGTACGACCGTCGTGACGTCAGCGCCCGGGCGCTGGCGAACGCCTACGCGGCGACGCTGGGCAGCATCTTCACCGAGCAGCTGAAGCCGTTCGAGGTGGAGGTCTGCGTGGCGGAGGTCGGCGCGAGCGCGGCGGAGGACCAGCTGTACCGGCTGACCTACGACGGGTCCATCTTCGACGAGCCGCAGTACATCGTGATGGGCGGCCAGAACGAGAAGATCGCGGCGAAGCTGAAGGAGACGTTCGAGGACGGCCTGGACCTGCAGGCGGCTCTGGGCGTGGCCGTGGCGGCCCTGCGCACGCCGGCCCAGCCGTCGACGACGGCGTCTTCGTCGGCGGGCACCTCGTCGTCTTCGACGTCATCCTCGTCTTCGTCGGCGAACGGCAACGGCGAGGCCGACCCGATCAAGCTCGAGGTGGCGGTCCTGGACCGCGACCGGCCGCGCCGCTCGTTCCGCAGGCTGACGGGCACGGCGCTGGACACGTTGCTGCCGGTGCCGGACCCGCAGGGTGACGAGCCGGAGGAGAAGCCGGAAGGCGAGTAGCACTTGGTGAAGGCGGGGGCGTGGTCGGTGACCGCGCCCCCGCCTTCGTCATGCGGGCCGGTGGGCGACGGCGAGCAGGTGCGCGCTGGCGTTGACGAGATGCGGGTCCCGCTCGACGATCCGGGCGGCCCGCAGGGCGGATTCGGCGAGGTTGTCGAACCGGGAGAGCCCGGCCGTGTCGAGCGCGGGCCACGAAGGCCCTTCGACGCCGAAGACGGCGGTGCCGGTGAAACCCGCTTCGGTGACTTCGTCGCGGAGTTCGTCCGCCGTGTGCCAGTGCGTGGCGACAAAACCGACGTGGGCGTCGTACGCGCCGGTGGTGATGACCGCGCGGACCGGTTCGACGCGGCCGAGGGTGCCGGTGGCGCCGGTTTCCAGCAGGGAGAGGTAGCGGCTGATCCCGGCCGCCGCGAGCAGGCCGCCCGGGCGCAGCACGCGCCGGGCCTCGGCCAGCGCACGAGCGCGGTCGCCGGCGTCGACGAGGTGGTAGAGCGGGCCGAACAGCAGGACGACGTCGTAGGTGGCGTCGGCCGCTTCGAGGGCACGCGCGTCGCCGACCGAGGCGGTGACGCCGGGGAGCGTCGCCGCCTGGGCGACGTGGGCCGGGACGACGTCGACGAGGTGGACGGGATGCCCGTCGGCGGCGAGCCAGGCCGCGTGGACGCCGGTGCCGCCCCCGACGTCGAGAACGCGTTCGTGGCCGGGCAAGAAGCGCCGGAGCAGCTCCTGGGTGCGCAGGTACTCGAGGCGGCCGTGCGGGGTGCGGGTGAGCCTGCCCGCTTCGGCGGGGCCGGTGGCGTAGTGCGTCGGGAGGTCCATGTCTCAGGGTCCCGGACGGCGCAACCGGGTTTCAGGAGGTCGCGGGGGAGGCCCGGAAGTCCTGGTCGGCGAACGCGAGCAGGTAGGGCAGGGTCGCCCGGGCGGTGTGCCAGGTGTGGTTGAACCCGCGTTCGGCGTGCACCACGGCGTTCTGACCGCGGGCGCGCAGGGCGTCGGCGATCCGGTGGGCCGTCGTGACGTCGGTCGGCGCGCCGGTGCCGACAGCCAGCATCACCGAGATCGGCGCGGAGAACTTCATCGTGGGCAGGTAGCGGCGCGGGGTGTTGGCCGCGATCGCCGCCCGGTCGCCGTTCAGGACACCGACGGAGTCGTTGAGGTCGTCGTACGGCAGCGCGATCAGCAGGGTGGCGAACTCGTCGACGTGGTGGAGGCCGATGTTGAGGGCCCCGAAGCCGCCGCCGGACATGCCGCCCAGCGCCCGGTGGCCGCGGTCGGCGAGGGTGCGGTAGCGCTGGTCGACCGCCGGGACGACCGTTTTCGCGAGGTAGGTCTCCAGCTGCGGACCGCCCGGCACGTCGAGGCACTCCCAGTCCGTGGCCGGGTTGCCCGCGGTCAGGTCGACGCTCACCACGATCATCGGCGCGATGACGCCGGCCTGCTGCAGCGCGAGCAGCGTGCCGGGCGCGTCACCCGAGGTCAGCCAGTCGCGCGGGCCGCCGAACGGGTAGCCGTGGATCAGGTAGACGACCGGGTACCGGCGGGCCGTGTCGGCGGCGTACCCGGGCGGCAGGACGACGTAGTTGCTGCCCGACGGCACGCCGTGCGCGGGATCGGGCAGGTTCAGGACGTCGATCCGCTGCCCGGCGGCCGCGGTGCCTCCCGAGGCGTGCGGAGCTGACGGGGCTTCCTTGCCGTCGTCGAGCAGGCGGCCGGCGAGGTTGGCGACACCGGGGCCGCGCTGCAGCAGGCGGGCCAGGTCGTCGGAGGTGCGCACGTACCCGACGTAGCTGTTCAGGGCAGTGACCGCCGCGAGCAGCAGGAGGACGCCGAACGCCGTGAGTCCCCAGCGCCGCACCCGCCGCCGGTGCGCGAGCGCGACGACCACGGCGAGGACCGCGACGGCGGCCGAGGCGAGGCCGAGCCAGATGAACGGCGACTCGAGCGGCCCGAGGTCACGGGCGCGGGCGGTGACGTCACCGGGCAGCACGGGGTCGGTGGCGGCCCGGTGCACCACGCTCGCCAGATCCATCCCACCCCGTTCGTCGCCGAGATGCGGGCAGGGTTGCCCGCATCTCGATCAAGACGCTAGCCAGGGGTGGCTGTGGGTTTGTTGAGAAAGAGTAAAGAAAGATTAAAGGCGATAGATGGTGAGGGCGCTGGGCCGGGACCGGAAGCGGAACCGGTTGCCGAGCGGGCCGACCTCGCCGTCGGTGGCGACGCGCCGGTGCCCGTCCAGCAGCTCGACGTCCAGCTCGGCCACATCGAGCTCCTGGTAGACGTGGCTGGCCGCGAGGGTGCGGGTGACCATGGCCAGCAGGAACCGGGCCCGCGAGTAGGGCAGGTCGGCGCGCAGGTAGCGGACGTCGAGCAGGCCGGTGTCGAGCGCGGGCCGCCGGCTGGGCGCGAAGCCCTTCGGGGCGTACGTGCCGTTGCCGACGAACAGCAGCCAGACCTGGGTGAGCTTGCCGTTGAGCCGCACGGTCAGCGGCTTGGCGTGCCGCAGCGTCCGGGTCAGCGCGATCGCGGCCGAGGGCCACTTGGGGTGCTTTTCCTGCAGCTTCTCGCGCAGCCGGACCATCTCCGGGTAGCCGCCGAGGCTCGCGGTGTTGACGAACCAGCGGTGCGCCGTGTCGCCGTCCGCCTCCTTGATCTCGACTTCGCCGAGGTCGATGCCGACGGCGTTGCCGATCTCGGTCGCCTCGTCCGCGTCGACCATGGAGCTGACACCCACGTCGCGGGCGAAGTGGTTGAGCGTGCCCGCCGGGATCAGCGCCAGCGGCAGGTCGCGCTCCGCGGCGACCGCGGCGACCGCGGCCACGGTGCCGTCGCCACCCGCGACGCCGAGCGCGCGGACCGTCCCGCGGGCGTCGATCTCGCTCTCGAGCTGGGCGATCAGGTCCTGGTCGGGGTCCGGGTGGAGGATCTCGGCCTTGGGCCAGGCGTGCCGGGCGTCCTCGGTCGGGTCCTGGCCGTCGATGCCGGACTTCGGGTTGACCAGCACGAGCATGTCGTCGCCGTCGACCATCTCGGGCGCGTCCGCGTCGTGGGCGGTGCGGGCCGGGACGTCGTCGTGCAGCGGCCACCAGTGCCGGGTCGCCAGGCCCACGCCGACCCCGATGCCCAGGCCGACCCCGACGTCGGAGGGCCAGTGGACGCCGGTGTGGACGCGCGAGTAGGCGACGGCGAGCGCGAGGGGGGCCACCGCGAGACCGGCGCGCGGCGACTCCATCGCCACCGCCGTCACGAAGGCCGCGGCCGAGGCCGAGTGCCCGGAGGGGAACGAGGACGACGTCGGGCGTTTCCGCAGGCGGCGGTGCATGGGCACCTCCTCCTCGGCCGGACGGCGGCGGGGGAACAGGGGCTTCCCGATCAGGTTCGCGGCGGCGCTCGCCCCGGCGATCGCGACGACACCTCGCAGCGCCGCGCGGCGGGGCGCGCCCTTGCGCGTGGCCAGCACCGCGGCGACCCCCCACCACAGGCGGGACTTGTTCGCCGATCTCGACAGCGCCATCAGCGCGTCGTCGGCCTTCGTCGCCGGCAGCGCGGCGCTGCGCCGCATCAGGGCGCGGTCGGTCCGGCCGACCCGCCGGAAGGCCTGGATGAGCTGGTGTGTCAAGGAGTCGCCTTCCGGAAGTCGTCAAGAGCGCCGCTTCAATCGTGCCTGATTCGGGGAGTTTTCACCGTCTGTGGCGCACTGGGGGCGTGTCGACGCCCGAACGGCGCACCTTCGAAGGGGGTGCAGCGCCTACTCTGGTGGAATGCAGCGGCGGATCTTTGGCATCGAGACCGAGTTCGGGGTCACGTGCACCTTCCACGGCCAGCGCAGGCTCTCGCCCGACGAGGTGGCGCGCTACCTCTTCCGGCGGGTCGTCTCGTGGGGCCGTTCTTCGAACGTTTTCCTGTCGAACGGCTCCCGGCTCTACCTCGACGTCGGCTCGCACCCCGAGTACGCGACGGCCGAGTGTGACGACCTGGTCCAGCTCGTCACGCACGACAAGGCCGGCGAGCGGATCCTCGAGGACCTGCTCGTCGACGCCGAGCGGCGGCTGGCCGACGAGGGCATCGGCGGCGACATCTTCCTGTTCAAGAACAACACGGACTCGGCCGGGAACTCCTACGGGTGTCACGAGAACTACCTGGTGACCCGCGCGGGTGAGTTTTCCCGGATCGCGGACGTGCTGCTCCCGTTCCTGGTGACCCGCCAGCTGATCTGCGGCGCCGGCAAGGTGCTGCAGACGCCGCGCGGCGCGGTCTACTGCCTCTCGCAGCGGGCGGAGCACATCTGGGAAGGCGTCTCGAGCGCGACGACGCGGTCACGGCCGATCATCAACACCCGCGACGAGCCGCACGCCGACGCCGAGCGCTACCGGCGCCTGCACGTCATCGTGGGCGACTCGAACATGGCCGAGCCGACGACCATGCTCAAGGTCGGCTCGGCGAACCTGGTGCTCGAGATGATCGAGGCGGGTGTCCAGTTCCGCGACTTCACCCTGGACAACCCGATCCGGGCGATCCGCGAGATCAGCCACGACCTCACCGGCCGCCGCCAGGTGCGCCTCGCCGGCGGCCGCGAGGCCTCGGCGCTGGACATCCAGCGCGAGTACCACGCCCGCGCCGTGCAGCACCTCAAGGACAACGGCTCGACCCCGGCGAACGAGCGGGTCGTCGAGCTGTGGGGCCGGGCGCTGGAAGCGGTCGAGCAGCAGGACTTCGGCAAGATCGACACCGAGATCGACTGGGCGATCAAGCACCGGCTGGTCGAGCGGTACCGGCACAAGCACGACCTGGACCTATCCAGCCCGCGGATCGCGCAGCTCGACCTCGCCTACCACGACATCCGCCGTGGCCGGGGCATCTTCGACCTGTTGCAGCGCAAGGGCCTGGTCCGCCGGGTCACCGACGACGGTGAGATCGAGGCCGCCAAGGACACCCCGCCGCAGACGACCCGGGCGAAGCTGCGCGGCGACTTCATCGCCGCCGCCCAGGCCGCCGGGCGCGACTTCACGGTCGACTGGGTGCACCTGAAGCTGAACGACCAGGCCCAGCGCACGGTGCTGTGCAAGGACCCGTTCCGCTCGGTCGACGAGCGCGTGGAGCGCCTGATCAGCTCGCTCTAGTCCCGCGCGCGCCCGCCCGGTGTTCCCTACGAAAGTCGCCGGGCGGGTGCGGCAGGATCTCCCGCATGCGTGTTGTGCTGCTCGTGCTCGCCCTGCTGGTCTCGGTGGCGGCTCCGGCGTCGGCGGGGGAGCACTCGCCGAAGTGGGACGTGAAGGCCACCGGCGTCACCGCTCAGTTCCGTGGCCTGTCCGCGCTCAGCGCCCGCGTCGCGTGGGTCAGCGGAACGCAGGGGACCGTCCTGCGCACCACCGACGGCGGGGCGAGCTGGAAGTCCGTCGGCCCGCCGGGTGCGGAGACGCTCGAGCTGCGGGACATCGAGGCCTTCGACGCCGACCACGCCGTGACCCTCTCGATCGGCCCGGGCGCCGACTCGCGGATCTACCGGACCGACGACGGCGGCAAGCACTGGCGCCAGACGTTCCAGAACACCGAAGCCGCCGCGTTCTACGACTGCCTGGCCTTCTTCGACCCCTGGCGCGGCCTCGCGATGAGCGACCCCGTCGACGGCCACTTCCGCGTCCAGGCCACCTTCGACGGCGGCCGCAGCTGGCGCCCGGTGCCCGACAGCGGCTTCCCGCCCGCCCTGCCCGGCGAGGCCGGGTTCGCCGCCAGCGGGCAGTGCATCACCACGTCGGGGCCGTTCGACGCCTGGCTGGCCACCGGCGGCGGCGCCACCGCCCGCGTCCTGCACTCCGGCGACGGCGGCCGCCACTGGACGGCGTCCGACACGCCGTTGCCGAGCAGCCCGTCCGCCGGCGTGTTCGCCGTCGCGTTCCGGACCCCGGGCGAGGGCATCGCGATCGGCGGCGACTACGCGAACCCGACCGCACCCGGCCCGGCCGTCGCGCTCACGAAGGACCGCGGCCGCACCTGGCGCACCCCGGGCCAGTACCCCGCCGGGTACCGCTCCGGGCTGGCCTGGCGGGGCGGCGGCGTCATCGCGGTCGGCACCGGCGGCAGCGACTACAGCCCGGACGGCGGGCGGCACTGGACCTCGTTCGACACCGGCAGCTTCGACTCGGTGGACTGCGCCGGACCGAGCTGCTGGGCCAGCGGTGCCCAGGGCCGCGTCGCGCGCCTGAGCCGCTAGAGCACCTGGCCGGTCGGGCGGACCATGATCTCGTTGACGTCCACGTGCGGCGGCTGCTGCAGCGCGTAGAGCACCGCGCGGGCGATGTCGGCCGGCTCCAGCTTCGGCTTCTTGCGCATCTCGTCGTCGAGGATGTCGGTGTCGGTGATGCCCGGGTTGACCAGCGTGACCCGCACACCGGAGCCGACGGCCTCCTCGCGGATCGAACCGGCCAGCCCGGTCACCGCCCACTTCGTCGCCGAGTACAGGCTCGCGTTGCGGATGAACCGGCCGGCGACCGAGCCGGTGATCACCAGGTGCCCTGACGACTCCGCGAGCGCGGGCAGCGTCGCTCGGGCGGTGTAGGCGGCGCCGAGCACGTTGGTGCGGACCATCTCCGCCCACCGCTCCGGGTCGTCACCGCCGGTGCCGAAGAACGACGTCCCGACGCCGACACCGGCGTTGGCGAAGGCCGCGTCGAGCCGCCCGAACCGCTCGACGGTCTTGCTCACGGCGTCCGAGATGCTCGGCCAGTCGCCGACGTCGGCGCCGAGCGCCAGCGCCCGGTCCTCGCCGAGCTCGGCGGCCAGCGCGGCGGCGGACTCGGCCTTGCGGGCCACGAGAGCGACCTTGAACCCGGTGGTGGCGGCCAGCCGCGCGGTGGCGGCGCCGAGCCCGCGTGAGGCGCCGGTGATGAGAAGAACACGATCATCCATGCGTCCAGGCTAGGCACGATTCACGGCGTCAGCACGAGCCTGCCGCGCAGCCCGCCCGCTTCCAGCCGTTCGTGGGCTTCGGCGGCCCGCGAGAGCGGCAGCACGTCGGCGACGCGCGGGGGAAGGATCCGGGCCAGCTCGGCCAGCCGCTCGCCGTCCGCGCGGATCCAGACGTTCCGCACGCGGATCCCGCGCAGGGGGATCGGCGCGGCCCCGGCGGCGAAGGCGACGAACTCCCCGCCGCCGCGGACCGCGTCGAGCGTGTCCAGGCCGAGGAGCGCGGTGTCGAGGGCGGCGTCCACCCCGCCCGGGACCAGGGCCCGGACCCGCTCGGCGAGGTCCGGGCCGCGCGGGACGAACAGGTCCGCGCCGAAGCCCCGGACGGTGGCTTCGGCGCTTTCGGCCGCGACGGCGACGACAGGCAGCTTCCGGGCGTGCGCGAGGGCGACGGCGTACCCGCCCACCGCGCCCGCCGCGCCGGTGACCAGGACGGTCCCGGTGGTTTCGACGAGATCGAGCGCCTGGGCGGCGGTGAGCGCGTTGAGGGGGAGGGTGGCCGCTTCGACGAGGGAGACGCCGGTGGGCGCGGGAGCCACGGCGGAGGCGTCCAGCACGATCTGCTCGGCGTAGGCGCCGAGCGGGAGGGCGATGCGGTCGCGCAGGCCGATCACCGCGGTGCCCACCTCGAAGCCGGAGCCCGCGTCGACCTCTCCGGCGACGTCCCAGCCGAGGCCGAGCACCGCCCGCGGCGGGATCACCCCGGCCTCGGTCAGGATCCCGGCCCGGGTGGCGACGTCGACCGGGTTGACCGCGGCCGCCGCCACCCGGATCCGCACCTGCCCGGGACCCGGCTCGGGCACCGGCACTTCGAGCTGCTCCAGCACCTCCGGGCCACCGAACCGGCGGACCACGATCGCACGCATCTTCGTCTCCTTCGCGAGGTGAACCTTCCTCGCGAACGTATGGGGAGCTACTCTCCAACGGGAAGTACGCACCCGAAGGTGCCCACGGCACGAGGAGGTTCGCCCGGTGGCCACGCGCACGGCGGAACAGCGGCGGCAGGACGAGAAGGCCGCCTACGACGCCTACCTCGCCGCCTGCCCCACCCGGAAGCTGCTCGACGAGATCGCCGGCAAGTGGGTCAGCCTGATCCTGGTCGCGCTCGGTGACGGGCCGCAGCGCTACAGCGACCTTTCGCGGCGCATCGCCGGGGTCAGCCAGAAGATGCTCACCCAGACCCTGCGGGTGCTCGAACGCGACGGCCTGGTGCGCCGCGAGGTGACCCCGTCGGTGCCCGTGCGCGTCGACTATTCCCTTACGCCGCTGGGAGAAAGCCTGCGCGCGCTGATGGCCGGGTTCAAGGACTGGGCCGAGGCGAACTTCGACGCCGTGGACGCCGCGAGGGGCGATTACGACGCGCGCACCCCGGACCTCACGATCGGGCCGGGCGGCGCGGGCTAGGCTCTACGGGGTGTCCACCGCACGCGCCGAACGGCTGGTCAATCTGGTGCTGGCCCTTCTGTCCACCCGGCAGTACCTCACTGCCGAGCGGATTCGCGGCATCGTGCCCGGATACGGGGACGCCGCCAGCGACGACGCCTACTTCCGGATGTTCGAGCGCGACAAGACCGAGCTGCGCGAGCTCGGCATCCCGCTGGAGACCGGCCGCAACTCCGCCTTCGACGCGATCGAGGGCTACCGCATCGCCCGCCGCGACTACGAGCTCGGCGAGATCGACCTCGCCCCCGACGAAGCCGCCGCGGTCGCGCTGGCGTCCCGGCTGTGGGACTCCCCGGAGCTGACCGGGCAGGCGCAGGGCGCGCTCGTGAAGCTGCGCGCCGCCGGCCTGGAGGTCGACGACCAGGCGCCGATGATCGTCGAGCCGCGCGTGCGCGCCGAACCGGCGTTCGGGCCGCTCCTGGCCGCGGTGCAGAACGGCCAGGTCGTGCGCTTCGAATACCGCCGCAGCGGCTCGCCCGAACGCATCGTGCGCACCCTCGAGCCGTGGGGTGTCGTGTCGTGGAAGGCCCGCTGGTACGTCGTCGGGCACGACCGCGACCGCGGCGCCACCCGCTGCTTCCGCCTCTCCCGCGTCACCGGCCAGGTGCGTCCGGTCGGCAAGCCCGGCGCCGTGCACCGCCCGGAAGGCGTCAACCTGCTCAAGCTCGTGTCGGTGACCGGTGACTCCGAACCGGCGCCGGTGACCACCGCGCGGCTCTGGGTCGCCGACGGCCGCGCCGCCGGGGTCCGCCGCCGCGGGAAGGTCATCGGCCGGGAGACCGTCGACGGCGAAGAGGGCGACCTCGTCGAGATCGGGTTGTACTTCCCGGAGTCCGCGGCCGACTGGATCACCGCCCAGGGCCCCGACGTCCTGGTGCTCGAACCCGACGTGCTGGCCAAGACGGTCCAGGACCGGCTCGAAGCCGTCGTGGCCCGGCAGGGGAGCGCTTCGTGAGCGGGTCCACCGACCGGATGCCGCGGCTGCTGGCGCTCGTGCCCTACCTGCTGGCGCGCCCGGGCATCCGCGTCGACGAGGCGGCGCACGACTTCGACGTCACGCCGAAGCAGCTGCGCAAGGACCTCGAGCTGCTGTGGATGTGCGGGCTGCCCGGCTACGGGCCCGGCGACCTGATCGACCTGTCCTTCGAGGGCGACACCATCGTCGTCACCCACGACGCCGGGATGAACCGCCCGCTGCGGCTCACCGGCGGCGAGGCGACCGCATTGCTGGTCGCGCTGCGCGCGCTGGCCGAGACGCCGGGCGTGGTCGACGGCGACGCGGTGCGCCGCTCCATCGCCAAGATCGAGTCCGCCGCCGGGCAGGCCCAGCCCGCCGGCGTCGTCGTCGGCGGGGGCGTGCGCGAGGGCAAGAAGACCGCGCGGACCCGCGAGCAGGTCGCCCAGGCGCTGCAGGACGGGCGGGCGCTGCGGATCCGCTACTACACCGCGTCCAAGGACCAGGTCACCGAGCGCACGGTCGACCCGATGCGGCTGCTCATCGTGCAGGCCGTCGGGTACCTGGAGGCGTGGTGCCGCCGCGCCGAGGGCGTCCGGCTGTTCCGGCTCGACCGGATCGACGAGCTGACGGTGCTCGACGAGCCGTCCCGGCCGCCCGCGCACGCCCACCCGACCGACATTTCCGACGGCGTCTTCCGTGAGCGTCCCGACCAGCGGGAAGCGGTGCTCGTCCTCGAGCCGGACGCACGCTGGGTAGCCGAGTACTACCCCTGCGAGGAGCTCGACGAGCTCGACGGCGGCCGGCTCCGCATCCGGATGCGCTACGCCGACCAGTCCTGGATGGTGCGCCTGGTGCTGGGGCTGGGCGGGGAAGCGCTGGTGGAGAGCCCGGCCGACCTCGCGGCGGACGTCGGACGCCGGGCGGCCGACGCGGTGGCCCGAGCCCGTCACCTTCCGTCAACCTGCGACCACTAGGGTGATCGACGTGCCGTACCTGCCCACCGTCGTGCTCGCCGCGATCGGCCTGCTGCTGCTCGTCGTCCTGCTGGTGCGGACCGCCAAGGTCTTGCGTGGTTTCAAGCAGACCGCAAGCATGGTGGCTACGAACACCCAGGACCGGGCCGGGCTCCTCCGCGCGCGGTCGGCCGCGCTGCGCGTCGCCTTCGCGGAGCGCCGCCGGAAACCGGAAAACCAGTAACATCCCTACCAGACGCAGATAGGAGGCCATCTTGTTCGCCAACGGATTGCAAGGATGGCATTTGATCATCTTGGTGCTGCTCGTCGTGCTGCTGTTCGGGGCCAAGCGGCTTCCCGATGCGGCGCGGTCGATCGGCAAGTCCATGAAGATCTTCAAGGCCGAGACCAAGGACCTCGCGGGCGACAAGAGCGCCTCGCACGAGGACGCCGAGCCCGTCGAGACCAAGCAGATCCCGGCCACGCCCGTCGCCCCGCCGGCGACCGCCGCGACCGACCAGCAGGTCGCCGACCTCCAGCGGCAGCTCGACGAGCTGAAGAAGCAGCAGTCCGCCGACCAGCCGCAGAAGAACGCCAGCTGAGCGGCTAGGCCACACCCGGTCCCTGGTCCACGGAGCGCGCCCCAGCCGGCGCGCTCCGGCGGACACCGACGAGAACGGAACATCCCGTGGCGGAACCCGCCTCCGGAAACGGCGACACCCGCCGGTCGAAGCGGAGCAAGCGCAGCCGTCGCAAGAACCCCGACGGCACGATGACGCTCATCGAGCACATCTACGAGTTCCGCCGCCGTCTCGGCTTCGCGCTGCTCGCCGTCGTCGTGGGCGGCATCCTGGGCTTCTTCTGGTTCAGCACCAAGGTCGGGCCGATCCCGTCGCTCGGTGAGATCGTCAAGGACCCGTACTGCGCCATCCCGCCGGACCGGCGGCTCAACGGCTACCAGGGCTGCCAGCTGCTGCAGACGGTGCCGTTCGAAGCCTTCATGATCCAGCTGAAGGTCGGCCTCGCGGCCGGCGCCGTGCTGTTCTCGCCGGCGTGGCTCTACCAGGTCTGGGCGTTCATCGCGCCCGGGCTGTACTCCAAGGAACGCAAGTACGCGCTGACGTTCGTCGGCTTCGCCTCGGTGCTGTTCGCCGCCGGTGCGGTGCTCGCGTACATGCTGTTCCCGCACGCCCTGCAGCTGCTGATGGGCTTCGGCCAGGACGAGTTCGTCACGGCGCTGACCGCCGACAAGTACATCTCGTTCATGCTGTCGCTGCTGATCATCTTCGGGATCAGCTTCGAGCTGCCGCTGCTCGTGGTGATGCTCAACCGCGTCGGCGTGGTCAAGTACCGGCAGCTGAAGAAGTGGCGCCGCGGCATCGTGTTCGCGCTGTTCGTCTTCGCCGCCTTCGTGACCCCCGGCTCGGACCCGTTCTCGATGCTCGGCCTGGCCGGCGCGCTGACCGTGCTGTTCGAGCTGTCGGTCCAGCTCGCCCGCATCCACGACCGCAAGAAGGACCGCGAACGCGCGGACGAGGGCTGGGACCAGCTGGACGACGACGAAGCGGCGCCGTTCGACTACACGCCGAGCAAGATCGACGACGAGCCGTCCACACCGACCACCTCCGGCGGCCGGTCCGGCACCGACGACATCACGTAGTGGGGATCCACGCCGCGCTCGCCGTGCACCCGGCCTCGGGGCACGGCGCGGCCGCCCGGATCATGGACACGGTCGCCGAGCGCCTGCGCGCCGCCGTCGACCGCCTCGACGTGCTGGTCGCCAACACCGTCGAAGAGTCCCGTGAGCTGATGCGGACCTCCCACGACGCGGGCCTCGACGTCCTGATCGTGCTCGGCGGGGACGGCGCCGCGCACCAGGGTGTCCAGTTCTGCGCCGACCACGACGTCGCGCTCGGGCTCGTCCCGGCCGGCACCGGCAACGACTTCGCCCGCGCCCTCGGTGTCCCCGGCGAGCCGCTGCCGGCGGTCGACGCGCTGGTGGCGGCCCTGAAGTCGGGGGCCCGGCGGCGGATCGACCTGGGCCGCCTCGGAGACACCTGGTTCGCGACCGTGCTGTGCGCGGGTTTCGACGCGAGTGTCAACGAACGCGCCAACCGGATGCGCTGGCCGTCCGGGCCGCGCCGCTACGACGTGGCGATCCTCGCCGAACTGGCCGCGTTCCGCTCCCGGCCGGTGGTGGTCGACACCGGCGCCGAGCGCCTGGAGCTCGACGCGACGCTGGTGGCGGTCGGCAACACGCGCTTCTACGGCGGCGGCGTCCCGATCTGCCCGACGGCCGACCCCGAGGACGGCGTCTTCGACGTCACCGTCGTCGGGGACGTCAGCCGCCGCGGCCTGATCCGCATGCTCCCCGGACTGCGCACCGGCAAGCACCTCACCCACCCGGCGGTCCGCACGCTGCGCGCCCGTTCGGTGTCCCTGACCGGCAACACCTGGCCCGCCTACGCCGACGGTGAGCCGCAGGGGAGCGTGCCGGTGACGGTCAGCTGCGTCCCGGGCGCGCTGACCGTCCTGGCCTAACGTTCGTATCCACCCGCCCGGGCCACCAGCTGGCGGAAGTGCGCGGGCGTCAGCAGCCGCTCGGCGCGCGTGTCCGCGAAGTACACCCCGCCGCAGCGGTGGCAGAACCAGCCCTGCTCCCACAGCTGCTTCGCCGCCGGCACCCCGCGTCGCTGACGGCGGTGCGCCCGGACCCGCCGGACGTAGAGCCACACCAGCGTCCCGGCCGCGACGTACACGCACAGCGACGGCAGCGAGATCAGCACGATCCCCAGCACCTTCGCCCCGGCCCCACCGGGCGGCGGGTCATCGGCCGCCGACAGCGGCAGCAGCAGGAAGCAGCTCCCGACCAGCGCCAGCAGCACCACCGCGGCCAGCAGACCGCCGCCGCGGCGCGGGGGAGGGAAGGGGTCGAGCGCCCGGGCGACCCCGGACACCGTGATCCCCGAAACCTGGCTGCTCGTGTAGAGGACCCCGTCACCGGCGGGCACGGCCACCACCGGCCCCTGACCCCGGTAGAACGAATGCCCGCCGTGGTAGACCGCGGGCACGTGCTGCACCTGGTCCAGCTGCCCGCAGCTCGGACACGGCTCGGTCATCACCAGCCACCTCCCGCCCTCATGCAGCCTCCGACGCCGCCCGGCCCGGACCGGTTCCCGCCACCTTGGTGTATAACGACCTATACGGCGGCCGCTTCCGGCCGACACCAGCGTGTCGGCCGGAAGCAAAAGAAGCGGTGACTGCGGGGCGCCACGCCGTCGGTCACACCGCGTGCAAACTGTCGGGGGCATGTGGAACCCTGACGAGGTGGCCAGTAGCCCTTCTCAGTCCCCGGCCGAGGCCTTCGCGGCCTCCTCGCGTCGAGGGAAGTACCCCCAGCTGACGCGCTTCGCCGCGGAAGCGTCCTTCGAGTTCGACGAGTTCCAGATCCGCGGGTGCGAAGCGCTCGAAGGCGGCCACGGTGTGCTCGTCTGCGCGCCCACCGGCGCGGGCAAGACGATCGTCGGCGAGTTCGCCGTGCACCTGGCGCTGGCCGAAGGCCGCAAGTGCTTCTACACGACGCCCATCAAGGCGCTGTCGAACCAGAAGTACGGCGACCTGGTGGCGCGTTACGGCTCGGACGCGGTCGGGCTGCTGACCGGCGACTCCTCGATCAACGGCAACGCCCAGGTGGTCGTGATGACCACCGAGGTGCTGCGCAACATGCTCTACGCCGGGTCGTCGACCATCACCGACCTCGGGTACGTGGTCATGGACGAGGTGCACTACCTCGCCGACCGGTTCCGGGGCGCGGTCTGGGAAGAGGTGATCCTGCACCTGCCCGAGCACGTCCGCGTGGTGGGGCTGTCGGCCACCGTCAGCAACGCCGAGGAGTTCGGCGAATGGCTCGTGGAGGTCCGCGGCGACACCACGGTGGTCGTCGACGAGCACCGGCCGGTGCCGCTCTGGCAGCACATGCTGGTCGGGAACCGGCTGCTGGACCTGTTCGCGGGCGAGGACGTCCATTCGGCCGGCGCCGAGCTGCGGATCAACCCGACCCTGCTGCGGCGCACCGAAGAGATCGGCCGCCAGTACGCGCCCGCGGGGTTCCGCGGTCCGCGCGGGTCGCGGCGGGGCGCACCGCGGATGCCGCGGTTCCGGCCGCCGTCCCGGGTGGACGTGGTGGAGCAGCTGGACCGGGCGGGGCTGCTGCCGGCGATCGTGTTCATCTTCTCGCGGGCCGGCTGTGACGCCGCGGTCACGCAGTGCGTGCGCTCGGGGCTGCGGCTCAACGGGCCGGACGAGGTCGAGGAGATCCGCCGGATCATCGAGGAGCGGACGTCCGAGCTGCCCGAGGGTGACCTGGGCGTGCTCGGGTACTGGGAGTGGCGGGAGGCGCTGGAGCGCGGGATCGCCGGGCACCACGCCGGGTTGCTGCCGGCGTTCAAGGAGACGGTCGAGGAGCTGTTCGTCCGCGGGCTGGTGAAGGCCGTGTTCGCCACGGAGACCCTCGCGCTCGGCATCAACATGCCGGCCCGGACGGTCGTGCTCGAACGGCTGGTGAAGTACAACGGCGAGGCGCACGTCGACCTGACGCCGGGGGAGTACACGCAGCTGACCGGGCGAGCCGGGCGGCGCGGTATCGACGTCGAGGGGCACGCCGTGGTGGCGTGGCAGCCGGGGGTCGACCCGAAGCAGGTCGCCGGGCTCGCGTCGACGCGGACCTATCCGCTGCGGTCGTCGTTCCGGCCTGGCTACAACATGGCCGTGAACCTGGTCGCCCAGGTCGGCGCGAGCTCGGCGCGGGAGCTGCTGGAGCAGTCGTTCGCGCAGTTCCAGGCCGACCGGTCGGTGGTGGGCACGGCGCGGCGGATCGAGCGGAACAAGGAAGCCCTGAAGGGCTACACCGCCGCCGTGACCGGGGAGTTCGACGAGATGCTCGAGTACGTCGAGCTGCGCGCGAAGATCTCGACGCGGGAGAAGGCGCTGTCGCGGCAGAACACGGCGGTGCGGCGGGCCGGGACCGCCGAGTCGCTGGAGAAGCTGCGCAAGGGTGACGTCATCGCCGTGCCCGCGGGCCGGCGGGCGGGGCTCGCCGTCGTCGTGGATCCCGGGCTGGACCCGATCCGCGAGCCGCGGCCGGTCGTGGTGACCGAGGACCGGTGGTCCGGACCGCTGTCGGTGGCCGACTTCCCGGCCCCGGTGGAGGCGTTGGGCCGGATCAAGCTGCCCAAGCACATCGAGCTGCGCTCGCCCAAGACCCGCCGGGACATCGCCTCGACCCTGCGCAACGCCGGGATTTCCTTGCCGGGCAGGCAGAAACGGCGGTCCGGCACGAACGAGGACGGCGAGCTGGCGGCGCTGCGGCGCGCCCTGCGCGCGCACCCGGGCCACGGGCTGGCCGAGCGGGAGGCGAACCTGCGCTGGGTCGAGCGGTACCAGCGCCTGACGGCGGAAACCCAGCAGCTGGAACGGAAGGTGGCCGCGACCACGCACTCGCTGGCGCGCGCGTTCGACCGGATCCTGGCGCTGCTGGGGGAGCGCGGCTACCTGGGGCCGGAGTCGGCCGGGGACGGCGAGGACCGCGTCACCGAGCACGGCCGGCGGCTGACCCGGCTCTACAGCGAGTCCGACCTGCTGGCCGCGGAGTGCATCCGGCACGGCGTGTGGCGCAAGCTCGGGCCGGCGGAGCTCGCCGCCGTCGTCTCGACGCTGGTGTTCGAGGCGCGCCGGGACACCGCCGGGGAGCCGCGGCTGCCCGGCGGCGCGGTGCCCGAGGCGTGGGAGGAGACCGCGCGGCTGTGGGTGGAGCTGACCGAGGACGAGCGGCGGCACCGGCTCGACCGCACCCGGGAGCCGGACGCGGGGTTCGCGTGGCCGGTCTACCGGTGGGCGCGGGGTGAGTCGCTGGAGAAGGTGCTCACGGCGGCGGAGGCGAACGGCCAGGAGCTGTCGGCGGGGGACTTCGTGCGCTGGTCACGCCAGGTGATCGACCTGCTCGACCAGATCCGGGACGTGCTCGGCAAGGGTGACCCGGTCGGCGCGGCGGCGGCCGAGGCGGTGAAGGCGCTGCGCCGGGGCGTGGTGGCCGCGGGCGCGGCGTGAACTCCGTGTCAGGCCTGCTCGCCGGCGGCGGCGGGGATGTGCGTGGACACGTGTGCTCGGCTCCGACCTGTGGTTGGATCGCGAACAACACCGTGCGTACGCGGCTTGACGACGGTTTCGGGGTGGACAGCGAGATGATCGAGGCAGGCGGAGGCAGACGATGAGCACGCCGTATGGCGGCAACGACCCACAGCAGCCCCAGTACGGGCAGCAGCCGGGCGGCGCGTACCCGCCGAGCGGCCCGCAGGAACAGCCCCAGTGGGGCCAGCAGCCGCCTTCGTACGACCCGAACCAGCAACAGCAGTGGGGCCAGCCGCAGCACCCTCAGCAGCCGCAGTACGGGCAGCAGCCTGGCGGGTACACCCCGCCGCAGCAGCCGCAGTGGGGTCAGCAGCCGCCGCCGTACGGTCAGCAGCCGGGCGGTGGGTATCCGCAGAGCGGCCCGCAGGCCCAGCCGCAGTACGGGCAGCAGCCGGGTGGGGCGTATCCGCAGAGCGGGCCGCAGGCGCAGCCACAGTATGGCCAGCAGCAGCCGGGCCAGTACGACTACGGCCAGCAGCAGCAGTTCCCCGGCGGGGCGGCTCCGGAGGGCGAGAAGCCGGAGAAGTCCAAGAAGGGCCTGCTGATCGGCATCGTGGTGCTGGTCGTGGTCGTCGCGGTGGTCGGCATCCTCGGTTTTGTCGCGCCCGGGTTCTTCAAGACTCAGGTCTTCAACAACACGCAGATGCAGACCGACGTGCAGAAGCTGCTGACGGAGACCTACAAGATCGACGGGGTCACCGGGGTGACCTGCCCGGCCGAGCAGAAGGTCGAGGACGGTGCGAAGTTCGAGTGCACCGCGACCATCGCCGGCAAGCCGCAGCAGATCACGATCACGGTGAAGGGTGACGGCGGCAACTACGAGGTGTCGCCGCCCGCCGCGAAGTAACGCGAGCGCACGAGCCGAGGTCCGGCCACCGGGGAATTCCGGTGGCCGGACCTCGGTCGTTCCGGCGATGATCCGGGCATGACCGATTTCGAGATCCGGACCCTGCGCGTCGACGAGCACCGTGCCGCGAGCAACCTCTTCCGCGACAGCTTGCACGCGGCGCCGAGCGACGACGCGGACTGGGAGCGGGCCGCCCGCGCCTACCAGCCCGGCAGGACGCTCGGGGCGTTCGACCCGGAGCTCGTCGGGACGGCGCGGTCGTTCGACGCCGAGCTGACCGTCCCGGGCGGCGCGCGGCTGCCGATGGTCGGCGTGACCGGTGTCGGCGTGCGGGCCGACCGCACGCGCCGCGGGGTGCTGCGGGCGTTGATGACGACCCAGCTGGAGGACTTCGCCGCGCGGGGTGTGGTGTTCGCGAACCTGCTCGCGTCGGAGGCGCTTATCTACGGGCGGTTCGGGTACGGCCTGGCGACCCGGTGCCGCGGCTACAGCGTCGACCGCCATCGGGTGCGGCTGCACCCGGACGTTCCTTCGAGCGGTGAGGTCGAGCTGCTGGAGCTCGACGAGGCGCTGGAAGTGTGCCCGCGCGTGTACGACGGTCTCGAGTTCCGGCCGGGCATGATGACCCGGCCCGAGGTGCTGTGGCGGCTCTACGAGAACCACGCGCGGCGCACCAGCCCGCCGGTGAAGGCGCTGGTGCACCACGGGCCCGACGGCCCGGACGGGTACGCCACCTACTACGTCGACGGCCTGCAGAAGCACCCGTGGACCAAGCAGCTGCACCTGGTGGACCTGTTCCCCGGCACGCCGGCCGCGTTCGCCGGGCTGTGGCGGTTCCTGCTCGGCATCGACCTCGTCGACCGGATCGTCGCCGACGCCCGGCCGCTCGACGAGCCGATCGAACTGATCCTCGAGGACCACCGGCGGAGCACCGTCGACCGGATCGGGGACGAGCACTGGACCCGGCTCGTCGACGTTCCGAAGGCGCTGGCGGCCCGCGAATACGGGCCTGCCGAGCCGGTGGTGGTCGAGGTGACGGACCCGGTGCTGCCCGGCAACAGCGGCACCTACCGGATCACGCCGGACGGCGCCGAGCGCACCGGCGAGCCGGCCGGGCTCGTCCTCGACGTCACCACGCTCGCGATGGTCTACTTCGGCACGTGGCGGCCGTCCGCGCTGGCCGGAGCCGGTCGCATCGTCGTGCGTGACCCGGCTGCGCCCGCGGCGGCCGACCGGCTCTTCGGCACCCGCGTGGCGTCCTGGAGCGGCACCCACTACTGAGGCGGAAAACGGGATGCTGCGCCGAGGGCGGGGCGGCAGGATCGGCGGCATGCGCACCTTCGACGTCCGCCCCGTCACCGAGGACGACCGCCGCAGCACGTTCGACCTGCTGAGCCGTTCCCTGCACGGCAACCGGGTCGCCGACGAACCCTGGGCCCGGTTCGGGGATTCCTGGCCCGCCGCGCACAAGTTCGGCGCGTTCGACGGGGACATCCCGATCGGGATCGCGAGCTCGTACACCACCGAGATCGCCGTGCCCGGCGGACGGGTCGTGCCGGTCGCCGCGGTCGACGGCGTCGGGGTCCGCGCCGACCGGACCCGGCGCGGCGTGCTGACCGCGATGATGGCCGTGCAGCTGGCCGACTTCGCCGCGCGCGGCGTGCCGTTGGCCGTGTTGCACGCGAGCGAACCGACGATCTACGGCCGGTTCGGCTACGGCTCGGCCGCGCTCGGCAAGACCGTCCGGCTGCCGCGGCCCGCCGCCCGGCTGCACGAGCGCGTCCCGGCCGGCGGGGACGTCCGGATGCTCACGCCCGAGGAGGCCGTGAAGGAGATTCCCGAGCTGTACCGGCGGATCGGGCTCGGCCGGGCGGGCATGATCGGGCGCCCCGACATCTGGTGGCCGATCGCGCACGACCGGCACGTCGACCGGGACGGCATCCACGTCGTGGTCGTCCACAGTGGACCGGACGGGGACGACGGTTTCGCGGTGTACAAGACGGTCGAGCGGCGCTCCCTCGACGCGCCGGACGAGGGCGCCGTGCTGAAGGTCCGCGACCTGCACGCGGCCGGCCCGGTCGCGCGCGCCGCGCTGTGGCGGTTCCTGCTGTCGGTGGACCTGGTGTCGGCCGTGCACGCCCGGCACCGTCCGGTCGACGAGCCACTCGCCCCGATGCTGACCGACCACCGGCACGCCCGCGCCCTCGACGTCGAAGACGACCTGTGGCTGCGCCCGGTCGACGTCCCCGCGGCGCTCGCGGCACGCACCTACCGCGCGGCCGAGCCGGTGGTGCTCGCGGTGACCGACCGGAGCCTGCCGGCCAACACGGGACACTACGAAGTCGGCCCGGACGGCGCCCATCGCACGGACGCCGCCGCGGACCTCGCGCTCGACGCCGACACGCTCGGCATGCTCTACCTCGGCGAGTGGAGCGCGACCGCGCTGGCGGACACCGGCCGGATCGAGGTCCACGACGCGGCGGCGGTCGCACGGGCCGACGAGCTGTTCACCACGGTCACGGCACCGTGGTGCGGCACGCTGTTCTAGTTGCCGGGCAGGGCGTTCAGCAGCCGCTCGACGGAGTTGCCGAGGTTCCACCGCTCGGCCAGCTCGGCGACGCGGTCCGGGTCGGCGGGGGTCGCGGGGACCGGGTCAGGCCGGGACTGCTCGACCGGCGCGTCGACGGCGACCCGGACCACGGTCGGCGCGACCGCGAGGTAGTCGGCCGCGTCGGCCAGACGCAGGCGGGTCTTGAGCGGCACCCGGGCGTCGCTCGCCGCGGACGCTTCGAGGAGCGCGTCCAGGGAGCCGAACTGCGTGATCAGCTTCGCGGCGGTCTTCTCGCCGATGCCGGCGACACCGGGCAGCCCGTCGGACGGGTCGCCGCGCATCATGGACATGTCCGCGTACGCAGGACCGGCCGTCTCGCGGGGCAGGCTGTAGCGCTCGGCGATCTCGGCCGGGCCGAGCACCTCGGCCTTGGCCCAGCCCTTGCCGACGTAGATCACCGAGGTGGGGGTCGGCTCGGTGCGCACCAGCTGGAACAGGTCCCGGTCGCCGGTGATGACTTCGACGGCGTCGGTCTTCTCGCGGGTGGCGAGCGCGCCGATGACGTCGTCGGCCTCGTAGCCGGCCGCCTCCGCGGTCGCGAAGCCGAAGGCCTCCAGCAGCTCGAGGATGATCGGCACCTGCGGGGTGAGGGTGTCGGGGACCTCTTCGACGTCGGGGTTGCTCGCGTCGGTCTCCTCGGCGACCCGGTGCGCCTTGTAGCTGGGCAGCAGGTCGGTGCGGAACTTCGGCCGCCAGTCCGCGTCGAGGCAGCAGACGAGGCGCGAGGGGTGCCGGTCGGTGAGGATCCGCGCGATCGTGTCGGCGAACCCCCGCACGGCGTTGACCTGCGTCCCGTCGGCGGCGCGCATCGAGTCGGGCAGGGCGTAGAACGAGCGGAAGTAGAGGCTCGCGGAGTCGAGCAGGGCAAGTGGTCCGGTCACCCGCACAGCCTGCCACGCCGGCCCGTCCGACAGGGGGCGCGACGCACCTGGGGTGGGGAAGGAGGGCATCGGGGGAGATGCCGGTCCGGCCGGAGGGGTCCGCTGGCTCGGCCCGATGGGCTCCCGTCGCCGCGCCGGGAAGGTGCGTCGCCAGCGCGACTTGGCGGCGGCGAGCGAGCACGCAACCCGGCCATCGCCCCGGTAGCCCGCTGCCCACCGCGTACGCCAGGCGGAGTGCGCCGCCAGCCGCCACGATCCCGAGTCCGGCCGCGGCGCGCCGCGCCGCGCATCCCACCCGCGTCTCCTAGGCCGATGTGCGCCACCGGGGGAGTGGGCGGCATGTCGGGGCACCGGGCGAGTGGATCAGGCTGACCACCCGGCTAGGCTCGGGGCCATGTCGCGCCGTTCCCTCCACACGCCTGCCCCCGACGCCGCAGCCCTTCGTGCCCGCCTCGACCGGGCCCGCGCCGCCGCGGCGGCCGCGGACACCGATGCCCTGCTGATCGCGCCCGGTTCCGACCTGCGCTACCTGATCGGGCAGGCCGGTGGCTCCTTCGAGCGGCTCACCACCCTCGTCGTGCCGGCTGACGGCGCTCCCGCGCTGGTCGTGCCGAAGCTGGAGGCGCCCGGGTACGCCGACGTGCCGACCGACGAGCTCGGTGTCGAGCTGCTCACCTGGGTGGACGGCGACGACCCGTACCAGCTCGTCGCGGGCCGGCTCGGCAAGCCCGGACGGGTTGCGGTCAGTGACTTCACCCCGGCGCTGCACGTCCTGGCGCTGCGCGCGGCGCTCGGTGAGGCCGAGCAGACCCTCGCCGGCCCGGTCGTGCGGGAGCTACGGATGCGCAAGGACGCCGCCGAGATCGCGTCGCTGCGGGACGCCGGTGCCGCCATCGACCGTGTGCACGCGCGGGTCCACGAGTGGCTGCGGCCCGGCCGCACCGAGGCCGAGGTCGGCGCCGACATCGCCGCGGCCATCGTCGAGGAGGGCCACACCCAAGCCGACTTCGTGATCGTCGGCTCCGGCCCGAACGGCGCGAGCCCGCACCACGACGTCTCCGACCGCGTCATCGAGAAGGGTGACGTCGTGGTCGTCGACATCGGCGGCCCGCTGCCGGCCGGCTACAACTCCGACTCCACCCGCACCTACGCCGTCGGCACGCCGCGCGACGCCGACGTGGCCGAGACCTACGCGGTGCTGCAGCGCGCCCAGGCCGCCGCGGTCGCCGCCGTCAAGCCGGGCGTCACGGCCGAAGCGGTCGACGCCGCCGCGCGCGAGGTCATCGCCGAAGCCGGCTTCGGCGAGTACTTCATCCACCGCACCGGGCACGGCATCGGCCTGGACGTGCACGAGGAGCCCTACATCATCGCGGGCAACACGCTGCCGCTGGAGCCGGGCATGGCCTTCAGCGTCGAGCCGGGCATCTACCAGCCGGGCCGGTGGGGCGCCCGCATCGAAGACATCGTGATCGTCACCGAAGACGGCGTCGAGTCCGTGAACAACCAGCCGCACGAGCTCGTCGTGCTGAACGCATGACCGTCGGCGGCCTGGAGCCGCTGGACCAGTCGATCGTCCAGGAGCTCGCGGCCGACGGCCGGCGCAGTTTCACCGACCTCGCCGAGCGGGTCGGGCTTTCGGTGTCGGCGGTGCACCAGCGGGTGCGCCGCCTCGAGCAGCGCGGGGTCATCCTCGGGTACACCGCGCGGCTCGACGGCGAGCAGATCGGGCTGCCGCTGACGGCGCTGATCTCGCTGACGCCCAACGACCCGGGCGCGCCGGACGATTACCCGCAGCGGATCCAGCACATCAAGGAGATCGAGTCGTGCTACTCGGTGGCCGGCGACGAGTCCTACATCCTGCTGGTGCGGGTCCAGTCGCCGCTGGCGCTGGAGGACCTGCTGCGCCGGATCCGGGAGGCCGCGAAGGTGTCGACCCGCACGACGGTGGTGCTCTCTACGCCGTTCGAGGGACGTTCGCCGACGTTCTGACCCCGGCGGGCCGCCCGATGACCGGGGCACTGGTACGGTAAAAGGTATGGCAACACGTAAGGTGACACTTTCGCTGGACAGCGGCGCCTTGGAATTCGCCGAACGCGCCGCGAAGGCACACGGGATCTCGGTCTCGTCCTGGCTGTCGAAGGCGGCCAGGCGCGAGGCGGTTCGCACGGGCTACACCCCGCAGAAGCCGGAGCCGGCCGTCGCGGAGTTCGACGAGGCCGAGCGTACGGCGGCGGAGAAGGATCTGCGTGCGCAGGGGTGAAGTCTGGACGTACCACCCCCCGACCGAACCGGCCCGGCACCGCACCGTCGTGCTGCTGTCCTCGGACGGGGTGAACGAGTCCGAGCGCCCCTGGCTGCTCGGCACCGAACTGCTCGAGCGCGACCCGCAGGACATCCTCGGGGTGGCGGTCGACGCCCGCTACTGGGTGTCGACGCTCAACCTCACCCGGCTCTACCGGCCCTGGTTCGACGAACGCATCGCCGAGATCGACCAGGACGTCCAGGAGCGCATCGACATCGCACTGCGCGCCGCACTCGACCTTTGAGAGTATAACGACCTATACGGCCCGGCGACGGTAGAGAAACCGTGGTCCAGTCAGCCAAAAACCCGCAGTAGAGCGGGAAGGCCAGCTCAGCGGGCGACGACCTCCGGGGCCGAGTGGAGCTTCCCGTCCGCGCCGGCCAGGCAGGAGGCGTTGCCTTCGCGGGCCGCGAGGAACTCCGTCAGGCAGTTGGCGATCGCCGTGTGCCCGGCCGCGTTGGGGTGGAACGACTCCTGTAGCGCGTGCCCGGCGCGGTCGGCTTGGCCGAGGTCGGCCAGCTGCAGGGTGAGGCGGGTGAACCATTCGGTCGCGGGGTTCGCGCCGCCGCTGCACGCTTCGTGTTTGACGCCTGCCTTGGCGAGGTCGAGGAACCGTGCGCCGGTTTGCTGGGCGGCGGTTTTGAGGCCGGAGGACAGGATGCCGATCCCGGTCTGGGAGATCCATCGGAGGTCTTCGACGCGGAAGGGGCAGCCGTTGAGGCTGCGCAGGTCTTCGGGCAGGTCGGGGCCGATGGGGGCGGCGTAGGACTGGACGACGAGCTGGTAGTCGGCGGGCACGTATCCGGCTTGGGCCAGTACTTTCTTGACGTCGGAGACGGCGGTGGCGACCTTCGGCACCATGGCGTCCACTTTGGACTGCCAGGTCTGCTTGAGCGCGGTGCTGCACGGGGGGCCGCCGGGGTTGAACCAGGCTTTGAAGCAGTCGGTGACCTGGTTGGAGAACTTCGGTTCGTCGTTGGCGCCGACGGCGATCACGACGACGGCGACGCGGTGGTCCTTGACGAGGGCCGCGAGCTGCTGGGCTTGGGAGCCTTCCGTCCACTGCTTGACGTCGCCGAGGGCGACCTGTTCGGCGGGGGCGCCGGAGCAGGCGAGGTTGACGTGGGCGGTGATGCCGGGGAGGGCGATCTTGTCGACGAAGGCGTTGGGGGAGCGGTGGCACCAGTTGCCGCCCTGGCCGTTGGTGGTGGCGGTGTACTGGCCGGCGCCTTCGCCTGAGACGGTGCTGTCGCCCATGGCGACGACGGTGAGCGGGCCGGTGCCGGGTGGGCCCTGCCGGGGCTGGGGTTGCCCGGGTTTGCTTTCGGAGCCGAAGAAGGCGAAGAAGCCCACCAGCAGGGCCACGCAGGCGAGGACCAGTGCCCCCCAGTACCACCGAAGACGTCGCATCGCCGTTGATTCTACGGATCGGGTGATCGGGTCCGACGCCGGACACGGACCGTGACGTCGCGGGTCAGGTGCCCATCTTCTTCATCAGCTCGGAGAGGTCGACGACCTGGTCGGCGGGTGGGACCGGGATGTCGACCGGGTCGCCCCAGTCGCGGTAGTCGGTGGTGCCCTTGACGCCGTTTCCGGCGGGGAAACCGGGGGACAGGTCGATGGTGAGCTGGACGGGGCGTTGCGCGGTGTCGAGCCAGAGTTCGGCGGGCAGCTTGGCGGTGACGGGCTCGGCCGGTTTGCCGTCGAGCGGGGGTTGGGCGAACTCGGGGAAGAGGTCGGGCGCTTTGGCGGCGTCGATTTCGAGGCGGTAGTGGGTGGCGGGCTGCTCGCGCAGGGAGGTTTGCCCGGCGGAGAGGATGCGGCCGGCGCGTTCGATCTCGGTCAGGGCGCGGCCGAGGTCGGGGAGCTTGACGACGACGGGCACGCCCGCGGCGGCGGCTTGGGCGATCGGGTCGGGGTTGCCGGGGTCGGTGCCGATCCAGGGTTTGCCGGGGATGCCGGGTGTCGGTGCGTGGGTGAAGGTCCGTTTGCCGAGGACGCGGGTTTCGCTGCCGTCGACGGTGATCGTGAGGTTGCTGGTGGCGCCGTCGAACTCGAGGGCGCCGGTGGCGGTTTTGCCGGCGGGGCCGAATTCGGCGTTCAGGGTGAAGGTGGCGGTGGGGGTTTTGCCGATGCCGGCGCGGACGGCCGCCACGAGCTGGGTGGTGTCGGTGGCGGGTGCGGCGAGGGTCGGGGTGGGTGGCGGCGCGGCGGCGCCGGGTCCGGGGTCGCACGCGGTCAGGAGCAGTGCCGAGAGTGCGAAGGCGGGGCCGGCTTTCCGCATGGGTCTCCCTCGGTGTCGGTTCGGCGTGGACCGTATCGGGGGAAGGTCACTTTCCGGACGCGGCCGGCATCCAGGGTCGAACCAGGCGGACGAGGGACTCGGCCAGGGTCTGCGCGGTGCGTTCGCGGTCGTGGAGCCAGTGGCGGACCTGTTCGGCGGAGAGGGCGGCGAGCAGGACGTCGGCGGCGGTTTCGGCGTCGGGTGCGCCGCCGGTTTCGAGCAGGTGGTGGCAGTGGCGTCGCCAGAGGGTGTGGGCGCCGGTGCGGAAGCGGGCGCCGGTGGTGGCGGTCTCGGAGAGGAGGACGAGGTCGAGCTGGCGGGCGAGGAGGTCGAGGTAGGCGTGGATGAACGCGCCGAGGCGGTCGGCGGGGTCGGCGCCGGGGCCGAGGGGTGGGGGGCCGGTGAGGAGGTGCTGCTGGAGTTCGCGTTCGCGTTCGTCGAGCAGGGCCATGGCGAGGCCGGCTTTGTCGCCGAAGCGGCGGTAGAGGGTGCCTTTGCCGACGCCGGCGGCACTGGCGACGTCGTCCATGGTGACGGCGTCGACGCCGTGTTCGGCGAAGAGGGTTTCGGCAGCGGTGAGGACGCGGATGCGGTTGCGGGCGGCGTCGGCGCGTTCGCGGACGGGGGCGCCGAGGACGGGCAGTTCGACCGGCGTTGACGAAGCGGACTCGGGTCCGCTACGGTTCGGAGACATAAGCGGACTCTAGTCCGATTCTTCGTCCGGCGGAAGCCGACACCCCATCGAGGAGCATCACCATGCCTGATCTGCTGCACGTTTCCGCGTCCCCACGCGGCGAAGACTCCCAGTCGCTGCGCCTGGCAGCTACCTTCCTGGACACCTACCGCACGATCCACCCGGACGCCGAGATCGACGAATGGGACCTCTGGGACGGCTCGCTGCCCGCGTTCGGCCCGGCTGCCGCGCGCGCCAAGATGACCGTCTTCGGTGGTGGCACGCCGCAGGGTGAGCAGGCCGAAGCCTGGGCCGCGGCGAAGGCGGCGTTCGCGCGGTTCGACGCCGCCGACCGGATCCTGTTCAGCGTCCCGATGTGGAACTCCGGGGTGCCGTACGTGCTCAAGCAGTTCATCGACGTCGTGTCCCAGCCGGGGCTGGTGTTCGGGGTCGACGCGGTGACCGGCTACCAAGGGCTGCTCGCCGGGCGCGGCAAGCGCGCGGCGGTCGTCTACACGAGCGCGGTGTGGGGACCGGGGCTGGGCAAGGAGTTCGGCACGGACTTCCAGGCGCCGTTCTTCACCGGCTGGCTGAACTGGGCGGGCATCGACGACGTCACCGAGGTCCGCTTCCACCCCACGCTCACCGGGGACGCGGACGAGCTGGGCCGGATCGCGCACGAGGCGGCCCGGGACGCGGCCAAGACGTTCTAGCCCGCCTGGGTCAGGTCCGTGGTCGCGGCGAGCTCGACCGCGACGTCGGTGATCGCCGGGAGGGCCGGGTTGTCGTTGCCCGGCAACCACACCAGCTCGGTCCGGGCGACGTCGCCGGCGAGCGGCACGAACGCCACCCCGCTGCGGCGCAGGCTGTGGGAGGACCGGGTCAGCCGGGTGACCCCGACCCCGGCCGCGACGAGACCCAGCAGGCCCTGGACGGTGGCGGCGCGCTGCACGACCCGCGGGGTGAAACCGGCCGCGGCGAAGTCGTCGTCGTAGCTGCGGTGCCAGGGTTCCCAGCTGCTCCGCGGGGTCAGCACCCACGGTTCACCGGCCAGGTCGGCCAACTGCAGGGAGTCGCGGGTGGCGAGCGGGTGCTCGGCCGGGAGTACCGCGCACACCTCCTCGGTCAGCAACGTCCGGGACGCCAGTCCGTCGACCAGTGGTGGCCGGGTGAACGCCAGGTCGAACCGGTCTTCGCGCAGGCCGTCGACGAGCTCGGCGATGGCCGCTTCGGCGGTGGTCACCACGAGGTCGGGGAACCGCTCGCGGACCGCGCGGACCACCGGGGGCAGCAGGTAGTTCGCGGTGGTGGTGAGGAAGGCGAGCCGGACGGTGCCGAGCTCGCCGCGAACGGCCCGGCCGAGGGTCGCGACGGCCTCCTCGGCGCGGGCGAGGACCGCGCGGGCTTCCGGGAGGAACAGCCGCCCGACGGCGGTCAGGCGGGTGCCGCGGGGGTCGCGGTCGAACAGCCGCGCGCCGAGGGTGCGTTCGAGCACAGTGATCTGCTGTGAGAGCGACTGCTGGGCGAGGTGGAGGCCGGCGGCGGCGCGCGTGAAGCTGTTTTCGTCGGCGACGGCGACGAAGTAGCGAAGCTGCCGCAGCTCGGGGGTCACAGGCTCAGACTGTAGCCCCGGCAGGACATCGGTGTTGGCGGCACGGCGGTGATCGTCTCCAGGATGGGAGGGAGAAACCACTTGGAGGAACCGAACATGACGAACACCGACGGCCGCGTCTGGCTGGTCACCGGCTGCTCCGCCGGCTTCGGCCGCGAGATCGCCTTGGCCGCGCTCGCGGCGGGCGACCGGGTGCTGGCCACCGCGCGGCGGCCGGAAACGCTGGCGGACCTGCAGGAGCGCGGCGGTGACCGGGTCCGGGCCGCGGCGCTGGACGTGACCGACGCCGGGCAGGTCGACGCGGCGGTGAAGACCGCGCTCGAGGCGTTCGGCCGCATCGACGTCGTGGTCAACAACGCCGGCAACGGCTCGGTCGGCGCCGTCGAAGAGCTGACGATGGCGGAGCTGCGGGGCCTGATGGAGGTGATGTTCTTCGGCGCGGTCGCGGTGACCAAGGCCGTGGTGCCGCACCTGCGGGCGCAGGGCAGCGGCACGGTGGTGCAGATCAGCTCGATGGGCGGGCAGCTGTCGATGCCCGGCTTCGGCGCCTACAGCGCGGCGAAGTTCGCGCTGGAAGGGCTGTCCGAGGCGCTGGCGGCGGAGGTCGCGCCGTTCGGGGTGCGGGTGCTGATCGTCGAGCCCGGCGCGTTCCGCACGGAGTTCGGCGGCGGGCGCATGCACCGCTCCCGCACGATCGACGCCTACCGCGTGTCGACGTCGGGCACGCGGGACGCGGTCGAGGCCATGGACGGCAGCCAGCCCGGCGACCCGGCGAAGGCGGCCGCGGCGATCGTCCGCGCGGTGGGCGCGGAAGACGCTCCGCTGCACCTCGCGCTGGGCGCGGACGCCGTGGACGCGATCCGGGCCCAGCACGAAGCGCTCGCCGCCGATCTGGCGGCGTGGGAGGATGTCAGCCGCGCGACGGCGCTGGAGCAGCACTGAGCCGGTCCAGCGCGGCCTGGCTCTCCTCGTCCGCGGCGCGGTGGATCACCAGCAGCTGGTCGGGGTCCTGCAGCGGCGTGAGCGTTTCGAAGTCCACCGTGATCGAGCCGGCGTCGGGGTGGTGCAGCACCTTGCGGCCACGGCCGTTGACCTTGACGTCGCGCTCGGCCCACAGCCGGGCGAAGTCCTCGTCGTCGCGGAGGAACCCGGTGATCAGCTCGCCCAGTACCCGGTCTTCCGGGTGCGCGGCCCAGGCCGTGCGCAGGTGGGCGATCCCTTCGCGGACGACGCGGTCGCGGTCGGCGTAGAAGTCCCGCGCCCTCGGGTGCCTCAGGCACAGCCACATGGCGTTGCGCTGCGGCGGGGGCAGGGTGTCGAAGTCCAGCAGCAGCCGCGCGATCGCGGGGTTCCAGGCGAGGATGTCGAAGCGGTGGTTGAGCACCATGGCCGGCAGCGGCGCGAGGTCGGCCACCAGCCGGGCCAGCGGCGCCGCCGCGGTGGTGGCCGGCTTGCCGTCGTCGCGGGCGCGCTGCCCGGTCAGGTCGAAGAGGTAGGCGCGTTCGTCCGAGGCCAGCCGCAGGGCCCCGGCCAGCGCGTCGACCACCTCCGCCGAGGGCCGCAGCTCGCGGGCCTGCTCCAACCGCACGACGTAGTCGACGCTGATCCCGGCCAGCTCGGCGACCTCTTCGCGGCGCAGGCCCGGGGTGCGCCGTGCTTGCTTGCGTGAGGGCAGGCCGACCTGGCCCGGGTCCAGCCGTTCGCGTCGTGTCCGCAGGAACGCGGCCAGCTCCTGGGTGCGCGTGATCATGCCCGGTGCAACCGCCCGGGTGGGACTCGTGTTCCCAGGAAGCTCCTTCCCTTACCCCGCGCTCGTGGCCGTCGCAGGCTGGTGGCCGCACCGGATCACGAACACGGGAGTCACACATGCCACTCACCCTCGACACCTACCGGCTGCTGGGCCGCTCCGGGGTGCGGGTCTCACCGCTGGCGCTGGGCACGGCGACCTTCGGCACCGAATGGGGCTGGGGCGCCGGGCCGGAGGAGGCCCGCAAGCTGTTCGACACCTACGTCGAGCGCGGGGGCAACTTCGTCGACACCGCCGGCACCTACACCGACGGCAGCGCCGAGCGCCTGCTGGGCGAGTTCGTCCGCGGGCGCCGCGAAAGCCTGGTGCTGGCGTCGAAGTACTCGACGCTGCGCACGCCGGGCGACCCGAACTCCGGGGGCCCGCACCGCAAGAACCTGTTCGCGTCGGTGGAGGCGAGCCTGCGCCGGCTGGGCACCGACTACCTCGACCTGCTCTTCCTGCACGTGTGGGACTTCACGACGCCGGTCGAGGAGATCCTGCGCGGGCTGGACGACCTGGTCCGCCAGGGCAAGGTCCTGTACGTCGGGATGTCGAACGTGCCGGCGTGGGAGGTCTCGCGCATGCAGGCGATCGCGGACCTGCGCGGCTGGTCGCCGCTGGTGGCGCTGCAGATCGAGTACAGCCTCGTCAACCGGGCCGCCGAACGCGACCTCGTCCCGATGGCCCGCGCGATGGGGCTGGGGGTGACGCCGTTCTCGCCGCTCGGCGGCGGAATCCTCTCGGGCAAGTACCGCCGCGCCGACCTGACCGCGGCCGGCGCGGAACCCGGTTCGCGCAAGAGCTTCAACACGAACCTGGGCATGGTCACCGAGCGGACCCTCACGATCGCCGACGTCGTGGCGGAGGTCGCCGCGGAGGTGGGCCACACTCCCGCCCAGGTCGCGCTGGCGTGGCTCCTGCACACCCCGGGGGTGACGGCGCCCATCCTGGGCGCGCGCACGCCCGAGCAGCTGGCGGGCAACCTGGGCGCGCTGGAGGTGGACCTGACCGCCGGCCGGCTGGCGCGGCTGGCCGAGGTCAGCGCGATCGACCTCGGCTACCCGCACGACGTGCTGGCCGGCGACCACCTCCGCGCGGCGACCCGCGGCGACCTGACGGTCGAGGGCCGCCGCTGACGTCTTACGCGGGGTCTTCCAGCAGCCCGAGGACGTTGCCGTCGGCGTCGGTGAAGGTCGCCACGAGGCGGCCGTTGCCGACGTCCTTCGGCTCGTCCTTGACCTTCCCGCCCGCGGCGGTCACCTCGGCCAGCTTCGCCTCGAGGTCGGCGACGTGCCAGTAGGTCACCGGCCCGGTCATGCCCTGCTGCGCGCCGTTGGGCACGAGCCCGATGTGCTGGCCGGCGACGTCGTAGCCGACGTAGTAGGGCGCGTCGGCCTGCGGCTCGAGGCCCAGCAGCGCGGTGTAGACGGCTTTGGCGGCGGCCACGTCGGTGACCGGGTGCAGGACGGTCTTGATCCCCTGGGTGCTCATCGGTGCTCCTGAAGTTCGTCGGTTGTGGTACGTCGACGACGGTATTGCGGCCCCGCTGACCAGTGCTTCTCGATTCCTGATCGGTTAGTCGAGCAGCGCGGTGAGCACGCCGTCGAGCAGGCGGACGCGGCGGTCGGCGATGTTGTGCACCTCGTCGTCGTGGGTCGCGACGATGACCGCCGCCCCCTCGGCCGCGCACCGGCGCAGCAACCGCAGGACCCGCGGCGTCGAACCGGCGTCCAGGTGCGCGGTGGGCTCGTCGGTCAGCAGCACCCGCGGCCGCCCGGCCACCGCGCGGGCCAGCGCGACCCGCTGCTGCTGCCCGAACGACACCTCCAGCGGGTACCGGTCGCCGAGGTCGCCGATGCCCAGCTCATCCAGCAGCTCGGTGACACGCGCTCCGATGTCGGCCTTCGACGGCCGTGGCACGTCCGAGCGCAGCCGCAGGGGCAGGGCGACGTTCTCCGCGATCGTCAGCTCGTTGGCCAGCCCGAGCGCCTGGGGCAGCACCGCGCAGGTGTGCCACGGCGGCGCGCCGCTGATGGGGACGCCGTCCAGCAGCACGCAGCCGGAGTCGGGGGAGTCGAACCCGCACAGCAGCGCCAGCAGCGCGCTCTTGCCCGACCCGGACCGGCCCGACACCGTGACCAGCTCACCGGCGGCCACCCGCAGCTCCAGCCCGCGCAGCACCTCGATGTCGCCGCTGGGGTGGGCGAAGCTGCGGCGCAGCCCGACGGCTTCCAGCATGGACGGCGCGGCTTCGGCGGTCATCGTCGCGGCTCCCGTTCTTCGACACCTTCGAGCGAGCCCTTGTGCAGCCGGGCCACCCGCGCGCCGAGGTCGATGAGGCGTTCGTCGTGCGAGGCGACCAGCACCGCGAAGTCCTGGTCCACCAGGTACTGCAGGGTGTCCAGCACCAGGTCCGCCGACGCCTCGTCCAGCTGGGACGTCGGCTCGTCGGCCAGGATCACCGTCGAGCGCGCGGCGAGCACACACCCGAAGGCCAGCCGCTGCTGCTGCCCGCCCGAGAGCGCGGAGATCTTCCAGCCGCCGGTGCCGTGCAGGCCCAGCTGGCCGAGGATGTCGTCGGGGGCGCACTCGGTGCCCGCGGCTTCGGCGGCCGCGCGCAGGTTCTCCGCGACGCTCAGGTAGCCCAGCAGGTTGTCCGACGGGTTCTGGAACACCAGCCCCAGGTGGTGGCGGCGCAGCGCCCGCCGCTCCCGGTGCCGGAGCTTGCGCACGTCGGCGCCCTGGAACGTCAGCGTGCCGCGCGCGGGCGACTCGAACAGGCCCAGCACCCGCAACAGCGTCGACTTCCCGGACCCGGACGGCCCGGCCAGCACGGTCATCCCGCGCGCGGGGACGTCGATGCTGACGTCGTCGACGCCGGTGACGACCCCGGCCGGGGTCGGGTAGTCGACGCCGACCCCGCGCAGGGAGAAGATCGGTTTCTCAGGCACGGATCAGCTCCGCGGTCCGGGCGGTGCGCACCGAGCGCACCGCGATCCAGCCGGCCAGGCCCACCACGAGCAGCCCGATGACCAGCACGGTCAGCACGAACGACGTCGGGTCGGGCAGCTCCGAGCGCGGCGCGAGGAACGTCGCGGGGTCGAACCGCGGCACCGACAGCCCGGCCACGGAGACCCCGCACACCACCCCGACGACGATCGCGAGCCCGCTCAGCGCGCCCAGCTCCATCAGGTGGCTCGCCAGCAGCGTCCGCGGCCGCATTCCCATGCGCAGCACCAAAGCGCCGGCCAGCGCGTTCTGCCGTCGCCGGACCTCGACCGCGACCAGCAGCGCCAGGATCGCCACGACGCCGAGCACCGCGCCCAGCAGCGCGACGAACGAGAACGTCCACGACACCACGAAGAACGGCAGACCGTCCAAAGCGGACTCCCGGCTGACCCGGTTCGGAATGAACACCCCCGCGGAGCGCAATGCGGTGGTCGCTTCGGCCATCGGCGCGCTCGTCAGGACGCTCCACTTCGGAACGCTGTCCAGCTGCGCGTGGCTCAGCACCGTGCGAGACACGACGTACCCGGCGGAGGTGCCGATCATGGGGAACACCGGCAGGTCGGCGACGGTGACGGCGTCGGGCAGCCCGTCCGGCAGCTGCGCGGTCTGCTTGGCGGTGTGCCCGATCCGCAGCACCGGGGTGCCGCGCGGGTCCGGCTGCGAGATCTTCGCCAGCAGCCCGCCGAGGTCGCCGGTGGGCACGTGGTCCACGGCGGCGCCCCGGGTGAACGTCGCGGGGTCGACGACCAGCACCACGCTGCCGGTGCCGGTCAGCTCACCGACCACGGTGCTGGTCCCGGCCAGCGACGCCGGCATCGAGACCTCGCCCATCCCGATCGGGCTGTCGGTGTCGAGCCGGGCGTTGCTGCCCACGAAGATCGCCGACTTGGTGTCGAGGGCGTCCTCCTGGCCGTTGGCGATGCCGAGGCCGGTCGCGAGCGTGCCGATGGCCAGAGTGCCGATCACGAGCACCCCGGTGACCGGGGCGCGGGCCCCGGCGAGGCGCCGGATCGCCAGCTGCAACGCCGGGCGCGACCAGAGCCGCGCGCGGTGGGAGGCGTGCAGGGCCAGCCAGGCCAGCCGCGCGGTCAGCAGCCCCACGGTCAGCACGACGAACACCGGGTAGGTCAGGGCCAGCGGGTCGACCTGGGGTAATGGATTTCCGAGGCGTGAAGCCGTCCCGTAGTGGGTCAGGCGGGTCCAGCCGAGCCAGGCCATCCCCGCGGTCGCGAGCTCCCACGGGAAGTAGCCCAGCAGCCGCGCCCGGTTGCCCTTGCCGCGCACCCGGCCCAGCTCGAACTCCCGGTGCACGCGGACGGCGACCACGAGGGCCAGCAGCGCCAGCGACACCAGCAGCGTCCCGGCCGCCACGGCGCCGGCGCGCAGCTCCGCCGCGGGGTCGGGGGAGCCGGCCGGCCCGTACACGCCGAGCAGCAGCCGCGCCGCGACCGCGCCGGCCGCCCCGCCGAGGATGATCGGCAGGCCCAGCTCGGCGACGGCGAGGCCGCCCAGCGCCGCCGGGCCGCTGCCGCGGGCCGACAGCAGCCGCAGCTGCGCGTGCCGCCGCTGGTACCACTGCAGGGCGACGGTGCCCAGGCCCGCGCAGCCGACCAGGACGCTGATCAGGGCCAGCGGCAGGATCGAGACGAACACGTTGTCCTCGGCCTGGCGCGCGATCTGCACCGAGCGTTCGAACGTCGGGACGTCGGCGGCGACCAGGTTCCCGAGCCCCTGGGCGGTGAGGTCCGCGCGGACGTCGGCGACCAGGTCGTGGGAGCGCTGCAGGAGGTCTTCGGCGCCGCTGAGGGTGGTCGGCGGGGGTTCATAGAACGAGATGTGGAAGTACTGCATGGTGGGCAGGCCGATGGCCTTGATCGCGTCGTCGAAGGTCTTGTGGTCGGTGGCGAAGACGATCGAGTCGATCGGGTCGTTGGCCAGCCGGTCGACGACCGCGCCCGACTGCTGCGAGCACCACCAGCGCGGCGGCGGGTCGAGCAGGTCGCGGTAGATGCCGGTGACCGGCGCCAGCGCCATCCCGGCGATGCTGGTCTTCGCGCCGACGCCGACGTGCTCACCGTCGGCCAGGACGTTGCCCACCCACCACCCGGGCGCGCGGGTTCCCTGCTGCAGCGTCAGGTTGTCCAGCCCGGCCTGGTCGCGTGAGGCCAGGCGGACCTTGTAGCCCGGGCCGCCGTCGAACTTGGTGCCGTACAGCACGGTCGTGTACTGGCCGACGACCGGCGTGCCGAAGCCGTGTGCGGGGGCGTGGCGCTGGACGGCCTGCGTGAGCGCCGGGATGTCCTGCACGGGGATGTTTCCCTTGCCGAACACCGGGCCGTAGCTGTCGGGGCAGGTGATCCCGGTCTGGTAGGCGACGGTCGCGCCGCCGGCCGCGGACGCCTGCAGGACCGCGGCCGCGCCGAGGAAACAGGCCAGCAGCGAGGTCACGGCCGCCACGATCAGCGTCAGCGGGCTGGAGAGGGCGGCCTTCGGGGCCGCCCGCCACGGCTTGGTCACTCTGCGTTGTCCAATCTTCCCCCATGTCACCCGCATGGACGCGCACGCTACCGGCAGGCCGCAGGATTTGGCACGTTTTTGTTCCGATCGTTAATCACCCGCTGTGGTCGGCCCGCGGCCGGTTCCGACATTACGGACAGCGAGCAACACCTACCGCCATCCGGCCGGTTTAGTGGTCTAGACCTTGACGCATGGATTGGTCTGATCCAATCCTGAAGACGTTCCCGCCGTGCGACGCCGCAGCACGGCTCCCCGCCGGCACTGGAGCGCAGATGCGTCGACGCAGACCTTTCGCCCGAATGTCCGTTTTCCTAACCGCCGCAGCGGTTTCCGTGAGCTCGCTGGTCGCCGCCGCGGGAACCGCCCAGGCCGCCACGCCGCTGCCCACGCACGTCTTCGCCCCCTACTTCGAAGCGTGGACGGGGGAGAGCCCGGCCGCGCTCGCGCAGCAGTCCGGCGCCAAGCACCTCACGATGGCGTTCATCCAGGCCGCCACCCGCGGCTCCTGCACCGTGTACTGGAACGGTGACACCGGGATGCCGATCTCCAGCGGCACCTTCGGCGCCGACATCAGCACGATCCGCTCCCGCGGCGGCGACGTCATCCCCTCCTTCGGCGGCTACACCGCCGACAACACCGGCACCGAGATCGCCGACAGCTGCACCAACGTCGACTCCATCGCCGCCGCGTACGAATCGGTGATCACCACCTACGACGTCCCGCGCCTCGACATGGACATCGAGGACAACTCGCTCACCAACACCGCCGGGATCGACCGCCGCAACAAGGCGATCAAGAAGGTCCAGGACTGGGCCGCGGCCTCCGGGCGCTCGCTGCAGATCTCCTACACCCTGCCCACCACCACCCGCGGCCTCGCCGACAGCGGGCTGGCCGTGCTGCGCAACGCCGTCACCAACGGCGCCCGCGTCGACGTCGCCAACCTCATGACCTTCGACTACTACGACAACGCCGCCCACCAGATGGCCACCGACACCCAGACCGCCGCGACCGGGCTGGTCTCCCAGCTCGCCGCGCTGTACCCGGGCAAGACCCAGGCCCAGCTGTGGGCGATGGTCGGGGTCACCGAGATGATCGGCGTCGACGACTTCGGCCCGGCCGAAACCTTCACCACCGCCGATGCGGCCACCGTCTACAACTGGGCGGTGTCCAAGGGCATCAACGAGATCTCGTTCTGGGCGCTGCAGCGCGACAACGGCAGCTGCCCCGGCGGCGCCGCGGCCGACAACTGCTCCGGCATCGCCCAGGACACCTGGTTCTTCAGCCACGCCTTCGAGCCCTTCACCGGCGGCACCTCCGTGCCCGGCAACGACTTCTCCCTCGCGGCGAACCCGGCCTCGGCCGCGGTCGACCCCGGCGGCTCCGCCACCGCGACCGTGAGCACCGCCGTGACGTCCGGCTCGGCCCAGCAGGTGACGCTGTCGGTCACCGGCGCGCCCGCCGGTGTCACGGCCTCGGTCAGCCCGGGCTCGGTCACCGCCGGCGGCAGCGCGACGCTGTCGGTGAGCACCACGACGGCGGCCGTCCCCGGCGTCTACCCGCTGACCGTCACCGGCGCCGCGAGCTCCGGCAGCCACAGCGCCACCTTCACCCTCACCGTGAAGGGCACCCCGCCCGCGGGCGGCGTGGTCAACGGCGGCTTCGAAACCGGCGTCCTGAGCCCGTGGAGCGCCTCGGGTGACTCGATCGTCGCGACGCCGGCGCATTCGGGCACCCACGCGCTGCAGGTCGTCCCGACGTCCTCGGCCACCGGCGAGGCGGCCCAGAACGTCACGCTCGCCCCGAACCACGCCTACACGCTCAAGGCGTGGGTGCAGGGCAGCTACGCCTACCTCGGCGTCCGCGGCGGCGCGAACGCCAGCACGTGGACCTCGAGCAGCGGCTGGACGCAGCTGTCGGTGCCCTTCACCACCGGCGCTTCGGGCGCGGTGACGGTGTACGTCCACGGCTGGTACGGCCAAAGTGCCCTCTACGCCGACGACGTCACCATCGGCTGACCGGCGTTCGGTGGCGGCCCGGTTGGGCAAGACGGAGGTTGGCCGGGCCGCCGCCACCCGAAAGACTGGGAGAGGAAGATCTTCCGTCCGTGGAGGAGGACTGCATGCCGCACATCCCGCTCGACCCGCAGCTGCCGGGGATCAGCGCGCTCTTCGCCTACCGGCCGGAGACCGCCGCGCCGCTCGGGCAGCTGGGCGAGGTGCTGCTGCGTGGCCCCAGCAGCCTCACCGTCGGGGAGCGCGAGCTGATCGCGGCCGTCGTCTCCAACGGCAACGAGTGCCGGTTCTGCACCGGCAGCCACTCCGCCGTGGCGGCCCAGACCCTCGACGGCGGCCAGGCCGTGGTCGACGCCGCGTGCGGTGGGATCGACGACGCCCCCGTGTCGGCGAAGCTCAAGGCGCTGCTGTGGATCGCGCTCGCGGTGCGGGAGACGGGCCGCGCGGTCACCGACGAGCTGATCGCCGCCGCCCGCGCCGAGGGCGCGACCGACCTCGAGCTGCACGACACGGTCCTGATCGCGGCGTCCTTCTGCCTGTTCAACCGGTACGTCGACGGCCTGGCCACGGTCGCGCCGGAGGACCCGGCCGTCTACGACCTGATCGGCAAGCGGCTGATCGAAAACGGCTACGCCCGCTAGGGCACCAGCACGATCCGGCCGCGGGCGGCCCCGGCGGCCTGGCGCGTCCACGCGTCGGCGGCGTCGGCGAGCGGCACCCGCTCGTACCCGACCGTGAGGTCGCCCGCGGCCGCGTATCCGACCACGGCGAGCAGCGCTTCGGCGCGCTCGGCCGGGGTCAGCTCGTTGTTGGTGTACCCGAGGATCCGCAGTGACCGGCTGCGCAGCGTCGCCGAGTCCACCGGGCAGTGGTCCCCGGCCGATCCGCCCAGGTTGACCAGCCGCCCGCCCGGGCGCAACGTCCGCAGGGCCGCCGCGGCCGGGGTGCCCCACACCGGGTCGATGACAAGATCCACCGGCCCCGCGGCCCGCAGCGCCTCCTCGTCGCCGACCGGGACGGCCGCGTCGGCGCCGAGGCGCGTGGCCTGCTCCAGGGCTTCGGCCGAGCGGGCGCACGCGACGACCCGCTCGGCCCCGGCGAGCCGCGCCAGCTGCACGGCCGCCTGCCCGACCACACCGCCGGCGCCGAGCACCAGCACCGTCTCACCCGGGGTGAGCCCGCCCGTGCGGGTCAGGCACATCCACGCCGCCACCGCGGACAGGCCGAGCGCCGCGACGAGCGTGTGGTCGGCCTCCTCCGGCAGGACGACGAGGTCGCCGGTGGCGACGGTGGTGTGTTCGGCCATGGAGCCGTCACCCGGTCGCATGCCCGCGGTGGTGGCGAACCAGACCGGGGTCCCGGCCGGGTGCCTCGCCGTGGGGTGCGTCAGGACGCCGACACCCTGGACTCCCGGCACGTACGGCGTCGCCGGCACGCCGAAGTAGGACGTCCCGGACGCGCAGAGCAGGTCGAGCGGGGTGATCGGCGCCGCCGTCACCCGCACCGCGACCCGGTCCGGCGCCGTCCCGGGCTCAGCTCGTTCGGTCACCACCGGGCAGCCGCCCGCCGTGGGGAGCTCCGCCGCGCGCACCGGCGGTCACACGGGCTGCAGGACGAAGTCGTACCGCGCCTCGAGCCACGGCTCGGCCGACTCGCCACCGTCGGGGGTCGGCCCGGGCTCGCGGGGCTCGAACGCGACGACCAGCTCCTGCTTGGTGCCGAACACGACGTCGCTGTCGAGGTACTCGGCGCCCTCCTGGAACAGGTGCGTGATCAGCGGCTCGTACCCGGCGGCGTTGATCAGGAAGTGCACGTGGGCGGGCCGGAAGTGGCTGATGTCGGTGCCACCGATGAGCTCGCCGACCGGGCCGTCCATCGGGATCGAGTAGCCCTTCGGCGCAATGGTGCGCAGGCAGTAGGACCCGTCGGGGCGCGTGACGTACTTCGCGCGCAGCCGCGCCTCGTCGATGCCCGGGATCTGCGACTCGTAGGCGCCTTCCTCGTCGGCCTGCCAGACGTCGAGGACCGCGCCGGCGGCGGGGGAGCCGTCGAGACCGCGGACGGTGCCGGTGATGTAGAGCGGCGTGCCGGGCAGCGCGTCGGACATGTCCCCGCCGAACTCCTTCTCCGGCGAGCCGTCGATGTGGAACGGGCCGAGCACGGTGGCGGGGGTCGCCTTGGCGTCGAAGGCGTGGTTCATCTGCACCACCAGCATGCTCAGGCCGAGCACGTCGGAGGCCAGGATGAACTCCTCGCGCTTCTCGTCGCTGATCTGCCCGGTCTCGGTGAGCCACCGCATCGCGGCCATCCACTCGGTCTCGCTCAGCCGGACCTCGCGGGCGAACGCGTGCAGGTGCCGCACGAGCGCGGCCATGAGCTCCGCGGTCCGCGGGTCGTGCGCGCTCGCCCAGCGCCGCGCGGCGAGCTCGGTGATGTTGTCTTCGGTGACCAGCTGCATCGGCGTTCCTCTCAGCGTTCCGGGTCCGGTGCGACCGGCCGGTTGTTCAGGTCGACCGACAGGAAGATGTCGTTCGCCACGGGGTGACGCAGCTCCTCGGCGAGCTGGCCGATCAGCCCGGCGGTCCGGGCCAGCAGCGCGAACCCGCGCAGCAGCGGCAGCGGCAGCCCGAGGTCGGCGAGCGCCGCGCCGCAGACCCCCGCGCCGTTGAGCGGCAGCGTCTTGCCCAGCACCTGCGGGTGCACCCGGCCGATCGCCGCGAACAGCTCCAGGTGCGGGCCGCGCAGGTCCTCCTCGGCGGCGATCTCGAACAGCCGCCGGGTGCGCGGGTCGCCGTCCTTGTGCACGTGGTGCCCGAGCCCGGGAACGTACTTCCCTTGCGCGCGAACAGCCTCCACCGTCTTGAGGGCGAGTGCGTCCCAGCCCGGCTCGTCGGCCGGCTGCTCGTCGGCGGCGGACAGGACGTCGTGGAGGAAGCGGCCGCAGTCCTCGGTGACGCCGAGGAACCGCGACCCGCCGCCCAGCAGCCCGGCCGCGAGCGCGCCCTGGACCGAGTCGGGCGCGGACAGGTAGGTCAGCCGGGTGACGATCGCGGTGGGGGTGAAGCCGTGGTCGGCCAGCGCCGCCAGCACCGCTTCGAAGACCCGGGTCTCCCCTGGGGACGGACGTCGCTGCGTCGCGAGCCAGAACGCCAGCTCGCCGAACCCGACGGTGCCCATCACGTCCTCGGCGAGGTCCTGGCCGAGCAGGGTGATCTTGTCCTTCGTGGACGATCCGAGCGCGGTTTCGTAAACGGGGTCAGTCATCCGTGGTCTCCGTCAGCCAGGCGCGCAGCTCGGCGCCGTGTTCGTCGAGCTCCGGCGGCGGCAGCCGGTAGGCCGCCGGCGTCGCGGAGAACCGGATCGGGTGCCGGGTCGTGGGAACCGCCCGCTCGCCCTCGCCGACCTCGACGACGGGGTCGAGCCCGAAGCGCTCGGCCATCGCGAACCCGCCGTCGATGGTGTTGATCGGTCCACACGGGACACCGACCTTCGTGAGCGCGTCGAACCACTCCACCGCGGTCTTCCGGCCGAGCCGCTCCACCAGGATCGGCCGCAGCTCCTCGCGGTTGCGCGTGCGGTCGGCGTTGCGGGCGAACCGCGGGTCGTCCGCAACGTCCGGCAGCTCCAGGACCTCGCACAGCCGCCGGAACTGGCCGTCGTTGGCCGCGGCGACGATCAGGTCCGTGTCGGCGGCCGGCAGCGGCTCGTACGGGAAGACACTGGGGTGGGCGTTGCCCATCCGGTACGGCACGACCCCGCCGGCGGCGTAGGCCGAGCTGTGGTTCACCAGGCCGGTCAGCGCCGAGGACAGCAGGTTGACCTCGACGTGCTGCCCCTCGCCGGTCGTGTCGCGGTGGCGCAGCGCGGCGAGGATGCCGATCACGGCGTGGTTGCCCGCCATCACGTCGAACACCGAGATCCCGGCCCGGTACGGCGGGCCGTCCGGGTCGCCGGTCAGGCTCATCAGCCCCGAGATCGCCTGCACCATGAGGTCGTACCCGGGGACGTGCCGTCCCTCACCGGAGCCGAAGCCGCTGATCGAGGCGTAGACGGTCGCGGGGTTGGCCTGCTTCACCGCGTCGAAGTCCAGGCCGTACTTGGCCAGGCCGCCGGGCTTGAAGTTCTCGATCACGACGTCCGCGCGGGCCGCCAGCTCGCGCGCGACCGCGGCGTCGGCTTCCTCGCGCAGGTCGAGCGCGATCGACCGCTTCCCGCGGTTGACGCCGAGGTAGTAGGTGGAGACGTCCCCGCGTACCGGCGGCATCCAGGTGCGGGTCTCATCGCCCTGCGGGCCTTCGACCTTGACGACGTCGGCGCCCAGGTCGGCGAGCAGCATCGTGGCGTACGGGCCGGCGAGCACCCGGGAGAAGTCCGCGACCAGCAGCCCGGACAACGGGCCCGTTGTGCTGGAATCCACCCGGAACCACCCCTTCTGTCCGTCTGGCGGACTCTTGTCCGCAGTTTGCTCTCCAAGTGCGCCGGTGGTCAAGACACGGCGGGCACGGTGACGTGCGGGACCTCGTCCAGCCGGGCGAAGTCGGCGCTGATTTCCCCCGCGGTCTGCAGCAGGAGCGGCAGGTGGTGGTCCAGGAGCCGCTCTACGGACGTCTCCGCGGCGTGGCAGTTGACGTTGACGCCGGCGATCACCCGCCCGGACCCGTCCCGGAGCGGCGCGGCGACCGAGCGGATGCCCAGCGCGAGCTGCTCGTCGGTGAGCGCCCAGCCGCGGGCCCGGACCTCCCGCAGCGCGGCGTCACGCTCGGAGCGATCGGGCTGCCAGCGCGCGACGAGCCCGGACCGGGTCGGCTCGGCCAGCACCGCGTCCAGCACGTCCGGCGGCAGTGCGGCCAGCTGCACCTTGCCCAGCGACGTCGGCAGGGCCGGGAACCGGGTGCCGATCTGCACGGTGAGCCCGACGATCTTCGGCACCGCGACGCGGGCGACGTAGACGATGTCGGAGCCGTCGAGCTGGGCGATCGAGCACGACTCGCCGGTGCGCGCGACCAGGCGTTCCAAGTGCGGGCGGGCGACGTCCCACAGGCCCGTCGAGCGCACGTAGGCGACGCCGAGGTCGAGCACGCGCGGGGTGAGCGTGTACCCGCGTCCGCTCGCCCGGACGTAACCCAGCTCTTCCAGGGTGAGCAGGATCCGCCGTGCGGTCGGGCGGGCCAGGTTCGCCGCGGTCGCCACCTCCGCGAGCGTCATCTCGCGTTGGTGGGGGCGGAACGCGGTGATCACCTCGAGCCCGCGGGCCAGCGCTTCGATGAAGTCGGGCCCCGTTCCCTCGCGTGGCATGCGCGTCCTCCTCCTGCAGCGGTCCTCCCCGGCAGCGTAGCGGTGGGGATTGACACCGGCGCGGCACTGGGCAAGGGTGTCTCCACCGTCGAGTGTCCGTAGAGCGGACGAGTGTACGCGACTGGAGGCAGTGATGTCCGGATCGATCGTCCTGCGAGGCGGCACAGTCTTGACCCTCGACGACACCCGCCGGGTGCTCACCGGCGAGGACGTGCTGGTGACCGGCGACCGGATCACCGCGATCGGGCCCGCGCTGCAGGTCCCGCCGGGCACGACCGAGATCGACGCGACCGGCGGGATCGTGATGCCGGGCATGATCGACACCCACCGGCACCTGTGGCAGACGGCGATGCGCGGGTACGGCGCCGACTGGACGCTCACGCAGTACTTCGTCTGGTACTACCTCGAATGGGGCAAGGTGTTCCGCCCCGAGGACATCTACGCGGGCAACCGGCTCGGCGCGCTCGAAGCCCTCGAAGCGGGCGTCACGACCACAGTGGACTGGTCACACGGCCTGCAGACGACCCAGCACGCCGACGCCGCCGCGGACGCGCTGGAGTCGGTGCCCGGCCGGTTCGTGCTGGCCTACGGCAACATCCAGGACTCGCCGGCGAACTGGACCGGCACGCCGGAGTTCCGCGACTTCGTCGCCCGGCGCACCGGCGGCGACCTGGGCTTCCAGCTCGCGTTCGACGTCACCGGCGACCCGGCGTTCCCGGAGAAGGCGGCGTTCGAGGTGGCCCGCGAGCTGGGCGTGCCGGTGACGACACACGCAGGCGTGTGGGGCGCGACCGGTGACGAAGGCATCAAGCTGATGCACGACCACGGGTTCATGACCCCGTCGACGATCTACGTGCACAGCGCGTCGCTGGCCGCCGACTCCTACCACCGGATCGCCGCGACCGGCGGGTCGGTGTCGGTGTCGACGGAGAGCGAGCAGAGCGCGGGCCAGGGCTACCCGCCCACCTGGGCGCTGCGGCAGTACGGGATCCCGGTGTCCCTGTCGATGGACACCTCGGTCTGGTGGAGCGGCGACCTGTTCTCGGCGATGCGCGCGACGCTGGGCGCGGACCGGTCCCGCGAGCACCTGGAGGCGCACGCGAAGGGCGAAACGGTCACGCACGCGGCGCTGCGGGCCGAGCAGGTGGTGGAGTGGGCCACCCGCGGCGGCGCGGCCGCGCTGGGCCGCACGGACATCGGCAGCCTGGCGGTCGGCAAGAAGGCGGACGTGGTGCTGGTGAAGAACGAGGACTCACCGGCGTCGTTCCCGCTGCTGAACCCGTACGGCCACGTGGCATTCCAGGCCCAGCGCGGCGACGTCCACACGGTCCTGGTCAACGGCAACGTGGTCAAGCGCGACGGCCGTCTGGTGGAGGTGGATCTGCCGGCGGTCCGCCGCGAGGTGGAGTCGACGGTCGAGTACCTGCGCGGACAGCTGGGCGAGGAGGCGTGGCGGCAGGGGATGAACCCGGACATCCCGGAGGCGAAGATCTTGGACAACCCGTACACGTACACGACCTACCAGAGCGAAACCACCCACGGCGGCTGAGCTCACCCACAGGCGTCCCGGCCCGCACGCTCCGCAGCGAACCGCTGGCCCGTTCCGCGGATTGTCGATCGCACCCGTGTGACCACCGGTGACGCAGCCGGCCCGGCGGCTCACAGTGGACTCGTGGGGACCGCGGTGCTGGACGAGATCGCCGGACGGCTGCTGATCCAGTGCCGGCCACGCGCGGCGTTCGGCGCGGCGGAAATCGCCGACACGTGGGACGCCGGGCTGGTGCTGACCGGCGGGGACCTCGAGCGAACCGTCCAGGGCCTGCGCGACCACGGGTTCACCGGACCGCTGCTGTGTGACGCCGACCGGTACTCGGGAAACAACCGTGTCGGCGCCGCCCGGGGAACGCACCCCGCATGGCTCGGCAGGCAAGCCGCGCTCGGGCTGCTTCCCCTCACCGACTCCGGGTACGTCGCCCTCTACGACATCCGGGGACTGCGCACGATCCTCCGCGCCGCGGCGCACCGTCGATCTCCGGTGGTCGCCGTGCTGCCTCTGGCCGCGCGCTGGTTCGCCACGAACGCCGCGTGCGGCGCACTGATCCGCGAGATCAACGCGGCCGGTGCTCCGGTCGCGATCGCGGTCGAGCACCGCGACGACCCGTTCGGGATCCAGTACCTGGTCCGAGGGTTCCTGCGGCTGCTGGGCGCCGTCGAGGCGCCGGTGATCCTGCTCAGGTCCGACATCGCCGCGGTCGGAGCGTTGTGCCACGGGGCGCACGCGGGCGCGGTCGGCACGACCAGCACACTCCGGCACACCTATCCCCGGATGCGGCGCCGCGGTGCGCCCCGCCCCGGTGTCTCCGCGTTCGTCACCCCGCTGCTGGCCTACCACCGCCTTGAGACGCTCGACCGGGTCTTCACGGACACTCCCGATCTGACGCAGCTGTGGCCGTGCGCCTGCCCGGTGTGCGACGGGCGGACTCCAGCGGGTCTCGTCTCGGCCGACGAGGTGAGCCGGCACTCGGTGCACGCACTGCTCGCGCTGCACGGCGACCTGCGCCGGGCCCGCACTCGTGCGGCGATGATCAGCTCGTGGCACGAGCACTGCAGCCACGCGCTCGCCGTGCACGACCAAGTGGCCGAAGACGTACCCGGCTGGCGGGCACCGGCGGGGGTGCGTGGCTGGGCGAAGGTCACCGACGATCCCCTTCCCGCCCGCGCCGGCATTCCGGCCCAGGAGCCGAGGGTGTCCCCGGCACAGGTCGTGGCGGGCGAAAAGTGACCCGGTAGCGTGCGGCCGTGGTCCAGGTCTTCATCCAGCCGTCCTACGGCACGCCCGACGCCCGCCGCTACGGGGCGGAGTCGCTTGAGAAGACGGTGGACTTCGGCGCGCTCGCTGACCTGCTCGACCGGGCCGACCTCGCGCGCCTGACCGCGCTGCACCCCGCCGGCCGGGCGCGGTTCTGGGGCGCGAAGGACAAGTACGACCGCCGGATGGACACCATCGCCACGGGCGACGTGGTGCTGTTCACCGGCCGTAAGCAGGTCCAGGCCACAGCGGAGGTTGGACACGGCTTCCGCAACCCGGCCTTCGCGCGACGGCTGTGGAACCCGGATCCGGGGAAGTGCTTGTTCAGCAACGTCTACAGCCTGCGCCACTACCGGCGCGTCGGAATGCCGTACGAAGCGATCTGGGCGTTGCCCGGCTTCACACCGGGCGACAACTTCATGGGGCTGCGCTTTCTGGACGACACGAAGTCGGCGGCGGTGGTGGAGTTGCTGAAGTCCGTCACCTGAGTTGTCCACTGTGGAGTTCGGTCCTGCTCTGCTCGTAGAGTCGTCCCATGGAGACTTTCGCCCCGCAGACCGCTCCGGCGGTTCTCGAAGACCTCCGCACGAGACTCCACGCCACACGCTGGCCGGACGCTCCCGAGGACGCCGGATGGTCCATCGGGACCGACCTCGGCTACCTGCGTGAGCTCGTCGCCTACTGGGCGGACGGCTTCGACTGGCCCGCCCGCGAGGCCGAGCTGAACGCCATCCCGCGCTTCCGCACCCCGGTCGGCGGCCTCGGCATCCACTTCGCGCACGTCCGGGCCGTCGAGCCGGCCGGGCCGGTGCTGCCGCTGGTGCTCTGCCACGGCTGGCCGGACTCCTTCTGGCGCTACACCAAGGTGATCCCGCTCCTGACCAACCCCGCCGCGCACGGTGCTGACCCCGCCGACGCCTTCGACGTCGTCGTGCCGGACATGCCGGGCTTCGGGTACTCCGAGCGGCCGGGCGCGCCGCTGGACTCGATCGCCGTCGCCGGCCTGTGGGCCGAACTGATGACGCAGCTGGGGTACCGGCGCTTCGGCGCGGCGGGCGGGGACATGGGCAGCCACGTCAGCCGCTACCTGGCGCTCGATCACCCCGATCGGGTGGCCGCCGTCCACCGCACGGACGCGGGCCTCCCGGTGTTCACCGGTGACCCGGCGAAGCTGACCCCACCGGAGCGCGAGTGGCTGACGAACGCGGCGGCGTGGGGCGCGTCCGAAGGCGCGTACGCCGCGATCCACCGCACAAAACCCCAGACCGCCGCGATGGGCCTCAACGACTCGCCGGCCGGGCTGGCGGCGTGGATCGTGGAGAAGCTGCACGCGTGGAGCGACGGCTTCCCGTTCACCCGCGACGAAATCCTGACCAACGTGACGCTGTACTGGCTGACCGAGACGATCGGCTCGTCGATGCGCACCTACCGCGCGAACGCCCGGATCGCCCCGGCCCAGCTCGCCCGCCGCGTCGAGGTCCCGTCCGGCTTCGCCCTCTTCGCGGGCGACGTCGTGCTCCCGCCGCGGGAGTGGCTGGACCGCATGGCGAACACCGTCCACGTCTCGGAACCGGCTCGGGGCGGGCACTTCGCGGCGTTCGAAGAGCCGGAGATCTACGCCCAGGAGCTTCGGGACTTCTTCCGCCCCTACCGCTAACCGGCACTACCACCCTTTTGGTGGCGGAAAAAGGACCACGCGTCAGCGTGTCGGGTACGGCCGTGGCGCACTTGCCCGGAAATCGAGCCTAAGGTGTGATGTTTTTTCCGCAGTCGCCCCAGCGGCGGACTCCCAACGTCTAGACGTTGTGGAATCACCTGAAAACGCGCGGTCCGCCCGGGACCGCGAACCCGATCTGGCCATTCAAACGCATTTGCCCGCCATCCGCGCGGCGTGCTTCCGGATCGTCAAGAACGAGCAGGACGCCGACGACGCGACCCAGGACGCCGTCCTCAAGGCGCTGCGGACGTTTCCTGTCGGCACCTTGCGCGATCCGGCGGCGTGGCTGTGCCGCGTCGCGATCACCTCGACCTGGGACTTCGTGCGACAGCAGCAGAAGACCCGCAAAGCCACGAGCGACCCGGACTGGGAGCGCGTCGAACCGCGGGCCTGCTCGGACAAGGAAGCGCGGATCCGGCTCGCCGAGCGGCTCGACCAGGTCTGGAGCCTCCTCGACGGATTTTCGCAGGAGGACATCGAACTCTTCTTCGAGGTGCCGCTGACGGGTATCACGGAACGCCAACTGGCCACCCGGCTCGGGATGCCGCTCTCCGAGCTCAAGAACCGGCGCCGCAAGGCCCGGGAAGCGCTCCGGGCGGCCGCCACGGCCGTGGTGCTCATCAGCCGGCCACGCGACTGCCGGGGACCAGCCGACCTCGCCGAGCAACAGAAGGACTCCCCGGAGCTTCTGCAGGAGATTCGCAAGCACATCAGCGACTGCGACTCGTGCAAGAAACGCAGTGAGGACCGGAAAGCCCTGTTGAGGCTTCTGCTGGGAATCCCCGGCCTCGCGCTGGCCGGACAGCTGCTCGATCGGGTGGCGGCCGCGCTCAAGTACCCGAAGGCCACGATGGCCGCGGGGGTGTCCACTGTGGCGCTGGTGGTCGTGCTCGTTCCGGCCGGCACGTCCCCGACCCCGGCGCCGCGGCCGCCGATCGCCGCGCCCGCGACTTCGCTCTCCGCCACCTCCAGCCCGGGCCCGACCCCCACACCCGAGCCGACACCCGGCACGAGCACCGCCCCGCCGCCGGTCCAGGCGCCGCCGTCACCGACCGGCACCACGCCGCCGACTTCCGGGGCGCCCGAACCCAGCGGCGAGGACGACGCGCCCCCGGCCGTCACCGGCTCGTGGGTCCAGTACCGGCGCATCGCCGAGGCGGACGACGGCAAGTGCGGGAACGAACCGACCTCCTCGCTCGTGGGGGTGACCGTCTCGCCCCGCGCGAAGTCGGCGGTGATCCAGGTGACGGCCCCCGGCAGCACGTTCACACTGCCGATGCACGACTCCGACGGCGGAACCCGGTGGACCGGCCGGGTCGGCCCGGTTCCCGAGATCGACGCGCAGGGTTGGCTCGGCATCGCGGTCGAGGTCACCGGCGTGAACGAGACGAAGACGGTCAAAGACCTCGGCCGCATCGAGATTCATCCCTGTGGGAAGGGCGGCTGAACCCATGCCATTCCCGAAACTTTCGCGCCGTCCGCCGGACACAATCGCCTCACCAGGCACGACGGGCCCCCGAGCACGGGAATTCCCGCGCTCGCCCGGCAGCCCCGAGAACGGCCTCACGATTCCTCCGTCAACGCTGCCCCGGCGCCACGCCGCGCTCCGGGCAGCCGGAGCAGAGGAGATCCCCGTGTCCACACCGAACCCCGCTTTCGACGCACACCCGCCGGTCGCCGACCGGGTGATCGTCGCCGGCGACCGCGTCGCCGGCTACTGGATGAGCCGTCCGGGGGTCAAGCGGGTGCTCGCCGTGGTCCCGCACGTCCAGGCGGGGGAGCGGCTGCTGGACGTCCTGCCCGCGCTGGAAAGCGACATGCGCGTCCAGGTGATGCTGACGGTCCCGGAGACCGGGTACCGGTGGGCCGGCATCGGCGAGTACGTCCGCCGGCTCGGGGGTCTGTCCATCCCGTGGCGGCAGGCGGTGACCACGCGGTTCGACCTCGTGCTCGCGGCCTGCCGGTGGGGGGTCGCCGAGCTGGACGGTCCCGTCCTCCTGATGCCCCACGGTGCGAGCAGCCTCGGGTCCCGGACCGGGCACGACGGTGACTTCAGCCGCCACCGCGGCGAAGTGGTGCCCGCGACGCTGGCCCTCGCGACCGACGAGGACAAGCTCGTGCTCGCAGACTCCTGTCCCGAGGCGCTGCCGAGTGCGGTCGTCGCGGGTGACCCGTCGTTCGACCGGATGCTGGCGGGCCGGGCCTACCGCGACCGGTACCGCCGGGAGCTCGGCGCGTCGCCGGCGCAGCGGGTCGTGGTGGCCACCTCGACCTGGTCGAAGGACTCCCTCTTCGGCACGGATCCGACGATCTTCGCCCGGTTGGTGCTGGAGCTGCCGCGCTCGGAAAACGTGGTGGTGGCGGTGCTCCACCCCTTCATCTGGCACGCCTACAGCCGGCGGCAGGTGCTCGCCTGGCTGGCCCGGGCCCGCGACCACGGGCTGGTCGTGCTGCCGCCGGAAGAGGGCTGGCGGAGTGCGCTCGTCGCCGCCGACGTCGCGGTCGGCGACTTCGGCTCGGTTCTGCAGTACGCGGGCGCGCTCGGCGTGCCCACCTTGATGAGTCCGGCGGCCGGCGTGCGACCGGGCAGTCCCGCCGAGACGCTGTCAAGGATCGCGACCCCGCTGCACCTCGACCGTCCCCTGGCGCCGCAGGTGTCCCGGGTGCGACCGCCGACCGACGACGAACGCGCGACGCTGGTGCGGGCCATCACCACCCGGCCCGGACAGTCACTGGCTATCCTCCGCCGCACCTGTTACGACCTGCTCGGGCTGACCGAGCCGGTGCACGGCGTGCCGGTGTCGCCGGCTCCGCTGCCGGAGCCGATCGGGTGACCCGGCACTCAGTCCGCGCGCGGCGGCAGCGCCCGGAGCCGGGCCCGGACCCGCTCGGCGTGCGGGTCGTCCATGGCGGCGTACGCGGCGAGTGCGTCCTCCCAGTACCGCCGCGCGCCTTCGGGGTCACCGGAATCCGCCAGGACCTCGGCGAGCTTCTCCAGCACGGGGACCCGCAGCGCGGCGGCCTCCGACGACGGGAGCGAGCGCAGCCCCCGCCGCAGCTCGGCCACCGCTTCGGCATGCGCGCCGCGGGCTGCGTGAACCGCGCCCAGCCCGGCGACGGCCTGCGCCTGGCAGTGGAAGTCTCCGATGGACTCCGCCAGCCGTGCCGACCGCTCGAAGTGGACGACGGCGGCGTCCCCGTCGCCCTGCTCGGCGAGCGCGTGGCCGAGGTAGCCGAGCAGGAGCGCGGTCCCGCGGTGCCGTCCGTGCGCTTCGTTCAGCTCGAGGGCGTCGCGGTAGCGCTCGATCGCCTCGGCGACGCGGCCGCCGGCGTGCGTCGCGGCGCCCAGTCCCTCCAGCGCGGTGGCCTCGCCGGCCCAGTCGCCGGACGAGCGCGCCAGGGTCACCGCCCGCCGGTAGGGCTCCATCGCCTGCTCCGGCTCACCGATGCGCAGGTGGACGGCGGCGGCCTGGTTCACCATGCGCACTTCGGCCCGGACGTCCCCGGACCGGGCGGCGGCTTCCACGGCGATCGCGCCGGCGCAGATCCACTCCGCGTAGTGCCCGCGGTAGAGGAACAGCCCCCAAAGCGCGTCGTAGAGCCGGCACACCAGCTCGTCCCAGCCGCGGGCGAAGGCGGTGTGCAGGCAGGCGGTCAGGTTCGGCAGCTCACGCTCGAGCCAGTCCAGCGCCGGTCCCCGTGCCGTGAACTCCGTCGGTTCCAGCACGGGAGCGAGGCGCGAGCGCAGCGGTGTCGCCGCGCCGTCGGCCGAGGCGGCCCGGTCGCGGTACCACTGGAGGGCCGATCGCACCGCCTGCTCCTGGTCGGACGGCGGATCTTCCCGCTCCGCCCAGCGCCGGGCGTGCAGGCGCGCCAGGTCGTGCAGGCGGTAGCGGTCGAACGCGATGTCGGTGATCATGTTCGCGTCGACCAGCACACCGAGGACGTGGTCCGCCTCCGCCACCGGCGTGCCCGCCAGCGCGGCCGCGACACCACCGCCGAAGTCGGGGCCGGGGTACAGCCCGAGCAGCCGGTAGAGGCGCGCCGCCACCGGCGGAAGCCCGCGGTAGGAGAGATCGAAGCACGTCGCCACGGACAGGGCCCCGTCCTCGTCCACGAGAGCGCCCAGGCGGCGGCGTTCGTCGGCGAGCTCCCCGGCCACGGCCGCCACCGGCCAGTGCGGCCGGACCACCAGCCGCGCCGCGGCGATGTGCAGGGCGATCGGCATGCCGCCGCACAGCTCGGCGACCGCGCGCGCCGACTCCGCCTCGGCGAGCACCCGTTCCCGGCCGACCGCGCGGCCCAGCAGCTGCACCGCCGCGTCCGGCGGCAAGGCGCCCACGGGCACCGCGACACTGCCGTGCGCGACGAGCCCGCTCAGCCGGCGTCGGCTGGTCACCACCACCGCGCTCCGCGGCGACCCCGGGAGCAGCGCCACGACCTGCGCGCTCGAAGCGGCGTCGTCCAGCAGCACGGCGATCGCCCGGCCGGCCGTGAGCGAGCGGTACAACGCCGCTCGCTGGGGTTCCCCGGCCGGCTGGTCCGACGGCCGCACGCCCAGCCCGTGCAGCAGATCGCCGAGAACGTCGACGGGCCCGGCAGGTCCGTCCGGCCCGTGTGCGGACAGTCCCACGAACAGCTGCCCGTCGGGGTACCGGTCGCGCGCGTGGTGCAGCCAGTGCGCCGCGAGAGCGGACTTCCCGACGCCGCCCGGGCCGGTCAAGACCACGATGCCGGGCCGGTCGCCGCCGGCCAGCGCCTCGGTCAGCGTCCGCAGCTCGTCGGTCCGCCCGCTGAAGTGGGCCGGTGGCGGGGGAAGCTGCCGCGGCACGTGCTGCGCGCGGCCGGCGTGGACGTGGATGTCGCCGTGCACGACCCCGGTCTGGACGACCGAGCCGGCGACGTCGCGGGTGATGTTGTCGGTCGTGTGGTAGCTCGGACGGTCCACGGCCCCCACCTCCGCTTCGAAGGCTAGTGGTAGCACTCCGCGGCCGGGGCGCGATTGTGCAGGGGTGAAGGCCACACCCGCCGACGTCTGGCACACGAGCTACCGGAACTTCGGTGCGTTGCTGGGGGCGCTCCGGCGTGATGCCGGGCTGACCCAGCGCGTCGTGGCGCGCCACGTGAAGAAGTCCGACACCACGCTCTCGAAATGGGAAAACGGACAAGGCGAGCATCCGCCTGAGCGGCAGTCCGTGGTCGACTACGTCTCCCGGTGCCTGCGGGACATGGCCAGTTCCGAGACGGTGAAGGAAGAGCGGCGGCTCGCGGTCACGGAGGCGCTCGACGAGCTGATCCGCCTGCGCGAGCGCCTCGACGACATGCCCGCCGAGAGCGAGCCGCCCGCGGTGAGCACGCTGCGCCGGGATGTTCACTCCTTCGAGGGCCGCGAGACCGAACTCCGCCTGATCGCCGACGCCGTCGAGCACCCGACGGGCGCGGTCGTGGCCGTTTACGCCATCGACGGAATGCCCGGCGTCGGCAAGACGGCTTTCGCCGTTCACGCGGCGCACCGGTTCGCCGCGCGCTTCCCCGACGGCCGCCACTACCTCGACCTGCACGGCCACAGTCCCGGACGCGAGCCGGTCGCGCCGCGGGACGCGCTGGCGGCGTTGCTGACCGCGGTCGGGGTGGACCCGCTGGACCTGCCGGCCGAAACCGAGCGGCGCGCCGCGCTGTGGCGGCGCTCGGTCAGCGGCAAGCGGATGGTGCTGGTGCTGGACAACGCCGCCGACCACCGGCAGATCGAACCGTTGCTGCCCGGCGAGGGCCGCAGCCTGGTCCTGGTGACCAGCCGGCGGAGGCTGAGCGAGCTCGACGCGATGTCGATCGATCTGCCGCCGCTGCCGACCGGAGAAGCCGAGGCGGTGTTCCGCGGGCTCGCGGGCCGTCCGGTGAACGAGCAGGCCGCACTGACCCGGCTGGTCGGGCTCGCCGGCGGGTTGCCCCTGGCCGTGGCGATCCTGGCGGCGCGGTTCCGGAACCGCCGGGCGCTCACCGTCGCCCATCTCGCCGACGAGCTCGCCGAGGCGTCGAACAAGCTGCCCGTCATCCGCGCGCAGTCCCGCGCCGTCGCCGCGGCGTTCGAACTGTCGTACCGCGACCTCTCCGGCGAGCAGCAGCGCTTCTTCCGGTTCCTCGGTCTGCACCCCGGCGACAGCCTCGAACCGTTCGCGGCAGCCGGGTTGTGCGGCTGCCGCCCGGCCGAGGCGGCGGCCCGTCTCGACGAGCTGTACCACGAACACCTCGTGGAGGAGCCGACGCTGGGCCGCTACCAGATGCACGACCTCATCGCCGAGTACGCACGCGAGCGGGTCGAAGACGACGAGCCCGGTCTCCGCACGGCGGCCCGGGAGTCGCTGCTGGAGTTCTACCTGACTTGCGGAGCAGCGGCCAACAGCCGCCTCGCGCACGGCACGGAAGTGGCCGACGAATACCTCCCGCCGCTGGGGGACGACCGCGCGGCGGCGAGCTGGTTCGACGCCGAGCGGGAGAACCTGCTGGCCTGCCTGGACAGCGCGGAAGCGCCCGAGACGGTCGTGGACTTCGCGCCGGTGCTGGCCCCGTACCTGGGACGCAGCGGACCGTGGGACCTGACGGTGCGCGTCCACCGGCGGGCGGTGGACTGCGCCCGCGCCTGGGGGGATCCCGAGGCCGAAGCCAGGACACTGCTCGAGCTCGGGAAGGCGCAGTTCCACGCCGACCGCTACGAGGAGGCCGAGACCGCCCTGGGCGCCGCGGGCCGGCTCTTCGCCGAGCTGGGCTTCAACGGCGACGAGGCGCACGCCTGGGCGGGCCTCGGCCAAGTCTGGATCCAGACCGGGGACCACGTCGACGCGCGCCGGGCGTTCACCGACGCGCTCGCCCTGTGCGAACAGGACGGGTTGGAGCGGGAGCGAGCCGGGGTCCTGGTCGAACTGGCCAACCTGGACTACTTCCAGGACGAGTACCCGCGGAGCGTCGCGGCGAACGAGCGAGCGCTGGGGATCTACGAGGAGCTGGAAGACCGGCTGGGGCAGGCGGCCGCTCTCAAGGGGCTCGCGCACGTGTGGCTGTTCACCGACGACTACCCCCGCGCCCGTGACGCGGCGATGCGGGCGCGGGAGCTCTTCCGCGCGGCCGGGCAGGTCCTCGGCGAGGGGCAGACGTCTTCGGTGCTCGGCAGTGTGAACCGGGCGCAGGGGAGGTACACCGAAGCGCGCGCGGACTTCGAGACGGCCATCGAGCTCTACGAAAAGCTCGGTGATCTCGCCGGTTCCGCCATGGCGCAGATCGAGCTCGGCATCGTGCACTGCCACCTCGGCGACTTCGTCACCGGCGAGGAAGTCCTGCGTCGCGCGATGGAGCTGTACGAGACGTTCGACGAAGCCGTCGGCAAGGCGTCGGTGCGCCGGGAACTCGCCGACCTCCTCACGAAGACCGGACGGCTGAAGCACGCGCGGCCGCTGCTGGACGAGGCCGAGAACATCTTCGGGAAGCTCGATGACCGGTTCGGCAAGGCCATCACGTCGAACAGCTACGGGGCATGGCACCTGGCCGCGGGCGATCCGGTCGCGGCCCGGCGCCGCTACACCGAGGCGCTCGAGCTCGCGCTGGAGATCGCCAGCCCGCTGGAACGCGCCGCGGCGCTGGCCGGGCTCGCCCGCGTGGCGAAAGCACTGGGGGAGCACCGGGCGGCCGAAGAGGGGCTCCGCGACGCTCTCGCGATCTACCGGAGCCTGGGGGCCGGCGAAGCGGCCGAGCTGGAGCGTGAACTCGGCTCGACGTGAACAATCACGGTATTTTTGCCGTCATCATCCGTGGTGATCAAATTCCGGAAACCGGAGAAAACCGACTTCGGTCGGATTCTCCGATGTGCCCGCGGTTGCGTCCGAATGGTCGTCGAATCGGGTGACGCGGATTGTCTAGACTCCGCAGGTCGTGTTCACATCCTTTTGTCGACCTGGAGGTTCCATGCGCACTGTGGATTCTGCTGCCATTGTGGAAGGCTGGCTGTCGGGTTCGGAAACGGCGCACGGCCTGGCGAACCCCGCCGGTCCGCTGTACGTCGGCGGAAACGCCGCCGAAGCCGCGCTGGTCGACCCGACCGACATGCTGTACGCGTTCTGTTCCAGCCCGAGCGGCTCACATGGCAGCTGGTGCTGCTGACGAGCTCGGTTCTCGCCAAAAGCGCCCGCGTTTCCCGGTTTCCGGGTGCGCGGGCGCGCTCGGGTCGCAAACGGGTGGAGGCCGATGTTGCTCGATTCAGCGGAAAGCGAAACCCTGCCGTTCGGTGGTCCGGTCCGCGCTCTCGCGCGGCCGTGGCGCGGTGGCCTGGCCGACGAGCTCGACGCGATTCCCGGCCTGACGCCGGACGAGCGCGCCGTCGTACTGGCGGCCGGGAGTGACGCGCTGGTCCACTCGCTGCACGCGAAGGTGTCCCGCGTGTTCCTCATCGAGCTGCACGCCCGGCGGCTGGCCGGCGGCGCGGGGGACGACGCCGCGACCTGGGCACAGTACGTCGAGGACGCGACACGGGAGGACTACCTGACCACCCTCGAAGGGCGGTACCCGGTTCTTCCGCGGCGGATCGCGCAGGTGGCCAGGTTGTCGGTGGCCGCCGTCGCGGGATTCGCCGCCCGGCTCGCCGCGGACCGGCCGCGGTTCGCCGACACGCTGCGCGGGCCGCTGCGGGCGGTCACGTTCGGGCGCGGCGACACGCACCGGGGCGGCCTGACGGTCAGCCGCGTCGACGTCGGTGACGGCACCGTCATGTACAAGCCGCGGAACTCGGCGATCGACGTCGCGCTCGCGGCCCTGATCCGCGACGCCTACGAGGACTTCCCCGGCGCGCCGGAGCTCAACGAGCGGATCCGGGTGCCCGCGGTGCAGCTGCGCGAGGGCTACGCGTGGGCTGACTTCGTCGAGCCGCGCTACTGCGCCGGCGAGCGCGAGCTGAGCGTCTTCTACCGCAACATCGGGCACTGGCTGGCGGTCCTGCGGCTGTGCGGGGGCACCGACATGCACGCGGAGAACATGATCGCCGCGGGCCCGGTGCCGGTCATCGTGGACGCCGAGACGCTCTTCGACGCGCCCGCCGACTTCCCGGCCAGCGGCCAGGGTGACGCCGTCGACGTCGCCACCGCCGCGATCCGCCGCACGGTCCTGCGCACCGGGCTGCTTCCGGTGCGCGGCACGGGGTACGCGCTCGGCGGGGTGGACATCTCCGGGCTCGGCGCGCTGCCCGGGCAGCAGCCCCGGATCCCGGCGCCGGTCATCGCCGGCGCGGGCACGGCGGCCGCGCGCCTGGAGGTCGACCTGGTCGAGATGCCGACCGCCGGGAACCACCCCAGCCCGACGGCGGTGCTGCACGCGCACTGGGACCGCGTGGTCGAGGGCTTCCGCGAGATGACCACGCACCTGCACCGGCTCGACACCCGCCCCGGCGGCGACGCTTTCCACCTGCTGCGGCACTTCGAAGGCGTCGAGGCCCGCCGGATCCTGCGGCCGACGCAGGCCTACGTCGACATCGGCCGGATGCTGTGGCACCCGGCGTCGCTGCACGACGAGGCGGCCGCGACCGAGCGGGGGCGCGACATCCTGCTGCGCAACGCGAAGGTCCTGCACGGCGCGCCCCAGGACCGCGCGACGATCGACGCGGAGATCGCCGACCTGCAGGCCGGTGACGTCCCGTTGTTCAGCTTCGAGGTGGACCACGCGGCGATCGCGGCGTCGGTGGCCGACTGGCGCGAGGCCGACCTGCCGTTCGAGGAGTCGATCATCCAGGACGCGCTGGTCGGGGCCTACCTCAACGAGCGGACCCTGCCCTCACGCCGCCAGTACCCGGCCCGCGACCCGCACTGCCGCGACCGCGAACGCCGCCGCCGGGCCCTGGCCGCGCAGCTGGTCCGGCGGCTGTGCGACGGCGCGGTCCGCGGCGCGGACGGGACGGTCACCTGGGTCAGCCCGGTGTTCACCCCGGCGGGCTGGTCGATCCGGGTCCTTCCCGCCGACCTCTACACCGGCCAGGGCGGCGTGGTGCTCACGCTGGCCGAGTACCTGGCCGAGGTCCACGCCGGCCGCGCCGACGACGTCCCCGGGGTGCAGGAGTGCTTCGACGGCGCGCTGCGGGTGCTCAAGAGCGTCGAGGAGCTGACCGAGACGCCGTCGGCCGGGGCGTTCAGCGGGGCGGCGTCGCAGGTGTGGACGTGGCTCGCGCTGCACCGCGTGCTGGGCTGGGACTGGCTGCTGGACCGGGCGGCCGAGCGCGCCGGGCAGTTCTCCGACGGGCGCATGATCGCCGAGGACCGCGAGGTCGACCTGCTCAACGGCGTCGCGGGCGCGGCGGTCCCGCTGCTCGGCCTGGCCGCGACCGGACGGCCGGAGTGGCTGCCGGTGGCCGCGGCGGTGGGCAACCGGCTCGGGGAGCTGGCGGTCCGCGAGGACCACGGCGCCCGCTGGCCCACCCGGCTCAACCCCGAGGGCATCGGCGGGTTCGCCCACGGCGCCACCGGAATCGGCTGGACGCTGACGCGGCTTGCGCTCAGCGAAGCAGGCACGCCGGCGGAACGGGCGGGCTGGAAGGAGCTCGCCGAGCAGGCTTTCGCCTATCAGGAATGGCTTTACCGGCCGGAGGTCGGCAACTGGTTCGACGCCCGGATCGGCAGCGAGGACGACTTCTTCACCAGCTGGTGCCACGGCAGCGCGGGCATCGGACTGGCCATGCTCGACCTGCACCACCGCACGGGCGACCCCCGGCGGCTCGAGATGGCGGTCCGCGCCGCCCGCGCGAGCGCGGCCGAGGGTTTCGGCTGGAGCCACACGCTGTGCCACGGCGACATCGGCCTGTGGGAGATGCTGGAGGCGATCCGGCTGGCGGACCCCACGTGGGACGGCCCGAGCCGCGACGAGATCGACGCGGAGCTGCTGACCAGCCTCGAGCAACGCGGCCCGGTCGGCGGCCTGGCCCGCGAGGCGTTCTCCCCGAGCCTGATGTCGGGACTGGCCGGCGTGGTGCACGGGCTGTTGCGGATGCACCCGGGGCACGAGCTGCCGTCCCCGCTTTTGCTGGACTGAGTTGAGGGGGTGCCGCGACCGTGCGGCACCCCTCAACGGCGTCAGCGGGGCTGGTTCGCCCATCCTCAGCCGAGCAGCGGAACGTCCGACCGTCCGTAGCGGAATTCGCGGACGGCGATGACGAGTTCGTCGACGGTGAGACGGCCGTCGCCGTCGAGATCGATGCGGTCGAACGTGGCGTCGGAGTCGGCATCGCTGAGGCCCACCGCCGGGCCGAGCCAGCGGCGCAGCTCCGGTTTGCTGACGTAGCCGTCGCGGTCGGTGTCGCACAGGTCGGCGATCGCGGCGATGGTCGGGCGGAGCAGGTCTTCGAACCCGTGGTCGCCGCGTTCGTACATCAGTTCCCGGTTGGCGGCGAGGTACTGGTCCTGGTTCATGGAGCCGTTCGGGCCGACCCCCGCGGCTTCGGCCTGCCGCTGGTACATCGCGAGCAGGGCGTCCCGGACGGCTCGACCACGCTCGCTGGTCGTCGTCTCGCCGAAGGCTTCGACGATGCGGCGGGCCTCCGCGTCGTAGTCCGTGCGGTCGATGACGCCGTCCCCGTTGGGTCCCACTTACGGACAGTCGCACGAAACGGGACCGGCTCGCCGATGGTGTTTCCCGGCGAGCCGCTACCTCACGAACGGTGAGAACGCCCGAAGGGATCTGCCCGTGCCGGCTCGCGAGTGTTCTCCCACGAGCCGGCACCCCCTCAACGGCGTCAGCGTGGCTGGTTCGCCCACCAGGTGCGCCCGGCCTCGGGCAGCGTCGAGATCGGGTCGTAGTACGGGTAACGCCGCTGCAGCGCCTCCGGGTCGTCCAGCTCGATGCCGGTCCGGTAGTTCTTGGTCCAGTACGAAATCCCCAGCTCCCGATCGTAATCGGCCAGCTGGTGCACCCACCGCTTCCCGACGTACGGCACGTCGCACACGATCCGCGGCGTCGCGTACCCGGGGAGGTACCCCATGATCGAGTGCTGCAGCTCCTGCGCCTCGTGCACCGAAACCCGCCAGTGCTCCGCGTTCGGGATCATGTCGCACATGTAGAAGTAGTACGGCAGGATGTTCGCCTCGCCCTGCAGCGCGAAGCACAGGTCCAGCAGCTGCGCCGGCGTCGCGTTGACCCCGCGCATCAGCACGCCCTGGTTGCGGACGTCGCGGACACCCACGTTCAGCGCCGTCTGGGCCGCCTCCGCCACCAGCGGGGTCACCGACTGGGCGTGGTTGACGTGGGTGTGGATCGCCAGGTTGACGCCTCGGCGCTGGGCCGTCACCGCGACGCGCTCGAGGCCTTCGACGACCTTCGGCTGGATCCAGTGCTGCGGGAGCGCCGCCAGGGCCTTCGTCGCCAGGCGGATGTCGCGGACCGTGTCGATGTCCATCAGGCGCATCAGGAACGACTCCAGCTGCGGCCAAGGCACGTTCGCCACATCGCCGCCGGAGACCACCACGTCACGCACACCCGGGGTCTTCTTCAGGTACGCGATCATCGCGTCCTGGCGGTCGACCGGCTTGAGCGTGAGCTTGTGCTTCTCGACCGTCTCCGTGGAGTTGCCCACCAGGTCCATGCGGGTGCAGTGGCCGCAGTACTGGGGGCAGGTCGAGATCATCTCGGCCAGCACCTTCGTCGGGTAGCGGTGGGTCAGGCCCTCCACGACCCACATCTCGGCCTCGTGCAGCGAGTCGCGCTCCGAGTGCGGGTGGCTCGGCCACGTCGAGTCGCGGTCGCTCTTGACCGGGAGCATGTAGCGGCGGATCGGGTCGGCGTAGAACGCCTCGGTCACCTTCGCCGGGTCGGTGCCCGCCGTGGGCGCCATCGTGTTGATCATCTGCGGCGGCAGCAGCATCGACATCGTCGCCAGCTCGCGCTGGTCGGCGAGCAGGTCGTCGTAGAAACGCTCCTCCAGCAGGTCGCCCATCAGGGCGCGCAGCTGCTTGGCGTTGCGGATGCAGTGCACTCGCTGCCACTGCGCGTCACGCCACTCGGCCTCGGTCACGTCGTGCCAGCCCGGGAAGCGGCGCCAGTCGGGTTCCACCAACTCGGCGCGGGCGTACTCGTAGGGCTGGTCGAAGGCGGCGGCAGGCGTCACAGGTTCCTGGGTCGCAGTCACTTGTACTCCTAGTCGTCGGGAACGCGTTAAAATATCCTGTCATAACGTTCTCACGGAGTAAATCTTCCTGCCTGCTGGCGTGCCTTCCCCCAGGTGGAGGAAGCCGGGAGAGGCGGGGCAAACTCAACGACGTGACGGACGAACACACAACGCTCCTGCTCGGCGGACGCGTCTACACCCCCGCCGGCCCGGACGCCACGGCGATGGCGGTCACCGGCGGCACCGTGGTCTGGGTCGGGCAGGACGCCCCGGCCCGCGCGCTGCACGCGAACGCCGAGATCGTCGACCTCCAGGGCGCGTTCGTGGCGCCCGCGTTCGTCGACGCGCACGTCCACGCCACCGCCACCGGCCTGCACCTGACCGGCCTCGACCTCACCGGCGTCCACGACCGCGCCGAGCTGCTCGCCCGCGTCCGCGACGCTGTCGTTCCGGGGCAGGTCCTGCTCGCCCACGGCTGGGACGAAAGCGGCTGGACCGACCCGCGGCTGCCCAGCCGCACCGAGCTCGACGACGCCGCCGGCGGCACCCCGGTCTACCTCAGCCGCGTCGACGTCCACTCCGCGCTGGTCTCCACCGCGCTGGTCGAGCTGGCCCCGGCCGCCCGCGCCGCCGACGGCTGGTCACCCGAGGGCCCGCTGACCCGGGCCGCCCACCACGCCGTCCGCGCGGCCGTGCGTGCCGCGATCACCCCGGAGCAGCGTGACCGCGCCCAGCGCGCCTTCCTGGCCGAAGCCGCCGCCCGGGGCGTGGTGAGCGTGCACGAATGCGCCGGCCCCGACATCTCCGGCCGCGACGACCTGGCCGCCCTGCTCACCCTGGCCGGACCGGACACCCCCGAGGTCGTCGGCTACTGGGGTGAGCTCGACGCCGTCGACACCGCCCGCGAGCTCGGCGCCCGCGGCCTGGCCGGCGACCTGTTCGTCGACGGCGCGCTCGGCTCGCGCACCGCCGCCCTGAGCGAGCCCTACGCCGACCACGACGGCTCCGGGACGCGCTACCTCGACGCCGCACGCATCGGCGAGCACCTGGCCGCCTGCGCCGAAGCCGGGCTGCAGGCCGGCTTCCACGTCATCGGCGACGCCGCCGTCGCGGAGGTGGTCGAAGGCTTCCGCCTGGCCGAAAAGCAGGTCGGGCAGCGTGCGCTCGCCGCCCGTCACCACCGGCTCGAGCACCTCGAGATGGTCACCGCCGAGCAGGCGAAGCTGCTGGCCGGCTGGGGCGTCGTCGCCTCGATGCAGCCGCTGTTCGACGCGCTCTGGGGCGGCGAGAACGGCATGTACGCCGAACGGCTCGGCGTGGACCGCGCGGCCGGGCTCAACCCGTTCTCGGTCCTGGCCGCGGAAGGCGTTGTGCTGGCCTTCGGGTCCGACGCGCCCGTCACTCCGCTGGACCCGTGGGCGAGCGTCCGCGCGGCGGCCTACCACCGCACGCCGGGCGCGGGCCTGTCCCCGCGGGCCGCGTTCACCGCCCACACCCGCGCCGGGCACCGCGCCGCCGGTGTCAACGACGGCGTCACCGGCAGCCTCGTCCCGGGCGCGCCGGCGCACTACGCGATCTGGGACGCGACCGACCTCGTCGTGGCCACCCCGGACAGCCGCGTGCAGCGCTGGTCCACCGACCCGCGGGCTGGCGTGCCACCGTTGCCGCGGCTGGAACCGGACGCCGTGCTGCCGCGATGCCTGCGCACCGTGCGCGCGGGTGCGGTCCTCCACAACGCCATCACCTAGAGTTGTCACCTGTGGCAGTCACCGTGGCGGACCCCGAACCGGGCGCCCCGCACCAACCCGCCCGAACCCGGCGAAGCTTCCCCCGCGCGTGGCTGCTGAGGCTGGCCACGGCGCTGGTGTCCGGCTTCGCCTACTACCTGAGCTTCGCGCCGCGCCCGCTGTGGTGGCTGGCCCCGCTCGCGTTCGCCGGGTTCGCGTTCGTGCTTCGGGGCCGCAGCTTCCGGGGCGCGTTCGGTTACGGCTTCGCGTTCGGCTTCGTCTTCTTCCTGCCGCTGCTGACGTGGCTGCTGGACTTCCTGGGCCCGGACTTCGGGCCGTGGCCGTGGCTCGGCCTGTCCTTCGCGCTGGCGCTGTACTACGGCGTGGCCGGCGGCCTCTTCACGTGGGTGGCGCGGCTGCCGCTCGCGCCGCTGTGGGGCGCGCTGATCTTCGTCGCGATGGAGACCCCTCGCGCGTGGTTCCCCTTCGGCGGCTTCCCCTGGGGCCGCGTCGCCTTCAGCCAGCCCGAAGGCGCGTTCCTGCCGTTGGCCTCGATTGGCGGCGCGCCGCTGGTGGGCCTCGCGGTCGTCCTGACCGGCTTCTGCCTGGCCGCGCTCGCCGGCCGGCTGTGGGACGCGCGTGACGCGCTGAAGGCCACGCTGCGGGCCCGGCGGACCATCGTGGCCGCCGTCGTCACGCTGCTGCCCGTCGTCGCCGGGCTGGCGCTGTGGCCCACCATCGGCACCGGCGCGCAGGACGGCGAGCGGACCGTCGCGACCGTCCAGGGCAACGCCCCGAACATCGGGCTCGCGCTGCAGGGCGAGCGGGACGTGCTGCGCCGCAACACCATCGCCGAAAGCGAGCGCCTGCTCGACGCGATCCACGCCGGGAAGGTCCCGAAGCCGGACCTGGTGCTGTGGCCCGAAAGCGCGACCACCGTCACCGGGCCCGACCCGCAGGTCGACCAGCTCGTGGCCGCCTTCGGTGTGCCCGCGCTGGTCGGCGCGCTCTACGAGCTGCCCGACCGCCACCTCCAGAACTCGGTCATCGCCTGGGACCCGCACACCGGGCCCGGGCAGCGCTACGCCAAGCAGCAGCTGGTGCCCTTCGGCGAGTACGTGCCCGCGCGTAAGCTCGCCGAGCTCGTCACGCCGTTCATCGACCAGGAGACCGTCGACATGCTCCCCGGCGACGGCGCCAACCAGGCGCTGGACGTCGCGGGCACGCGTGTCGGGGTGTTCGTCTGCTACGAGGCCGCGTTCGACTACCCGGGCCGCGACGCCGTGCGCGACGGCGCCGAGCTGCTCGTCGTGCCGACCAACAACGCCTGGTACGGCGAGAGCGAGATGAGCGTGCAGCAGCTGGCCATGTCCCGGCTGCGCGCGGTCGAACACGGCCGCGCGGTGGTGGTGTCCGCCGTCTCAGGAGTGAGCGCGATCGTCGCCCCCGACGGAACGGTTACCAGCTCAACGGGCCTTTTCACCGCGGATTCCCTGGTCGGGCGCGTCCCGCTGCGGACGCAGACTACGCTGTCGGATCGACTCGGTGCGTGGACGGAGTACGGGCTGCTGGCACTGGCGATCGCCGGGGTGGCCGGCGGGCTCGTGCTCCGTTTTCGCACCCGGCGCAGCAGCGCCGGCACGGCAGCAGGGGACACGGCGGACTGACCGCCGGGGATATCGGAGGAGCACGGATGTCGCAGGCGCCGCGGGGGGCCCGGGAAATCGAGCCGGTGCTGGTGGTGATCCCGACCTACAACGAGCGGGAGAACCTCGGCCCGATCCTGGATCGCCTGCACAGGGCACTTCCGGACGTGCACGTGCTCGTGGTGGACGACGGCAGCCCGGACGGCACCGGGGAGCTCGCCGACGAGCGCGCGGCCGCGAACCCGAACGTGCACGTCATGCACCGGACCGAGAAGGCCGGGCTGGGCGCGGCCTACATCGCCGGGTTCCGCTGGGGTCTGGCGCGCGAGTACGGCACGATCGTCGAGATGGACGCCGACGGCTCGCACGCGCCGGAGGACCTCCCGCGGCTGCTGGACGCCGTCAGCGACGCGGACCTGGCCATCGGCTCGCGGTACGTCCCCGGTGGCAGTGTCGTGAACTGGCCGCTGAAGCGCCAGGTGCTCTCGCGCGGCGCCAACGTCTACTCGCAGATCGCGCTGGGCATGCGCACGCGCGACATCACGGCGGGCTTCCGCGCCTACCGCCGTCCGGTGCTGGAGAAGCTGGCGCTGGACGAGGTCAACTCGCACGGCTACTGCTTCCAGATCGACCTGACCATCCGCACGGCCGACGCCGGGTTCGAGATCGTCGAGGTGCCGATCACCTTCACCGAGCGCGAGATCGGCGAGTCGAAGATGGACGGCTCGATCATCCGCGAGGCGTTCCTGCGGGTGGCATCGTGGGGCGCGCAGCGCCGCTGGCAGCAGGTCCGGCGGCTGCTCAAGCGCGGCTGACCCGCGCGGTCACGATCCAGGTCCGGGCGCCCAGCAGCACTCCGTCCGGGGTTTCGTGCGCGGCGAAGGCGGCCCGCAGGCGGCTTGCGGCCTCCGCAGTGGGCCGCAGCTCCTCGACGTCCTTGAGGCCGAGGGCGAACTCGCACGCCGTCGCGGCGTCGGGCCCGTAGCAGACGGGTTTGCGCAGCTCGGTGAACTCGACGTCGGTGAAGCCCGCGGTCCGCAGCAGGGCGTCGGTGTGGGTTCGGTCGCCGAGGGAGAAGTGCGGCCCGGCGGGTGGCGCGGTGGTGCCGGGCGCGACGGCGTCGTGCAACACCGAGTACCACTCGTTGCGGTCCCGCTCCTGCCAGACCAGCAGCACCAGGCGCCCGCCGGGCCGCAGCGCGCGGGCGAGGTTGGCGAACGCCGCGGGCGGGTCGGCGAAGAACATCGCCCCGAACCGGGACAGCACGACGTCGAACGCCGCGTGCGGGAACTCGTGGGTCTGCACGTCGGCGACCTCGAAGCTCGCCCCGCCGAGTTCGCGTGCCTTGGTGATGGCCTGCTCCGAAACGTCGACCCCCAGCGCCGTCGCGCCTGCCTCGGCCGCTTCACGGGTGGACTCGCCGGTGCCGCAGCCGACGTCGAGGACGTCCTCGCCCGGCCGGACGGCGGCCATGGCGCGGAACCGCTCGTTGTGCGGGCGCACCTCGGCGTCGAACAGCGCCGCGAACCGGACCCGGTGTTCACTCATGCCGATTTCTCCTGTTCTCGGCCATCATGGGGCCGATGACGACCATCGTGGCCTTCCACGCCCACGCCGACGACCCCGTGCTGCTCAGCGGCGGCACCCTCGCCCGCGCGGCGGCCGACGGGCACCGGGTGGTGGTCGTGGTGGCCACCGACGGCATGTCCGCGGACCACCCGACCCCGCGGTGGGCCGAGCTGGAGGCGAGCGCGGCCATCCTCGGCGTCCGGCGGGTCGTGCACCTGGGGTACGCCGACAGCGGGCACGGGCCCGAGCTGTACCCGGATCCGCCCGGCCGGCAGCGGTTCGCCCGCGCGGAAACCGAGGAGGCCGCGCACCGGCTCGCCGCCGTGCTGCAGGAGGAGAAGGCCGACCTGCTGCTCGGGTACGACGCAGGCGGCGGGTACGGCCACCGCGACCACGTCAAGGTGCACCAGGTCGCCCGCCGGGCGGCCCGGCTGACCGGGACGCGGCTGCTGGAAGCCACACTCCCGCGCGACGTCGTAGTGCGGCTCGCCCGGGCGGCCTGGGCACTGCGGATCCCGGTCCACTACGACACCGCCGCGCTCGGGCGGCTGTACAGCCCGGCGTCGGCCATCACCCACCGCTTCACCGTGCGGCGCTTCGCCGGGCGCAAGCAGGCCGCGCTCGCGGCGCACGTGTCCGACGTCCGGGGGAGCGGACGGCTCTCGGCGGTGCTGCGGGTGCTCGTGTGGCTGCCGAAGCCGGTGTTCGCGCTGGTGGCAGGCCACGAGTGGTACACCGAGGTCAGCGGAGGACCACACCCATCGCTGCAAGTTTCTGCACGTTCTGGTCGGACTCGTCCGCGTCGGTGATGAGGCCGGCGATGTCGGCGAAGGGCAGCACGGTGAACCGTGACGCCGCGCCGAGCTTCTCGGCGCTGGCCAGCACGTAGGTGTCGGCGGCCCGCCGCGCGAGGGTGCGTTTCATCGCGGCCTCGTCGGCGTCACCGGTGGTGAGACCGGCCTCGGGGTGCACCCCGGTGACGCCGAGCAGGAAGACGTCGGCGCTGATCGCCTGGGCGGCCTCGGCGGCGGCCGCGCCGCAGGTGACCGCGGAGTGCCGGAAGAGCCGGCCGCCGAGCAGGAAGACGTCGATGCCGTGGTGGTCCAGCAGCGCGGCGGCGATGGTCGGGCTGTGGGTGACGACGGTCGCTGCCAGGTCTTTCGGCAGGGCCTGGGTGACGGCGAGGGTGGTGGTGCCGCCGTCGAGGATGACCGTCGAGCCGGGCCGGACCAGCCGGGCGGCGACGGTGGCGACGCGGTCCTTGCCGGCCACGGCGATCGACGTCCGGCTCGTGTAGTCGGCGACGGCGGGGGAGACGGGCAGCGCTCCGCCGTAGACGCGCTGGCAGAGCCCGGCCGCGGCGAGGTCGCGCAGGTCGCGGCGGATGCTGTCCTCGGAGACGCCGAGCTCGGCCGCGACGTCCTTCGCCAGCACCTTGCCCTCGGCCGCCAGCCGGGCCAGCAGCAGGTCACGGCGTTCCCCGACCAACATGCACGATCCTCCTTGTTGCTTCCGAGTCATGCACATTATGGTCGGGGCATGACCTCTTCGACAAGCGCCCTCGGCCCGGACCGCAACCCGCGGGTCCGGATCACCGACGTGGAGGTGCTGGCCTCGGCCTGGCACGTCCTGCGCCGCACGACGTTCGAGTACCAGCACGGCGACGGCCGCTGGACGACCGAGCAGCGCGAGACCTACGACCGCGGCAACGGCGCCACCGTCCTGCTCTACGACCTCACCCGCGCCACAGTGCTGCTGACCCGCCAGTTCCGCTACCCGGTCTACGTCAACGACCACCCGGACGGCATGTTCCTCGAGACCGCGGCGGGCCTGCTGGACGCCGACGACGCGGAGACGGCCATCCGTCGCGAGGCGCAGGAGGAGACCGGCGTCCGCATCGGCGAGCTGCAGCTGGTCTTCGACGTCTACACGAGCCCGGGCTCGGTCACCGAGCGCCTTTTCTGCTACGCCGCGCCGTACGACCCCGCCGACCGCGGCGCGGGCGGCGGGCTCGCGGAGGAGGGGGAGTACATCGAGGTGGTCGAGCTGCCCTTCCGCGAGGCGCTGGCGATGGTGCGCGACGGCCGGATCGCCGACGCGAAGACGATCATGCTCCTGCAGTGGGCGGCCCTGGAGGGCCCGTTCAGCTAGGTGGCCCCGGGCATGCGAAAGGCCCCCGCGGGGGGAGGTCGCGGGGGCCTTTCCGTTGTGGTGGGAGCGGTGGCTACGAGCCGAGCTCCCGGGGTCAAGCGGACCGGGAGGTCCGCCGCCCCTTCAGCTCGGCGAGACGTTCGTTGAGCAGGTCCTCGAGCTCGGGGATCGTGCGCCGCTCGAGCAGCATGTCCCAGTGGGTGCGCGGCGGCTTGACCTTCTTCTGCTCGGGCTGCCCGCCGTCGACGATCTCCGACTCGCTGCCGTGCAGCCGGCACTCCCAGACCGTCGGGATCTCGGCGTCGTCGGAGAACGGCACCTCGAACTCGTGGTTCTTCGGGCAGGCGTAGCGCACGGTGCGTCGCGGAGCGAGGTCGTGGTTGCGGTCGGTCTCGTAGCTGACCGCTCCCAGCCGGCTTCCACGAAGAACACGGTCGGCCATGATGGGGTCCTTTCAGTCAGCTCCGGGTGGAGCCAGGGTGTTGCTCACCCTATGCAACGACTCGGGGCCCCCGAGGATTCCCGGGACACCATGTCGTTGCTCACGATGAGCTGCGTCACCCGCCGGCATCAGCTTCCTCTAGTAGGACGCGTTTCGCGCTCCGGCGTGACGTCAATACGGCCTTCTTAGTGCTGATATCCCCCGGATGGGCTACTCGCGCCCAGGTCAGGTCAACCGTAACTGACCGTGATGGGCAGTAACCGGTCCCAAGTCACCCGCTCGATAGTGGCGGCGACACAATACCTGATAACGCACCGTAGCAGATTCGGCCTCAAAACGCGCTGAAGCTGAAGTTTCAACTACGGATTGTTCGGTATCTGCGACCACAACAGTGTCCCCCTCCCGCACCACCTCCCCGTCGAGCACCCGCGCGTTGAACCGCCCGGCCAGCCCGCACCAGCACAACACCTCGACCTGGACCGGCTGCAGCTCGTCCGCCAGTTCGAACAGACGAGCGGCCCCCGGGAACAACCGGCTCCGGAAGTCCGTCGCGATCCCGAAGCAGTAGACGTCGATCTGGACCTCGTCGGCCAGCTCCGCCAGCTGGTCGACCTGCCCGGGGGAGAGGAACTGCGCCTCGTCCACCACGACGTAGTCCACGTGCTGCCCCCGCGACCACTCCTGCCGCACCAGGTCCCGCACGTCGGTGTCCTCACCGACCTCCACCGCCTGCCGGCTCAGCCCGATCCGGCTCGAGATCTGCGGCGCGCCCGAACGGTCGTGGCGCACCAGCACCAGGCCCCGCCGGCCCTGCCGCGCGTGGTTGTGGTCGATCTGCAGCGCCAGCGTCGACTTCCCGCAGTCCATCGGCCCGTAGCAGAACTTCAGCCTGCCCACCGGCGGCGTCCCGCGCCGCGATCCGGCCGCGGGAACGGAGGAGAGCGCGTCGGTCGGGTCGGGGCCGGCCGGATTCACCAAGGTCACGACGCCCGACCCTATCGGTCGTTCACAACACCTCCGGCGGACGGTTGCCCGCCGCCACGATCGCGCGCCGCACCGGCACCAGCCAGACCAGCACCAGACCCGCCACGAAGAAGACCACCAGCGCGATGATCGCCAGCCGGAACGACCCCGTCGCCTGCCCGACCCCGGCGAACAGCAACGGCCCCAGCCACGACGTCCCGCGCTCACCCACGACGTAGAGCGAGTAGTACTGAGCGTCCTTGCCCGCCGGGATCATCTGGCTGAACAACGACCGCGACAACGCGTTCGTCCCGCCCAGCACCAGCCCGATCCCCACCGCCACCGCGAGGAACTGCGCCATCTGCTTCGGCTGCACGAAGTACGCCCCGGCCAGCACGACCACCCACAGCACCAGGCTGCCCAGGATCGTCCGCTTCGCCCCGGCCCGCCGCGCCACCAGCCCGTGCAACGTGCCACCCAGATACGCGACGAACTGGATCACCAGGATCGTCACGATCAGCACCTCGTTGCCGAACTTCAGCTCGTCCTTGCCGTACTGCGCAGACACCGTCACCACGGTGTTGATGCCGTCGGTGAAGACCAGGTAGCTGCCCAGGAAGGCCAGCGTCAACGGGTACGCCTTCGCCGCCACGATCGTCTGCTTCAGCTCCGTGAAGCCCGCACGCAGCACCGACGCCCCCGGGGCGACGTCCACCGGCGTGTGCCGCCGGGGGAGCGCCCGCACCGCCGGGATCGTGAACAGCGCCCACCACAACCCCGAGGTCAGGAAGCAGATCTGCACCGCCAGGCCCTGGCTGACCCCGAACGCGTCGTGCCCGAGGTAGAACCCCAGCTGCAACGCCAGCGCCAGCCCGCCACCCAGGTACCCGAACGCCCAGCCCTTCGCCGAGATGTCGTCCCGCTCGTCCGGCCCGCCGATGTCGACCAGGAACGAGTAGTAGACGACCAGCGAACCGCCGTACCCGATGTTCGCGACGATGAACAGCACCACGCCCAGCTGCCAGTCCGAACCGGCGAAGAAGAACATCGCCGCCGCGGCCGCCGCGCCCAGGAACGCGAACCCGGCCAGGATCCGGCGCTTGTTGTGGCTGCGGTCGGCCACCGCACCCGCGATCGGCAGCACCAGCACCTGCACCACCGTCGCCACCGACAGCAGGTAGCCCCACACCGAACCCGCCGGGAACTGCAGCCCGAACAACGTCACGTCACAGTTGTGGAGCGTGTCCACCGCACCGGACGCGTTCACGCACGCGTGGTCCCCGTTAAGGGTGAAGTTCGACTTCGCGTCCTCGGCCGCGATCGTGCTCATCGAGAGGGCGCCGAACACCGTCGTCGTCGACGAATAGAACGGCGAATTAGCCCAGTCGTAGAAATACCAGCCCCACCGCTCGCGCTTGGTCGAGCGCGTCCCGGCCAGCGTCATCCACGGCTCCTCATGCTCAAGAACGTCCAGGTCAGCGCGGAGACTACTGGGAGGTAGCGGCACCGGGCACCACACCTCGCAAACCGTGTCCGCTTTGTCGCTTCGTGATCATGCGCCACTTCCGTGGCAATCACGGTTCGGCCTTCACGGCGTGTCGCGGAAACGAGTGAACAGTGTTTCGTGTGAGACTCATGCGGGCAGCGTGTCTCTTGTGGTCAAAGGGACACGCTCCTACTGTGCTCGCATGATCCACAACCGGAGACGAACCGTCGCGAGACTCCTGCTTCTCGCCGTGGCCGCTTGGGGTCTGCCGCTGACCATCCCCGCCGTCGCCGCCGCGGACCCCGCGCCGACGGCCTGGGCCAAGCTCCGCATGTGCGAGTCCAGCGGCCGCTACGCCACCAACACCGGCAACGGCTACTACGGCGCCTACCAGTTCGACCTGCCCACCTGGCGCAGCGTCGGCGGCGCCGGCCGCCCCGACCAGGCCGCCCCCGCCGAGCAGGACTACCGAGCCCTCTACCTCTACCGCATGCGCGGCTGGCAACCCTGGCAGTGCGCCGGCATGCTCAAGCTCGCCGGCGACGCCGACGCCCGCAGCAAACGCGTCCCCACCTACGCCGAAGCCGCCTACATCGGCGGCGGACCCGCCCCCGCACCCACCCCGCCGCCCCCGAGCGGCAAACCGCCGTGGCCCGGCGTCGTCTACGCCTACGGCGACTGCGCCGCCCCGCTCAAGGCCTTCCAGCTCCGCATGAACGCCTTCGGCTACGGCTTCACCGGCACCGGCTGCTACTACGACAAGACCCGCACCGCCGTCCTCGACCTCCAGCGCGCCAACGGCATCAAGGACAGCGGCCTGCTCGGCCCCAAGACCTGGGAAGCCGCCTGGAACGGCAAACCACCCCGCTGACCCCGGTCAGGCCTGCTGCCAGGTGCCCCGCTCGATCAGCACCGCACGCAGCAGGTCCGGCCGGTCCGTCACGATCCCGTGCACCCCCAGGTCCAGCAGCATCCGCATCTCCGCCGGATCGTCGATCGTCCACGTGTGCACCTCGATCCCGGACCGCCCCGCGATCGACACGAACGCCTTGTCCACCACCCGCAGCGCACCCTGCCGCACCGGCACCTGCGCCATCGCCCCCAGCACCAGCCGCCCGAGGGGGAGCAGCGGCAGCTTCCCCCGCGCCCACAGCGCGAACGCCGACCGCGGACCCATCGCCGTCACCAGCTTCGGCCCCGCCAGCTTCCGCAACCGCGCCAGCCGCGCGTCCGAAAACGACGCCGCCGCCACCCGGTCGTGCGCCCCCGTCCGCTCCAGCACCTCCACGAACGGCTTCACCGCCTGCTCGGCCTTCACGTCGATGTTGAACCGCGCGTCCGGCAGCTCCTCCAGCACGTCCTCCAGCCGCGACAGGGGAGCCTTCCCCCCGACCTTGACGTTCTTCAGCTGCTCCCACGTCTGCGACGCGATCGCCCCCGACCCGTCCGTCGTCCGGTCCAGGCTCGCGTCGTGGTGCACCACCACCACACCGTCCGACGTCGCGTGCACGTCCGTCTCCAGGTACCGGTAACCCTCGGCACACGCCCGCCGGAACGCGGGCAGCGAATTCTCCAGCCCGTCCAGCTCGTCCAGGTGCCAGCCACGGTGGGCGAAAGCACGGGGGAGCGGATCGGCCAGGTACGGGAACGACGACTGCATACCCCCGATTGTGCCCTCCGGCCATGACCTCGGCATGAGCGAGCGGTGGCCAGCTAGGGTCTCCCGGGTGAGGGAAACCGCCGAACTGGCCCAGCCCGCCCCGCTCGAGCTCACCCCGGGCCCAGGCCGCCGAGGCGCGCCCAAGCACTGCGGCTGGTGCGGACGACGTCTCCCCGAAGGCGGCAACGTCGGCCGCCGACGGCGCTACTGCGGCCAGTCCTGCCGCCAGCGTGCCTACGAACGCCGGACCGCACTGCAGCGCAGCGGGCTCCCCGAAGACGCCGTCGTCCTCTCCGACGGCGAGGTCGCCGCCCTCCAGGACCGGCTCTTCCAGCTCCGCTGCGCCGCCGAAGACATCGTCACCGCCGCCGACGACGGCGCCGACCTCAGCGAGCTGCGCGGACTCGCCGACGAGATCGCCCGCGCCGCCAAGGACCTCGAACAACTCCGCTGACCCCGGCCGCGGCGCACCGGAACGGACGACACCCGCACGCCATCGGACGACACGCGTACACCGCCGGACGACACGGCAGCCGTGGAGCCCCCGGCCCGTGTCGTCCACTCAGGTACGCGTGTCGTCCGGTGCGGTACAGCGGATCCGGTCAGCCCAGGCCGTCCAGAGCCCGGTATGTCCGGTTGCTCGCCGCCGCCGCTCGTTGCTCCCGGCCCGTTGCCTCGATGTAGTTCTGGCTCGTCGCCAAGCTCGCGTGCCCCAGCAACGCCATGATCTCCGACGCCGTCGCCCCGTCCTCCGCCAGCCGCGTCGCGAACGTGTGCCGCAACGCGTGCAGGTTCGCCCCCGCCGGCACCCGGTCGTGCAACCCCGCACCCCGGTAACACGACTTCACCAGGTACTCCAGCGCACCCCGCCCGATCGGCTCACCCGACCGATCCAGCAGCAACGGCGAACCAGGGGAGAACCGCACGTTCGCGAACCGCACCCGGCACGACTCCCGGTACCGCTCGATCAGCTCCGCCAGCACCGGCTGCACCGGGATCGACCGGTCCCGGCTGCCCTTCCCTTTCACGTGCAACCGCAGCTCACCGGCGCGCCCCACCAGCGACCGCGACGTCAGCGCCCGCATCTCCGCCGCCCGCAACCCCGCCACCAGCCCCAGCGCGATCACCAGCACGTCCCGCTCCGGCCACGGGTCCCGCGCGCGCCGCGAACCCGCGGCCGCCGCCGACAGCAGCTGCTCCGGGGTTTCCTCACCCCGCAACGGCTTCGGCGTCAACGCAGGCGTCCGCGGCCGCGCCACCGCGCCCATCGGGTTGCCCGCCAGCAGCCCGTCCGCCACGCAGAACGTGAGGAACTGGTTCCACGTCGACCAGGCCCGCAGCACCGAGCTCTTCGCATGACCGTCCGCGAACACCCCGAACGCCGACCGCAGCGCCGTCCCGGTCAGGTCGGCCACCTCGAGGTCTTCCCGGCCCAGCTCCGAAACCAGGAGAGTGGTGATCCCGGCGAGGTCACGGCGGTAGGCGTCGGTGGTGTGCGGCGAGTCCTTGCGCGGCCGGCGGGCGGCGAAGAAGGCTTGCTGGGCCTCGGAAACCTTCATGTGGATCTTGTACCGCACACCACCGACAGTTTCGGCGGCCGGGGTCGATCCCATTTCATGCATAATTGCCATTATGCATGAAATGTCGGAATCACCAGGAGTCCGCTCCCGGGGGATCCGGCACGGCGGTTTCGAGCCCCTCGGGGCCTTCGGGGACACCTTTCGGGGAATCGCACACATGTTCGATGCACCCGGGATGGCTGCCAAGCGGTCTGACGAGGCTGCTCGAGGGATCACGAAGGATCAACTGCCGACGGACCGTCGACTCTCAGGGCGAGATTGCCCAATCCAGTTTCGTCACCGTGACGTTTTAAGGTCGGGTGGCAGGACGTCGAATCCGCAGCTCCAGGGGATGTTCTCCCGGCCTCACGTGGGCCTCCGGGAGCTGACTTGGCTCCCGTCCGGGGGGCCCCGAGGTTCGCCGTGCTCGCGTGTTCCTCAGGAGAAGCCGTCCTGACGAACTCCACCCCGGCGGATGTGGATCTTCCGCCCCTCTCGGCCCTCGGTCCAGCTGGTCACCAAGTGCCGATAATGTACATTATGTCAAGTAACGTCAGTGCCAGTCGCTGATGGAGACGTCCCGCGGGTCCGGGGCGCCCTCCCCGGTCTCCAGGAGCTGCTTGAGGCTCATCAGGAAGATGGCCCACTTGGTGCTGCAGTGGTGCATGAACTCGCCCGCCTCGCGCCAGCCTTCGTGCTTGAACAGGACGATCGTGTACTCACCGCGCTGTTCGAGGTCCCAGCGGATCGTCGTGCCGACCCACTCGGGCGGGCCGTCGACGACCTCCCAGCGGACGAGCCGTCCCGGGTCGAGCTCGGTGACCTTCATGTCGAACCCGCCGGCGGTGAAGCGGAACGCGATGACGCCGCCGACTTCGGTGTCCCCCGCGGTTTTGTGGGCCCACCACGCGGAGAGGCCGTCGAGGGTCGTGATCGCGTCGTAGACCTGGCCGGGTGTGGTGTTCCGGGTGCCGATGCGGTGCAGGATGTCCATGGCTAACGGTTCCTTTCGATTCGTTCGGCGATGCGCTTGATGCGGCCGAGCCGGGCGTCCCAGGCGGCGCCGACTTCGGCGAGCTGGGCGACGGCGCGGGCGAGCTGGGTTTCGTCGACGCGGTACTGCTTTTCGCGGCCGGCGGTCGTGGCGTGGACGAGGCCGACGCGGTCGAGGACGGCGAGGTGCTTGGTGACGGCTTGGCGGGTCACCGGGAGGTGTTCGCTGAGGCTGGTGGCGGTGCCGCCGCCTTCGGTGAGCAGGAGGTCGAGCAGGCGGCGGCGGGTGGGGTCGCCGACGGCGGACCAGAGGTCGTCGTCCACGGTGGTGCTCACCGGGCGGCGGCGTACGGCGGGAGCTGGGGCAGGAAGTGGTCCCAGCCGCTGACGTGGTCGGCGTATTCGGCGGCGATCTTGGCTTCGTCCCAGCCGCGTTCGCGGAAGCCGGTTTCGGTCATGCGCAGGCGGGTGCCGGTGCCGGCGGGTTCGAGCTCGAAGACGACGAGGAACGAGTTGCCGGGTGCGGCGGTCTCCCCCGCGGTGTGGGTCCAGCGGAAGGAGAAGAGTTTGGGCGGGACGGCGTCGACGACGGTGAAGCGGACCCAGTTGCCGCCGAAGCCGATGCGGCCCTCTCCCCCGGGTTCGACGGGGTATTCGGCTTCGTCGGGCCACCATTCGCGGAGGTGTTCGGGGCTGCTGACGACGTCGAAGACGGTGTCGGGGGTGGCGTTGATGTGGAGTTCCCGTTCGATGGTTCCGTGGTCCATGCTCCGGCCTTTCTGCAACGTTTGGTTGCGTGTCACGTTAGCTCGCCGGGTAAGCATGTGCAACCTTTTGTTGCAGGAAGGCGCGAGCCGGGCCACCTGACCAGGTGATCCGAGGTGCCTCCGGCACCGGCCCGCAGTAGCTTCGCGCGATGCGGCGTCTGCGGAGGATCTGGTACCAGTGCGCGGAGTTCCTGCTGGTGCTGCTGGGGCTGGGGTGGCTGATCGCGCCGGACACCGGGCTGGACGTGGTGTTCCTGCTGGCGTGGGACGCGGTCGCGGCGGCGGTGATCGTGACGCGGTGGCTGCGGATCCGCCGCTACCGGCTGCTGGATGACGCCGAGCCGACGTGGCTGCACAGCCTGCTGGGCCGCCGGTCGAGCTTCGTCGCGACGCTGGTGGTGAGTGTGGTCGGGATGTCGGCCGGTGGGCTGATCCTGGTGGCGAACGTGATCGCCGAGGACGACGACGAGACGGCGTTCGTGCTGCAGATCGGGGCGGTGCCGGCGGTGCTGGCGGCGTGGATCCTGCTGCACTTCGGGTACGCCGACCGGTACGCGCACCTGCACCACCGGGCCGCTCCGGGGCCGGGGTTGCGGTTCCCGGCGACGGAGCGGCCGAACCTGCTGGACTTCGCGTACTTCGCCTTCACGGTGGGGACTTCGTTCGCGACGTCCGATGTGGAGGTTCAGGCTCGGCCGCTGCGGTACACGGTGCTGACGCACAGTGTGCTGTCGTTCGTCTACAACACCGCGATCCTGGGGATCGCGGTCGGGGTGATCACCGGGAAGTAGCGAAGGCGTCGACGCCGGTGAGCTCGGCCGAGAGGGCCCAGAGGCGGGCGGCCTGGTCGGGGTCGATGGCGTATTCGCGGACGCCGACGCGGAGCCCGACGTCGGCGACGCCGTCGCCTTCGGGGGCGAGTTCGGCGATGTCGCAGTCTTCGAGGTAGACGCCGCCGAGGCCGTCGAGCCGGGGTGAGGTGGCGGCCCAGACCTGGGTGGCGGCGCCGGCTTCGGGGGTCTTGAAGTAGCCGCTGGGGTTGCCGTTCTCGTCGACCCAGCCCTGCGCGACGCGCTCTTCCTGTGGGATGTGGCGGGCGAGGTGGGTCAGGATCGAGCCGGGGTGCAGGGCGAACGCGCGCACGCCGCGGTCCCGGCCGAGCCGGTCGAGCTGGACGGCGAACAGGATGTTGGCGGTTTTGGCCTGGCCGTAGGCGAGCCACTTGTCGTAGCCGGTCTCGAAGTGGGGGTCGTCCCAGCGGATGGGTGAGAAGTGGTGGCCGCGGGAGGAGACGGCGACGACGCGGGCGTCGTCGGCGATGGCCGGCCAGAGGCGGTTGACCAGGGCGAAGTGGCCGAGGTGGTTGGTGGCGAACTGGGCTTCCCAGCCGGGTCCGACGCGGGTTTCGGGGGCGGCCATGATGCCGGCGCTGGTGATGACGAGGTCGAGGCGGCGGCCGGTGGTGAGGAAGCGGTCGGCGAAGGCGTGGACGCTGGTGAGGTCGCCGAGGTCGAGTTCGTCGATTTCGACGCCGGGGAGGCCGGCGAGGGCTTCTTCGGCGGTGGCGCGGCGGCGGGCCGGGACGACGACGCGCGCGCCGGCGCCGACCAGGGCGCGGGTGGTTTCCAGGCCGATGCCGGAGTAGCCGCCGGTGACGAGGGCGAGCTTGCCGGTCAGGTCGATGCCGTCGAGGACCTCCGTGGTGGTGCTCGTGGCGCCGAAGCCGGAGCCGATCTGGTGCTGGGGTGTGGTCATGCCTTCGACCGTAGGAGCTGGAGTGCGCTCCAGCGCAACCCCGCGGGAGGATGTACCGGTGGCGGCACCTGCCGTCGGTGCGGCGGGCGCTCAATGCGTCCGATTCAGCCGCGCAGGTTGAGCGACGCCACGGCGTGGTCGGTCCACGCGGCGAGGAAGCGGTCGGGGGCGAGGTCGCCCGGGGTGTGTCCGATGAGGACGTCCAGGATCGGGTAATAGGTGAGGGAGGCGACCAGCACGGCCGCGGTGGCTTCGGGGTCGGTGACGTTCGCGCGGCCCTGGTCGCGCAGGGTGGTGATCCACTCCGTGCCGCGGCGGTAGACGGTCGCGACGACGCCTTGCCACATCGCCTCGAACAGCTCCGGGAAGCCGGTGAACTCGCGGATCATCAGGCGGACGAGGTCGCGGTCGGCGGCGAGGAACGCCCAGACGACGTCGGCGAACACGCGTAGTGCCTCGCGGGGGTCGTCGGGCAGCTCGGCGTCGGCGGTTTCGGCGGTGCGGGCGGCGAGGCGCTCGAGATTGTCGTGCATGGCCGCTTCGAGGAGCGCGGCTTTGGACGGGAAGTGTTTGTAGAGCGCGCCGGAGCCGGGGTTGAGGCCGCAGGCGGTCTGGATGTCGGCGACCGACGTCGTGTCGTAGCCGCGGGTGGCGAAGAGGTGGACGGCCTCGTCGAGGATGCGGCGGCGGGTGACGCCGGGGGTTGTTCGAGCCATAGTGAGAAACTACTCTCTTTCTATGGTGGAAGTGACCGTGGAAGAGACCGTGTTGTGCACTCCGGAGGCTTTCCTCGCGCTGGTCATGGACCCGCGGCGGTACGCGGAGGTCGACCGCAAGCTCGGCCGGATCGACTGGGTGCGCCGCGACGGGAACGTCACGGAGTTCCGGTTCCGGTCGGCGCTGCCCGGGCTGGGACCGGGGCCGAAGGTGGTGTCCCGGATGACGCTGACGCCCGGCGAGCGGGTCGACGTCCGGCTCCCCGACCGGCGGGAGAACCGGCTGGCGCGGCGGTTTTCGACGTTCGAGGCGAGCTTCGGGTGCGTGCCGGTGCCCGGCGGGATCCGGGTGACGCGGCGGATCGTGTTCGGGTTCGCCGCTCCCCTGCGCCGGCTGGTCGAGCCGGTTCTGCGGCGGAAGCTGCGGGCCGACGTCGAGGCGGAGGTGCAGGGCGCGAAGCGGCTTCTGGAGAGCGTTGACTGAAGCAATGAATCAGTGCTTCACTTCTTGACGTGCCCTACCGCCGCACCCTGAAGGTGCAGGAACGCCTGGACGCTCAGCGCGAGACGATCGTCGTCGCGGCGACGCGCCAGCTGGCCGAACACGGCTACAGCGGCTGCTCCGTCGCCGCCGTCGCCGAGCGGGCCGGGGTGGCCGTCGGGAGCGTCTACAAACACTTCCCCACCAAGGCCGACCTGGTCGTGCACGTGTTCCGGCAGGTCGTGACGCGGGAGGTCGAGGCCGTCCGGGCGGCGTCCGCGCAGCCGGGCGAGCCCGCCGAACGGGTCCTGGCGGTGTTCGAGACCTTCGCCCAGCGCGCGCTCAAGGCGCCGCGGCAGGCGTACGCGCTGCTCGCCGAGCCGGTCGACGCCCTCATCGACGCCGAGCGCCTGGAGTTCCGGCGGGCGTTCACCGAGGTCGTCGCCGAGCACGTCGCGGCCGGGGTCCGGGCGGGCGCGCTGCCGCCGCAGGACGGCCGGCTCACCGCCGCCGCGCTGGTGGGGGCCGCCGCCGAAGTTCTGATCGGCCCGTTGACCAGCGGGAACGCCGGTGACGTCGCCGAGCTCCGCACGTTTGTCGTCCGCGCTCTAGGAGGTTCCGATGCCCGTCACGCATGAGGTCGTCAACCAGGTCCCGCCGCTGGCCGGCCACGACGTCGGGGCCGACCCGGCGCTGCTGGACGGCCTGGAGCGGGCCGGGGCCGGCTGGGCGTCGGACGAGGTGCACGAGCTGGGCCGGCTGGCCGGCGGCGAGCAGGCCCAGGAGTGGGGCCGGCTGGTCAACGAGAACGAGCCGGTGCTGCGCACCCACGACCGCTACGGCCACCGGATCGACGAGGTCGAGTTCCACCCGCACTGGCACGACCTGATGGACGTCGCGGTGTCCCACGGCCTGCACGGCACGCCCTGGCAGGACTCCCGCGAGGGCGCGCACGCCGCCCGTGCGGCCAAGTTCTACGTCTGGGGCCAGGTCGAGGCCGGGCACAGCTGCCCGATTTCGATGACCTACGCGGCGATCCCGGCCCTGCGGGCCAACCCGGAGCTGGCGGCGCGGTACGAGCCGCTGCTGGCCGCGACCGAGTACGACTTCGGGCTGCGGGAGCCGGCCACCAAGCGCGGGCTGATCGCGGGCATGTCGATGACCGAGAAGCAGGGCGGCTCCGACGTCCGCGCCAACACCACGACCGCGACGCCGAACGCCGACGGCAGCCACACCCTCGTCGGGCACAAGTGGTTCACCTCCGCGCCGATGTCGGACATGTTCCTGACGCTGGCCCAGGCCCCCGGCGGGCTCTCCTGCTTCCTGCTCCCCCGCGTGCTGCCCGACGGCTCCCGCAACCCGATCCGGCTGCAGCGGCTGAAGGACAAGCTGGGCAACCGGTCGAACGCGTCTTCGGAGATCGAGTACGACAACGCCGTGGGCTGGCTGGTCGGCGAGGAGGGCCGCGGGGTCCGCACGATCATCGAGATGGTCAACAACACCCGTCTCGACTGCACCCTCGGCAGCGCGTCCGGGATGCGGCTGGGCGCGGTGCGCGCGATCCACCACGCCACGCACCGGCACGCGTTCGGCAAGGCGCTGGTCGACCAGCCGTTGATGGCCAACGTGCTGGCCGACCTGGTGCTGGAGTCCGAAGCGGCGACGACGGTCGCGATGCGGCTGGCCGCGGCGGGCGACCGGCCCGGCGACGAGCAGGAGCAGGCGTTCCGGCGGCTCGGGCTGGCGGTGTCGAAGTACTGGGTGTGCAAGCGGGCGCCGATGCACGCGGCGGAGGCTCTCGAGTGCTTCGGCGGCAACGGGTACGTCGAGGAGTCGGGCATGCCGCGCCTCTACCGCGAGGCGCCGCTGTCGTCGATCTGGGAAGGCTCGGGCAACGTCGCGGCGCTGGACGCGTTGCGCGCCATGGGCAAGCAGCCGGAGTCGGTCGCGGCGTTCTTCACCGAGGTCGAGCAGGCGGCCGGTGGTGACGCGCGTCTGGACGACGCCGTGGACCGCGTCCGCAAGGAGCTGACCGACCTCGGTGGCATCGAGTACCGGGCGCGGCGGCTGGTCGAGGCGATGGCGCTGGTGCTGCAGGGCTCGCTGCTGGTGCGCCACGGTCACCCGGCGGTGGCGGACGCGTTCTGCGCGTCGCGCTTCGGCGGGGACTGGGGCATCGCGTTCGGCACGCTGCCGGCCGGGGTGGACACGGCCGCGATCATCAACCGCGCGGCCGTGCGTTAGCGGCCGATGGCGTCGAGGGCCCCGGCGACGGCCGCGGCCTTCAGCTCCTCCATGGGCGCGTCGGGGAACTGCATGCAGACGTCCTGCAGGCCGCCGAGGGCGAGGATCGCGCGGGCCTGCTGTTCGAGGGTGGGGTCGGGCCCGCAGATCAGCGCGGTGAGCCGGGTCCGCCAGGCCAGGGCCTTGTCGACGAGCCCGAGGTCGGCCAGCGTCGGCATCTCGGTGAGCAGCATGATGAAGTTCGCCCGGTTGCGGTAGTTGACGTCGAAGAAGCCCTCGACGAGCTCACGCGCGGGTGTGTCGCCGCGGGCTTCGTAGTCGAGCAGGAACTTCTCGCCGTCGTCGATCAGCGGCTGGACGATGCTGCGGACCAGGTCCTCGCGCGAGGAGAAGTGGTAGTACAGCGCGGGTTTGGTGATGCCCAGCCGGTCGGCGATGTCCTGCAGGCTGGTGCGCTGCACCCCCTGGGTCGCGAACAGCGAGCGTGCGACGTCCTGGATGCGCTGCCTGGTGTCTGACGGCTTGGCCACGCGCCCAGCATAACTGACTTAACGGTAGGTAAGACTCGTGGTACAACTTACCTACCGTTAAGTCAGGGAGGCACTCATGCGGATTCTGATCTCGGGCGCCAGCATCGCGGGTCCGGTGCTGGCGTACTGGCTGTCCAGGCACGGCTTCGACGTCACGGTGGTCGAACGCGCCCCCACCCTGCGCAAGACCGGCGGCCACGCCGTCGACCTGTTCCGGCCCGCCATGGACATCACCGAACGGATGGGCGTGCTGCCGAGTGTCGCGGCGGTGGCCACCGGCTCCACCCGGCTGACGATGCACCGCGAAGGCGTGCGCCGGCCGGCGCGGATCGACCTGGCGAAGATCTTCCAGGCCGCCTCCGACCGGCACGTCGAGATCATGCGCGACGACCTCAGCGAGATCTACTACGACGCCGGCCGCGAAGACGTCGAGTACCTCTTCGGCGACTCGATCACCGCTCTCTCCCCCGACGGCGACGTCACCTTCGAGCACGCCGCACCGCGTACCTTCGACGTCGTCGTCGGCGCCGACGGGCTGCACTCGAACGTGCGCCGGCTGGTCTTCGGCGAGGAAGCCGGGCTGACCAAGTTCATCGGGGCCTACCTGGCCGTGCTGTCCCTGCCCGACACCCTCGGTCTCGACGACGGTGCAACCGTCATCCACCTCGGCGCCGGCCGCACCGCGGGGTTCTACAGCGCCCGCCACATCACCGACGCCCGCGCGGTCTTCCTGTTCCGCCGCGACGAGCAGCTCAACTACGGCCACCGCGACGTCCCGCGACAGAAGGAGCTGCTGCGCCAGGCCTACGCCGGGATGCACCCGCACGTCGACGCCTGGCTGGCCGAGCTGGACGGCCCGGGCCCGTTCTACTTCGACTCGATCACCCAGCTGCGGATCGACTCCTGGTCCCGCGGACGCGTCACCCTCGTCGGCGACGCCGGGTACTGCCCCGGCCCGGCCGTCGGCGGCAGCACCAGCCTCGCGGTGCTCGGCGCGTACGTCCTGGCCGGCGAACTGGCCGCGGCGGGCGGCGACCACGAGCGCGCCTTCGCCGCGTATGAAAGGGAAATGGGCGACCTGGTGCGCAAGAGCCGCGCGTTCGCCGAAGGCGCCGCGCGCACCTTGATCCCGGCGACGCGCACCGGCGCGTGGGCCCTGGCCCGCGGCGGGCAGCTGATCTCGGCCCTGCCGGCCGGGGTGAGCCGGACGCTGGCGAAGCTCAACAGCGGCGGCGCCCGGATGCACGACTCGATGCGGGTGAAGGACTACACCGTCACGCCCGTGGGCTGAGCAGGCTTTCGCGCCGGGCACCCGCAAAACCCCGGGACAGCGGGGCGCCGACGTGGACACCATCGAGCCGGGCGGGGGGGGGGGGGGGGGGGGGGGGGGGGGGGGGGGGGGGGGGGGGGGGGGGGGGGGGGGGGGGGGGGGGGAGAGGGGAGGGGGGGGGGGGGGGGGGGGGGGCGGGGGAGGGGGGGGGGGGGAGGGGGAAAAAA
>NZ_JBVJON010000010.1:0-54599 GCF_055583145.1 Amycolatopsis sp. NPDC104819 | reverse complement strand
TCTCTTCCCCCCCCCCCCCCCCCTCCCCCCCCCCCCCCCCCCCCCCCCCCCCCCCCCCCCCCCCCCCCCCCCCCCCCCCCCCACCCCCAGTGGGCCCGGCGGAACCCCGCCGTCAACGCACAGGAGACAGCGGGGACCACGCTGGATACCGGGAATCCCGGCGGGTTTCAGCCCGGCAGCAACCCCGGGTCGGTCTCCGGCGGACCCGCGGGCCACCACGTGCCGTCCTCGAGCCGGTACGGGTGCCAGCGGCCCCGATGGTCGAGCCGCAACTGGACCGCGCCGGCCGTGCAGTGGTTGCGCTCGAACAGCGGCTCCTCGTCGGTGACGTCGGCGAGCGCGACCCGCGCGGCCGCCAGCACCGCCTTGGGCGGGGACCACGACGATTCGAGGACCTCAAGACCGTCACGGCCGCCGTAGCTCCAGGCCGCGACCGCCCGCCGGAAGCCGCTTCCCTCACCCAGCCGCTCCGCCACCGCCGGAAACCGCGCGGCCAGCCGGACCGCGTCGTGCCGGCGTCCCGGCCACGGCTCGCCCGCCAGCAGCGCCCGCGCCTGCCCCGACGCGTTCGCCGCCAGCAGGGCGAACGCCTCGGCCGGGACCCCGGGCGCCGCCGGGATCGCCGGCGCCCCCGACGGCTCGAACAGCGTCAGGTCCGGCAGCTCACCCGGCGTCCGGTCCACCGGGACGGCCGGGAAGTCGTCCCGCGGCGCGGTCCGGCTCTCCAGCTCCGCCCGGATCTCCCGCTCACCCAGCCCGCGCATCAGCAACAGCACGAACGGGTCCGCGTCCAGCAGCCACGACGCCTGGAACGACAACGCCGCCGCGTGCTTGCACGGCAGCTCCCAGCCCGGGCAGTCGCACTCCGGGTCGAGGTCGCCGATCCCCGGCAGCAGGTGGACTCCGGCGTCGTCGGCCGCCGTCACCAGGTCGTGCGGCATGTCCCGGTCCAGCAACGCCGCCAGGTGCCCCGCGCGCGAGGCGACCCGGTCCAGGAACCGCGTCCAGTCCGCTTCGGACAGTTCTGCCAGCCGCAGCTCGGTCCGGTACGGGCCGCCGTCGGCGTCGTCGACCACCGCCGCGATCCGGCCCGGGCTCACCGTGATCGGCCCGACCAGCCCGGCCGCGGCGTACCGGCGGCCCGCCTTGAGCTGTCGCAGGTCCAGCGCGGTGTCCTCCATCGCGCTCACCCACGCCCGCCCCCACCACGACGTCGCGAACCGCCCGCGCGTCCCCGTCGCGCCGAACGCGGGAAACCCGCGCACCCGCTCGTCGCTCATCCGCGGCTCCTCAGCTCGACGAGCTCCGCGAGCTCGGTGTCGGTCAGCTCCGTCAACGCCGCCTCGCCGCCGGCCAGCACCGCGTCGGCCAGCGCGCGCTTCTCCCGCAGCATCGCCGCGATCCGGTCTTCGACCGTGCCTTCGGTGACGAGCCGGTGCACCTGCACCGGCCGGGTCTGCCCGATCCGGTACGCCCGGTCGGTCGCCTGGTCCTCCACCGCCGGGTTCCACCAGCGGTCGAAGTGCACAACGTGGTCGGCGCGCGTCAGGTTCAGCCCGGTGCCCGCCGCCTTGAGCGACAACAGGAACACCGGCACCGCACCGTCCTGGAACCGCTTGACGAGCTCTTCGCGGCGGGGCACGGGGGTGCCGCCGTGCAGCAGCTGCGTGCCGATCCCGCGTTCCGCCAGGTGCTTCTCCAGCAGCCGGGCCATGGCGACGTACTGGGTGAACACCAGCACCGCGCCGCCCTCGGCGAGGATCGTGTCCAGCAGCTCGTCGAGCAGCTCCAGCTTCCCCGAGCGGCCGCCGCCCTCTTGAAGAGACAGAGCCTTGAGGTACTGCGCCGGGTGGTTGCAGATCTGCTTCAACGCCGTCAGCAGCTTCACGATCCGGCCGCGCCGCGCCATCCCGTCACTCCCGGCGATCTCGGCCATCATCTCCCGCACGACCGCCTCGTACAGCGCCGCCTGCTCGGGGCTGAGCGTCACCGGCCGGTCGGTCTCGGTCTTCGCCGGCAGCTCCGGCGCGATCCCCGGATCGGACTTGCGGCGCCGCAGCAGGAACGGCCGCAGCAACCGCGCCAGCCGCTCCGCCGCCCCGGGACTGCCCGCCTCGATCGGTTTCGCCCAGCGCGCCCGGAACTCCGCCAGGGACCCGAGCAGGCCCGGCGCCGTCCAGTCGAGGATCGCCCACAGCTCCGAGAGCGTGTTCTCCACCGGTGTGCCGGTCAACGCCACTCGCGCGTCGGCGGGCACCAGCCGCAACGCCTTCGCCGTGCCGGAACGGTGGTTCTTCACGTGCTGGGCCTCGTCGGCCACCAGCAGCCCCCACCGGATCCCGGCCAGCGGCGCGGGATCGGCGCGCAGGGTGCCGTAGGTCGTCAGCACGAACCCGTCGAGCTCGTCCAGCGAGCGCGCGCCGCCGTGGAAGCGCCGCACCAGCACCCCTGGGGCGAACCGGCGGATCTCGTGTTCCCAGTTGCCCAGCAGCGACGCCGGGCACACCACCAACGTCGGCCCGGCCGCGCGGTGCAGGTGCAACGCGATCAGCGTGACCGTCTTGCCCAGCCCCATGTCGTCGGCGAGGCAGCCGCCGAGCCCGAGCCCGGTCACCGTCGCCAGCCACTGCAGCCCGCGCAGCTGGTAGTCCCGCAGCGACGCGGCCAGCCCGGCCGGCGGCGCCTGCGGCTCCGGGGGTTCGGACAGCCGTTCCCGCAGCCGCGCCAGCCAGCCGTCGGTGACCACTTCGACCGGCTCGCCGTCGACGTCGGTGGTGCCCGACAGCACCGCGCCGAGCGCGTCGACCGGCGTGAGCGGCTTCAACGTCCGCTCCCGCGCCTTCGCCGCCAGCGCCGGGTCGACCAGCACCCAGCGGTCCCGCAGCCGCACCACCGGACGGCGGGCCTCGGCCAGGGCGTCCAGCTCCGCCTCGGTCAGCACCTCGCCACCCAGGGCCAGCTGCCAGTCGAACGCCAGCGCCCGGCCGCCGCCGAAGAACGCCGGCAGGTCACCGGGTGCGTCCCCGGCCCGCACCACCGCCCGCGCGGTGAGCGCCCCGGCCAGCTCGGCCGGCCAGTGCACGTCGATCCCGGCCGCCGCCAGCCGCGGCGCCGCGGCCGCGAGCAGCTCGGTCACCTCGTCCGCGCCGAGCGCCAGCCGGTCCGGGACGGCCGAGGTCAGCAACGGCCCCAGCGCCGGCCATACCTGCGCACCCCGCCGCAGCGCCAGCACGACGTCGATGCGGGCCCGCGGGCCGAAGCGGCCCGTCTCCCACAGCTCGACGGCGTCGGCGACCCGGCCGGGGTCGGCGAGGCTGTGCACCTGCACCACGGCGTCGAACCGGCCGGTGTCGAACCCGTCCGGCGCCTCGAGCCGCAGCGACACCCGGATGCCCGAGTCGAGCCCGGCGGCCAGCTCGTCGGCCCAGTCCCGCGCCGCCTCGGCCCGCTGCGGCGCGACCGCGGCGAACAACCGCGTCCCGGCCGCCTTCGCCGCGGCGGGCGTGCGCGGCAGCGTGTCGGCGACGGCGTCGAGGAACGCCCGCAGCAGCGGCCCCGGCGCCCGCTCGCCCGCGGGCATCGCCGCCGCGAGATCCCGCAGCCACGCGGCTTCCGCCGGTTCGAGCGGCCCGACGCGCCAGGCGTCGTGCCCGGCCTCGGTCACCCCCGGCAGCAACCGGCCCGCCGCGACCAGCCGCAGCGCGGCCTTCGCCGCGGTGGCCCAGAACAATGCCGACGGATCGGGATCCGTCGTGGCGAGCAACTCCGTCAGACCGTCCGTTATGGACAGTTCCCGGTCGTCGAGCACCAGGCGGCCCGCTCGTGGCGGTTCACCCGGCAGGAAATCGGTGGTCAGTTCCCCAGCCTCCCGTATCGGCGCACGGACAACGGCACGAACACCGCGAGCAGCACCAGCGGCCACACCACGGCCATCAGCACGGCGTGCTCGCTCACCCAGGACGTCCCCGCCGCCCCCGGGTTGCCGAACAGCACCCGCGCCGCCGTCACCGTGGAGGACAACGGGTTCCACTCCGCCACGGTTCCCAGCCACGCCGGCATCGTCGCGGTCGCCACGAACGCGCTGGAGAGGAACCCGAACGGGAACTCCAGCGTCTGCGCGAGCGTCACCATCGACGGATCCGTCGTCAGCAGCCCCAGGTAGATCCCCGCCCACACCAGCGCCGTGCGCAGCAGGAGCAGCAGCACCACCGCGGCCAGCGTCTCCCCGAGGCTGCCGTGCGGGCGCCACCCGACGGCGAACCCGCAGCCGAGCAGCACCGCCAGCGCGAGCACCGCGTTCACCAGATCCGCGGCCACCCGGCCGGTGAGCACCGCCGACGGCGCCATCGGCAGCGACCGGAACCGGTCGGTGACACCCTTGGTGGCGTCGTCGAGCACCGAGATCATCGTCCCCGACAGCCCGAACGCCATGGTCATGGCGAACATCCCCGGCATCAGGAACTCGCGGTAGGAGCCGCCGCCGGGCACGGTCATGCCGCCACCGAGCAGGTAGGCGAAGATCAGCACCATCAGGATCGGGAACGCCACCACGGTGGCCAGCCGGGCCGGGCGCCGCGCCAGGTGCGCGAGGTAGCGCCCGGTCAGCGTCCAGCCGTCTGCAAGGGCCCACCTCATCGCGCCACCTTCCCCGTCAGCTCCAGGAACACCTCGTCGAGCGTCGGATGCCGCAGCGCGACGTCGGCGACCACCAGTTCGGTCGCGCCCAGCTCGCGCACGACGTCGGTCAGCATCGACGGCTCGGCCGGGGCGCTGACCCGCAGTTCTTCGGTGACCGGCTCGGTCCCGGTGACGCGGGCCAGCAGTGCCGCCGCCGGGACGACGACGTCCGGGTCGGGCAGGGTCAGCTCGATCCGGGTCGCGCCGAGGGAGTCCTTCAGCTCGGCCGGAGTCCCTTCGGCGATGACGCGCCCGTGTTCGACCAGCGAGATCCGGTCGGCCAGGCGGTCGGCCTCCTCGAGGTACTGGGTGGTGAGCAGCACGGTCGTGCCGTCGGCGACCAGCGACCGCACCGCCCGCCAGACCTCGGCGCGGCTGCGCGGGTCGAGCCCGGTGGTGGGCTCGTCGAGGAACAGCACCCGCGGGGCGGCGAGCAGGGACGCGGCCAGGTCGAGCCGCCGCCGCATGCCGCCGGAGTAGGCCGACACCGGCTTCGCGCCGGTGTCGGCGAGGCCGAAGCGGTCCAGCAGGTCGTCGGCGCGGCGGGCGGCCTCGCGCCGGCCCAGGTGGTGCAGGCGGCCGAACAGCACCAGGTTCTGGCGTCCGGACAGCAGTTCGTCCACCGCGGCCTGCTGCCCGACCAGCCCGATCGACGCGCGCACCTTCGCCGGTTCGGTGGTGACGTCGAAGCCCGCGACCCGGGCGAGGCCCTCGTCGTGGCGCAGCAGGGTGGAGAGCACGCGGACGGCGGTCGTCTTGCCCGCGCCGTTGGGTCCCAGCAGGCCGTGGAGCGTGCCCGCCGGGACGGAAAGAGCGAACCCGTCCAGGGCGTACGCGGCGCCGTAGCGCTTGCGAAGTCCCTCGGCCTGGATCTGCAGGGTCATCGTCCCCCTTTACTCTGTACTGTGTACGAAGAAGAGGTTAGCACAACTCTGTACGTTGTACGAGAATCGGGTGGGCAGAATGGGCGGCGTGACCACGGAGGAGACCGGCGGCGGTGACCCGCGCCGCGCGATCGAGCTGCTCTGGGGCGTGTCGGCACCCCCGCGACGCGGCCCGAAACCGAAGCTGACCACGGCCGACGTCGTCCGCGCGGCGATCACCCTTGCCGACGCCGACACGCTCGACGCCGTCACCATCCGCGGCGTCGCCGAGCACCTCGGCGTCTCCCCCATGTCGCTCTACACCTACGTGCCCGGCCGCACGGAGCTGCTGGACCTGATGGTCGACCACGCCCACGGCGAGCTGCCCGTCCCCGAACCCGGCCTCGGCTGGCGCGCGGCGCTGACCGCGGTCGCCGACGGGCAGTGGACGCTGTTCCACCGGCATCCCTGGCTGCTGCAGGCCACCACCAGCCGCTCGGCGCTGGGTCCGAACAGCTTCGCCAAGTACGAGCACGAACTGCGCGCGGTCGAGGGCATCGGCCTGGACGACGTCGAGATGGACGCCGCCGTCGGCCTGGTCACCGGCCTGGTCCGGACGACCGCGCGCAGCTCGCTCGACGCCGCCCGCCTGGTCCGCACCAGCGGCCTGACCGACGCCCAGTGGTGGGAACGAGCCGCGCCGGTGCTGGCCGGCATCCCGGCCGCCGACGCGGCCAACTACCCCCTCGCCTCCCGCGTCGGGCAGGCCGCGGGTGAGGCCCACAACGCCGCCGAAGACCCGGCCTACACGTTCCGGTTCGGCCTCGCCCGGGTCCTCGACGGCATCGAAGCGCTGATCTCAGAGCGTCAGCGGTAGTTCCGCGGGCCGCCACGTCCCGCCGTCGGGCGCGCGCGGCACGTCACCGGCCAGCGCCAGATCCGGGAAGCGGGCGAACAGCGCCGAGAGCGCCACCTCCGTCTCGACCCGGGCGATCGACGCGCCCAGGCAGAAGTGCGGGCCGTGCGAGAACCCCAGCTGCGCCGGCCCGTTCCTGGTCACGTCCAAGCGGTCCGCGTCGGGGAACACCCGCGGGTCGCGGTCGGCCGCCACCATCGCCGCGGTCACGCGCTCGCCCTCGCGGATCACCTCGCCGCCGATCTCGACGTCTTCCCGCGCGAACCGCGGGGTGGTCAGCAGCTGCGGGCTGCAGAACCGCATCAGCTCCTCGACCGCGCCCGGCCACAACGCCGGATCCGCGCGCACAGCCGCCAACTGGTCCGGGTGCCGCAGCAGGGCTTCGACGGCGTTGGCGAGGAGATTCACCGGCGTCTGCCCGGCCAGCACCAGGTGCCAGACCAGGGTGACCAGCTCGGTGTCGGTGAGCCGGTCGTCGTCCTCAGCGCGCACGAGGTCGCCGATGAGGTCGTCACCCGGCTCGGCCCGGCTGCGCGCCACCGCCTCCTTCGCGCCCGCGATGATCTCCGGGATCGCACTGGTGAAGTCCGGGCCCACCCCACCGGCGACCGCGGCGCCGTACTGCCGCCAGCGCGACCGGTCGGCCTCGGGAATGCCCACCAGCTCGCAGATGACGTCCATCGGCAGCGGCCGGGCGAAGTGCGGGATCAGGTCGACCACACCGCCGTCGGCGTGGGCGGGCAGCTCGTCGAGCAGCCGTTCGGTGAGCACGGCGAGCCGGGGCCGGAGCCGCGCCGCGCGTTTCGGTGTGAACGCCGGCGCGACCAGGCGCCGCAGCCGCAGGTGCTCGGGCCCGTCCTGCTCGGCCATCGTCCGCAGGTACTCCAGGCAGTGCTCGGGGATGCCCGGCGGGCGCATGAAGCTCTCCGCGCGGACCTCGAACCGCGGGTCGGCGAGCATCGCGCGTGCCTCGGTGTAGCGGGTCAGTGCCCAGAACGGGCCGAAGCCGGGGATCACGAGCTTGGCCAGCGCGCCGGCTTCGCGGGCGTGGTCGTAGGCGGTGAACGGGTCAGTGAGGACCTTGAGGTCGGTCAGGTCGATTTCGGGGGTCATCCACCACTCCAGATGCTCAAATCAGATGTTCTTATCATCTCAGTGGTCACGGTATCTTGACTCATGACACCACGGCAAGGAGGACGATGGTCAGGCTCAGCAGGGCGGAGACCCAGGAGCGCAACCGCGCGAAGGTGCTCACCGCCGCCCGCGACGAGTTCGCCCGCCGCGGCTTCCGCGAGGCGAAGATCGACGTCATCGCCGAACGCGCCGAGCTGACCCGCGGCGCCGTCTACTCCAACTTCCCCGGCAAACGGGCCCTCTACTTCGCCGTCCTGGCCGACCTCGCCGAACGCGCGCCCCGGCCCGCGACCCCGCCACCGGACGCGAGCGTGTCCGACGTGCTGGCCGCGTTCGCCCGCGCCTGGGTCGCCCGGCTCCCCCTGGCCACCGACACCGACAGCGACGAGGCCCGCCTCGGCCGCGACCTGCTGCCCGAGATCCTCGCCGACGAGCACACCCGGCGGCCGTTCGCGCAGCTCATGCGCGTCGAGGCGATCCTGCTCGGGCTCGCCCTCGAACGCCGTCGCCCCGGACGGCGCCTGGTCCGCGTCGCCGAAGCCGCCCTCACCACCCTGCACGGCGCGAGCCAGCTCGCCGCCGCCGCGCCCGGCTTCGGCGAGCCGTTCCACGTCGTCACCGCCTGCGCCGCCCTGCTCGACCTCGGCCTGAGCGACGACTGGCCCGCGACCCCGCCGATCACCAGCCAGGCCAAGCCCGTCGACGAGCCGTGGCGCCCGCCCGCGGGCACCGACCTGCTGACCGGCGAGACGATCCGGCCCGGCGACGGCGTCGTGACCGTGCTCGGCCTGCACCGCGCGGCCGCGTTCGAAGAAGCCGTCCGCACCGGCGCCGACGTCACCGCGGTGCTCGTCACCAGCGACCCCGGCGAGCTCGCCCCGCTGGCCCGGCTCGCCGTCGCCGACCTGCGCGGCTGCCTCGACCAGGCGATCACCCCGCCGGCCCGGCCCCGGCTGCGGATCGTCTGCGACACCACCGGCGAGCTGGCCGCGGCCGCCGGCGTCACGGCGGTCAGCGACGCCACCGAGACGGCCGTCCGCGTCGAAAACGGCCGGATCGTCGTGCGAGCCGAAGGCTTCGGCGCCTGTCACGCGGCGGCGACCGGCTAGGTGTCGGTCCCGGCGCCCGCCGTTCGTCGGCGGGGTGACCGGAAACGTGGGGAGGTACGGGTGGTGGACGTCGAGAGCGCGGTCGCCGAGGCGTTCCGTGAGGAGTGGGGCCAGGTCGTGGCCACGCTGATCCGGATCACCGGCGACTGGGACCTCGCCGAGGAGTGCGCCCAGGAGGCCTTCGCGCTGGCCCTGCGCACCTGGCCCCGCGACGGCGTGCCGCGCCGGCCCGGCGCCTGGCTCACCACCGCCGCCCGCAACCGCGCCACCGACCGGCTCCGCCGCGACGCCCTCGGCGCCGCCAAGCTCCGGGAGGCCGGCCTCGTGAACGTCCCCGACGACCCCGACACCGACCACAGCGGCGTCACCGACGACCGGCTGCGGCTCATCTTCACCTGCTGCCACCCGGCCCTGGCCACCGAAGCCCAGGTCGCGCTCGCCCTGCGCACCCTCGCCGGGCTGAGCACCGCCGAGATCGCCCGCGCGTTCCTCGTGCCGGAAGCGACCATGTCCCAACGGCTCGTGCGGGTGAAGCGCAAGATTCGCAACGCCGGCATCCCCTACCGCGTCCCGCCCGCGCACCTGCTGCCCGAACGCACCACCGCCGTGCTCGGCGTGCTGTACCTGACCTTCAACGAGGGCTACTCCGCCAGCGCCGGGCCCGACCTGCTGCGCCCCGACCTCGCCGCCGAAGCCCTCCGCCTCGCCCGCGTCCTGGCCCGCCTGATGCCGGACGAACCGGAAGTCCTCGGACTGCTCGCGTTGCTGCTGTTCCAGCACGCCCGCCGCGCCACCCGCACCGGCGCGCACGGCGAGCTCGTCCCGTTGGAAGAGCAGGACCGCACCCGCTGGGACGCGGGTGAGATCACCGAAGGCACCCAGGTCCTGGAGACCGCGCTGCGCCGACGCCGGCCCGGGCCGTACCAGATCCAGGCCGCCATCGCGGCCTGTCACGCCACCGCCGTGACGCCCGCGAACACCGACTGGGCCCAGATCGCCGGCCTCTACGGTGAGCTGCGCAAGCACGTCCCCAGCGAAGTCGTCAAGCTCAACCGGGCGGTCGCGGTCGGCATGGCCGACGGTCCCGAGGCCGGGCTCGTGCTGCTCGAGGGCCTGACGATGACCGGCTACCACCTGCTCCCGGCCACCCGCGCGGACTTCCTGCGCCGCCTCGGCCGCCACGCCGAAGCCGCCGAGTGGTACGCGAACGCCCGCGACCTCGCGCCCACCGACGCCGAGCGCGACTACCTCACCCGAAGAATCTCCGAAACGCTGTCGGTCCAGGCCAGGCCCGTTCGTCGGTCGGGTGAACCCCGACCACCGGAGGAGCCCATGCCCACCCTCGCCGTCCCCGGCGCCACGATCACCTACGACGTCACCGGCCACGGACCCGTGCTGCTGCTGGTCCCCGGCGGCCCGGCCGACGCCGCGGTGTTCACCCACATCTGGCCGCTGCTGGCCAAAGACCACACCGTGGTCACCTACGACCCGCGCGGCCTCGGCCGCAGCCCCCTCGACGGCGAACCGGGGGACGACGTCATCCGCGAGCACGCCGACGACGTGCACCGTCTGCTCACCGAAGTCGGCCCCGCCGACGTCTTCGCCAGCAGCGGCGGCGCCATCACGATGCTCGACCACGTCCGGCGGCACCCCGGCGACGTCCGCACGCTCGTGCTGCACGAACCGCCCGTCAGCCGTTACCTGCCCGCCGCCGCCCTGGACGGCCCCGACATCCCGGCCCTCTTCCGCGACCAAGGCCTCGCCCCGGCCTTCGCCGCGTTCATGGCGCTCGTGGGTGTCGACCCCGCGCCCCCGCTCGACCCCCGGGGTGAAGGCAACTTCACCTACTTCTTCCGCCACCTGATGGCCGCCACCGGCGGCTACCAACCCGATCTCGACGCGCTCCGTGCGTCGCCCGCGCGGCTGGTCGTCGCCGTCGGCGAGAAGTCCGCCGGGACGACGGCCCACGAAGCCGCCCTCGGGTTCGCCGCCGGTCTCGAGCTCACCGCCGTCGAGTTTCCCGGCGACCACGGCGGGTTCGCCATCGAACCGGAAGCTTTCGCCGCGCGCCTGCGCGAAGTACTGGAAGGACATTGACATGCAGTACCTGCTGATCATCGCCGGCGACGAGACCGCCGAAGAACACCAGGACGACGGGTGCGGCGGCTGGAGTGAAGACCTGGCCCGCCGCGGCAAGATCCGCGGCGGCGGAGGACTGCGCCCGCCGTCGGAAGCCACCACGATCCGGGTCCGCGACGGCGAGGTCCTGCTCACCGACGGGCCGTTCACCGAAGCCAAGGAACAGATCGGCGGGTTCGTCATCCTCGACTGCGACGACCTCGACGAAGCTCTCGAGCTCGCCGCCAAGCACCCCGCCGCCGGCTACGGCAGCATCGAGGTGCGCCCGATGTTCGTCCCCGAGGAGCCCGCCTGATGCCGTCCACAGTGGACCGACCCGCCCAGCGCTACGTCGCCGAACGCGCGACGCTGGGGATCGAGCAGTTCCCGCGCATCGCCGACCGGCTGCCCCCGCTGATCGGCGCCCTCGCCGGCCACGGGGTCGTGCCTGCCGGAGCGCCGTTCTTCCGCTACCGCGTGCTGCACCCCGGCATGCGGTTCACCGTCGAGGCCGGCGTCCCGATCGAGGGTGATTTCACCCCGGAGGAACCCGCCTTCCTCGGTAAGGTCCCGGCCGGCAAGTACGTCCTCGAGACCTACGTCGGCGCGCCCGACGGCCTGGCCGCCGCCACCGCGGAGGTCCTGGCCTGGGGCGCGGCCGAAGGCCTCACGTGGGACGTCACCGAAGGCCCCGACGGCGAGGAATGGGGTGGCCGCCTGGAAGTCCTGCGCACCAACCCCCTCGACCAGCCCGACCCCACCCAGTGGGTCACCGACCTGCTGTTCCGCCTCGCCGACTGATCAGCTCCGGGTGAGCACGGCGGCGACCAGGCAGCCGAAGCCCGCCGTGCTCACCAGGGCGCGGATGACGTTCCAGCGCACCCAGACCGCCTCGAACGCCGCCCGCACCGCGGCGTAGTCGTCACCGCCGCTCTCCAGCGCGTTGTTGAGCGGGATGTTCACCACCCCGGTGATCACGACCATCGCCAGCAGGAACACGAACCCGGCGATGATCCACGGCAACGGCCGCGACCCCAGGTTGACGAACACCGCGACGCCGGCCAGCACCGGCGCGCCCAGGAACGTCAGCATGAAGACCGGGTTGACGATCGCGACGTTGATGCCCCGCATCGCCTCCACGAACGTCTTGTCGTCGCCGCGGGCGAGCCCCGGCATCACGGAGCAGGCGTAGGCGTAGAACAACCCCGCGATCAACCCGGCCGCGACCAGCGCGGCCACCAGCACCACAGTGGACATCGAGCTCTCCTTCCCCTTCACCGCGCCCAGACCCCGGTGGCCGCCGCGTCCCGGGCGAACTCGGCGAAATCCGTCGCCGGGCGGCCCAGCACCTTCGCCACGTCGTGCGTCACCGACTCGTTGCGCCCGTCGAGCACCCGGGCGAACAGCTCGGTGAGCGCTCCCACCTCGTCCTCCGGGACGCCGTACCCGACGGCCGCGGCGGCGTAGTCCTCGGCGGAAACCGGAACATAGCGGACATACCGCCCGGATGCGGCCGAAATGTCCGCGGCGGCGTCGGCGAAGCTCAGCAGCCGCGGCCCGGTCAGCTCGTAGAGCCGTCCCGTGTGCCCGGGCTCGGTCAGCACCTTCACCGCGACGTCGGCGATGTCGCGGACGTCGACGAACGGCTCGGTCACCGTGCCCGCCGGCAGCGCGATCTCCCCGCCGCGCACCGCGTCGAGCAGGAAGTGCTCGCTGAAGTTCTGCGCGAACCAGCTGCACCGCAGGACCGTCCAGCCGGTGCCCGCGTCGGCCACGATCCGTTCGCACGCCTCGGCTTCTTCCTCGCCGCGGCCCGAGAGCAGCACCACGTGCCGCACCCCTTGGGCGACGGCGAGCTCGGTGAACGCGCGGATGTCGCCGGCCGCGCCGGGCACCACCAGGTCGGGGTAGTAGGTCAGGTAGACCGAGCCGACCCCGTCGAGGGCCGGTGCCCAGGTCTCGCGGACACTCCAGTCGAACGGCGGCGCGCCGCGCCGCGACGTGATCCGCACCGGCAGGCCGTGCTCCCGCAGCCGGTCCGCCACGCGGCGCCCGGTCTTGCCGGTGCCGCCCACCACCAGGAAGTTCGTTGTTGTCATGGCAGTGAGTCAACCGGCTCCGAGTGAGACTCTCCATAGTTCAAAGCCTTGATTGCATGTTTCATCGTCTACACTCGGCAGCATGGATCCGCTCGCCGCGCTCCTCGACGGCCCCCGCGCCCACGGCGCGTTCCTGCTCCGCTCGGTGCTGACGCCACCGTGGGCGCTGCACATCGAGGACGAGGCGCCCCTGACCGTCGTCTCCGTCGTCCGCGGCGAAGCGTGGATCGTGCCCGACGGCGGTGAAGCCGTCCTGATGCGCGAAGGCGACGTCGCGATCGCGCGCGGCCCGGACCCGTACCTCGTCGCCGACCACCCTGCGACGCCGCCGCAGGCGATCATCCTGCCCGGCCAGGAGTGCCGCACCCCCGACGGCGGGCACCTCACCGACTACGCCGACCTCGGTGTCCGGACCTGGGGCCACGGCACCGACGGGCCGGTCGTGCTGCTCACCGGCACTTACGGCATGGAAGGCGAGCTCAGCAAACGGCTCCTCGCGGCGCTGCCGGTGCTGATCGTGCTGCGCGCGGACGACTGGCCGACGCCGCTGGTCGGGCTGCTCGCCGGTGAGATCGGCAAGGACGTGCCGGGCCAGGAAGCCGTCCTGGACCGGCTGCTCGACCTGCTGCTGATCGCCGCGTTGCGGACCTGGTTCGACCGGCCGGACACCAGCGCGCCCGCCTGGTACCGCGCCCACGACGACCCGGTCGTCGGCCAGGCGTTGCGGCTGCTGCAGCACCAGCCCGCCGAACCGTGGACGGTCGCGAAGCTCGCCGCCAACACCGGGGTCTCCCGGGCCGCGCTGGCCCGGCGGTTCGCCGTCACCGTCGGCGAGACGCCGATGGCCTACCTCGCCGGCTGGCGGCTCGCGCTCGCCGCGGATCTGCTGCGCCAGCAACCGGACGCCACGATCGGCTCGGTCGCCCACCAGGTCGGCTACGGCAGCGCGTTCGCGCTCAGCGCGGCCTTCAAACGCGAGTTCGGCGTCAGTCCCCAGCAGTACCGGACGGCGTGAACGGTCATTTCAGCGCTTCGCCCAGCCGGTCGAGCCAGTCGCCGGTGCCCTGCTCACGCCACTCCGGCTTCTCCGCGCCGTCGAGGAAGGTGCCCTGCTCGGTCAGGGTCAGCCGGGTGCCGTCGCCTTCGTCGGCCAGCTCGACGGTGGTCGTCGACAGCGTGGCCAGTTTGCCGCCGCCGCTGAGCGTGGAGGCGTAGACGATCCGCCGTCCGGGCACGATGTCGTGGTAGGTCGAGACGAGGGCCAAGACGCCGCCGTCCGGGGTGAGCCCGTTGATGGTCTCCTCGCCGCCGACGCGGAAGTCCAGCTCGTGCGTCCCCTCGGAGACGAACCAGGCCTCCTTCGCCGCCGGGTCCGCCCAGGCGGCGAACACGCGCTCCGGGGTCACCGGGTAGGTCCGTTCGAGGGTGAAGGTGGTGTGGATGACGCTCATGTCGTGCTCCCTTCCTCAGGCGGCTCGGCCAGGAGGTCGCCGAGCCGGTCGAGCTTGCTTTCCCAGGTGGTGCGCTGCCGCCCCAGCCAGTGCTCGCCGGCGCGCAGCAGGTCCGGTTCGATCCGGCAGGTCCGGACGCGGCCGGTCTTCTCCGACCGCACGATCCCGGCGGCTTCCAGCACCTGGAGGTGCTGAACGACGGCGGCGAGCGACATGGTCAGCGGCTCGGCCAGCGCACTGACCGACGCCGGACCGCGTACGAGCCGCTCCACCAGCGCCCGCCGGGTGCGGTCACCCAGGGCGCGGAACACCAGGTCCAGGTCATGGTCAACCATGTACTTAAGTTATGCTGCGGCTTCTCGATAGTCAAGTAACTACTTAACCATTGCGGTGACGGCGTCGGGGAGGTCCGGCGTTTCCTTGAGCACGGTGAAGACCCTGGTCAGGGTGTGTTCGGCGGTGTCGGCGCGGGTGAGGGCGGCGCGGAGCTCGGCGCCGAGGTTCGTGGTGGTTTCGTGCATGGACCGGACCGTCTGCTCGTGGGTCGCCTGCAGCTCGGCCAGCCGCTGGTCGAACCCGGCGCGCAGGCGGTCGGTGTCGTTCCGGACTCGTTCCTGTGCCGTTTGGTGGGCAGCTGCTGCCTTGGTCAGCTCTTCGCGGGCCGCGTCGAGCCGTCCGGCAGCTGTTTCGGCGCGGGCTTCGGCGGTCTCGGCCCTGGTCGCGGCGGCTTGACCGCGATGGCGTTCCTCGTCGACGGCGGCGCGGGTGGCCGTGAGCTCCGCGGTCAACGTGGCGATCGTCGAGGCTCGCTCGCCCGCGAGGGTCGCGGTCGCCTCGGCTCGTTCGGTGACCCGCGCCAGCTCGTCGCGGATCGCGGCCAGTTGGCCTTCGGCGCGCTGACGCTCGTGGAGTGCCTCTCGCTGAGCGCCGCGGGCGGCGTCTCGCTCCCGGATGGCGACGGCCTTCTCTTTCTCCGCGGCGGCTGCGGCCGAGGAGGCTTCTTCGGCGGTCTCCCGGGCTTGCGTGGATTCGGCTTCGGCGAGACCTCGCTGACGGCGGTGGTCGTCGGCTTCGGCCAAGGCTGCGTCCCGCTCGGCGAGCGCGGTGGCGGTGGTCGCTTCGAGCTGGTGGCGCAGCGTTGTGAGCGTCTCGACGAGTCCTTGTGCTGGTTCGAGCACCCGGTCGACGTGGCCGGCCAGGGCGGTGACGGCGGTGTCGTCGAGTTGGGTGTCGTTCTCTCGTAGCGACTCGGCGTCCGACAGGACGGCTTCGGCGTCGCGGCAGGTGAGGTTCCGGCGGCCCCAGGTTTTCCCGTCCTGGCAGAACCGCGCCCGGCTCCCCCGGCCTCCTGCGGGTGGCAGCGGTGCTCCACAGCGGCGGTACTCGCAGATTCGGGCCTGACCGGCATCTTCCGTCATGATCGAGACCCTATCAAAGCTTCTAATCAGAACTAGAAGCATCTAGTTTGAACTAGAAACTGAACGATAAGGACTCTGGGTTTGGATAAGGTCACATATCCCAACTCAGAACACCGGATGGCTTCCTCAGGCGGATTCACGGGGTGCAAAACTAGGAGCCCCCGCCGGGCGAGCCTGAAGGCCCTCAGCGAGGACTGAGCCGCGCCCGACCCGGGAGACGGCCGCCTGGTGCGGCGCGCGGCCGGAGGCAGCGGACGGGGCGAGATCGCGGCACTCCGCTCAGCGCGAGCGCACTACTCCGCGACAGTCGAACTCAGGCCACGCAGCGTGGATGCGGGACCTGCTGCTCACCGAAGGCGGCGGCACCGCCACCAGCCTCAGCGAACACCTCCCGGTGACAGCCGGGACTCAGCCGACAGGCGCGGCCGCGGGACTTCGCTACAGCTAAAGCGCGAGCGCGGGACAGCCGGACTCGGGCGAGGCCACGGGACTTCGGGCACAGCCGAAGCGCGGCCACGCCGGCAGCCGAACTCAGCCGACGGGGCGTGGCCGCCGAAGAGCGGGAACCACCGCCGCCGCCACGAGAAGCCCCGCCGCCCACGGCAGATGCCCGGCGCCGACCAGCGGCAACAGCACCCCACCCACCGCGCCACCCAAGCTGATACCCAGATAGATCGCCGAGGAGTTCAACCCCAGCAACACCGGCGCCGACGCCGGGGCCGATGTCACCAGCTTGTGCTGCTGCGGCACCGTGGCCGCCGAGGCGACCGCGCCCCACACCGCCACCCACACCAACGTCGCCGCCAGATCGGCCACCACCAGCGGCCCGATCGCCAGCACCACGATCGCTCCCAGCAGGGTCACCACCACGACCCGCTCCGGCGGGAAGCGGTCCGACAGCCGTCCGGACACCAGCGTGCCTGCGAAACACCCCGCGCCGAACACCAGGAGGACCAGCGTCAGCTGGCCGATCGCCCCTTCGGTCGCGCCCGTCACCACGGCCGCGAGGTAGGTGTACACCGTGTACGTGCCGCTGAACAACAACACGGTCGTGACCAGCACGAGCACCGTCCACCCGTTGCGCAGCGGGGCGAGCCGCTGGCGCAGGCCCACCGACGGGAGGCGCACCGGGGGCAGCTGCAGCGCCACCCCGGCCGCCGCCACGAGGCCGAGCCCCGCCACCGCGAACAACGTCACCCGCCAGTCGACGCCGCCGATGAGCGTGCCGAGCGGGAGGCCGATCGTCGTCGCGGCGCTGAGGCCGCCCAGCACCACCGACATCACCCAGCCGCGTCGCCCCTCGGGGCTCAGGGCCACCGCCGTGCCCGATGCCGTCGACGTGATCGTGCCGGCGCCGATCGCGGTCAGCACCCGGCAGACCATCATCCAGGCGTAGTCGCCGGCCAGCGCCGTCGCCACGTTGCCCACCACGAACAGGCCGAGCGCGACCAGCAGCGCGGCTCGCCGGTCGAGGCCGCTCAGCGCCGCGCCCAGCACGGCCGCCGACACCGCGAACGTCAGTGCGAAGAACGTGACGAGCTGGCCCGCCGCCGAGACCGAAACACCCACGTCGTGCGCGATCGCGGGCAGGAGCCCGGCGATGACGAAGTTGTCCGTGCCCACCGCGAACGTCGCGAGGGTGAGCGGCAGCAGCCACCACGAGGACCGCGTCTGCCGGTCCGGGACCGCCTCCGTCATCGCCGGGTCGCTCACCTGGCGGCCGCCACGAACCCGGTCAGCAGGTTCGCCAGCTTGTCCGCCTGCTCGAAGTGGACCGCGTGCCCGGTGTCGAAGTACTCGACGGTCACCGTCCGCACGCCGGTCAGGAACTCCACCACGCGGTCATTGTCCACGAGCCGGTCGTGCCGGCCGATCACGGCCAGCACCGGGACGTCGCCGATGCCCGGGTAGGACTTCTCGGCCAGCCCCGCCAGCTCGCCCCACACCGCGACGGTCGCCTCGGTGACGGTGGTCAGCCGCAGGTCGTCGGCCTGGATGTACTCGTGCCAGTTCTCCAGCAGCGTGAAGTCCCGCGGCTGCAACGGAACCCGGATGTAGGCGCGGTCGCGGGGCGGCTCGAGGCCGAGCTCGCGCGGCGCCGCTTCGGCCGCGTCCACCGACAGGGACAGCACGTCGCTGTAGCGCTCGTTGAAGAAGAACCCGGGCGAGATCATCAGCATGCTGGTGACGAGCCCCTCCCCCGCGACCCGCGCGGCGACCGCGGTCGCCACCTGGGCGCCGAAGCACCAGCCGGCCAGGTGGATCCGGGTGAACCGGCCGGCGAGCGACCGCAGGAACTCCACGGTGTCTTCGACGGCCTGGTCGCGGTCGGGCAGGTGACCGCGGCCGTCGTTGAGCCCGGAGCCGCGGCGGTCGGTCGCGACGAACGTGACGGGGGCGCCCTCGAGCGCCTCGGCCAGCGGGGCCTGCCAGCCCGAGTGGCTCATGCCGCCGTGGAGCATGACGATGACGTCGTCACCGCGCTCGGCGCCCCACTGCCGGTAGTGCGTCACGTACCCGTCGGCCTGGTCGAACGTGCCGATCTGCATGGCTGTTCCTTTCTGGGTCAGCGAATCTCGCCGAGCAGGGCGGTGATGCCCCGGGACGCGGCCGGGACACCGGCCGCCAGTGTGGTCAGGACTTCGTCGTAGAGCTCGGCCACGAGGGCCAGGCGAGCCGGCGGGAACACCCGCCCGTCGGCGTTGAGGGTCAGCACGAGGTGCTCGCCGTCGAGGTCGTGCCCGGCGTTGACCAGCAGCGGCACGTCGACGTGCTCGAACCACCGGCCGCCGGTCACCACGCCCTGGTAGGCGGTGAACCGCGTGTAGTTGAACAGCGCCGGGAACAGCCGCTCCCGGCCGGTCGCCGCGCGGATCGCGGCCTGCGGGAAGCGCCGGTGCGGCAGGGCCCGCCGTTCGGCGTCGAAGGCGCCGCGGGCGAGCTCGGCCCACGGGCGGCCGGCCACTTCCTGCCGCAGCGGGAGGAAGTTGAGGAACATCCCGAGGATCTCCTCGGCCCGGTCGGTTTCCGGGCGGCCGTGGGTGAACACGCCGGTCACGACGTCGTCCTGCCCGGTGAGCAGCCCGAGGGCCCGCAGGTGGGCCGCGAGCAGGACGTGCTTGAGCGAGACGTGGCACCGCGCGGCCGCCGCGGTCAGCGCCTGGTGCCGCGCTTCGCCGATGACCAGCTTCTCCTCGCTCCAGCGCACCGGCGTCGCCTGCGATGCCGGTGCCGGGAACGTCGCCTCCGGCGCGCCGGCCAGCAGACCGGTCCAGAAGTCACGGCTTTCCGGTGACGCCGCCGCCGTCAGCTCGGCGCGGACGTGCTCGCGGAAGCGCACCGGCGGCGGGCTCGTCGCGGTCATCGGCTCCCCGGCCAGTTCCGCCCGGTACGCGGTGACGAGCTCGCGGACGAACAGCGACAGGCTCCAGCCGTCGAGGATCGCGTGGTGGAACCCGAGGGCGAGCCGGAACTCCGCCTCCCCGGCCGGCTGCGCGGCGAACCGGATCAGTCCCGGCTCCGCCCAGGCGAACCCGCGGGCCCGTTCGGCTTCGAACCAGGCGTCGGCGTCCTCGACCACGTCCAGGCGCGGCTCGACGGAGTCGTGCACCACCTGCAGCGCCGGGGTGTGGTCCAGCCGGAAGGACGTCCGGAACACCTCGTGCGCGTTGAGCGTCCGCCGCAGCGCCGCGCGCAGCGGCTCTTCCCGCAACCGCAGCGGCACCCGGTAGGTGAAGACGTCGTGGAAGGCCGCCTGGGCCAGGTCCCGGTCGGTCGCCCGGATCATGTCCAGCTGCAGCGCGGTCGCCGGGTACGCGTCGGCGGCGCCCGGTTCCCCGGCGACGCCGGCGGCCAGCTCGAACGGCCGCAGCTCCGGCTGGTCCGCCGCGACGGCCGTCCCTGTGCCCAGCCGGGCCGCCAGCGCGCCGGCCGTCCGCGCGTCGAAGACGTCGGCCATGCTCACCGACCGGTCGATCTTGCGGAGCCGGGCCACCACGCGGATCGCGGAGATCGAGTCCAGGCCGAGGTCCAGGTAGTCCTCGTCCCCGGCGAGGCCGCTGACCCCGACCGCCTCGGCGAGCACGGCGGCGACCCGGCGCTCCAGGTCGGTGCCCGCCGCGTCCTCGGCCGGCCGGTCGTCGCCGGCGGCCAGCTCGGCCAGCGCCGAGAGGTACCCGTCCAGGTAGCGCTCGACGACCTCGGCCGGCACGCGGGCGGTGTCGTGGTTGACGAACACGCGCAGCCGGCCCGCGAAGTGGTCGCGGTGCACGTGGACGACCACCGGGAAGCTGGTCTGCTCGAAGTAGTCCGCCCCGGTGATCCGCACCCCGGCCGCCGCGGCGTCGTGGACGTGGAAGTCGGTGTAGTTGAAGACGGTGTCGAACAGGTCGGTGCCGCCGGCGAGCCGCTGGATCTCCGCCAGCGGGAACCGCCGGAACGGCAGGGAAGCCTGCTCGGCGGCCAGCACCCGGTGGGTCAGCGCCGCCCGGCTTTCGGCCCGCAGCCGGAGCGGGAACGGCAGGGTGTTGAGGAACAGCCCGGCCTGCTCGGCGCCGCCGGTGGTCTCCGGCCGCCCGGCCGAGACCAGTCCGGTCACCACCGCGTTCCGCCCGGTCAGCCGGGCCAGCACGGTCAGGTGGGTGGCCAGGTGGGCGCTTTTGACCGGCACGCCGAGGCCGGCGGCGAAGGTGTCGACGGCCCGCTCCAGCTCGACGGGCACGATCCGGCCGGCCGTCGCGGTTCCGGCCACGCCGTCGGTGACGTCCACAGTGGACAGCAGGGTCGGCGTCACCCCGGCCGCGAGGCCGGCCCAGTGCGCCTGGTGCGCGGGATCGGCGACCGCCTTGCGTTCCAGGTCGACGAAAGTGGCGTACGAACCCGGCTCGGGCGGGAGCACGGTCCCGGTGCCCGCCGCGAGCTCCGCGCACCGGCCGCGGATCTCGTCGACGACCAGTGCCACGCTCCAGCCGTCGAGCACGGCGTGGTGAAACGAGAGCCCGAGTGTCGCGGCCGAGTCCGAGCGGACGTGGACGGCGAACCGCACCAGCGGCCCGGCGACGAGGTCGAACGGCCGCTGCCGTTCCCGCGCCGCCCACTGGGCGACGGCGGTGTCCTGCTCTGCAGCGGGGTGGCCGGTCAGGTCGGTGATCTCGGCCGGGGCCGTTCCCACGCGCACCAGCTGCAGCGGTTCGCCGAAGGTGGCGAGGTCGATGCCGGAGCGCAGCTGCGGGTGCCGGTCCACGACCTCCGCGATGGCCTGGCGCAGCAGCTCGGGCCGCACGTCGCCGCTCAGCTCGTAGGTGAAGACGTCGTGGTAGACGGGCGAGTCCTCGTGCCGCATCGTGTGGTAGATCATCCCGGCCTGCAACGTGGTCAACGGCCAGGCGTCGACGACGTCGGCGGGCAGGGCCGCGCGGTCGGCCGGGCCGACGAGCGAGAACGGCGCCGTGTTCTCCGCCGGGGCCACCCCGGCGGGTTCGAGGACCTTCGCCAGCTGCCGGATCGTGGGATGGGCGAACAGGTCGTGGACCTGCACCGGGTAGCCGCGCTCCCGCAGCAGCGCGGTCACCCGGATGCTGAGGATCGAGTCGCCGCCGTGGCGGAAGAAGTTCGCCTCGACCCCGATCGTGTCCGAGCCGAGGACTTCGGCCCAGACAGCGACCAGCTCGCGCTCGCGGTCGGTCGCGGGCGGCTCGGCGGGCTCTTCGGCGGGCGCGGTGAGCACGCGCGGGTCCGGGAGCGCCTTGCGGTCGAGCTTGCCGTTCGCCGTCGTGGGCAGCGCCGGCAGCACCACGACCGCCTGCGGGACCATGAACTCCGGCAGCCGCCCGGCCAGGACCTCCTTGGCGGCCGCGGGGTCGAAGGGTTCGTCGGCCACGACGTACCCGACCAGGGCCCGGCTCGCGCCGAACTCCCGCAGCACGACCGTGGCGTCCCGGACCCCCGGCAGCTCCAGCAGCGCCGCCGCGATCTCCTCGGGCTCGATCCGCACGCCGCGCAGCTTGATCTGGTTGTCGATCCGGCCGAGGTACTGCAGCTGCCCGTCGGGCAGGAACCGGGCGAGGTCGCCGGTGCGGTACATCCGGGCGCCGGGCGTGGTGCCGTACGGGTCCGGGACGAACTTCTCGGCGGTGAGCTCGTCACGGTTGTGGTACCCCGCGGCCACGCCGATCCCGCCGATGCACAGCTCGCCCGGCACCCCGATCGGGGCAAGTCCGCCGCTGCGGTCGAGGACGTAGAGCCGCACGTTCGCGATCGGCCGGCCGATCGGCACGACCGAACCCGGGTAGTCCGTGGTGCACGGCCAGTACGACACGTCGATGGCGGCTTCGGTCGGGCCGTAGAGGTTGTGCAGCCCGCAGGACAGCAGGCGCTCGAACTTCTCGACGGCCGCGAACGGCAGAGCCTCCCCGCTGCAGATCACCCGGCGCAGCGAGCCGCAGTGCGCGGCCAGCTCCTCCTCTTCGAGGAAGACGTTGAGGATGGACGGGATGAAGTGGACGGTGGTGACCCCGCGGTCGGCGATGAGCCGCTTCAGGTAGTCGGTGTCCTTGTGGCCGCCCGGCTTCGCGACGACGATCCGGGCGCCGAACATGAGCGGCCAGAAGAACTCCCACACCGAGACGTCGAAGCTGAACGGCGTCTTCTGCAGGACCCGGTCCTCGCCGGTCAGCCCGTACTCCTCCTGCATCCAGTAGAGCCGGTTGAACAGCGACACGTGCCGGTTGACCACGCCCTTGGGGCGGCCGGTCGACCCGGACGTGTAGATCATGTAGACCGGCGAGTCGCCGGTGAGGTGCCGTTCGACGGGCGCGTCGTCCTCCGGCAGCTCTTCGTCGGCGGAGACGACCAGCACCTGCGCCGCGCCGCCGGCCAGCCGCGCGCGGTGGTGCTCCTGGGTGAGCACGAGCGACGGGGCCGAGTCCTCGATCATGAAGGCGACCCGGTCGGCCGGGTACTCCGGATCGATCGGCACGTACGCGCAGCCGGCCTTCACGATCGCCACCAGCGCGGCGACCATCTCGAGGGAACGGTCGAGGTAGACACCGACGAACGGGGCCTCGGCGCCGGCCCGGCGGTCGAGGATGCGGCGGGCGAGCCGGTTGGTGAAGCGGTCCAGCTCGCGGTAGGTCAGCGTGCGCCCGGCGTAGTCCACCGCGATCGCGTCGGGGGTCGTGCGCGCCTGCGCCTCGAACGCGTCGACGACCGTCGTCCACGGGTAGTCGCGCTCGGTGGCGTTCCAGCCGTCGAGGATCTGCGTGCGTTCCTCGTCGGGCAGGAAGGGGATGTCGGAGACGGCGGTGTCGAGGTGGTCCGGCAGGGCGGTCAGCAGCCGGACGTAGTGGCGCAGCAGGCGCTCGACGGTCGATGCGGTGAAGAGCCCGGTGTCGTACTCGGCTTCGAGCTCGAACCCGTCCTCGGTCTCGGCGACGTAGAGCAGGATTTCGAACTTCGCCGCGGCTCGGCGGATCTCGTGGCGCCGGACGGTGAGACCGTCGCCGAGCGCCGGCTCCGGGCGGCGTCCCAGCACGGTGAGCATGGTCTGGAACACCGGGTTGTGGCTGGGGTCGCGCCGGACGTCGAGGTTCTCCAGCACCCGGGGGTAGGGCACGTGGCCGTGGTCGAGCACCGCGCCCGCGGTCTCGCCGGTGTGAGCGAGCAGTTCGCGGAAGGTCATGCCCTCGTCGACGCGGACCGGCAGCGCGGCGGTGTTGACGAAGCAGCCCACGACGTCGAGGTCGGCTTCGCTGGGCCGGTTGAGCACCGTCGTGCCGACGGTGACCTCGTCCTGGCCGCTGTAGCGGTGCAGCAGCAGCGCGTACGCCGCCAGCAGGACGGTGAAGTCCGTGCTGCGGCACGCCGCGCGGCACCGCTCGAGCGCCGGTGCCAGCTCCGCCCGCGGCACCTGCAGGGTCGTCCCGGAGCCGGCGAAGGTCTGCGTCGCCGGGCGCGGGAAGTCCAGCGGCAGGCGCAGCAGCTCCGGGCCGTCGCGCAGGGCCTTGCGCCAGTGCTCGATCGCTTCGCCGTACGCGCCGGCCTCGCCCGCCTCCTGTTCGCGGCGCACGTGCTCGGCGAACCGGGTCTTCAGCGGCGGCAGCGTGGCCGGTTCCCCGGTCGCGGCCAGGGACCGGTAGTGGCGGCCCAGCTCGTCGACGACGACGGTGTTGCTCCAGCCGTCGGTGGCGAGGTGGTGCAGGGTCAGCCCGAACAGGGCCTCCGCCCCGGGCAGCAGCACGCAGACCGCGCGGACCAGCGGGCCGGTGGCCAGGTCGAACGGGCGGCGGTAGTCCGCCGCGAGCAGCTCGTCACCCCGGGCGCGGGCCGCCTCGGCCGGCTCGTCGCGCAGGTCGACGACCGAGAGCACGTCCGGGGCGGTGGCGTGCACGGTCGCGTGCAGTCCCGAGGACGTGCTGGAGAACGACGTGCGCAGGGTCTCGTGCCGCGCGACGACCTCGGCGAGCGCCGTGCGCAGCAGGGCCGGGTCGAGGTCGCCGGTGATCCGGAACGCCAGCGGTTCGTGGTACACCGGCGCCCCGGCCCGGCGGGCCACCGAATCGACCAGCCACAGGCTCTCCTGGGTGGCCGAAACGGCGTGCGTGGACAGGTCGGATTCGTTCGTCATGAACGGAGTTCCTCCGGAATGTGGGCGCGGGAATCGCGCCGGAATGCGGAAGGTGCGGTTCAGGCGGGTTGTGCTTCCAGCACGCTGACGCGTTCGGCGAACTGCGCCATCGATTCGGCGCGCAACACGTCGCCGGGGTGAACCGGAAGTGACAGGCGTTCGCGCACGCGGTGGGCGATGCGAACCGCCAGAATCGAATTGCCGCCCAGCTCCACGAAATTGTCCGAAGGGGACAGTGCAGGCACGCCGAGCATTTCCTCGACGATCGCGCGCACCGGGGTGAAGGCCTCGTCGGCCCAGTCGCCGCTCTCTTCGCGCGCCGCCGGGGTGGCCAGCAGCGCGGCCATCGCGGCCCGATCGGCCTTGCCGGTGGGCCCGACCGGGAGCGTGTCGAGCACGAGCCACCGGCTCGGGACCATGTACCCCGGGAGGCGGTCGTGCAGCAGCTCCGCCAGCCGGATCGGCAGCGTGTCCGGCTCCGGCGCCGAGCGCGGGGGCAGCACGAAGGCCACGAGCTGCTCGGTCGGGCCGTCCCCGGTCTTCTCGACGAAGCCGGCGTCGACCAGGCCGGTGGCGGTGATCGCCCGTTCGATCTCCTCGAGCTCGATGCGGAACCCGCGCAGCTTCACCTGCCGGTCACGCCTGCCGAGCATCTCCAGCGCGCCGGACGGCAGGCGCCGCACCAGGTCGCCGGTGCGGTAGATCCGGGTGCCGCTGACCGGCTCGACGGTGAACCGCTCGGCGGTCAGCTCGGGCCGGTGCAGATAGCCGGTGGCGATGCGGGGGCCGCCGAGGCACAGTTCGCCGACCGTGCCCGGCGCGACCGCCTGCAGCACGTCGTCCAGCACGAACAGCTCGGTGTCCTGCAGCGCGTGGCCGATCGGGACGCGCTCGACGTCGCGCACGCTGTCCTCGGTGCACTCGAAGTAGGTGGCGAACGACGTGCCTTCGGTCGGCCCGTAGCCGTTGACCAGCCGCTGCGGCGGGCCGGCCGCGAGAGTCCGCCGGACCGCGGCCAGGTCGAGCTGTTCCCCGCCGACGACCAGGTCGCGCAGGGTGGCGAACGCGGCCGGCCGGTCCCAGGCGACCGTGTGGAACAGCGAGGTCGTCAGGAACATCGTGGTGATGTCTTCGCCGGGGAGCAGGTCCAGCCAGGCCGCCATGCCCAGCCCGGTCAGGTCCGGGAAGGGGACCACGGTGGCGCCCGCCGCGAGCGCGCCCCAGAGCTCGGAGGTGGTGACGTCGAAGGCCGGGTTGCACGTGTTGGCGACGCGGTCGCCGGGGCCGACCGGGCAGTAGTTCGGCGCCACTACGAGCCGTACGACGGCGCGGTGCGGGATGACCACACCCTTCGGGCGGCCGGTCGAGCCCGAGGTGAACGTGACGTAGACCGGGTCGTTTCCGCCCGCGTGCACGTCCGGGACGGCTGTTTCCGGTGCGTGGCGCGGGATCCTGACGACTTGGGCCGCACCGGCGGGAACCCGGCTGCCGCCCGCTCCGCAGACGACGGCGCGGGCGCCGGACTCGGCGAGGATGCCGGTGACGCGGTCCGCCGGCGCCTGCGCGTCCAGCGGCAGGTAGGCGGCGCCGGCGCGGATCACGCCCAGCAGTGCCACGACGAGGTCCGCGGACCGCGGCGAGTCGACGGCGACCAGGTCACCCCGCGCGATCCCGGCCGCGGCGAGCTCGGCGGCGAGCCAGCCGGAGCGTTCCCACAGCTGCGCGTACGTCAGCCGCTCGCCGCCGCGGGGCTCGGCCACCGCGAGCGCGCCCGGCCGGATCCCGACGTGCGCGGCGACCAGATCGGCCACCCCGCGGTCGTCGGTTTCGATTTCCCCGATTGTTTCCCTGTTGTCCGCCGCGGCGTAAGCGCTTTGCTGGCGCGCGAAATCACGGCTGCGTGAATGTGACAACGATTCCCCCATGGAATACATGCCGAAGTGACTTGATCTCCCCTGTCAAGCTTCCCCACCTTATGAGGCCTTCTCGTTGCCGAGACACCGCCGGTCGGGTGAACGGATTTTCGCTTGCCGCCACCCCGTTCGTGTGCGTTGGTCGTGCGGCGATACGGTGGGGAGATCGAGAAGGGGAGGAAACCCATGGCGGAATACCTGGTGCGACCGGACGGGCTGCCCCCGGTGAACGGATACAGCCACGTCGTGACCTTCGACGGGCCGCTCGTCGCGGTTTCCGGTCAGGTTCCGGTCAGCGGCGCCGGGGAGTTCGCCGGGGACGCCGCGGACGCGCAGGTGCGGCAGGTGTTCGAGAACCTCGCGACCGCGCTCGCCGCGGCCGGCTCCGGGCTCGACCGGATCGTGAAGCTGACGGTCTTCCTCACCGATCTCGCCGACCTGCCGGCGTTCCGCGCGGTGCGCGACGAGTACCTGGACCCGGACCGGTTGCCGGCGTGTTCGCTGGTGCAGGTGCGCGGCCTGGTGGACCCGCGGTTCCGCGTCGAGATCGACGCGTTCGCCGCGGGCTGACCCTCAGCTCAGGAGCGCCAGCTTGCGCTCCAGCAGTTCCCGCTCCGCGCGGTTGCGGGTCAGCTCGATCGCGCGCCGGTACGCCGAAGCCGCGTCCTCGGTGCGGCCCAGGCGAGCCAGCAGATCCGCGCGAATCGCGTGGTACAGCGGGAAACCCTCGAGGTCGAGGCCGTCGAGCAGGTCCAGCGCCGCGGCGGGACCGTCGACCTCGGCGACCGCGACCGCCCGGTTCAGCGCCACCACCGGGGTCGGTGTGGCGGCCAGGAGCTGGTCGTAGAGCGCCTTGACCTGCGTCCAGTCCGTGGGCGCGTCGCTGTGGACGGCCTGGATCGCCGCCTGGATCTGGTACGGGCCCGGCTGGTTGCGGCGCAGGCAGCGCCGGACGATCTCCTGGCCCTCGCCGATCAGCGCGGGGTCCCAGCGCGTGCGGTCCTGGTCGGCGAGCAGGACGAGGTCGCCGTCGGCGGTGGTGCGGGTGGCGCGGCGGGCGTGGACGAGCAGCATCAGCGCGAGCAGGCCCCAGACCTCCGGCTCGTCCGGCATCAGCCCGGCCAGGACGCGGGTGAGCCGGATCGCCTCGTGGCACAGGTCGTCGCGGACCAGGTCCTCCCCCGCGCTGGCCGTGTACCCCTCGGTGAAGATCAGGTACAGCACCGCGAGCACCGCCGCCAGCCGGGCGGGCAGGTCGGCGTCTCGCGGGACGCGGTACGGGATGCCGGCGTCGCGGATCTTGTTCTTCGCGCGGACGATCCGCTGGGCCATCGTGGGCTCGGCGACCAGGAACGCCGCCGCGATCTCGGTGGTGGTCAGGCCGCCGAGCAGCCGCAGCGTCAGCGCGACCTGGCTGGACCGGGCCAGCGCGGGGTGGCAGCAGGTGAAGATCAGCCGGAGCCGTTCGTCGGGCACGGCGCCCTCCTCGACGGGCTCGGATTCCAGGTGCAGCAAGGCGGCCTGGGCGTGTTTGTCTTCGCGAGCGGCTTCCCGGCGCAGGCGGTCGACGGCGCGGTTGCGGGCGGTGGTGATGATCCAGCCGGCCGGGCTCGGCGGGAGCCCGGCGGCCGGCCAGCGCCGGACCGCCTCGGCGAACGCGTCCTGGACGGCTTCCTCGGCGATGTCGATGCTGCCGAACACCCGCACGAGGACCGACACCGCGCGGCCGTACTCCGCGGCGAAGACCTCCTCGACGCTCATCCGCTGAACGGCCGCACCTCGACCGGCAGCGGGGCGACGGCGTCGGCGAGACGGCTGCCCCAGGCCAGGGCCGCGTCGAGGTCGGGCGCGGTGATGATCGTGAACCCGCCGAGGTGTTCGCGGCCCTCGGTGAAGGGGCCGTCGGTGACGAGCGTGTCGCCGTCGGCGGCCCGCAGCACGGTGGCGCTCGACGGCGGGTGTAGGCCGCCGGCGAACACCCAGGCCCCGGCGGCCTGGAGGTCGGCGTTCAGCGCGTCGAGCTTCTTGGTCACCTCGTCGAGCACGTCCGGCGGCGGGGTCGGGCCGTCGGGCTGGTAGATGCTGAGCAGGTACTGCTTCACGTCGTCTCCTTCGCCGGTCGGTGCGTTCACCGCTGACACGAACGGCGCCCGGCCGGATCGACAGCGTCCCGGACGAATCATCCACTAACCTCGGCGCGTGCCCGACCTGGAACCGGTGACCGACGCGGTCTTGGCCGCCGCGAGCCCGCAGGACCGGCTGGCGTTGCTGGACGAGGCCGCGGCCCGCCACGTCGACGGGCAGCGGCCGCCGAACACGCTCAAGGCCTACGCCCAGGACTGGCAGGTGTGGCAGGACTACACCGCCGAAGCCGGGATCCCGCCGCTGGCAGCGTCGATCGGCGCGCTGACCGGGTTCGTCGTGTGGCTGGAGCGCGGGCGGACGCTGCGGCCGGACGAACGCGCCGTCGCCGAGGTGCCGGAACGGGCCGCCCCGGCGGCGCCGTCGACGATCGAACGACGGCTGACCGGCGCCCTCGCTGGGCTGCGTCACCACAAGGTCGTCGTCGACCCCGAAGCGAGCCGGGCCGCGTGGCGGGCGCTGAAGGGCTACCGGCAGCGGCTCGCCCGGGACGGCATCCAGCGCGGCCGCGGCAAGGCCACGATGGTGACCCTCACCGATCTGCGGGCCATGTCGCGCGCGTGTCCCGACACCCTCGCCGGGGCCCGCGACCGGGCGATGCTGCTGATCGGGTTCCCCATCGCCGCGCGGTGCTCGGATCTGGCGAACCTGCTGGTCACCGACGTCGAGCGGGTCGACGACCGGGGTCTGTCGGTGACTGTGCGGCACGGCAAGAGCACCGGGGACATGGTCGTCCCGCGCCGTGAGAACCCCGACACCGACCCGGTGCGGGCGTGGCTCGCGTGGCGCTCCGGTGCGGGCATCACCGAGGGGCCCGCGTTCCGCCGGGTCGACCGGCACGGCAACGTCGGCGAGCCCGCGCTGAGCACCACCGGCGTCAACCAGATCCTCACCCGGGCCGGTGTCCGGGCGGACCTGCCGTACCCGGTGACCGGGCACTCGTTGCGCTCCGGGTTCGCCACCGAGGCCCGCCGGGCGGGCGCCGACGACCTCGCGATCGCCGACCAGGGGCGCTGGGTGCGCGGCAGCCGGGCGCTGTACGAGTACATCCGCCGCGTCGACCAGTGGGACGACAACGCCGCGGGTGTGCTCGACCTCTGAGCGGCCTCACCGGGTGAGCCGGTCCCGGGTGGCGCCGACGACTTCGCCGTCGAGCCGGGCCAGCCAGCTGCCGCAGACGCAGCGCACGTAGTCGAGGCGGTGGGTGGCCGGCCGGGCCGCGGTCGCCGGCAGTTCGGCGAGCGGCCAGCCGCAGCGGGGGCAACGGTTCGTGGGCATACCCCGATCGTGGTGTAATGGCTTTATGCACTTCAACCCTTACGGCGGGCCGGCCGCGCTGGTGGCCGCCGACCTGGTGAACGCGGGCTCCGCGAGCGAGCTGCTGGCGGGGATGGTCCGCAACGGCATGTCCATCCCGGCGCTCGACGACGACGAGGCGGCCCGGATCGCCGCGTGGGCCCGGCGGCTGCGCCCGGTGTTCGCCGCCGAGCCCGCGCAGCGGCCCGACCTGGTCAACGGCCTGCTCACCGAGGCGGCGTGCCGGCCGTACATCACGACCCACGACGGCAAGCCGCCCCACCTGCACTACTCGGCCGAGGACGCCGGGCCGGTCGGCCGGGTCCGCGCCTACACCGCGGGCGGCCTCGCGCACCTCGTCTGCGAAGCCCCGGACCGCCTCGGCATCTGCGGCCGCGAAGACTGTGAGACGGCGTACGTCGACACCTCGCGCAACGGCCGCCGCCGGTTCTGCTCGACGCGCTGCGCGACTCGGGTCCACGTCGCCGAGCACCGGGCGCGGCAGCTGACCGCTTAGGCGAAGACCTCCGCCAGCCACGCCGCCCAGGCGCGTTCCTCCGCCTCGACGTCGACAGTGGCGAAGTGGTGCCGCCCGACGCCGATCGGCCAGCCGAAGGCGTTGCGGCCGTAGAAGCGGACGAGCGCGTCCGCGGTCCGGACCCCGAGGAAGTTCGGCGTGGTGTAGTCGACAACCCCCGCGGTGCCTCGCACGGACACGGGATCCCCGACCCGGACGCCTTCGGGCACACCGAGCGCCTTGGTCAGGTTGGTGAAGCCGTCGGCCGCCGCGGACACCGCGGGCGCCTCGGTCATCGCATAGGTGGCGGTGCGGCCGGCGAAGTGCGTGAGGTACTCGCCGAGCGAGTGGTAGTAGAACGCGGTGTGCTGCCGGCAGGCGTCGTAGTTGTTGTCGCAGTCTTCGAGGAAGACCCCGCGGTGCACGAACTTCAGGTGCGTCCCGGTGTCCCGGCGGGCGAAGGTGTAGTCGAGCTGGTTGAACCAGCCGTCCCGTTCGCAGCGGGTGGCGAAGTGCTCGCCCGGCTGCCAGACGGTGACCTCCCCGCCGTGGATGGTCAGCCCGGACTCCCGGCCGCCGACCCGCGGCTCGTACGAGACGGGCCACGACCAGCTCCCCGCGTCGACGGTGATCGCCCGCCAGCAGTCTTCCGCCGTGGCGGTCAGCGTGCCCTCGAAACCGACTTCGAATTCCTTCGCCATCGCTGCTCAGCTCCCTCGGTGTGGTCCGCGCTCTTGTGAGGGCGTCAACCGGGGTGGGCCGGATTCGACAACTCCGCGGAAGTTTTCTCGCCCGCCACTCGAGGACCGTCGGGGTGGGCTCGCCCTCGGCGAACGTCGTCTCGTACCAGCCGGCGATCATGTCGTGGGCCGTCATGCTGCGGCGGAACGTCAGAGCAGTGCGCGCACCGCTTCCGCGAACACCTCGGGAGCTTCCTGCGGCACGTTGTGCCCGACGTCCGGCACCACACGGTGCTCGTACGGGCCGGTGAAGTACTCACGGTCCTCGGCCGCGCTGGGACCGCCGATGCCGTCGGCGCCGGGTTCCAGCACCACCGTCGGCACGGTGATCCGCGGCTCCCGCGCGATCAGCTCCTCCAGCCGGTCATAGCGGGGATCGCCCTCGGCCAGGCCGAAACGGTGGCGGTAGGAGTGGATCACGACGTCGACGAAGTCCGGGTTGTGCAGGCTCGCCGCGCTCGCGCGGAACGCCTCCGTCGCACCCGCCCACGTCGGGGACCAGGTGCGCCACAGCAGTTCGCACAGCTCTTCACGGTTGCGCTCCAGCCCGCGGCGGCCACGCTCGGCGTGGAAGTAGTACTGGTACCAGTAGGTCCGCTCCCACTCCGGCGGCGCCGGTTCGCCCGCGTGGGCGAGGAGCTGGACGTTGTAACCGTCGACCGACACCAGCCCGCGCACCCGCTCGGGCCACAACGCGGCGAGCAGGCACGCCGCGCGGCCGCCCCAGTCGTAACCGCCGACGACGGCCCGCTCGACGCCGAGGGCGTCGAGAAAGTCCAGCAGGTCCTGGGCGAGCGCGGCCTGCTGGCCGGAGCGGGGCGTCTCCGCCGAGCGGAACCGCGTGCCGCCGAAGCCACGCAGGTACGGCACCAGCACCCGGGCGTCGGGGAGCCCGGCGGCGACCTCGTCGTAGCTGCGGACGTCGTACGGGAAGCCGTGCAGCAGCACGACCGGGACGCCCTCCGGCGAACCCGACTCTTCGTACGCGATGTCCAGCAGCGATGTGGTGACGGATTTGCCCACGGTCGCCGTCAGCGGCCCAGGGCGGCGATCAGCGGACCCGGGTCGGGGTGGTCGGAAGGGCACTGCAAGATCACGGACGTCGCGCCGGCGGCGGCCAGCTCGGCGATCAGGTCGCGGGCGCGGTCGCCGAGGGCGGGCACGTTCGGTTCGATCTCCGTGAAGACGATGACCTGCGGCGCCGGCCGGCCAACGGCCTCTGCCGCCTCGGTGGCTCGAGCAGTCTCCGAAGCGACGTATTCCGGGGTGACCAGAAAGGAGTCCAGGAGCACGCCGTCGCCGACCTCGCCCGCCAGGGCGACCGTCTTCGGCCCGCGCGCGCCGACGACCAGCGGGGGCACCTGCTCCGGCGGCCAGTCCAGCGCCACGTTGTCGAGCTGCACGTATCGCCCGGTCACGCTGAGGGGCTCGCCGTGCAGCAGCCGCCGGACGGCGTCGGTGTGCTCGCGCAGCAACGTCATCGGGGACGCGGCCCGGGCGCCGACCTGCGCCATCCAGTCGAGCACGCCGTGCCCGACCGCCGGGACGAACCGCCCGGGGAACATCCGCGCCAGCGTCGCGATCTCCATCGCGGCGAGCGCCGGGTTGCGCAGCGGCACCGGCAGCAGCCCGATCCCGACCGTCAGGCGTTCGCTCCACGCCAGCGCGGCCGCGGACGTCGTGAGGCCGCCTTCGCGGAAGCAGTCCTCCCACAGCCAGAGCTCGTCGATGCCGGCCCGGTCGGCCGCGATCACGGTCTCCCGCAGCTCCTCCGGCGGCGACTGCGGACGGAACACCACACCCACACGAACATCGGCCATGCCCGTCACCGTAATCCACCCGGGGCCCAGGGGTGTGATCCTTTTTCCGCGGGCGCCTGCTTAGACTGCAGACATGAGCAAGCGCTTAGTGGTGGTGGGGGACTCGTTCACCGAAGGCGTCGGGGACGACGACCCGGCCGCCCCGAACGGCGTGCGCGGCTGGGCCGACCGCACCGCCGAACAGCTCGCCGCGCGCGAGCCGGGCTTCCGGTACGCCAACCTCGCCATCCGCGGCAAGCTCCTGCCGCAGGTGCTCGCCGAGCAGCTGGAGCCGGCGCTGGCGCTGGAACCCGACCTCGTCTCCCTCTACGCCGGCGGGAACGACCTGATGCGGCCCAAGGTCGACATCGACGCGCTGCTCGTCGACTACGAGGCCGCGGTCGCCCGGATCCGCGCGACCGGCGCCCGCCTGATCCTGTTCACCGGCGTCGACGGGGTCGAGGACCCGCTGTTCCGCGCGATCCGCGGCCGGGTGGCGATCTACAACGAGCTCGTGCGCGGGATCGCGGCCCGGCACGACGCGCTGCTGGTGGACCTGTGGTCGATGCGGCAGCTCTGCGACCGGCGGTTCTGGGCGCCGGACCGCCTGCACCTCAACGCGCTCGGCCACACCGAGGTCGCCATCGAGGTCCTGCGTGTCCTCGGCGTCGAGCACTCGCTGACCAACCCGGAGCCGGCGCCGCGGGTGGTGCTGAGCCCGGCCGAGCGTCGCAGCCAGAACCTGCACTGGGCGCGCGAACACGCGTTGCCGTGGGTGCGGCGGCGCGTCAAGGGTGAGTCCTCCGGGGACACACTCACCGCGAAGCGCCCGACGCTGGAGCCGGTCGGCTCAGCGCCGGTCCCCCGCTGACGGGCGGAGGCCGTCGAACAGGATCGTCACGGCCCGGTCGCGCAGGTGCGCGTCCTTGGCGTATTCGGCGGCTTTCGCGACCCCGATGATCACGGTGATCAGCTCGCCGACGACGAGGTCCTTGCGCACCGCGCCGGCGTCCTGCGCTCGTGACAGCAGCACCCCGAGGGATTCGAGCAGCCGGGCGCCGATGTCGGACTTCGAGACCGGCACGGTCACCCCGGCCGCGGTGAGCGCTTCGAAGTAGGCGTTCTTGGCGCTGGACATCTCGATCCAGCTGGTCAGGAAGGCGAAAAACGCGTCACCGGGGTCCGCCGAGTCGGCCGCGACGACGGCTTCGGCCTCGTCGACGAACCGGCGCAGCCGCGCGACCAGCACCGCTTCGAGCAGGGCTTCCTTGGTCGGGAAGTGCCGGAAGACGGTGCCGATGCCGACCCCGGCGGCGCGGGCGACCTCTTCGGTGGGCGCCCCGGTGCCCTTGGCGGCGAACACGCTCTCGGCCGCCTCCAGCACGCGCGCCCGGTTGCGCCGGGCGTCGGCGCGCAGCGGTTTCGGCTCGGCGGGTTCAGCGGCGGGATTCACCACCCGATCGTAACGGGGTTGGATCGGGCAGAGTCGCCAGCAAGCGGGCCAGCGCGCGTGGCACGTGGGAGCGCCAGCCGCCGCCCATGATCCGGCGCGAGACGCGCTGGAGCTCGTCGTCCGGGTCGAAGCCTTCGTGGCTGAGGAAGAGCCGGGTGCCGGCACCCTCGGGTTCGAGCCGCCAGGTGACCGTCCACTGCGGACCCCAGCGGATGCTCAGCTTGCGCTCGGGCTCGACCTCGAGGACCTCGCACGCCACCGGCCCGCCGGCGAACCCGGCCGCGGGCACCGGCTCGGCCAGCAGCTCGAACCGGTGCCCCACCACGGGTTTGATGTCGTTCGGCATGTTTATCCAACGCTCGAGCAGATCCGGTTCGGTGAGCGCGCGCCACACCTTGCGGGCCGGGTGGGCGAGGAACTGGTCGACGTGGATGGCGGTCGGGTCGTCGTCGGTCACAGGTCCTCTTCCTCGTCGAGCAGGTCACGCAGGTTGGTGAGCTTGGTCCGCCAGAAGCGCTCGTACGGCGTCAGCCAGTCCGCGACTTCTTCGAGCGGGGCCGCGTCCAGGCGGTAGACGCGATTGCGGCCCTGACGCTGCTCGGTGACCAGGCCCGCCTCGCGCAGCACCCGAAGGTGTTCCGAAAGGCTGGGCCGGGCCATCGCGAAGCGCTCAGCGATCGAGCCGGCGGCCATCGGGCCGTCCAGCAGCAGCCGCAGGACCTGCCGCCGCGCCGGGCTGGCCAGGGCGGCGAAGACGTCGTCGTTGACTGGCATCAGCTCGGCACATTGCCGAAGTCCGACGGCTCCAGCAGGCCGAGGGTGTGGCCGTCGACGTCGGTGAACGACGTCGCGCGGCCCCACGGCCGGTCGTCCGGGTCGGCGACCTCGACCCCGGCGGTCCGCAGCGCGGCGACGTCGGCGTCGAGGTCGGTGGTCTGCAGCTGGAAGTGCCGCGGACCCGGCTCCATGCCGGTGATCGGCTGGTCGGTCAGCACGATCCCGGTCTGCGCGCCCTTCGGCGCGACCATCACGAACCGGCCGCCCTCGGGTGTGCGGCGGTCGACGAGCGCCTCGAAGCCGAGCTTGCCGACGTAGAAGTCGCGCGCGCGGGCGTGGTCGGCGACGGGCAGGGTCAGGAACTGCACGTGGGTGATCGTCATGCCCGCGACCATACGTAGGATATCTCCTACATGTCAACGGGGCTGCCGAACCACCGTTCCAGCGCGATCCGCAGCGTCTTGCGCTCCCCCTCGTCCGGCTCGGCCGAGCTCGACGCCCAGGCGACGTACCCGTCGGGACGCACGAGCAGCGCGGTGGCGGGCGCCGACGCCTTCCCCGTGACGATGTCGACGCGGTCGGTCCAGCCCGTCAGCTCGTCGCCGAGCGACGCGCTCGTGGTGAGGTCCAGCAGGAGCGGCCGGGCGGTCCGCGTCAGCTCGGCCAGCCGGGTCCCGTCGTCGAGCACCAGGTCCGGGGCCCAGCGGCCGTCGAGCGGGTGGTCGGTGCCAGGTGGGTACCGGACGTCCGCGCCGGACATCAGGTCCGCGATGTGCTGCACCGTGCCCGGCTGCCGGAGCAGCTCGCCGAACAGCTGCCGCAGCGCCGTGACGTCGCCACCCGGCGCGATCAGCGCGGACTGGGCCTGGGTGTGCATGACCACCCGCTCGGCGACCGGCCGCCGTTCGCTCTCGTAGGTGTCGAGCAGGCCGGCCGGAGCGTGGCCGCGCACCTCGGCGGCGAGCTTCCAGCCGAGGCCGACGGCGTCCTGCAGCCCGAGGTTGAGCCCGGGGCCGCCGATCGCGGAGTGGACGTGCGCCGCGTCGCCGACCAGCAGCACCCGCCCCTCGCGGAAGCGGTCGGCGAGGCGGGTGTTGCGGCCCCGCAGCCGGCGCAGCAGGCGCGGCCCGTCACCCTCGGGCGGGCCGAGGGGCAGGTCGAAGCCGAGCACCCGGCGGATGCTCGCGCGCTGCTCGTCGAGCGACATCGGGCTGTCGTCGTCGTTGTCGTCGTCGGTCCACTCCATCGTGGTGACGAGCGGCCGGCCGGGGAACGGCGCGAAGACGAAGAGGCCGGTTTCGGTGCGGTAGTGGAAGAACGGCGGCACGACCCCGTGGCCGGGCACCTTCAACCCGCCCGACACCGGGTCGACGAGCTCCGCGGGCACGGTCGCGCTCGAGCTGTAGGAGATGGTGCGGTCTTCGGTGACGCCGGGGAAACCGATGCCGGCGAGCTTGCGCGTGACGCTCTTGCCGCCGTCCGCGCCGACGACGTAACGCGCGGTCACCTCGAGGGGCCCGTCCGGGCCGGTGACCTGGACGGTCACCTTCTCCTCGTCCTGGGTCAGGCCGGTCAGCTCGTGGCCGCGCCGGACCTGGACGCCCAGCTCGGCGGCGCGTTCGGCGAGCATCGCCTCCACCTGCCGTTGCGGCACCCCGAGGATGGTGAGCGAGTTGTGCTCGGCGAGGGTGAGGTCCAGGCGCATCGCGCCGAAGACAAAAGCGGGCACGGGCGGGCCGATCGGGCCGGCGAGCCGCTCGTGCAGGCCGCGGCGGTCGAGCAGGCGCACGACCTGGCCGACGAGACCGTTGGCGCGGTTCTCGGAGGCCGGCTCGGGCAGCCGCTCGAAGACCAGCGGGCGGACGCCGGCGAGAGCGAGCTCGCAGGCGAGCAGGAGGCCGGTCGGGCCGGCTCCGGCGATGACGACGTCTTCCATGGCGGAACTCCTTGCGGTGGAAGGAAAAGGGCACGACGAACCAGCCCGGCGGGTGCCGGGCGCCCCAGTTTTCAGTGGTTCAGCGCGGTTCGGGCAGGCCGGCGGCGAGCCGGCCGAAAACGTCGCGCAAGAGCTCGTCCATCGGTGGTGGCGGGTCGGCGCGGAGCCATTCGCAGGTGACGACGTTCAGCGCGGCGCCGACCACGCCCGCGACGAGCTGCGGGTAGAAGTCGTCGGCTCCGGTGCGTTCGGCCACGACGCAGGCGATTTCGGCTTCGGCCGCCGCGGCGGCTTTCTGGAACTCGATCTGCAGTGCGGGGTCGGCGACCATCAGGCGGAGCCCTTCGACCCACGACGGGTCCGCCGGGCGCCCTCGGTCGACCGGCTCACCCAGGGCGAACCCGGCCAGCGTGGCTTCGGTGACGGCGTCCCAGATCGGCTCGCCGGCCGGGCGCTCGCGCAGTGCCGCCGCGATCGCCTGGGCCCGGTCGTGGTGGCGGGCGGCGACGGCTTCGCCCTTGCTGCCGAAGTAGTTGCTGAACGTCCGGGTGGACACCCCGGCCTCGGCGGCGATGTCTTCGATCCGGACGTTGTCGTACCCGCGTTGCACGGTCAGCCGGATCGCCGCCCAGCTCAGCGCGATGCGCGTCTGCTGCTTCTTGCGCTCCCGGAGCCCGGCGCCGTCGGTGTCCATGAACCCAAAGTAGCAAAACTTGCAGATTCTGCAAAGTTGCCGAATCTGCAGGGTTCCCGTGAGGTACACTCGTTTCGTGGCGCAACGAAATGAACGGGCCGAACTGGCCCGGGCCGTGATGGAGCTGATCGACCAGGGGCACCGGGGGATCTCGCGGCACCTGGACCTGACGCGGATGCGAATCCTCGGCACGGTCGCGGCCGAAGGACCGGTGCGCCCGGCCACGCTCGCCGCGGAGCTCGGGCTCACCGCGTCGGCCACCAGCCGCCACCTGACCGCGCTGGAGCGCGCCGGCCGGATCGCCGTCGAGCCGGACCCGGCCGACCAGCGCACGTTCCTCGTGCGGGCGACGGAGTCCGGCCAGAGCGAACTCGACTCGGCCGTCGAAGCCGGGTCGGCGGTCTTCGCGGAGGTCGTCGCCGACTGGCCGGACGAAGACGTCGTGACCGCACGGGTGCTGATCACCCGCTTGACCGAGGACTGGGGCCGCCGCAACGCGCGGCCGGCTCCCCCATCCGGGCCGCGGTGGCGCCGGACCCGCCGGATCGAGGAGAACTAGATGACCACTCTTTCCACCGGCCGCCGGGTGCCGCCGGCCGTCCAGCTGGCGCGGGGACTGCTGGTGCTCGTCGCGCTCAGCCACCTCGTGGTGCCGATCGTCATGGCGGCCGGCGAGAACTCGCTGCGGGACGTCATCGCCGGCCGGCATCCGGACTTCGGCTCGGCCGAGGTGGCGCGTTCGGCCGACATCGCCGTTGTCTCCGGTGCGGTCTTCCACGGCGTGTTGCTGCTGGTCTGCCTGCTGCTGGTGGTGAAGCTGGCCGGGGCGCGGCCGTGGACGCGTCGCCTGACGACGGTGTCGCAGCTGTTGTCCGTGGTGTTCAGCGTCTTCTCGTGGTCGTCGTCGCCGATGTTCCACGCGGTGATCCCGGTGGTCGGCGCGATCCAGGTCGCCGTCGTGGTGCTGCTGTGGGCGCCGCGGACCGCCCGGCGGTTCTTCACGCGTTAGCCACGATCACGGTCATCGATCGCCGAATTCGTCGACGGGCGTCACACTGTTGTGTGACATCAGTCACCGGAGGTGTTGCGAGATGGTCCTGGGAGACAACGGCGTCACTCACAAGGTGGAGCCGGGCAGCAAGACGGGGCGAGTGCAGGTACGGCGTGCGGCGCTGGCGAGCGCGATCGGCACGACCATCGAGTGGTACGACTTCTTCCTCTACAACACCGCGGCCGCGTTGGTCTTCCCGCACCTGTTCTTCCCCGCTTCGAGCGCGTACGCGGGGGCGATGCAGTCGTTCGCGACGTACGCGGTCGGCTTCGCGGCCCGCCCGGTCGGCGCCGCGATCTTCGGGCACTGGGGCGACCGGATCGGCCGCAAGACGACGCTGATCGTCACGCTGCTGCTGATGGGCATCTCCTCCGGCGTGGTCGGGATGCTGCCCGGCACGGCGGCGATCGGGTTCGCCGCGCCGCTGATCCTGGTGCTGCTGCGGCTGGTCCAGGGCATCGCGATCGGGGGCGAGTGGAGCGGTTCGGTGCTGCTCGCCATGGAGTGGGGCGACCAGAAGAAACGGGGCCTGCTCGGCAGTTTCGCCCAGATCGGCGTGCCGGTCGGGCTGGTGCTCGGCACCGGCGGCATGACGCTGCTCTCGGCGGTCCTCTCCCCCGCGGCGTTCGACTCCTGGGGCTGGCGGCTGCCGTTCCTGGCCAGCCTGATCCTCGTCGCGGTCGGCCTGGTGATCCGGCTGAAGATCCTCGAGACGCCGATGTTCGCGAAGCTGGTCGAGAGCGGCAAGACCGCGAAGACGCCGGTGCTCGACGCGATCCGCCACCACTGGCGCGAGATCCTGCTCTCGGCCGGCGTTCGGTTCAGCGAGCAGATGCCGTTCTACCTGTTCACCAGTTACGTGCTGATCTACGTCGTGGCGCGCGAAGAGTTCAGCAAGACGTTCGTGCTCAACGCGGTGCTCGTCGGCGCGGCGCTGGAGCTGCTGATGATCCCGTTCTTCTCGCAGCTGTCCGACCGGTACGGGCGCAAGAAGGTCTACCTGTCCGGGGTGGTGCTCACCGGCGTGATCGCGTTCCCCTACTTCGCGGTCCTGACCAGTGGCGGCCACGCGCTGGTGTTCGTCATCGTGGTGGTGTCGTTCATCCCGCACGCGCTGCAGTACGGCCCGCAGGCGGCGCTGATCGGCGAGAGCTTCCCGACCCACCTGCGCTACGGCGGCGCGGGGCTGGGCTACCAGCTGGCGTCGGTGTTCGCGGGCGGCCCGGCGCCGCTGCTGGCGACGTGGCTGCTGCACCAGACCGGGACGCCGTACTCGATCTCGGGGTACATCGTGCTGTCGGCGGTGGTTTCGGTCCTGTGCGTGATCTGGCTGAAGGACCGGTCCAAGGTGGACATCGACGACGCGAGCGTCTACCAGCGAGCCTGAAACGCCGTGAAGGCCTCCCACCGCGTGGTGGGAGGCCTTCACGGACCGGACGTCAGCGGCGCGGGCCGCCCTGGGGGCCGCCGAACGGGGGCTGCTGCGGGAACGGCCCGCTGCCCGGGTTCTGCTGCGGCCCGCCGAACTGGCCCGGCGGCGGGGACTGCGGCGGCGGGCCCTGGTACTGGCCACCCGGCGGCGGGCCGGGCGGCGGCTGCTGCGGGGACGGCGACTGCGGCTGGGGCAGCCCGCTCTGCGGTGTCGACGGCTGCTGCGGCGCGGGCGCGACCTCGGTGCCGCGCTCCTCCTCCGCCTCTTCCAGCTCCGGCGCCTGCTGCTGCTGCGCCGGACGCGGGATCTGCGGCCGTGCGGGCGGCGTTCCGGTCGCGACGCCGAGGGCCGGGACCTCCTGGCGTGCCACGGCTTCCGCCGCCGCGACCGCCTCGGCGACCTTCGGGTCGCTCTTCGTCTCGAACCAGCTGGAGACCTCTTCGTCCTCGAGGTCGGGCTTGGCCGGGACGTCGTCTTCCTTCGGCGGCTCGTAGCGGAACACGCCGTCGTCGCCGGGGGCGCCGAGCGCGCGGGCGAAGCCTTCGAGGGCCTTGCCGTAGTCGCTCGGGATCATCCAGACCTTGTTCGCGTCGCCCTGCGCCATCTGCGGGAGCGTCTGCAGGTACTGGTAGGCCAGCACCTCCGGCGTCGGGCGGCCGGCCTTGATCGCGGCGAACACCTTCTCGATCGCCTTCGCCTGGCCTTGCGCTTGCAGGTACCGCGCGGCGCGTTCACCCTGGGCGCGCAGGATCCGGGACTGCCGCTCGGCCTCGGCCGCGAGGATGGTGGCCTGGCGGGCACCTTCCGCGGAGAGGATCTGGCTCTGCTTCTGGCCTTCCGCCGTCTTGATCGCGGACTCCCGCTGGCCTTCCGCGGTGAGGATCATGGCGCGCTTCTCACGGTCGGCGCGCATCTGCTTCTCCATCGAGTCCTGGATGGAGGGCGGCGGGTCGATCGCCTTGAGCTCGACGCGGCCGACGCGGATGCCCCAGCGGCCGGTCGCCTCGTCGAGGACCCCGCGCAGCTGCGTGTTGATGGAGTCGCGGGAGGTCAGCGTCTGCTCGAGGCTCATGCCACCGACCACGTTGCGGAGCGTGGTGGTGGTCAGCTGCTCGACACCGACGATGTAGTTGGAGATCTCGTACACCGCGGCACGCGAGTCGGTCACCTGGAAGTAGACGACGGTGTCGATCGAGACCGTCAGGTTGTCCTCGGTGATCACCGGCTGCGGCGGGAACGAGACGACCTGCTCGCGCAGGTCGATCCGGGCGCGCACCTTGTCCAGGAACGGCACGAGGATGTTCAGGCCGGGCGAGGCGACCGTGCGGAACCGGCCCAGTCGCTCGATCACGGCCGACTGTGCCTGCGGCACGACCATGACCGCCTTGGCGATCGTGATGATCACGAGCAAGGCCAACACGATGACCAGGCCGATCACAAATCCGGTCAAGAGCTCTTCCCCTTACCTAGTACCATTCTTGCGCGGTTGACGGCGGTCCGGGCGCCGCGGGCGGGCGCACCGCGAGCTTGAGCTCCCGCGTGGTGACGCCCCAGCGTCCGGTGGTGTCGTGCAGGACCGTCCACACTGTACGGTGCAGGTCCCCGGGCGCGGCGACGGCGCGCTCGGCCGTCGTGAGCCCGGCTTCCTGCCGCAGCGCGGTGCGGGTCAGCTGTTCGATGGCGATGGCCGGGTTGGTGGTTTCGTAGGTCGCCCGGCGCGGGTCGGTGACCGCGAAGACGACCTCGAAGCCGATGTGGACTTCCTGCCCGTCGCCGGTTTCGACGGCGTGCGGCGGGGCGGACAGGATCTGCTCGCCGAGGTCGACGCGGGCGCGGACCCGGTCGGCGAACGGGAGCACGAAGTGCCGGCCGGGGCCGAGCACGGCGCGGAACCGCCCGCCGCGTTCGATCACCGCGGCCCGGCCCTCGGGGACGGTGACGAGGCCCAGGCTCACGGCTCGGCCGACACGACGGCGGTGGCGCCGGAGATCTCGACGACGGTGACGGACGTGCCGGGTGCGATCGGCTCGTGGGCCTCGGAGAGACTGCGGGCGGACCAGACGTCGCCGGCCAGCTTCACCTGCCCGGCCTCGAAGTCCACTGTGGACACGACGACGGCGCGGGCGCCGATCAGCGCGTCGATGCCGGTCCGGTGCGACGAGCCGGCGAGCAGCCGCCGCTTCAGCGCGGGTCTCACCAGCATGAGCATGCCGACGGACGCGACGGCGAACACCGCGACGTCGATGAAGACGTTCCCGGTGATGACGTCGGCCCCGGCGCCGAACAGCGCGCCGATGCCCAGCATGATCAGCACGAAGTCGCCGGAGAGGACCTCGGCGATCACCAGGGCGATGCCGACGATCAACCAGACCAGTGCCCAAGACATGGCTTAATGCTCTCAGATAGCGCCGGTTCGCACCGGCGCCGTGACTCGACGTGACCTACGCGTGACCTTGGACAATTCAGACATTCAGGCCTCTTCCGCCGGCTCGGTGACGAAGTCGATGAGCCGTTCCACGGCCCCGATGAGCGGGGTCTCGAGGTCGCGGAAACTGCTCACCCCGCTCAGCACACGTTGCCAGCCTTCAAAAGGTTGCCCCCAGCCGAGCGCGTCGCAGATCCCCTGCTTCCACTCGGTGCCGCGCGGGATCTTCGGCCACGCCCGGATGCCGACCGCCTCGGGCCGCACGGCTTCCCAGACGTCGATGTACGGGTGGCCGGTGACCAGCACGTTCTCGTCGTGGATCGCGCCGACGAGCCGGGACTCCTTGCTGCCGGAGACGAGGTGGTCGACCAGCACGCCGAGGCGCCGGCCGGGCCCGGTGCCGAACTCTGCGATCCGGTCGGACAGGACGTCGACGCCGTCCAGCGGCTCCACGACGACCCCTTCGACCCGCAGGTCGTGGCCCCAGACGCGTTCGACGAGCTCGGCGTCGTGCTTGCCCTCCACCCAGATCCGCGAGTCGCGGGCGACGCGGGCCTGCAGGCCCTGGACCTTGACCGACCCGGACGCCGAAACCTGCCTGACCGGCGCCTTCACCGTCTTGACCGGCACGAGCGTGACCGGCTTGCCCTCCAGCAGGAACCCGGCGGGGGCCAGCGGGAACACGCGGTGGCGGCCCTTGCCGTCTTCGAGCACGACATTGCCGTACTCGATCTTGATCACGGCGCCGCAGAACCCGCTGGCCGGGTCCTCGACCACCAGGCCGGGTTCGGCGGGGACCTCCGGCACCTTCTTGCGGCGCGGGCCGGCGAGCACGTCGTCATAGGAATGGGAGCGCACGGCCAGCGACGCTAGTGGCCCGGGCGACCCGGGCGGGTGACGCCACGCCGGTCAGCGCGCCATCTGCAGGACGGCGTCGGTGAACGGCGACGGTTCACCGCGCCGCAGCGGCCCGAGGGCGACCAGCGGGGCCATCGCGACGCACCAGGCGCGGACGCGGTCGGCGTCGAAGCCCGCGACGTGCGGGGCGAGCGCGGTCAGGCCGTCTTCGATCGTGCCGCCGCGTGCCACCGGGACGAACATCCAGTCGAGGGCGTCGAGCGCCGGGTCACCGAGGCCGGGGCGCGGGTCGATCGCGACGGCGCCGCGCCCGGGTCCGGCGTCGAGGACGTTGGCGGGGTGCAGGTCACCGTGGATGAGCGTGACGGGCCCGCTGCCGGCCAGCTCGAGCGCCCGCTCGCGGCCTTTCTGCAGCGTCTCGGCGCTCAGGTGCGCCGCGGCCGGGGATTCGCGGCGACGGCGTTCCGACAGCGTGAAGATGAAGTCGATGCCCTCGGCCAGCCGCCGGACCTGCCCGGCCGGTTCGGCCGCGTGCAGCTGGTCGAGCATTTCGCCGAGCTGCGCCCAGGGAACGTCGCCGTCCACCTGCGTGCCCGGGACCAGGCCTTCGAGGAGGATCGCATTAGCGTCGAGTTCGGCGTCGAGCACCTGGACGACCCGCGAGCACCCGGCCCACGCGCTCAGCCCGGTGAGCTCGAGCCGGGCGACTTCGGGGTCCGGCGTCAGCTTGAGAACGCGCAGGTCACCGCGCAGACCGGTGCACAGCAGGGTGCGGCCGGTGTTGCCCGGCCGCGCTTCGCGGACTTCGAGGTTCCAGGTGGCCGTCAGCCGAGCGACGAGGTCCGGGAGCGTGTCGCACCACGGCTCGGCCAGCTCCGCGCCGAAGCGGTCGACCAGGCGGGCGCGGGCGGCGGCGTCGACTAGAACAGGGGCCACGGGATGGCGCGCCAGTCGTCGCCGGGCTCGGGGAAGATGCCTTCGGCGAGCAGCACGTCGGTGCGTTCGGCCAGCGCGCGGATCTCGAACTTCGTGATGTGCTCGGACAGCGTCGTGCCGAGGCCGCCATCGAGCTCCGAACGCAGCTTGCGGAGCTTCTCGACGGTGTCCGGCGGCACCGGCTCGCCGATCCAGCCCCACAGCACGGTCCGCAGCTTCGGGTCGGTGTGCAGGCAGATGCCGTGGTCGACGCCGTAGACGCGCCCGTCGACCCCCGGGAGCAGGTGCCCGCCCTTGCGGTCGGTGTTGTTGACGACGATGTCGAGCGCGGCGAGGTCGCGCAGCCCGGGGTGGTCGGCGTGGGCCAGCACCGCGGGCTCGCCGAGCCGGTCGTGGGCGTGCAGCACGACGCGCCAGCCTTCGGGGACCTCGTCGGGCGGGAGGACTTCGACGACGTCGTCCTCGGTGGTCTCGACCCACAGCTGGACCATGCCGGGGCCGAACGGGCCGTCGCGCAGCACGGTCGGCGGGATCGCGCCGAGGCCGGCGGCGTCGGCGACGATCGCGGTGGCGACCTCACGCCCGGCGAGCGTGCCGTCCGGGAAGTCCCACAGCGGCCGCTCCCCCGACACCGGCTTGTACACGACGCGCCCGGTGACGCCGTCGAGCTCGATGGCGCAGAAGAGCGTCACGTTGGAGGCGTCGACGAGCCGGCCTTCGACGTCGATGCGGCCGTGGGTGACCAGCTCGCGCGACGCCGGGTCGGCCGGGTCCGGCTGGTCCGCCGGGGTGTCGGCCATGGTCAGTCTTCGCCCGCGTCGGTGTCGCGCCGGTAGCCGTTCTGCCGGGGGCAGATGTGCCCGGCCGGGTCGAGCGGCTCCCCGCACAGCGGGCACGGCTTGCGGCCGGCGTTGACGACCCGGTCGGCCCGCTCGGCGAACGCGCGGGCGGCGGCCGGGGTGAGGAAGACGCGGACGGCGTCCGGGCCCTCCTCGGTGTCGTCGAGCACGACCGTCTCGTCGACCTCGCCCTCGGTGATGGCGAGCAGCTCGACGACGACGGCGCTGCTGTCGGCGTCCCAGCCCAGGCCCATGGTGCCGACCCGGAACTCCTCCTCGACCGGCACGGTCAGGGGGTCGACGTCGACGAGGTCGTCGGGGACGTCCTCGGGCACGTCGGCGCCGAAGCGGCTGGCGACCTCCTCGAGCAGCGAGCTGAGGCGTTCCGCGAGGACGACGACCTGCTGCTTTTCGATGGTGACGCTGATGGTGCGCACGTCCTCGGAGGCCTGAAGGTAGAACGTGCGATCGCCGGGCTCGCCGACGGTGCCGGCGACGAACCGATCCGGCTGGCGGAAGACGTGGATTACGCGAGACATAGCACCGACGACCCTAGGCCACCGGCGCATGATCGGCATCCGCCGCCCCACCTTCGCGGGCCGCTAGCCTCTGGGGGTGTCTCGGATCGCCCCGTACGGAACCTGGTCTTCGCCCATCACCGCCGCCGCCGTGGCCGCCGCCGGCGGCGGCCCGCAGTGGCTCGACGTCGTCGGGGACGAGGTGTGGTGGGCCGAGGCGCGGCCCGGTGAGCAGGGGCGGGTCGCCCTGGTGCGGGCGGTGCCGGGCGGCACCGAGGACGTCCTGCCGGCCCCGTGGAGCGTCCGCAACCGGCTGCACGAGTACGGCGGCCGGCCGTGGGTGGTCGCCGGCGGTGTGGTGGTGTTCACGCACTGGGCGGATCAGCGGGTTTACGCGGTGAGCGAAACCGGTGTGGCGCCGCTGACACCGGAGCCCGCGCGGCCCCAGAGCGTCCGCTACGGCGACCTCCGGGAGGGCCGGCCGGGTGAGGTGTGGGCGGTGCGCGAGCGGTCGGTGGGCTCGCGGCCCACCGACGTCGAGCGGGAGCTGGTGTCGATCGCGCCGGCCGGCGGAGCCGAGCGGGTGCTGGCGGCGAGTCACCACTTCCTGACCGTGCCGAAGCTGTCGCCGGACGGGCGGCACGCCGCCTGGTTCGGCTGGGACCACCCGGCGATGCCGTGGGACGGCACCGAGCTGTGCGTGGCTCCGGTGGCCGAGGACGGCTCGTTCGAGCCGCACCGCGTCCTGGCCGGCGGCCCGGACGTCGCCGTGTGCCAGGTCGAGTGGGAGACGGCGACAACGCTGCTGGCCCTGCTGGACCCGGACGGCTGGTGGAACCTGCACCGGATCGGGCTGGACGGCTCGGTGGTGAACCTGGCGCCGGTGGAGCGGGAGCTGGGCGGGCCGCTGTGGAAGGCGGGCTCGCGGTGGTTCGTGCCGCTGGGCGGCGGCCGTCACGCGGTGCTGGTGTCGGGCCGGCTGGCGGTGCTCGACGAAACGGACGGCTCGGTGACGCCGGTCGCCGAGGAGCTGACGGCCTGGTCGAGCACCGGGTTCGCCGCGCACGGCGGCGGGGTCGCCGGGGTCGCGGCCGGTCCGCTGCGCGAGTCCGCCGTGGTCCACGTCGCGCTCGGCAGCGGGGAGCTGACGGACCTGACGCCGCAGCCCGAGCTGCCGACGGCGTTCCTGCCGGTGCCGCAGGAGCGGGTGTTCACGGCGGCGGACGGGGAGCCGGTGCCGGTGGTGCTGTACCCGCCCGCGAACCCGGAGTTCGCGGCGCCCGCGGGTGAGCTTCCGCCGGTGCTGGTGCACGTCCACGGCGGCCCGACCGGGCAGCACCACGCGACGCTGGACCTGGAGATCGCCTACTTCACCAGCCGCGGCCTCGCCGTCGCGGCGGTGAACTACGGCGGGTCGACCGGGTTCGGGCGGGCCCGCCGGGAGCGGCTGCGCGGCCAGTGGGGCGTGGTCGACGTCGCGGACTGCGCCGCGGTGGCCGAGGCGCTGGTGGCAGCCGGGCTGGCCGACCGCGACCGGCTCGCGATCCGCGGCGGCAGCGCGGGCGGGTTCACCGCCGCGGCGGCGCTGACCACGACGAAGACTTACAAGGCGGGCACGGTGATGTACCCGGTGCTGGACCTGGCCGACTGGGCCGGCGGCGGGGGTGAGACCCACGACTTCGAGTCGCACTACCTGGACGGGCTGGTCGGGCCGTTGCCCGCGGCGAGACAGCGGTACGTCGAACGCTCGCCACTGGCCAACGCCGCCACCCTGGCCGGGCCGGTGCTGCTCCAGCAGGGCCTGGAGGACCGGATCTGCCCGCCGCAGCAGGCGGACCGGTTCGTGGCGCGGCTCGCCGGCCTCGGGATCCCGTACGCCTACCAGCGGTTCCCCGGCGAGCAGCACGGGTTCCGGCAGGCCGCGACGATCGAGGCGGCCCTGGCGGCGGAGCTGTCGTTCTACGGCCAGGTGCTCGGGTTCGAGACACCGGACGTTGCGCGGCTGGAGCTGCGGCGATGAGGCCGCCACGCCTGCGTGCGGGCGACACCCTGGCGCTGGTCGCGCCGGCCGGGCCGGTGCCGGCGGACCTGCTGGAGAAGGCGCTGCCGGTGCTGCGCGGCTGGGGCGTCGAGGTGCGGGTCGGGCCGTGCGTGACGGCCGAGCCGGGGTCGCCGCCGTACCTGTCCGGTTCGGACGCCGCGCGGGCGGCGGAGTTCACCGAGGCGTGGCTCGACCCCGGTGTCCGATGTGTCCTGGCCGCGCGCGGCGGTTACGGCGTGCAGCGGATGCTGGACCTGGTGGACTGGGCGGCGCTGCGGGAAGCGGGCCCGAAGGTGCTGGCCGGGTCGTCGGACGTCACCGCGCTGCACCGGGCGGTGAACGTCCACTTGGGACTGTCCAGTTTGTTCTCGCCGATGCCGGCGAGCGTGCTGTTCGACGACTTCGCGGTGGAGCACCTGCGGCGGTCGTTGTTCGACCCCGAGCGGAACCTGGTGGTGCGCGGCGGTTCGCCGCTGGTGCCGGGCCGCGCGTCGGGAGTCCTGACGGGCGGGAACCTGTCGCTGCTGGCGGCGGGGCTGGGGACGCCGGAGCAGGGGTCCGCGCGGGACGCGGTGGTGCTGCTGGAGGACGTCACCGAGAGCGTGTACCGGCTGGACCGGATGCTGACGCAGCTGCTGCGCAGCGGCTGGTTCACCGGGGTCCGAGGAATCGTCCTGGGCTCGTGGGCGGCGTGCGGCGCCCCGTCGGACGTCCGGGCGCTGTTGCTGGAGCGGCTGGGGCCGCTGGAGGTGCCGATGGTGGAGGAGTTCGGGTTCGGGCACGTGGCGTCGTCGCCGACGCTGCCGCTGGGGGTGCCGGTGACGCTGGACGCGGACCTGGGGACGCTGACCTTCGACTCCCCTGCGCTGACATGACTCCCGAAGAAGCCAGGGAGCGGTTCTCCGCGGCACGGGTGGCGCGCCTGGCGACGGTCTCGGCTGCCGGGATCCCGCACCTGGTGCCGGTGACGTTCGCGGTGCGCGGGGACGAGGTGGCGTTCGCGGTCGACCACAAGCCGAAGTCGACGGTGGCGCTGCGGCGGCTCGCGAACATCGCGGAGAACCCGGCAGTGTGCTTCCTGGCCGACGGCTACGACGAGGACTGGTCGCGGCTGTGGTGGGCCCGCGCGGACGGTTCGGCCTGGGTCCTGCCGCCGGGCGCGGAGCCGGTTTCGTGGCTGGTCGCGAAGTACGAGCAGTACGCGGAAAGGCCGCCGGAGCACGCGGTGGTGGTCACGCGGGTGCGCAAGTGGAGCGGCTGGGCGGGCGCCTGAAATCGGCTGTCCCGCGGCGGACCGGTGTGGCATCGTCCGACCATGGCTTACGAAGAACGGGAGCACGCCGGGCGCCACTACGGGGTGCAGTTCATGTACGCCGTACCGGAAGAGGCCTGGTTCGTCGAGCTGACCGACGTCAAGTCCGGCGACTTGATCATGACGGGGGTCGTGCCCGACGAAGATCTGACGGTGGAGCCGACCGTGCGTGTTCACGCCCCGCAGGAGCACAGCGTCCCCCACGAGATCATGGTGTGGTTCCTGCAGAAGGTCGCGGAGGAGATCGCGCGCAGTCGCCCGGCCCGGTAGGGGCAGGCCGTCGAGGTCGCGGTGCTGCTCAAACGACCTGCCGGGCCGGCTCTCAGTCGCGGAGGAACTTCTCCGGCCGGCGCCACGCGTCGATCAGGCCCAGCGGGTCCGGGCGCAGCAGGGACGCCGCCGAGTACAGGCTCGCCACCACGACCAGCGCGATGAACCACCAGTCGTAGAGGGCCTGCTCGCCAGTCGGGTAGTAGACCAGCGTCACGAACACCGAGACCGCCACCACCAGCGCGAGGTGCCGCGGCTGCCACTTGAACGCCGACAGGAGCACAAAACCCCAGGTCAGGTACCACGGCAGGGTGGGCGGCATGAGGATCGCCACCGCGAGCAGCGAGATCCCGGCGCGGTAGACGGCCTCGGTGCCGCCGCCGCGGCCGAGCCACCACTGGCGGATGCCGAAGCCGATCAGCAGGAGCATGCCGGCCGCGCGGGCGACCGTGACGAACGGGGACACCTGGACGTCCACCACGAGGTGGACCAGGTTGTAGAACACCTCGCCGATGCCGGTGGGGATGTTCAGCCAGTTCGCGATGAGCTGCGGGGCCTTGAGCCCGGACCACCAGCCGAGGTTGAGCGAGCCGAGCGAGATCCACGTGCCGGCGACGAACACCGGCAGGAACAGCCCGACCGACGCCGCTCCGGCGCGCAGGAAGTTGCGGACCTTCGACTCGCCCGCCATGTGGTTGGCCCACATCCAGACGATGAACGGCAGCGCGATCGCGGCCGTCGGCTTGATCAGCATGCCGATCGTGACCAGGACGACCGCGACGACGTGTTTGCGTTCCAGGGCGGCGAGGACGCCGATGGTGAGGAACGCGAGCATCATCAGGTCGTTGTGCGGGCCGCCGAAGAGGTGGATGACCATCATCGGGCTGGCGACCGCGAGCCACAGCGCGACCGGGAGCTTGCCGCCGAGGTGCTTGACCAGCCGCGGCAGCGCCCACAGCGTGCCCGCGAGCCCCACCAGCAGCACGAGGCGCATGAGGATGACGCCGAGGATCATGTTGTCGCCGCTGACCGAGACGACGCCCTTGGAGATCAGCAGGAACAGCGGCCCGTACGGCGCCGGGGTGGTCTGCCAGAGCGGGTGGACGTTCTGCACGACGTTCGGCAGGACGTCGAGCTCGGCGGGGCCGTTGGCGTAGGGGTCGAGCCCGTAGAGCAGCTGGGCGCCCTGGCCGAGGTAGGAGAAGACGTCGCGGGTGAACAGCGGCGGCGAGACCAGCAGCGGGGCCATCCAGCAGCCGGCGGCGACCAGGATGGGTCGGCTGCCGATGCGGCCGGCCAGCACGTAGCGGCCGAGCCGGACCCAGGCCCAGACGACGAGACCGAAGCCGGTGTAGAGGACGGCGTTGGCGAGCATGCGCCCGTGGCCGTAGCGGATCCACGAGATCGGGCCGTGGCCGAGCACGGGGTCCTTGATCAGGATGCCGCCGGCGCCGAAGGCGGCGAGCATGAGCAGGGTGCTCCCGACCGTGCCCATCGCGATCGTGCGGTACGGGAATCGCGAAGGCGTGAGGAGCCGCTCGGCCAGTCCGGTCGAGGGCCTCTGCGCGGGGTCGGTGGTGGTCGCCATTTCCGTTCGGAGGTTACACACTGCGCTCGGGCGGGGTTCCCGCAGTGTCAGGTTTCGACGGTCCGGCGCTGGGCGGTGCCGCCGGGCAGGGCGGCCAGCAGGGACTTCGTGTACTCGTGCCGCGGGTCGAGCAGGACCTGTTCCACCGTCCCGGTTTCGACGAGCTCGCCGCGGTACATCACGGCGACGCGGTCGGCGATGTTCCAGGCCAGGCCCAGGTCGTGGGTGATCACCAGCGCGGCGAGGCCGAGCTCGCGGCGCAGCCGCAGCAGCAGCCCCAGGATCTCGCCGCGCACGGACGCGTCGAGAGAGGCGACCGGCTCGTCGGCCACCACCACCGACGGCTCGAGCGCCAGTGCCCCGGCGATGACGACGCGCTGGCGCTGCCCGCCGGAGAGCTGGTGCGGGAGCCGGTCGGCGTACTTCTCCGCCGGTCGCAGCTCCGCGGCCTCCAGGGCCCGGTGGACGACCGCGCGCTCGTCGGCCAGCTTGTGGATGCGGGGGCCTTCGGCGACGGCCTCGTAGACGGTGTGGGCCGGGTTGAGCGCGCTGGTCGGGTCCTGCAGGACCAGCTGCACCTGACGGCGGTAGGCCTTGAGCCCGGCGCCGCCGGTGGGCACCGGGTCCCCGGCGTAGCGGACCACGCCGGAGTCGGGTTTCTGCAGGCCGAGCAGGGTGCGGGCGAGCGTGGTCTTGCCGGAGCCGGACTGGCCGACCAGGGCGACGATCTCGTCGCGCGCCACCGTGAGGTCGACCCCGGCGACGGCGTTGATGCGCTTGCCGGTGCGGTCGCGGAAGGACACGCGCAGGTTTTCCGCGGCCAGCAGCGGCTCGCCCGCCACCCGTTCCGGCGGTTCGGGCGGCAGCGGGATGCTGGTGGCCGGGGCGAAGCGCGACACCGGGTCGCCGACGGTCGGGAACGCCGCGGCGAGCGCCCGCGTGTGCTCGTGCTGAGGCGAGCCCATCACCTCGGCGCTGGGACCCTCCTCGACGATCTGCCCGTCGTACATCACGGCGATGCGCTTGCAGGTGGCGGCGAGCACCGACAGGTCGTGGCTGATCATGATCAGGCCGATGTCCTGTTCGGCGACCAGCCGGGAGAGCAGGTCGAGGACCTGGGCCTGGACGATGACGTCGAGGGCGGTGGTCGGCTCGTCGGCGATGATCAGCCGGGGTGAGCAGGCCAGGGCCATCGCGATCATGACCCGCTGCTTCTGCCCGCCGGAGAGCTCGTGGGGGTAGGCGCCGGCGCGGCTCGGCGGCAGGTCGACCTGGGTGAGCAGCTCGGCGACCCGCGCGTCGACCTGGGCGTCGGTGAGCGCCTTGCCGCCTTCGGGCGGGTGCAGTCGCAGCGGCTCGGCGATCTGGTCGCCGATCTTGCGGACCGGGTTGAGCGCGTGCATGGCGCCCTGGAAGACCACCGACGCCTCGGCCCAGCGGACCGCGCGCAGGCGGCCCCACTTCATGGCGGTGACGTCTTCGCCGTCGAGGAGGATCTCGCCGGTGATCTTCGCGGTGCGGGGCAGCAGCCGCAGGACGCTCATCGCGACGGTCGACTTGCCCGAGCCCGACTCCCCCGCGATGCCGAGGGTGCCGCCGGGGTCGAGGCCGAGGGAGACGCCGCGGACGGCGGGGATGTCCTGCTCGCCCACGGTGTAGGTGACGGTCAGGTCGTCGAGCTGCAGCAGCGGGGTGGTCACTTCTTCAACCTCGGGTTGAGCACGGTCTCCAGGCCCCGGCCGACCAGGGTGAAGAAGAGGACGACGAGGACGATCGCGATGCCGGGCGGGAGCACGTTCCACCACGCGCCGCGGCTGATGGCGCCGTTGTTGAGGGCGTTCTCCAGCACCAGGCCCCAGGTGACGGAGTTGGGGTCGCCGACGCCGAGGAACGACAGGGTGGCGTCGGCGATGACGGCGTTGCCGACGACGAGGGTGGTGTTGGCCAGCACGAGCGGCATCACGCCGGGCAGGACGTGCTTGCCGATGACGTGCAGGTGGCCGCCGCCGAGGGCGTGGGCGCGCTCGATGTACGGGCGGCTCTCGATGGTCAGCGTCTGGGCGCGGACCAGGCGGGCGGTGCTGGGCCAGGCGGTCAGGCCGATCGCGACGATGATCGTGCCGACGCCCTTGGGCAGCACCGCCGAGAGGGCGATCGCCAGGATGAGCGAGGGCAGGACGAGGAAGAAGTCGGTGAACCGCAGCAGCGTCGCCGACACCCAGCCGCCGAAGTGCGCGGCGGTGATGCCGATGACGGTGCCGATGACGACCGACAGCAGCGCCGCGGAGAACCCGACGAGCAGGGAGATCCGGCTGCCCCAGATCGTCATGAGCAGCACCGACCGGCCGAAGTTGTCGGTGCCGAGCCAGTAGTCGCCGGTGGGCGGGCTGAGCGGCTGCCCGGCCGCCTTGGTGACGTCGAGGCCGCTTTCGTCGCTGATCAGCGGCAGCAGCAGCGCGACGACCACGGTGGCGGCGAGCAGCACCAGCCCGATGAGCGCGGCGCGCTGGGAGGCGAACTCGCGCCAGGTCCGGGCGAGGGACGCGCGGCGGCGGCTCCAGGCGATCTGCCGCGGGGTCTCGGCGGTGGTCATGAGGTACGCACCCTGGGGTCGAGCACGCGGTAGAGCAGCTCCGCGAGCAGGTTCATCAGCACCACCGCGCTCGCCAGCACGGTGAACACGCCCTGCAGCACCGGCAGGTCGGGGCCGTGCAGCGCGTCGTAGGTCAGCTGGCCGAGGCCGGGCCAGCTGAACACGGCTTCGACGGTGACCGCGCCGGCGACGACCTGGCCGAACTGCATGAACACCAGCGTGGTGGTCGGCAGCAGGGCGTTGGGGACGGCGTGGCGGCGGCGGACGAGGTCGTCGCGCAGGCCCTTGGCGCGGGCGGTGGTGAGGTAGTCGGCGTTCATCTCCCCCAGCAGCGACGACCGCATGATCAGCATGTACTGGGCGTAGAACACCGCCAGCAGCGTCACGCACGGCAGCACCAGGTGGTGCAGGACGTCGACGGTCTGGGAGAGCACGTCGGGCGCGGCGTCCGGGGAGTGCATGCCGCGGCTGGGGAACAGGCCGCCGGTGACCACGAGCAGCATCAGGCCGAGCCAGAACTGCGGCACCGACCACAGCGTGAGCGCGATGCCGGTCTGGGCGCGGTCGAAGAAGCTGTCGCGGCGCCAGGCGGCGCGGATGCCCAGCCACAGGCCGATGAGGACGGCGAGGATGGTGGCGCTGCCGACGAGCAGGATGGTCGGCCAGAGCCGTTCGCCGATCATGTCCGCGACCGGGCGGCCGTTGTTGAGCAGCCGGGACTCGCCGAGGTCGCCGTGCAGCAGGTTCCAGAAGTACTGGCCGAACTGGACGAAGATGGGCTTGTCGACGCCCATCTTCTCGCGCAGCTCGGCGATCTGCTGGGGGCTGGTGGCGCGGTCGCGGGTCATGGCGGCGACCGGGTCGCCGGGCAGCATGCGGAAGAGGAAGAAGAACAGCACGACCACCAGCACGATGCTGATGACGGCTTCGAGGAGCTTCCGGAGGAAGAACCGGCCGGTGCCGGTCCCGGGGGGGGGGGGGGGGGGGGGGGGGGGGGGGGGGGGGGGGGGGGGGGGGGGGGGGGGGGGGGGGGGGGGGGGGGGGGGGGGGGGGGGGGGGGG
>NZ_JBVJON010000009.1:370723-392530 GCF_055583145.1 Amycolatopsis sp. NPDC104819 | reverse complement strand
CCCCCCCCCTCCCCCCCCCCCCCCCCCCCCCCCCCCCCCCCCCCCCCCCCCCCCCCCCCCCCCCCCCCCCCCCCCCCCCCCCCCCCCCCCCCCCCACTTCCCCGGCGCGCCGAACCGCGCCCGGCTTCACCCAGCCCGATGCCCCCGCATCGCCGCCGCCAACTGCGCCCGCCCCGAAATCCCCAGCTTCCGGTACGAACTCGTCAAATGCTTCTCCACCGCCCGCACCGTCACCTGCAGCAGCTCCGCGATGTCCCGGTTCCGGCTCCCCGACACGGCGAGATCCACCACCCGCTGTTCAGTCGCCGTCAGCGGGCCGCCGTCCGTGGGCTCGGCCGGTTCCGCAGCCGCGCGGACCAGCCAGGTCGCGCCGCACTCGGTCGCCAGGCGGCGACCCTCCTCCAGGTGCTCGCGTGCGTCCGGCCCCGTGTCGCGCTCGCCCAGCGTCAGCAGCACCCGGGCCAGCTCCAACCGATCCGCCGACCGGGCCAGCACTTCCGCCGCCTCACGCAGCAGCGGCACCGCCTCCTCGTCGCGGTCGACGAGCGTCGCCCGGATCCGGAGGGCTCGGCCGACCGCCGCCGGTGCTCCCCACGCCGTGGCGCGGTCGACTTCTTCGCGGGCGATCGACTCGGCGCGTTCCGGCTGGTCCGTCGCCGCCAGCAGGAGGGCGATCTTGCCGCGGACCGGCAGCAGCACGCTGTTGGCGCGGCCTGATCGCTCCACCTGGTGCGAACAGTCCACGAAGTACTCGATCGCCGCCGTGTGGTTGCCTTCGGTCAGCGCGAGACCGCCGTGGGCCAACGACTTCAGCCACGGCTCGTGCTCCGGCTCGCAGTGCTCGACGACCAGCCGGGCCAGCGCCGGATCCCGTTGCTCCACGGCGATTTCGGTCAGCACGCGCATCGCCGTCGAGGTGATGCCGAGCCGGCTCGGACCGGCCGCGGTGAGCGCGGCCAGGGCCCGCTCGCGCGCCGCGCCGAGGCGGCCCGCGGCGAACGCCGCCAGCGCCTGCCCGGTCCAGGCCACCAGCGTCGGCAGGTCCGGGTTCTCGTCCGGTCCGCAGGCCGCCGCCAGCCACGACTCGACGCCTTCGAGCGCGTCCGCCGCGGCCAGCACCACCACCACGAGCGGCAACGTCGTGTACATCTGGTTCGGCGACCCGGGTTCCCGCTCCAGCACCTGCCGCGCCAGGTCCGCGATGAACTCGCGCGGCGCGGTGTCGGCGACGGTCATCAGGTGCAGCAGCACCGCGACCAGCTCGCGCTGGGCCGAAGAACCCTGCGCCGGGGACGGCCCGAGTTCGGCCAGCCGCTCGGCCGCCGCTCGCCCGGAGCCGGGCTGGGCCCGCTCCAGGTACCGCAGCCGGGCCTCCAGCCGCAGCGCCGCCTCCGCCGCGTCCGGTCCCGGCTCGGCCCGCAGCTCCTCGAGCGTCCGCCGGAGGTGGCGGACGTCCGGGCCGAACCGCGGCCCGGTCACCACCGGCAGCAGGCCGAGGGCGAACGCGCGGTCCGCCGGGTCGCGCACGAGCCCGAGTGCCTGGTGCAGGTGCCGGTGCGCGGCCGGCAAGTCGTACCCGCGCTCGACGGCGGCGAGGTCCACCAGCAGCTCCGCGCGGTCCGCGCCCGGGTGCGCCAGCGCGTGCCGCAGGTACTGGGCCGCGGTGCGGGGCGCGGCGTTGGCCAGCGCCGCACCGGCCGCGGTCCGCAGCACCTCGGCCGCCCACGGCTCGGGCTCGGCGACGGTCGCCAGCAGCTGCCGCCCGACCTGCTCCACCGGCCGCCCGTGGCGGTAGTAGACGTTCGCCGCGCGCAGGTGCAGCCGGTCCTGCTCGTCCGCGGTCAGCTGGTCGGCGATCAGGTCGCCGGTCATCGCCCCGGCGAACCGCAGCAACCCGCCGCCGGTCGGGTCCTCGACGAGCCCGAGCCGCCGCAACGTGCGTTCGACGGCGTCGAAGTCCGGCAGGTCGAGCCCGGCGACCTCGGCGATCACCTCGGCCTCGGTCGCTTCGCCGAGCGCCGCCATCGCCTTGGCGACCGTGCCGACGGCTTCCGGCTGGGCGCGCAGGCACCGTGACAGCCGGGCCGCGGCCGGCGAGGGCCGCAGGGCGGCGAGCTCGGCGGCGGTGGCCGTCACCGGCCGCAGCCCGTGCCCGAGCATCGCGTTGACGAGGGCTTCGAGCAGCATCGGCAGCCCGCCGGTCCGGGCGTGGCAGGTCGCCGCGAACTCGTCCTCGGGCGGTTCGCCGCAGCGCGCGGCGAGGTAGGCGCGCACCCCCGCGGCCGACAACGGCGTCGCGTGCACCCGGCGTGCCGCGGCGTGGACGATGTCCTCGACGACCACCTCACCCGCGCCGCTGTCCCCTTCCAGCAGGGTCGCCACGACGAGGACACGCAGGTGGCCCAGCCGGTTGGCGAGGTAGGCGAGCCAGCGCAGCGACGCCGGGTCCGCCCACTGCAGGTCGTCCACGAGCAGCGCGACCGGGCCGCTGTCGTGCACCACCTTCGTGAACAGGCCCAGCAGCTCGTGCAAAACGAGGTGCGCGCGCCGCCCGCACGACCCCGGTGGTGGCGGGAAACCGCGGTCCAGCCGCACCTCGGCGGGCAGCTCCCCGCGTTGCCCCGACTCCAGCAGCGGGTCCAGCAGCAGCCGGACGACGCCGTGGTCGACGTCGCGCTCCGACGGCGTCGCCACCGTCCGGACGACACGCAGGCCGCGGGCCGCCGCCTCTTCGCCCGCCGCGTGCAGGAGGGCCGACCGGCCCGTGCCGAGCCCGCCGCGGACGACGACCAGTTCCCCTTCGCCCGCCCGGACGCGGGCGACCGCCGCGGCGAGCGCGGCCAGCTGTTCAGCGCGCTCGATCATCATGACGACGGATCAGAGCTCCTTGTCCAGCGCCGCGAACAGCTCACGCAGCTCGGCCCGCCCGGTGACTTCGAGCTGCCGGTAGATCGCGGTCAGCCGGAGCTCGACGGCCCGCTTGCTGATCCCCAGCTCGGCCGCCAGGTCGGCGTTGGACGCGTCCGCCAGCACCCGGCGGACGAGATCGGCCGCGGCGGGCGGGAGCGACCGCCACCGCCGGGACGCCGCGCGGTGGCTCGGCCGCGGTTTGGGCCGCATCGACAGCCGTTTCCCGAGGTCGGCGATCCGCGTCGTGGCCCAGCCGAGCTGGTAGGCGGTCGCGAGCCGCTCGGCCTCGCGCAGCTGGCGTGCCACCCCGCCGGTCTGCCCGCGGTTGAGCTGCGCCGCGGCGAGCAGCAGCAGCGCTTCGACGTAGAGCACCCTGGCCGGCGACTGCTGGAGCGCGTTCACCGCCTGGGTCAGCCGGAACACCGCGTCCTCCGAGCGCACCGCCACCCCGGCGCCGAGGTGGGTGCGCCCGATCGCGGTGCGGGTGCCCCAGTTCTGGGCCAGCTGCCACTCTTCGCTGATCATCGCCGCGGCGGTGTGCTCGTCGCCGAGGGCCTGCGCGGCGATCGCGACGTGCGAGCGCCACGGGACCATGCCGGGGTTGGTCCAGCCGAGCGCGTGCATCCGCCGGCCGCACTCCTGGAACAGGCCGAGCGCGCGCTGGTGGCGTTTCAGGTCCAGCTCCAGCAAGCCGCGCATGAACAGCAGGTACGGCGTGGTGATCCCGGGCCCGGTGTCGCCGCCGGCCGCGTCGACCGCGCGCTGGGCGGCCACCAGGTCGCCGCGGGTCAGCGCCGCGGCGATCGCGATCGTGCTCAGCGCCCCGGCCACGGTCGGCGGCCGGCCCCCGGGCGGGTCGGACGCGGTCGCCTCGGCGAGCGCGTCTTCGGCGGCCTGGACGCGGCCGCGCTGCAGGTGGATCCAGGCGCGGCCGGTCAGCGCCAGCACCACCGGCACGCGGGCCCCCGCGGCCGTGCCGGCGGCGATCACGCTGTCGTAGGCCGAAAGCGCCTCGAGGACGTCGTCGGTCTGGCCGAAGGCCGCGGCCATCGCCAGCCTCGGCGCGTACAGCGAAACCCGGTCGTGCCAGGTCTCCCCCGCCCGCCGCGCCAGCCGTCGCGCGGCCCGGCTGTCCCGGCCGGCCATCGTGGCCAGCCACGCCGCCACGGCGGCCTGCGCCGGGCTCATCCCGGCCGGGTCGACGTCGGCGACGGCGGGCACGCCGAGCGTGACGGCGCCGCGGCCGGTGCCTTCGGCCAGCCAGTGCAACGCGATGACGTTCGCGCGGTCGTCCTCGCCGAGCACCGCGGCGCTCAACCCGGCCAGCTCGCGCAAGGCGTTGTCACGGGCCCCCCGCAGCAGCATCAGGTCCACTGCGGACAGTCGCGTTCGGACGGACTCGCCGTCGGCGGCGACGGGCGTGGCCCGGACCAGGCGCAGGTCGCCGGTGAACGGGCACGACGACGCCTCGACCGTCTCCAGCTCGAGCCGCAGCCGTGCGAGGGCGCCGTCGGGGGCCGGCTCGGTCAGCGCACGGCGGTAGTAGCGGGCCGCACCGGCGCGGTCGCCCGCCTCGCGACGTCGCCGCGCGGCCGCGTGCAGGGTTTCGAGGGCCCAGGCCTGGCCGACCGGCTCGGACCCGAGCAGCAGCTCGGCGATCTCTTCTTCGGGCGCCGCCCGGCGGTGGCCGAGCTCGGCCGCGCTGCGGCGCATCCGGGCGCGCTCCTCCGGACCGGTCGCCGCCAGCACCCAGGTGGCGACGTCGGTGTCCATCGGCTCGTCCGGGTCGGCGCCGATCAGGCCGAAGTCGGCGAGCACCCGCAGGGCCCGCGCGATCGGCATGCCGAGAGGGCCGGCGAGCGGGCGCAGGTAGGCCTCGTCGACGGTGCCGACGGCCGCGATCATCCGCACCAGCGCGGCGAGGTCCGCCGGCAGCCGTGCGAGCAGGCCGAGCACGCCTTCGCGGCGGACGTCGGCGGTGATCGCGCCGATCTCGGTGCCGCGGCCCGGCCGGGCGGCCGAGCGGGTGAGCACCTCGGCCAGCAGCGCCGGATTTCCTTGGGTGGCCGCGTAAAGCTCCCCGGCGGGCGGCCGCGGCGCCGGGACGGCGTGCACGACCCGGCGGACGGCGGCGGGGCTGAGCGGCCGCAGCCGCACCACCAGCCGGCGCTCCCCCGGCAGCCCGGCCGGGCTGAACGGCCCCGGCTCGTCACCACCGGGCTCCGGCAGGCCGGCGTGGGCGGCGAGCAGCAGCAGCGGCGCCGGGCCGCGGCGGCGTTGCAGCGCGGCGAGCCAGGCCGCGGACCGGTCGTCGACGAGGGTGATGTCATCGACGACCAGCAGCACCGGCCGCCGTCGCGCCGCCTCCAGCAGGCGCTGGCAGAGCAGCTCGTGCAGCACCTGGACGTCGGCGCCGTCCTCGAGGAGAGCGGGCAGCCAGGGGACGGCGGCGAGCTCGGGAACTCCGGCCAGCAGCTGGGAAAGCAGCCCGTAGGGGAGCTCGGCCTCGGTGGCCGACCCGCGCGCGCTGAAGACCTGAAGGTTCCGCTCCGCGGCGAGGGCGGCGGTCTGCTCGAGCAGGGCGGTGCGCCCGCTGCCGGGCGGCCCGATGACGAGCACGTTCCCGGCGCGGCCGCGTCCGAGGTCGTCGAGGAGGTCGGTGAGAACGCGCAGTTCGGTCTCGCGCTCGACCAGGTGGTCGGCAGGGGCGTCCAGCCGCCGGACGGCGCTCATCGGGAGGCTCCCAGGGTGCCGGGGTGGGTGGCGCCGTCAGCCGGTCGGCCGGGCGCGGGTTCGGCGCGGGGATCGGTGCTCGCGGGCCCGGGCGGGCGCTCGGCGGGCGCGGCGCCCAGCCAGGTCCAGCACTCCGCCACGCCCTCGCCGCTCGAGACCACCCACCACCGCACGGCGCTCACCGGGACACCCCCAGCGCGGCCGGGCGCGCCGTGCCGTCGGGCTGGTCCAGCGCCGCCGCCAGCTCCGCGCGGCCGGTGATGCGCAGCTTGCGGTACACGCTCGTCAAATGGGTCTCCACCGTCCGGACCGTCACGAACAGCCGCTCCGCGATCACGCGGTTGCTCACCCCGCGCCCCGCGAGCCCGGCCGTCAGGCGCTCGGCGGGGCTCAGCGACGCCAGCGGGGACGCCTGGCCCGGGATGCCGGCGTCGGCCGCCGTCTGCTGGGCCCGGCGCAGCAGCCGCCGGTCGCCGCCCCGCAGGCTCAGCTCCACCGCGCGGCGCAGCCGGGCCCGGGCCGCCGCCGTGTCCCCCACCGACACCAGCGCGCGGCCGAGCTGGAACTCCGCCAGTGCTTCCTCCCGGCGTGCCGGCGAGCCGGCCAGGATCGCCGCGGCCTCCTCCAGCACCCCGATCCGTGACGCGGGCGGCGCGGCGACCCCGGCGGCGAGGCGGGCCATCCCGACCGCGCGCGGGGTGCCCCACCGCTCGGCCGGTTCCCGGCCGTGCGCCGCGAACTCCGCGGCGGCTTCGTGGTGGCCTTCGTCGGCCAGCAGGCACGCCGCCTCGAACCACCACGGCGCGAGGAGCGGGTTGGCGATGCCGACGTCGGCGAGGCTTTCCCCGCACCGCCGGAACTCCGTCAGCGCGGCGTCGTGGTCACCCGCGGCCCAGCGGACCCGGGCGTCGACGAGCTGGAACCAGGGCCGCATCACCGTGTGCTCCCACAGCAGGGAAGTGTCCGACTCGCGCAACAGGCGGTCCGCCTCCGCGGTCTCCCCCAGCTCCGCCAGCACGGTCGCGTACGCGATGCGCGGCACCACCCCGCCGGTGCGGCCCTCGGCCCGGCGCCCCAGCGCGTACGCCCGTTCGGCGTCGGCCGAGGCCGCGGTCAGGTCGCCGCACCAGTGCCCGAGCAGCGCGCGGAAGGCCAGGTATTCACTGCGCTGCGCGGGCACGAGCTCGACCACCCTGGTCAGCTCGTCCTGCGCCGCGTCGACCTCGTCGGCGAGCAGCAGGGCCAGCACGGCCGCGCTGACCGCCGAGTCGTCGTCGGTCAGGTCGTAGCCACGGATCGCGCGCAGCGCCCACTCGGCGGCCTGCGCCGGCCGCTCGCCGTCGAGCGCGGTGACCACCGCGCAGACGGCCAGGTGCCCGGCCTCCACCACGCCGTCGGGCACGCGCTCGTCGTCGGTGTTCAGCCACGTGCCGAGCTTCTGGAGGCTTTCGCGATCTTCGATGCCCACCAGGCACAGCAACGCTTCCAGGTGCAGCCGCAGCTGCGGGTCCGCGTCCTCGCCCAGCCGGGAGAGAGCGCTTTCCAGGACACCCACGGCGGTGCGGCACCGCCGGGCGACCAGCGCCAGCCGGCCCAGCCGGACGGCAGTGCGCGCCCGGTCCTCGGGGTCGTCCTGCAGCTCCAGCGCCCGCTGCAGCAGGTCGAACCCGCTGCCCGGTTCGATCCGGGCGACCGTCTCGGCCAGCTGCACGGCCAGACCGGCGTCCCCGGGCCGGGCGGCCGACGCGGGCCGCAGGAAGCGCAGCGCGTCCCAGGGCGCGCCCCGGTCGCACGCGCTGTTCGCCGCGTCCCGCAGCAGGTCGACCATCCACGCGTCCGGCGCGCCGATCTCGAGCACCTGCTCGGCGACGACCTCGGCCGGCTCGGCCGCGTCGCTCAGCAGGGTCGCCGCGGTGCGGCGCCACCCGTCCAGCTCGCTGGGCCGGACGTCCTCGAGCAGCCCGGCGCGCACCGGGTCGTGCCGGAACGCGAGCCCTTCGGCGGTGAAGACGTGCTGCGCCCGCAGCATCTCCACGGCCGCTTCGGCGGTGCGCAGCGGCACTTCGGCCAGGCGTGCCACCAGGAGCAGGTCCTGGCCGTCGAGCACCGCCGCCGCGATCGCGACGGACCGGACGTACTCCGGCAGGCAGGCGAACAGTGAACGGATGAGCCCGGTGTCGACCGGCACCCCGGCCAGCGGCGCGATGCCGGCCGCGACCTTGTTCAGGTCGTCGAGCATTTCCCGCAGCAGCAACGGGTTCCCGCCGGACTGCTCGACGCAGTGCTGGACGAACAGCTCCCCGCCGCCGGGGCCGGCGACCTCGCGCGCCAGCCGGGCGACCGCCTCCGCCGGCAGCGGGCCGAGGTCGAGGATCTCGGTGCTGTAGGAGGATTCCAGGTCCGACAGCCGGTCAGCCGCGGGACCGGCGGCGCCGGCGCGCACCAGGACGATCCGCAGCGGCAGGCCGTTCGCGCGGCGGGCCAGCAGGCTCAGCCACCGCAGCGTGGGCTCGTCACACCACTGCACGTCGTCGACGACGAGCACCACACCCGGCCGGTTTGCGGCCCAGGCGGCGAAATCCGTGTACCACGCTTCGAAGGCGCGGGGTTCGGGGTCGGGCGCCGGGGCGCCCGCGGCGTGCAGCCCGGCGATCAGGTTCCGGCACGCCTGGCCGCCTTCCGCGCCGGCGGTCCGGCAGACGACGACGTCGCCGCAGCGGGCCAGCGCGGCGTCGAGCAGGCTGGTCTTGCCGATGCCGACCGGGCCTCGCACGACGACGACGGCGGGGGTGCGGTGAGGCGCGCCGGGGCCCAGCCGCGCGGCGAGCCAACGCAGTTCCGCGTCGCGCCCGGCCAGCGTCGGCCCGGTCGTCGTGGCCTCCCGATCCACCATCTGCTGCCTCCCCGTCCTCCCGTCGGAGCCGGTGCCGTCACACAGAGCGCACGGTTCCTGACTGCTCTCATCTCATCGCGTGATCGACTTACCGAACAGGGTGACGGGACCCGGCAGGGGTTATCCCTCACTACCCGAAGTCGCCTGCTCATTTGAGCGGCTCGGCGACGGCTCTCGCGAAGAAAGATCCGGACCAATGCGGCCGGCTACCAGTAGATACCGTGATGGAGGCGTGGACAGTGGTGATCGAGTGCTCAGATGAGCGTTTCCGTTCGCACAACGTCGTTGCGTAATCGCCGCGCCGGGCACCGCCCCGGCGGTGTGACGAGCACCGCATCCGGGAGCCGTTCCCGGGCCGGTCACCGGGACGTCAGCCGATCGCAACCGCACGGCCGCCCGCGCTCAGCTCGCCAGCCGGGAGTCCGGCACCCGCGGCGGCCACGTGGTGGAGTCCAGCAGCCCGGAGGCGAAGGCCCGCGAGATCAGCTCGACGCGGTTGCCCGCCTTGAACTTCCGCTGCAGCCGGGCGACGTGGTAGTCGATGCCCTGGCGGCTCAGGTAGAACCGCGACGCCATCTGCACGCTGGACAGGCCGCTGGCGATGCCCTGGAGGATCTTCGCCTCGATGCCGGACACCGAGCGCGAGCTTTCCGCGGTCGCGCTGCCCAGCCCGGCGGGCGCGGTTTCGGGCACCACCGTCAGCAGGATCGTGTCGCCGGGCGCCCGCATCCGGCCGGCCACGATCGTGACGCGGTCGACGCCGGCGGGCACCAGACCCGAGACACTGCCGCGAAAACGCTGCTCACGGCCTTCGGCGACCCGGTTCAGCCGCTCGCGCAGGTACGCCGGGGCGGTGGCGACGAGGTCGGGAAAGGACTCCCCCAGCACCTCCGCCGGGCGGCGGCCCAGCCAGCGGTAGAAGGCGGCGTTCGCGCCACCGACCCGCAGGCCCGAGCCGAGCACGACCAACGGCATGTCGGCCTCTTCGACGAAGTCGCCGATGATGCCGGGCCGCAGCCCGGGCACCACCCGGCGGCCCGGGTCGGCGCGGTGCGTGGCGAGCGGGGAAATCGTTCGGATGCCGGCCATGGAAAGCCCCCTTCTGCTTGAGGTCTGAGCGTCCAATAAAGCCGTCCGACTCGAAGACGACGCCGCAAGACTACGAACGGCGGATCGGCACGGTCAACGCATTCCCGGGGCTGGCGAGTGAAGTTCGTGGCCGCCCGTACCCGCCGTGCGGGACCCTCCGCACCGAAGGTTCGGTATCCCCGCTCCCGCAGCCGAATCCCCTGGTCAGCCGCCGGTTCCCGGCCCGGGGTGGGGGTGGCCCGTACCGAACGCCCGCCCCCGCAGGCAATTCGACGCTCACAATTCCTTGATAATTCACGGACCGCCGGGCGCGGGTGTTCGGGCAACCGGATTGCCCGTTCACTCCCTCGCCCCCACCGCTTTCCCCGGCCACGGTACCAGCAAACGTCGGGATACTTAACATTCATTTAAGGTGGATTCGAGACACCTTCATGTTCGGCCGCGCATATCGCGATCGCCGAATAGTGTCCACAGTGGACGGAAACGGTGAGACACCCGCCCGCGCGCTGTCCCACCCGGTGCCGGTCACCGGAGCGCCGCCGGGCCAAACCGGTTCACCCGCCGCCCCGGCCCCGGTACCGTCCGCTCATGACTGCACCGGAAGCGCTGGTCGCCGCCCTCGCCGACCCCGAACGCCTGCGCCTGTTCGCCCGGATCTGCACCGCGCCGGAGGGGCTCCCGGCCGCCGAAGACCGGCAGACGGCGAAGCTCGCGCAGCGACTGGTCGCCGCCGGGCTGGTCACCCGGTCCGGCGACCACTACCACGCCGTCCCCGAGGTCTTCCGCGACGCGCTCGTCAAGACCCCGGCCGACCCGCTCGACGCGCTGTTCAGCCGCGGCCGGCTCGTCACGATCCCGCGGCCGGGCAAGCTCCGCCACGCCCTGCTCGCCCACCTCGCCGAGCGGTTCGAACCGGGCCGGCTCTACACCGAGCGCGACGTCCGCGAGAAGCTCTCGGCCGTCCACGACGACCACGCCGCGCTCCGCCGCTTCCTCGTCGACGAAGGCCTTCTCCAGCGCAGCAACGACGGCAGCGCCTACGGCCGCCCGGCGGAGGCCCGGGCCGCCGGCTGAGTCACGGCGCCACCGCGGGCAGCTCGAACAGGGCGAGCACGGCGGGATCGGCGAACACGACGTTGTGCGCCACCCGCCCGCCGCGGACGGTGAACACCTGGAGCGTGTGCAGGCGGTACACCCCGGTGTCGTCGCGGCAGTACGCCACCAGCGCGGGCTGCCCGTTCGCGGCGGTGCGCGTCAGGCGCCAGTCCGGGCCGCGCATCCCGAACAGGCGCGCCATGAACCCGCCGTACTCCTCGCGGCCGCGGTACCAGAGCGGCACCGGCGGCATCTCCAGCACCGCGTCCTCGGTGAGCAGCTCGACCAGGCCCGTGACGTCGGCACGCTCGAACGCGCGCACGTAGCGGTCGAGGACCGCTTCCACCGCGGTGTCGTCCGGCTCGGCGACGTCGTCGGCCGACAGCCCGCCGAGGCTCGCGTGGGCGCGCTGCAGGGCGCTGTTGACGGCCGCGGGCGTCGTGTCCAGGAGCCCGGCCACCTCCGCCGCGCTGAACGCCAGGACGTCCCGCAGGATCAGCACCGCGCGCTGCTTCGGCGGCAGCGTCTGCATCGCCGCGAGCAACGCCAGCCGCAGGGTGCCCCGGCGGGCGAGCCGGTGCCCGGGGTCGTCGAGGCGCGCGTCCGGGAAAGGGTGCAGCCACGGGATCTCGAACGACGGCGTGAGCGGCGCGGCCGGGTCCTCGTTGGGCCGGCCGAGCCCTGAGGGCAGCGGCCGCCGCGTCTGCCCCTCCAGCGCGGTCAGGCAGGCGTTGGTGGCGATGCGGTACAGCCACGTGCGCACGGACGCGCGGGCCGGATCGTAGCCCGCCCACGCCTTCCACGCGCGGACCAGGGTCTCCTGCACCAGGTCCTCGGCCTCGTGGACCGAGCCGAGCATGCGGTAGCAGTGCACCAGCAGCTCACGCCGGTGCGGCTCGGTGCGCGTGGCGAAGTCCTGCATCGTTCTCCCGTCCGGCCGGCGACCTCGCAGGTATACCGGCGCCGCGGCCGCTTTTCATCGCGGACGGGAGAACCGGGTCACAGGTCGTCGAAGTCTTCGGGGCGCAGGCCGTCGAGCTCGGCGCGGAACCGGGCGACCTCGGCCTCGGTGTCCAGCACGTCGGCGGCCGGGCCTTCGGCCTCCTGCTCGACCTCGAGCTGCACGGACGCGACGTCGAGCACCTCTTCGGCGACGCTGATCGGAGCGCCCTGCCGCAGGCCGAGCGCGACCGCGTCACTCGGGCGGGCGGACACGCGGGTGCCGTCGACGAGTACGAGGTCGGCGTAGAAGATGCCGTCGCGCACCTCGGTCAGCTCCACCGCGGCGACCCCCTGGCCGAACGCCGCGAGCACGTCGCCGAGCAGCTCGATCGTGCCCGGGCGCGGCTGCTCGATCTGCTCCCGCGCCCGCACGAGGGCTTCGGCTTCGCCGTACCCGATCATGATGGCCAGCCAGCGACGCGCCCCGTCCGGCTCGCGGAGCAGCATCAGCGGCGCCTCACCGGGAACCGGAACGGCCATCCCCACCACTTCGATCAGGATCACGCCCACCACCGCACCCTCCGTGTCGCAGACTCCTCCGCGCGCGAGGTACCCAGAATGACGCCGTTTGCAACGTGGCCGGGTCACCGGCTTTTTCACCGCGGCTCTCCTGCCCTGCGGACAAGCCCGGTATCCCTTGCCCGACCTGCGGCCGCGCTGTCACCGTCGTGGGGTGGAACCGACGATTTCGCGCAGCACCGCCGTCCCCGCCGACCCGGGCACGGTGTGGTCGTGGGTCACCGACCTGCCGCGGATGGGCGAGCTGAGCCCGGAGAACGTCGGCGGCCGCTGGCTGGACGACACCGGCCCGGCGCTCGGCGCGCGGTTCCGCGGCCGCAACCGCAACGGCGAGCTGCAGTGGTGGACGCGGGTGCGCGTGGTCGTGTTCGAGCCGGGCCGCCGGTTCGCCTTCGACGTGCGGACGCCGTTCGGCTCGCGGGTCTCGCGGTGGGAGTACGTGCTGGCGCCGAGCGTGGACGGCTGCCTGGTCACCGAGAACTGGTACCGGATCGGCAGCTGGATCGTGCGGAAGTTCATGGGCCCGCGGGTCACCGGGCGCGCCGACCGGCCCGGCTACAACGTCCGCTCGATCGAGCACACGCTCGCCGCGCTGAAGGCCCGGGCCGAGGAGTACGCCGCCACCGCGTGAGATAGGTCGCTCCGGTCAGGTCAGTCTCTTGTTGAGACTCACTGTCTCCAGCTAGGTTGTCTTTTCAAACCTAGGAGCGTCATGACCGACACCCCGCCGAAGCCCGGCCTCGTGCTGCTGGTCGTCTCGACGGCCGCCTTCCTGGCGAGCCTCGACACGTTCATCGTCACCATCGCCTTCCCCGGCATCCGCGCCGCGTTCCCCGGCGACGACCTCGCGACGCTGTCGTGGGTGCTCAACGGCTACACCGTGCTGTTCGCCGCGTGCCTCGCCCCGGCGGGCCGGCTGGCCGACCGGTACGGCCGGAAACGGCTGTTCCTGATCGGGGTCGCGGTGTTCACCCTCGCCTCCGCCGCGTGCGCGGCCGCGCCGTCGATCCCCGTGCTGATCGCCTTCCGCGCGGTGCAGGCGATCGGGGCCGCGCTGGTCATGCCGACGTCACTGGCCCTGCTGCTGACGGCGTTCCCGCCGCACCGGCGGCCGCTGGCGGTCGGGGTCTGGGCGTCGGTGGGCGCGGCGGCCGCGGCGCTCGGCCCGCCGGTCGGCGGCCTGCTCGTCGAGGCGTCCTGGCGCTGGGTGTTCCTGGTGAACCTGCCGATCTGCGCGGTGACACTGCTGGCCGGGCCGCGGGTGCTGCGCGAGTCGCGGGACACCTCCACCGGCGTCCCGGACCTGCTCGGCGCGGCCGGGCTGCTCGTCGGCGTGGGCGCGCTCGCGTACGCGCTGGTCGAGGCGTCCGACCACGGCTGGGGCGGGCAGCCGGTGCTGCTGGCCTTCGCGATCGCCGCCGTCGCGCTGGTGTGGGTGCCGCTGCGCTCGGCGCGCCACGCCGTGCCGGTGCTGGACCTGCCGGCGCTGCGCGTCCCGACGCTGTGGCTGGCGTGCGTGACGACGGGCGTGTTCGCCGCCGGGTTCGCCGCGATGCTCTTCGGCAACGTGCTGTTCCTGACCTCCATCTGGCACGACTCGATCCTCGTGGCCGGGCTGTCCCTGGCGCCCGGGCCGCTGATGGTGGTGCCGGTGTCGATCGTCGGCGGCCGGTTCGCGCACCGCGTCGGACCCGGCCCGCTCGTCGCCCTCGGCGGGCTGTCGTTCGGCGCCGGGGTGCTGATCTGGTTGCTGCGCATGGATTCGGCGCGTGACTACCTGGGCGCGATGCTGCCGGGCCAGCTGCTGACCGGCATCGGGGTCGGGCTGATCCTGCCGAGCCTCTCGGGGGTCGTCGGCACGGTCCTCCCGGCGGCCCGCTGGGGCGCGGGCTCGTCGATGGTCACCACGATGCGGCAAGTCGGCACGGTGCTCGGCACGGCGGTGCTGGTCGCGGTCTTCGCCGGGACGCCGGATCTGGCGGACTTCCGGCGCGGCTGGCTGCTGGTGCTGGCCACCGCGGTGGTCACCGCCGCCGGCGGCCTGGCGATCGCCGCGCGCCGCCGCACCGACCACCACGTGGAGCCCCTGCCGCAGTTGTCGTGAGTGTTTTTTAGGGTTCTAACCCTAAAAAACACTCACGAGACCCAGGCACGATCGAGAGCCGCGAGACCGTCGTCGATGCGGTCCAGGGGGATCGAGCCGTACCCCAGGACCAGCCCGTGCCCCGGAAACCCGCCGCACAGGTCGGAAAGCGTCTGGACCGCCGCCCCGGCCGCCGCCGCGCGGGCCGCGACCGGCTCCAGGTCCGCCTCGCCGAGCGCGCACAGGTGCAGCCCCGCCGCCGACGGCACGAGCCGCAGGCGACCGGCGAAGACCCGGTCGAGCGTCTCGGTGATTCGCTCGTGGCGCTCGGCGTACACCTTCGTCGCACGGCGGATGTGGCGGGCGAACAGGCCCTCGTCGACGAACCGGGCCAGCGCTGCCTGCGCGGGCAGGTCGCCGTGCCAGTCCGCGAGCCGGCGGGCGTGACGCAGCGCGTCCCGCAGTGACGCCGGGGCGATCAGGAAACCCAGGCGCAGCATGGGAAGCAGCGTCTTCGAGAACGACCCGACGTACGCCACGCGCCCGCCGCGGTCCAGGCTCTGCAGGGGTTCCAGGGGCCGGTCGGAGAACCGGAACTCGCTGTCGTAGTCGTCCTCGACGACCACCGCGCCCGTGCGCTCGGCCCAGGCGAGCAACGCCGTGCGGCGCGCCAGGGACATCGGGGTGCCGAGCGGGAACTGGTGGGACGGCGTGACGTACACCAGCTTCGTGCGCGGCGGCAGCGCGGCGACGTCGAGGCCTTCGCCGTCCACCGGCACGCCCACGACTTCGGCGCCGTGGGACGCGAAAAGCAGTTTCGCCAGCCGGTAACCGGGCTCTTCGACCGCGACCCGGTCGCCGGGTTCGAGCAACACGCGGCACAGCAGGTCGAGCGCCTGCTGCGCGCCTTGGGTGACGAGCACGTCGTCGGCGTCCGCGCGCACCGAGCGCGAGACGCCGACGTGCCGGGCGATCGCCGTGCGCAGACCGGGATGCCCGTCCGGGTCGGCGTAGTGCGCGAACCCGGCGGCGTCCCGCAGCTCCCGCGCGAGCAGCCGCCGCCACGTTTCGAGGGGGAACAGCGCGGCGTCGGGGATGCCGACGCGGAAGTCGTACACCGGCGCCTGCGGGACGGCGGCGACTGCGGGCGGCAAGGACCGCCAGACCGCTTTCGGCTGCGGCCCCCGCGCCGAGAGCGCCTTGCGCGGCCGGGGTGTCGGCAGCGAAGCGCTGACGTAGGTGCCGGAGCCGACGCGGCCGGTGAGGAACCCGTCCGCGGTGAGCCGGTCGTAGGCGACCGCGACGGTGTTGCGCGAGACGGCCAGACGCCGAGCCAGCTCCCGGGTCGGCGGCAGCCGCTCCCCCGCGCGCAGCCTGCCGTCCAGGACGGCGTCACGCAGCTGCCGGTAGATCCGGGCGCTGAGATCACCTCGCCCGGCCAGGCTGACGTGGAAGTCCATCCGGCGAGGCTACATTGGCCCAATCGGCGAAGCCATAATTGGATCTGGGATCGGGCCAAGTACCGCTCTAACGTCATCCGCATGACGGTGACCTTGGAACGCCCCGCCCCGCCGAACCGGCACCGGCGCCCCGGCCGGCTGCTCGCCGCCGCCCAGCTGACCGGCTCGCTCGGCGACGGCGCGTTCCTCACGTGCTCGGTGCTGTTCTTCACGCGCATCGCCGGGCTGACCCCCGCGCAGGTCGGGCTCGGCCTCACGCTCGGCTGGGCGGTCGGCTCGGTCGCGGGGGTGCCGCTCGGCCACCTCGCCGACCGCCACGGCGCGCGCGGCTCGGCCGTGCTGCTGTCGCTGGCGACGGCGGTGTCGATCCTGGCGTTCCTCTTCGTCCGCTCGCCGTTGCTGTTCGTCCTCGCCGCGTGCCTCTACGGCAGCTGCCAGACCGGCCTGGCCGCCGTGCGGCAGGCGCTGCTGGCCGCGCTCGCCGACCCGGAGCGGCGGACGCGCGTCCGGGCGCACCTGCAGTCGGCGGGCAACGCCGGGCTCGCCGTCGGCGCCGGCCTGGGCGGGCTCGCGCTTTCGGCCGACACGGCTTCGGCGTACCTGACGGTCTTCGTGCTCGACGCGGCGAGCTTTGTCTTCACGGCGGCGCTCATGCTCGCGCTGCCGGCGGTGACGACGTCGGTCCCGCGCTCCGGCGAGCCCAAGCTGGCCGTGCTGCGCGACCGGCCGTACGCGCTGGTGACGCTGCTGAACGCGATCCTGCTGCTGCGCATGCCGCTGCTGAGCGTCGCGATCCCGCTGTGGATCGTCGAACGGACGGCCGCGCCGGGCTGGGCGGTGTCCGCGCTGTTCGTGCTGAACACGGTTGTGGTGGTGCTGCTGCAGGTCCGCGTGGCCGGACGGCTGGTGAGCATCGGCGCCGCGGCCCGGATGGTGCGCCGGTCCGGCCTGCTGCTGTTCGCCTCCTGCATGGCGTTCGCGCTGTCGGCGTCCGGCACCTCGCCGTGGGTCGCGTTCGCGGTGCTCGTGGCCGGCGCGCTGGTGCAGGTGTTCGGCGAGATGCTGCAGTCGGCGGGCTCGTGGGAGATCGGCTTCGCCCTCGCCCCGGCCGACCGCCAAGGCCAGTACCAGGGGTTCTTCGGCACCGGGACGTCGGTGGCCCGCGCGATCGGCCCGGTGCTGCTGAGCACCGTCGTCATCGGCTGGGGCCTGCCCGGCTGGCTGCTCATGGGCGGGGTCTTCCTCGCCGCCGGCTGGGCGATGGGACCGGCGGTGCGGTGGGCTACGACTTCAGCTGCCGCGCGTTGAGCCCGTACTGCGCCATCTTCCGGTAGAGCGTCGCGCGGCCCATGCCGAGCCGGGCCGCCGCGTGGACCACCGTCGCGCCCGGCTCGGACAGGCACCGCACGATCTCGTCGCGTTCCAGGGCCTGCAGGCGGCTCAGCCGGTGCCCGACGCCGGTGAACACCTCGGCCGGCAGGTGCTGGGTGTCGATGACGTCCGATCGCGCGGCGGCCTCACGCATCACGCGGCGAAGCTGCTTCGCGTTCTCCGGCCAGTCGTAAGCCGTCAGCGCGCGTGACGCCGCGGACGTGAAGGTGACGTCGCGGCCGCGGTCCCGGCGGGCGAAGTGGTGGGCCAGCGGGAGGACGTCGTCGGGGCGGAACCGCAGGGCCGGCACCTCGACGACCCGGTCGACCAGCGGGCTCAGCGCCGCGCACAGCGCGCCGTCCTCCGCGGTGAGCACGAACGGGACCGGCCCACCCGGGTGCCGCGCCTCGGTGAACAGCCGCGCCAGCTCCCACGCCGTCCACGCGGGCAGCGTGTCCACCCCCGACACGATCACGCAGGTGTCGTCCTTGGCCAGTTCGGGCGTCCAGAGCGTCAGCCAGGTGTCGGCGTCGTCGGGCGCGGGCGGGCGTGCGTTGAGGACCCGGTCGCGGGGCCGCAGCGCCCGGTGCGCGAGCGAGGCCAGCGCCGTTTTGCCCGCTCCCGGTTCGCCGACGACGGCCACCACCCGGCCGGCCGCCAGCGCCGCCTGCGTCTCGGCGACCGCGGTGGTCCACGCCGACGAGAGCCGCGGCACGTCACCGGGGTCGACCCGGTCGGCGTAGACGCGGAAGACCTCACCCCGCGGGGTCGGACGGGCGGTGCGGCCGGACGCGCGGGCCAGCATCAGCGCCGCGGTGTTCCCGGCCGCGGCCTGGGCCAGTGCCAGCAGCAGCTCGGACGACTGCTCCGACCACGTCGTCAGGTTGACGCTGCCGGCGAGCACGCCGGTCAGCGGGTCCAGCACCGGCACCGCCGCGCAGGTGTACCCCCGCAGGTCGGTGCAGTAGTGCTCGCCGGCCCGCACGAGCGACGGCACGCGGTCCGCGAGCGCGAGGCCGAGGCCGTTGGTGCCCGCGTTGCTCTCGGCGAAGTAGAACCCGGGCGCCAGGTGCACCTTGTCGAGCGAGCGGCTGATGGAGGCGTCCGTGCACAGCCGGCTCAGCACCAGGCCTTCGCTGTCGGTGATCATCAGGCTGATCGGCTCGTTGGCCAGCGTCGTCTGCAGGCCGCGCAGCACTTCGGTGCCGCATTCGTAGAGCAGCGAACCGGTGTCCACCGCGCCCGAGAACACCGGCAGGACCTCGTCCTCGGGCACGCCGTACCGCTCGCTGCGCTGCCACGACGCCCGCAGCCGGGGCGCGATCGCGGCGCGCGCGTCGAACGACCGCGTGACGTGCACCTGCGGGTTCTCCACCTCGGCCTCCCGGGACGCGGCTCTGCGTCGGACTCCCCCAGGCTACGTCGGCCGATCGGGTGGCGGCAGCGCGCGCTGTCTCATATCGAGACACCGGACGGGTCCCTGACCAGCGTCGACGTCCCTACCGTCGCCTCCAACGTGCCAACCGCGGAGGAACCCCATGTACAGCAAGGACGGCGAGACGTACTTCATCGTGGACGCCCACGTGGCGCTCTGGGACGCCCGCCCGGAGAACCAGCGGAACATCCACGGCAAGCAGTTCATCGACTGCTTCTACGACTACCACCGCAACCTCAGCCCGGAGGCCGAGGTCTGGCCGTACGAGGACTACCTCTACCAGGGCGGCGAACGGCTGGTGAAGGACCTGTTCGAGGACGGGTACGTCGACCACGCGATCTTCCAGCCCGCGCACCTCGGCGCGTTCTACCACAACGGCTTCGGGCAGACCGAGGAAGCCTTCGCTCTGACGCAGCAGCATCCGGGCAAACTGACCTACAACCACAACTTCGACCCGCGGCTCGAACAGGCCGGGCTGGACCAGCTCAGGCGCGACGCCGAGCGCTTCGGCCTCAAGGGCGTCAAGCTCTACACCGCCGAGTGGCAGGGTGACTCCCGCGGGTACAAGCTCGACGACAAGTGGACGTACAAGTACCTGGAAGCCTGCCAGGAGCTGGGGATCCGGAACATCCACGTCCACAAGGGACCGACGATCCGGCCGCTGGACCGCGACGCCTTCGACGTCGCCGACGTCGACCACGTGGCCACCGACTTCACCGAGCTGAACTTCGTCGTGGAGCACTGCGGGCTGCCGCGGCTGGAGGACTTCTGCTGGATCGCGACGCAGGAGCCGAACGTCCACGCGGGACTCGCCGTCGCGATGCCGTTCATCCACACCCGGCCGAAGTACTTCGCGCAGATCATCGGCGAACTGCTGTACTGGCTCGACGAAGACCGGATCCAGTTCTCCAGCGACTACGCGATCTGGACGCCGAAGTGGCTGGTCGAGCGGTTCGTCGACTTCCGGATCCCCGAGGACCTGCCCGAGTACGCGCCGCTGACCGTGAACCAGAAGAAGAAGATCCTCGGGCTCAACGCGGCGAAGATGTACGACATCCCGGTGCCCGCCGAGCTGCAGCTCGCGCCGGTCGAGACCCAGGCCGTGTCGGTGGCGTGAAATGGACGCCCACACCGCGCTGAACGCGGTTCTCGACCCGGAGCTCGACGAGCCCATCACCGATCTCGGGTTTGTCCGTTCGGTGGAAGTCGACGGCGACCGGGTGACCGTCCACTTGCGACTGCCGACGTCGTTCTGCGCGCCGAACTTCGCCTACCTCATGGCCTCCGACGCGAAGGACGTGCTGACGGCGTTGCCGTGGACCGGCGAAGTCGTGGTGCTGCTCGACGACCACCACGACTCGGACCTGATCAACCGCGGCCTCGCCGCCGACGCCGGGTACCGCGGGACGTTCGGCCACGAGGCCGAGGAGGACCTCGAAGAGCTGAGGCAGACCTTCCGGCGGAAGGCGCACCAGGCGGCGATGGAACGCGCGCTGACCGTCCTGATGCGCGCCCGGGAGGACGTCGACCTGCACGAGGTGACGCTCGCGGACCTGCCGGGCGGGCCCGCAACGGACGCGCTGCTGCGGCGTCGCGAGGCACTCGGGCTCTCGCCCGACCCGGCGGCGCTCGTGCTGGTCGACGAGCGCGGAACTCCCTTCCCCCGCGAGGAAATCCCGCTGCGGCTGCGGTTCGCGCGGTCGGTCCGGATCTCCATCGAGGGCAACGCGCACTTCTGCCGCGGCCTGCTCCGCACCCGTTACCCCGAATCCACAGTGGAGGCTTCATGAAGGCGGTCCAGGTTGTCGGTTACCACGAGCCGCTGCGGCTGACCGAGGTGCCCGCGCCCGAGGTCGGCGGCCCGTACGACGTCGTCGTGCGGATCGGCGGCGCCGGCGTCTGCCGGACCGATTTGCACATCCTGGAAGGGCAGTGGGCGGAGAAGTCCGGCGTGACGCTGCCCTACACGATCGGGCACGAGAACGCGGGCTGGGTGCACGCAGTCGGCGCCGCGGTGACCAACGTCGCGGAGGGCGACAAGGTGATCGTGCACCCGCTCGTCACGTGCGGGCTGTGCCGGGCGTGCCGCTTCGGCGACGACGTCCACTGTGCACAGTCGCAGTTCCCCGGCATCGACACCGCGGGCGGCTACGCGGAGTACCTCAAGACGTCGGCGCGCAGTGTGGTGAAGATCGACGACGCGCTGGAGCCGGCGGACGTCGCGGCCCTGGCCGACGCCGGTCTGACGGCGTACCACGCGGCGGCCAAGGCGGCGCGGCGCCTGCGTCCGGGCGACCGGTGCGTCGTCATCGGCGCGGGCGGGCTCGGGCACATCGGCGTCCAGGTGCTCAAGGCGATCTCGGCGGCCGAGCTGGTCGTCGTCGACCGCAATCCCGATGCGGTGAAGCTGGCGCTGGCGATCGGCGCGGACCACGGCGTGGTGGCGAGCGGCGCTCAGGTGAGCGAGGTGCTCGACCTCACCGGCGGCCACGGCGCGGAAGCGGTGATCGACTTCGTCGGCGAGGGCGGCGCGACGGCGGAGGGGATCGCGATGCTGCGGCGGGCCGGCGACTACCACGTCGTCGGATACGGCGAGAACATCAACATCCCGACGATCGACGTGATTTCGAGCGAGATCAACGTGATCGGCAACCTGGTGGGCTCGTACAACGACCTGTGCGAGCTGATGGTCCTGGCGGCGCAGGGCCGGGTGAAGCTGCACACGGCCCGCTACCCGCTGGAGAACTTCCAGGAAGCGCTCGACGACCTCGACGCCGGCCGCATCCGAGGCCGGGCGATCCTGGTCCCGGCCTGACCCCTAACGCCCCAATGAGGTTTTCTCAGTAGGGCTGGGCCGGGTGCGTGTTGTCGGGAAATGAGACGTGGGGCCGCTGGTAGGACTGAGTTTGCGAAGACCAAGTCCTAGAAATCCAAAGGCCCCACGTGATCTCCCATGGTGCCACGCTCGACGTGGCACGCGAACTGGCCCTGTTCGTCGCCAAGGTGCTGCAGGGCACCCGCCGAGCACGCGGCACCCGCCGAGGCCGACGGGCGTTGACCCCGTACCGGCAGGCCGTGCCGGTGCTGCGCTGGTTCCGGGACGCCACCCCCGTGCACCGGCTGGCCACCGACCACCGGATCAGCGTGGCCACCGCCTACCGCTACCTGCACGAAGCCATCACCGCCCTCGCCGCCCACGCCCCTGACCTGCACCACA
>NZ_JBVJON010000009.1:311627-370627 GCF_055583145.1 Amycolatopsis sp. NPDC104819 | reverse complement strand
CTGGCAGACCGGGCTTACCACTCGGCCGGGATCGGGATCCTGACACCGGTCAAGAAAACCGCAGGTCAACCACCTCTGGCGGTCGAGAATCAGGCCTACAACCTGCTGCACAGCCGACTGCGCTGCCTTGGCGAACGCGCCGCCGCGTTGCTCAAGATCCGCTGGTCAGCGCTGCGGCGGGTCAGCTTCTGCCCGAAACGTATCGGTGCCATCGTCCAAGCGGCCCTGGTGCTCACCCATCACGAGCACCAGGGCCGCTACTGAGAAAACCTCAATGTGGCCTTCGGTGCGTTCAACGCACCGAAGGCCGCCTCGGGTGCGTTCAACGCAACCAAGGCCACATTGGGGTGCTACTGGCTGGGCTGGGCCGCAGGGGCCTGGTGCAGCGAGAGGTCCGGGCCGGCGGCGGAGTCCGGGGCCCAGGCGCCGGACTCCGCCGTCCACGTCTGGCCGGCGAAACTCACCTTGTCCAGGCCCAGCGCCTCCGCGCGGCCCACCAGCCAGCTCGCGTACGTCCACCCCTGCGCCGCCGGGTGGGCGCCGCTGAGCTTGGCCGTGCCCAGCTCGGCCGTCGCCGCCGCGGCGACGTCGCCCGGCGCGGCCAGGGTCAGGTTGCGGCAGGTCAGCGCCGCCGGGAACTGGCCGTTGAACGCAGCCGCCATCGCGCGGGCCTGCGGCTCCCACTGCGCGTACGCGTCCGGGGCGCCCGAGCGCTGGATCGCCTGGGCCGCCTCGGTGATCGGCATCGTCTCCCAGCCGGGCAGCTTGTCCAGCTTCTCGTAGAACGCCGTCGCCGCGTAGACCGGGTCCTGCAGCTGCGCGACCGTGCCCCAGCCCTGGCTGGGCCGTTGCTGGAACAGCCCGACCGAGTCCCGGTCGCCGCCGGCGAGGTTCTGCAGCTTCGACTCCTGCAGCGCCGTGGCCAGCGCGACCGTGGCCGCGTGCGGGACCAGCCCCAGCTTCGTCCCGACGGCCGAGATCGTCGCGGCGTTGTTCATCTGCTCCGGGCTGAACGTGTACGAGGTCGTGTTCTCCCCCGGCAGCGCCACGGTGCAGCCCGGCGTCCGGTCCGGGCCGCGGCTCAGCACCACCGCCACGACCACGCCCGCCGTCAGCACGATGACCGCTCCCAGGAAGATGGCCACCTTCAGGCCACATCCACGCACACTGCCTCCCCATCACCCGTTCGCACCAGTCTGCCCAAAGACAGGACGCGGTGCAGCGGGCGAGGTTCAGCGGTCGGTGCCGAGGAAGATCGGGTTGGACATCGCCACCATCGCGTTCGGCTGGGTTGTGTTCGGGCCACCGGACGGGCGGCGGACCTCCACGCGCACCCACCGCGAGTACCGCGGGTAGGTGGTCCACGTCACCGTCGCCGTGCCGGTGTCGCCGACCGTCTCGGTGTGCTCCGGGCCGAGCTGGTCGAGGAACGTCACCGTGGTGCCCGGGACCCCGCCGACCACCGCGCGCACCGTCACCGGGGTGCCGGTGCCCGCCGGGAGGCGCTCGCCGATGCCCGCCGTGCGCCCGCCGCCGGACACCGTGAAGTCCAGCTGGACGGCCGAGGACTCCGCCAGCCACGACCACCCCGCCTTCAGCCCGGCCAGCAGCTCCTTGCGGCGCAGGCGGTCTGCGTAGACGACCGTGTGCGGGAGCGCCACCCGCTGGTCCGGGTTGTGCGCGTCGGAGTCGCCGATCGCCGGGATGAACCGGCCGCCCCGCAGGAGGCCGTCCCAGTGGATGACGCTCGCCTCGTCGTCCTGGGTCCACGGGCCGTTCCACACCTCGACGAGGTCGGCGATCTCGTACGCGAACTCGTAGGTGCAGCCGAAGCAGTTGGCGAACGGGTGCGCGGCGGTGACCAGGCCGCCCGCGCGGTGCACCTGGTCGGTGAAGCGGCGGAAGTCCGCCGCGTCGGCCGCGCGGTAGCGCCAGTCGATCCAGGTGCCGGCGGGCAGGCCGATCGCGGGCCAGTGCCCGGACCGGGTCGTGACCTCTTCGCCGTTGAGGATCAGCAGGTCGTCGGTGGCGTAGTTCCCCCAGCCCAGCTGGGAGCTCGACGTGTTGTGGTCGGTGGAGACCATGAAGTCGAGCCCGGCCGCGCGGGCGTCGGCGACGAGCTGGTCGGGGGTGCGGCGGCCATCGGAGTGGACGGTGTGCAGGTGGCCGTCACCGCGGTACCAGCCGCGGCCGCGCTCGCGGGCCGGCGCGCTCTCCGGCGCCGGGTTCGGCTTGAACGGCGCCGCGTCCGGCCCGAACGTCAGCGTGATGTCCACTTTGTAGGTCAGGCCCTGCGGCGCGACGGTGTACGGGCCGAGGATGACGTGCCATCGCCCGGGCCGGATCGGGCGGGCGAGGTAGCCGGGCGTCGCCTCGGACGCGCTGATCGAGAACCGGTCGCGGAAGCCGCCGGACCAGCCGCGGAAGCCGCGCGCGTTGCCCAGTTCGTGGCCTTCCGGGCCGAACATCCCGATGTCGCAGGCGTTCCCGCGGGTACCGGCGGGCACCTGGGGCCGATCGTAGGAGTAGACGACGTCGATCTGCTTGACCCCGCGCGGGACGTCGACGGGCAGGTAGTACCAGTCCGGGACGTCCGGCTTCAGGGTGCCGGTGACGGTCCGGGTCTGGCTGCCGGTGCCGCCCGGCTGGTCGGCGAACGCCACCCCGGGCAGCATCCCCATCGCCGCGCCGGCCGCCGCGACCCCGCTCGCGCGCAGCAGCGCGCGCCGGCTCAAGTCCCCAGAACTCATGCGTACCTCCGCATCGAAAGACGCCCCGGACGCTAGGGGAGCAACGCGAACGCCGACAAGAACCGGTGGTGAACATTCACCGTCCGGCGCGCTTGGCCAGGATCTTCGCGAGGGCCACGACCGTGACGGCGGCGGCCAGCCCGAGCCGCGTGACGTCGAGGGCGGGCACCCACGCCACGGTGCCGTCCCGCACGACGAACGCCCCGGCGGGCCGGGCGAGCACCCCGAACCCGGCGCCCTCCCGCAGCGGCGCCGCGCCGGTGTCCCCGCCGCCGCCCCCGCCCCCGCCGAACACCGCGGCGGCCGGGATCACGACGGCCCCGTCGCGCTCCACGGGTTCGCCGTAGACCAGTTTCGCGGTGAACAGGTCCCGCGCGTTCGACGCCAGCTGCCCGAGTTTCATGCCGCCATCATGGCGGCAAATCCGGTTGCGGCGCGGCGGAACGTCCGCGATCCTGCGGTGTTCCGCACCGGGCGGGACGTTCGGAGCACACGATGACCCCGTCACTGCGCGGCCTGGCCGCCAACCCGGCGCTGCCCGCGCCCCTGCTGGACCGCCTGGTCACCACGGCGGACGACGACCTGGGCCCGATCCTCGCCCGCCGCGAAGACCTGACCGCGGCCCAGGCGCGGGTCCTGGCCGGGCGCTGCGGCGCGGGTGTCCTGTACCCGCTGCTGGACCGAGGCCTGCTCACCCCGGCCGACGTGTCTTCCGACGACCCCTGGGCCGGGCTCGCGGTGCTCACGCACCCGGACGCGGACCCGGCCTGGTTCGATCGCCTCGCCCGCGACCCCGACCCGGTGATCCGCTGCGAGCTGAGCGCCCGGTTCCCGCTCCCCGAGCCGATCGTGGACCTCTTGGCCGCGGATCCGGACCTCGACGTCGTCACCTCCGTCGCCCGGTGCCAGCCGGTCACCGCCCGCCTGGCCGCCGACTCCCGTCCCGAAGTCCGCCTGGCCCTCGCGGCGAACGAGCAGTCACCCCCGGAACTGCTGCTCAGCCTCCTGCGCGAAGCCGATTCCTGTCGGTGGTCCCCGGTAGCATGGAAACCGGGGGCGGCGCCCGAGAACCTCCACCACACTCTCGCGGGCAACCCGGCCACACCCCCGCACGCCCTCCCCGCCGACGGCGACGACCTCACCCGCTGGAAGCTGGCGTCCCGCACCGACCTCACCGCCGAGGTCTACGCGAAGCTCGCCGAGGACGACCTGCCGGGCGCCCGGCGGGACCTCGCGAGCAACCCTGCCGCCGTGGCGTTCCTGCCGCGGCTGCTCACCCGAGACACCAGCCGCGAGATGAAACGCGCCGCCGCCCTCAACCCGCGGATCCCGCTCCCCCTGCTCACCGAACTCGCGCCCGCGACGAAGATCGGGCTGCTGGTGCCCCGCGTCGCCACCGCGACCGAGGCGGAACTACGCGAACTCGCCGAATCCCCGGCGGCTCAGGTCCGGCGTCTGGCCGCGGCGAGCCCGGACCTGCCACCCGACCTCCTCGACCGCTTCGCCGAAGACCCCGACGCCGGGGTCGCCCGGCTCGTCGCGCTCAACCCGGACCTGACCCCGGCCCAGCTGCGCGCCCTCGCCCGCCACGGGACGACGGTCTCCGCGCGGATCGGGGCGAACCCGCGGTGCCCGGCTGACCTCGCCCGCGCTCTCCTCCCGGGCGCGCCGGTGAAAGCCCTGCGGGTGCTCGCCGGCCACCCGGGCCTGCGCCCGGAGTCCATTGTGGATCTTCTGGGCCACGCGGACGACCGGGTGGTCACCGCCGCCGCTGCCAACCCGGCGCTCCCGGTCGCCGTCATGTCCACTTCGACCGGATAGGCCGGGAAAAACGGAAAAGGTTCACGGAATCGGTGCAGCGCTGAAAAAATTGCGCTGAAGGTGTGGCAAAAAGATGTATCCGGCGGTTTTCCCGGTTTCGGCGGTTAGCGTCACAGCGCTCGAGAAAGCCGGATCCGGGGAGGAACCATGGCACTGCTCAAGAACGGCGCGGTCACCGCACCGCCGGGTGCGCCCGCCGCCGCACACCCACTGACCTCGGGAGATCCCTTCGGGGCCACCGGGGTGACCGCCGAGCGCGGCGCGAACCGGTACGGCGTCTGCTCCATCGAGGACTTCCCGGCCGGAATCAACGACCTCACCTACACCCACGACGACGCGGGCGGTTTCTACAATTACGTCAAGCAGTTCACCGCGCCGAACTTCTGGTACCAGGACGGCGGCGTGCTCTCGTGGATCTACGGCGAGCAGTACGACGACTGGCAGGGCACGTACGGCTTCGACGCGTGTGTCGCCGAGTACCACTCCGGCCACGGCACGATGGACGGCAACGGCGTGTTCTGGATGCCGATGGGCGGCACCTGGGGCGGCACCGCCTGGGCGGGCTCGAACGACATGCGCCTCGGCAACGAGGTCGCGCGCTACCTCTTCTTCTCCACCTGCCTCTCGCTGCGCATCGGCGACGGCAACAGCCCGATCCGCACGTGGGACGCGGCGAACCTCGGGCTGCGGATGATCTTCGGCTTCGAAACGACCAGCGTCGACAACCCGAACTACGGCGCGTTCTTCTTCAGCAAGTGGAACGGCAACGGCCACAAGTTCAGCAAGGCGTGGCTGGACGCGTCGTGGGACATCGACCACCACCAGGCGCCGTCGGCCGTGGCGTGCGGGGCGACGCAGGCCGAGGCACAGGACCGGCTCTGGAACGAGGGCACCTTCAACACCGCCGCCGCGTCCAAGAACTGGTGGTGGTGGACCTGGTACGACGCCGCCAAGAGCATCCGGGCGCCCAAGCTGGAGCTGCCGGCGTCGCCGCAGACGGCCCGGTTCGCGCCGCAGCGGATGTCGACGGCGAAGCTGACCGAGCTGGCCGGGCACTACGGCGTCCGGCTCGGCGGCGGCGAGGCCGAAGCCGCGCTCGGCTCGCACGGGGTCGTGCTGGGCGACGGCCAGGGCGGGCCGCGGCTGACCGTCGACCACCGCGGGGTCCGCGAGATCACCTTCGCCGAGGTGGACGGCACCGGCCGGGACGCGCCGAGCGCCGCCGAAGCGGTCCGGATCGCCCAGGACGCCGTCGAGACGTTCGGCCTGGCCGACCGGGTCGACCTGGTCGCGGACAAGGTGCGCCACCAGTACCACGCGGGCGGCACGGCCTCGGAGGTCGCCGACCCGCGGGTGCGCGAGACGCACGTCGTGTTCACGCAGCTGGTCGACGGCCACCCGGTCGTCACGCCCGGCCTCGGCGAGGTCCGGGTCGGCATCGACGGCGCGGGCACGGTGACCACGATCGTCGACGCCACCCGCGAGGTCGAGCGGCTCACCGAGAGCGCGCCCGCGGCCGCCCGCGGCGAGACCCACCGGCCGTCCACTGTGGACGAGGCGCTGGACGTCCCGCTGCAGCGGCTGCTGCGCCGGCTCTCCGCCGGGGGCCGGGTGCCCGCCGAGGTCCGCACGATCGAGGACTCGACGGCCGTCGGCTACTCGCTGCGCGGGGACGACGGCGCCCAGGTGGCCCGCCGGACCGTCGAGGTGGACTGCGGCGAGGGGCTCGCGAAGCGCTACGTCCTGGAGGCGCCGCTGCGCTGACGCGCCGCACGGGCCCGGGCGGGCCGGCACCTCGTCGGGGGGTGCCGGCCCGCCTCTCGTCCGGCGCGGACGGCGTCGACGGCGTCCGGCACGAATTTTTCGCCCTCCGCGTGTGAACACGGTGTATCCGGGGCATTAACCACGCACACCTGTGTGCCGAGGGGTGTACGTGACCGAGGGGAGACCGCGATGACCTTCGACTTCGTCAGCCGCTGGCTGGGCCGGCACCACGAACGCCCCGGCGTGACCGTCGACCTCTCCTGCGGCGGGCGCGTCACGCTGCAGGAAATCGACGGCAGGCCGGTGCTGGCCGTCACCACCGCGCCCGGTCCGGACGGCCGCTGCAGCGTCGCCGCCGTCCCCCTGTCGGAGGCCGAACGCCGCGAACTCGGCCAGGTCCTCGAGTCCGACGTCCTGCTGGCGTCCTGACACTTCTCCCGACTGGCTGTTTCCCTAGCCGCCGTCACCGTAGGCTGCGCGTGTGCTTTGTGGCATGCCTCGCGAGAAACAGCGTCCCGCCAGTGTGGCGCGGGTCGCTTTTTGTGGGGTTCCCACAACACAACCGCCCCGGCATGCGCCATGCCGGACATTGGTCTACCCGGCGGTAATCCAGCAGGGTGTAGGCAGGTGCAGGCGACGCCCCAGGACAGGTGCGTCGCCTTCTGCGCGTGGGTACTTGGGAGGCTCAGCCGGTGTTCAGTCGTGTCGCCATCGTCAACCGCGGAGAGGCCGCGATGCGGCTCATCCACGCCGTCCGGGATCTGTCGGCGGAAACCGGGACGCGGATCGAGACGGTCGCCCTCTACACCGACGCCGACCGCACGGCCACGTTCGTCCGTGAGGCGGACCTGGCCTACGACCTCGGCCCGGCGTCCGCCCGGCCGTACCTCGACCTCGCCAAGCTGGAGCGGGCGCTCGTCGAGACGAAGGCCGACGCCGCGTGGGTCGGCTGGGGCTTCGTCGCCGAGGATCCGGCCTTCGCCGAGCTGTGCGAGAAGGTCGGTGTCACCTTCGTCGGGCCGAGCGCGGACGCGATGCGCAAGCTCGGCGACAAGATCGGCGCGAAGCTGATCGCCGAAGAGGTCGGCGTGCCGGTCGCGCCGTGGAGCCGCGGCGAGGTCGCCACCCTCGAAGACGCCCTGCGCGCCGGCGACGAGATCGGCTACCCGCTGATGCTCAAGGCCACCGCGGGCGGCGGCGGGCGCGGCATCCGCATGGTCGCCTCCGGCGAGGACCTCGCCGACGCCTACGAGCGCACCAGCCAGGAGGCGCTGCGCGCGTTCGGCTCCGGTGTCGTGTTCCTGGAGCGCCTGGTCACCGGCGCGCGGCACGTCGAGGTCCAGGTGATCTCCGACGGCGCGACGGCGTGGGCGCTCGGCGTCCGCGACTGCTCGGTGCAGCGGCGCAACCAGAAGATCATCGAAGAGTCCGCGTCCCCGGTCCTCGGCCCGGCGCAGACGGCCGAGCTGAAGGCCTCGGCCGAGCGGCTCGCCGTCAAGGTCGGCTACCGCGGCGCCTGCACCGTCGAGTTCCTCTACCACCCGGGCGAGAAGCTGTTCGCCTTCCTCGAGGTCAACACCCGCCTGCAGGTCGAGCACCCGATCACCGAGATCACCACCGGCACCGACCTGGTCAAGCTGCAGCTGCACGTCGCCGGCGGCGGCAAGCTCGAAGGCGACCAGCCGGGCGAGAGCGGCCACGCCGTCGAGGCGCGCCTCAACGCCGAGGACCCCGACCGCGACTTCGCCCCCTCCCCCGGCCGCATCGCGCGGCTGGCGCTGCCCGCCGGCCCCGGCATCCGGGTCGACACCGGCGTCAGCGAAGGCGACACCATCCCCGCCGACTTCGACTCGATGATCGCCAAGATCATCGCCTACGGCCGCGACCGCGACGAGGCGCTCGCCCGCCTCCGCCGCGCGATGGCCGAGACGGTCGTGATCATCGAGGGCGGCGCGACCAACAAGAGCTTCGTGCTCGACCTGCTCGACCAGCCCGAGGTGATCGACGCCAGCGCCGACACCGGCTGGATCGACCGGGTCCGCGCCGAAGGCCGCCTGGTCACCCACCGGCACTCCGCGATCGCGCTCGCCGCGGCCGCCATCGAGGCCTACCAGGACGAGGAAGAGGTCTCCGTCCAGCGGCTGCTGGCCACCGCGCACGGCGGGCGCCCGCAGGTGCAGCACGAGACCGGCCGCCCGCTCGACCTCAAGCTGCGCGGGGTCGGCTACCGCGTGAGCGTGGCCAGGGCCGGGCGCAGCCGGTTCCGCGTCGGCATCTCCGCCGGCGGCTCGGACGTGCACCACGCCGACGTCGAGATCAGCCGGTTCGACGCCCACAGCGGCCAGATCCACGTCAACGGCCGCCGGTTCCGGCTCGTGTCGGCCACCCACGGCCCGATCCACCTCGTCGAGGTCGACGGCGTCACCCACCGCGTCAGCCGCGACGAGGGCGGCGTCGTCCGCTCCCCCGCGCCCGCGCTGGTGGTCGCCACACCGCTGTCCGTCGGCGACGAGGTCGAGGCGAACGCGCCGATCCTCGTGCTGGAGAGCATGAAGATGGAGACGGTGCTGCGCGCGCCGTTCCGCGCCCGGGTCCGCGAGTGCCCGGTGTCGGTCGGCAGCCAGGTGGAGACCGGGGCGCCGCTGATGCGCCTCGAGCCGCTGGCCGATGGCGCCGAGGAAGAGGCCGCCGACAGCGGCGAGACCGTCGAGATCGACCTGCCGGCTGCGCCGCCGGAGGTCTCGGCCGCCGAGCGCGTCGACCGCGGCCGGCAGGACCTGCGGAGCCTGCTGCTCGGCTTCGACGTCGACCCGGCCGAGCGCAAGCGCCTCCTCGTGGCTTACGGGGAAGCCCGGGCCGAGCTGGGCAACCGGCCGGTCGAGGGCGAGCTGGAGCTGCTCACCGTCTTCGCCGACCTGTCCGAGCTGAGCCGCAACACCCCGGGCGGCGAGCTCGACACCGAGCCCGACAGCTCGGTGCACAGCGCCCGCGAGTTCTTCCACAGCTACCTGCAGAGCCTCGACGTCGAGCGCGCCGGGGTCACCGAAGGCTTCCAGGCGAAGCTGCGCCGCGTGCTCGGGCACTACGGTGTCACCGACCTCGACCGCACCCCGGAGCTGGAGGCCGCGGTCTTCCGGATCTTCCTGGCCCAGCAGCGGATGGCGGCCGACATCGCCGTCGTCTCCGAGCTGCTGCGGCAGTGGCTGACCGGGGCGCCGCCGGCGGAGTCGCTCAGCGAGCGCGCCGGCCTGACCCTGGAGCACCTGGTCGAGGCGACGCAGGTGCGGTTCCCCGCGGTGTCCGACCTGGCGCGCGGGGTGGTCTTCCGCTGGTTCGCCCAGCCGCTGCTGCGCCGTCACCGCGCCGAGGTCTACGCCGCCGTCCGCACCGAGCTGCGCTACCTCGACCGGAACCCGGACGCGCCGGACCGCGCCGAGCGGATCCAGGCCATGATCACCGGCTCGGAGCCGCTGGTCCGGCTGATCGGCCAGCGGATCGGCCGCGCGGGCTGCGACCACGCGCCGCTGCTGGAGGTGCTGACCCGCCGCTACTACGGCAACCGGCGGCTCTCCGACGTCGTGGTGCGCGACGTCGCGGGCCACCGCTGGCTGACCGCCCGGCTGAACCGCCCGGACGGCGTGCTGCCGCTGGTCACGACCGCCGTCGACATCGCCGACCTGCCCGCCGCGCTGGGCGCGCTGGGCGAGCTTGCCACCGACGGGGTCGTCGCCGACCTGTACCTGCGCTGGGAGGACCAGCCCGACGCGGACGCGACCGCGGCCCGGCTCGAGGCGCTGCTGGCCGAGCACCCGCTGCCGGCGGAGGTGCACCGGGTCGTCGTCACCGTGGCCGGCACCGGCGGCGCCGTGATGCACCACCACTTCACGTTCCTGCGCGACGGCGCGGGCTTCGCGGAAGACCGGCTGATCCGCGGCCTGCACCCGCAGATCGCGCAGCGGCTGCAGCTGGAGCGGCTGCGCGAGTTCGACCTCACCCGGCTGCCGTCGGCGGACGAGGAGATCTACCTGTTCAAGGCGGCCGCCAAGAGCAACCCGGCCGACGAGCGGCTGATCGCGATGGGCCAGGTCCGCGACCTGACGCCGCTGCGCGAGGCCGACGGCCGGCTGGTCGCGCTGCCCGCGCTCGAGGACGCGGTCACCGCCTGCCTCGACGCGATCCGCAACATCCAGGCGCAGCGGCCGCAGAACAAGCGCTACGACACCAACCGGATCATGATGTACGTCTGGCCGCAGACGGAGCTGACCACCGACGAGCTGAACACGCTCGTCCAGCGCATCCGGCCGACGTCGGTCGGCGCGGGCCTGGAGGAGGTCCAGTTCCTGGGCCGGCGGCGCACCGAGGCGGGCAAGCTGACCGAGCTCGCCGTCCGGATCACCCTCGACCCCGGCAACGGCGCGCGGCTGCACGTCGGGCCGCCGTCGACCGAGCCGGTCCGGCCGCTGGACGAGTACCGCCTGAAGGTGCAGCGCGCGGCGCGGCGGGGCAACGTCTACCCGTACGAGCTGACCGAGCTGCTCGCCGGCCCGGAGGGCTCGTTCGTCGAGCACGACTTCGACGGCACGGCCGAGCTGGTCCCGGTCGACCGGCCGAAGGGCAAGAACACCGCGGCGATCGTCGCCGGCGTCGTCACGACGGTGACCGAGCGGCACCCTGAGGGCGTCACGCGGGTCGTGCTGCTCGGCGACCCGACGAAGTCGCTGGGCGCGCTGTCCGAGCCGGAGTGCTCGCGCGTCATCGCGGCGCTCGACCTGGCCGAGCGGATGCGGGTGCCGCTCGAGTGGTTCGCGCTGTCCTCGGGCGCGCGGATCTCGATGTCCTCGGGCACCGAGAACATGGACTGGGTCGGCGCGGCGCTCAAGCGGATCGTCACGTTCACCCAGGACGGCGGCGAGATCAACATCGTCGTCAACGGGATCAACGTCGGCGCCCAGCCGTACTGGAACGCCGAAGCCACGATGCTCATGCACACCAAGGGCATCCTGGTCATGACGCCGGACTCGGCGATGGTGCTGACCGGCAAGCAGGCGCTGGACTTCTCCGGTGGCGTGTCGGCCGAAGACAACTTCGGCATCGGCGGTTACGACCGCGTGATGGGCCCGAACGGCCAGGCGCAGTACTGGGCGCCGAACCTGCCGGCCGCCCGCGACGTGCTGATGGCCCACTACGACCACACCTACGTCGTGCCGGGCGAGACCGGGCCGCGCAAGACGGCCACCAACGACCCCGCCACCCGCGACGTCTCGTCGTACCCGCACGCGATCGTCGGCAGCGACTTCACGACCGTCGGCGAGATCTTCTCGGCCGAGCACAACCCGGACCGCAAGAAGCCGTTCGACATCCGCACGGTGATGCGCGCGCTGTCCGACCAGGACCTCCCGGTGCTGGAGCGCTGGGCGGGCATGGCCGACGCCGAGACCTCGGCGGTGCAGGACGTGCACATCGGCGGCCGCCCGGTCTGCCTGGTGGGCATCGAGTCGCGTTCGGTGCCGCGCCGCGGCTTCCCGCCCACCGACGGCCCGGACACCTACACCGCGGGCACGCTGTTCCCGCGGTCGTCGAAGAAGACGGCGCGGGCGATCAACGCGGCGTCGGGCAACCGGCCGCTGGTGGTGCTGGCGAACCTGTCCGGGTTCGACGGCTCGCCGGAGTCGCTGCGCAAGCTGCAGCTGGAGTACGGCGCGGAGATCGGCCGGGCGATCGTCAACTTCGAGGGCCCGATCGTGTTCACCGTGATTTCGCGGTACCACGGCGGCGCGTTCGTCGTGTTCTCCAAGACGCTCAACCCGAACATGACGGTGCTGGCGCTGGAAGGCTCGTTCGCCTCGGTGCTGGGTGGCGCGCCCGCGGCGGCGGTGGTGTTCGCCGGCGAGGTGAACAACCGCACGGCGAACGACCCGCGGGTGACCGAGCTGCAGGCGCAGGTCTCGACGGCCGCCGGCGCCGAGCGGGCCGCGCTCAACGCCCGCGTCGCCGAGGTCCAGTCGTCGGTCCGCGCGGAGAAGGTGAACGAAGTGGCCGCGGAGTTCGACCGGGTGCACAGCATCCAGCGCGCGGTCGAGGTCGGTTCGGTGGACGCGATCATCAGCGCGGCCGAGCTGCGGCCGCGGATCATCGAGGCCATCGAGCACGGCCTGAAGCGCTAGGGAGTTCCGGGGCCGGTCACCGCGGTGGCCGGCCCCGGCTCATGCCCCGAGAACGGCGGCTTCGAACCCGGCCGCCGTCGCCAACCCGCCCAGCTCACCGGCCCGCGCAGCCGGCAGCAGGACCAGCGGGTAGCAGTCGGACTCGATGTCGAGGACGGCGAGCGCGGTGCCGTGGCCGGCCAGCCGGTCCCCCGCCGTTTCGAGGAACTCGTATGTCGGCAGGTCCGACTCCGCGAGCCCCGCCCAGGCCTCGTCCGACGGCGGCGCGGACCGCAGGGTCCGCAGGCGGCCGACGATCTCGTCCGCCGCCTCCTTCCAGTCCACCTCGGCCAGCAGGCCGTGGTCGTCGAGCGCGTCCACCAGCGCGATCCAGGCCAGGCCCGGGAACGGCTCGTCGATGCCGCGGTCTTCGAGCCGGTCGGCGTGCTCGGCGACGTAGGCGTCCGGGTCGTCGTGCGCGGCCGCGGCGCGCTCACCGACCTGCGGGAGGTCCGGGGCCAGCAGGGCGGCCACGGCGACCAGGGCGGCACGAGCGCTCATCGGGGCACCAGGTATCGGGTCAGGAGGCTCGCGCCATCGGTCAGGACGGTGGCCAGGTCGAGCTCCACCGGGTCGAAAAGGCCGCCCATCGCGGCCCGGTCGGCCGTGCCGGCCACCAGGAACGGCGCGACGGTCAGCCGGAACTCGTCGACCAGGCCCGCTTCGGCCAGCGACCCGAACAACCGCGGGCCACCTTCGCAGTCGATCCGCCGGAGGCCCCGCTCGGTCAGGGCGGCCACGGCGACGTCGAGCGCCACCGCGTCGTCACCCGCGACGATCACGTCGGCGCCCGCCTCCGCCCAGGCGTCACGCAGGCCACTGGGGGCCCGTTCGCAGGTGATGACGATCGTCGGCACCGCGGCCCGCGTGAGCACCGGCGCGTCCGGCGGCAGGGCGCGGCCCGTGGTGACGACGGCGATCGGCGGGATCGGCTCGAGCCCGTGCCGGCGGCGCCGGTCCGCGGTCTCCGGGTCCGGGTGGACGCCGTCGAACTCCTCGATCACCGCGGTCCCGGCGCCGAGCAGGACCACGTCGGCGAGGTCGCTGCCCAGCTTGAAGACGACCCGGTCGGGCTCGGTGGACAGCGGGCGCGACCGGCCGGCGACCGTGATCGCGCCGTCGGTGCTCGACACGAAGTTGACGACCAGCCACTTCGCGACGTCGGGGAAGCGGTAGAGGGTTTCGAGGTCTTCCATGCCGAGTTCGCGGGTGTGCTCCGGCGGCCAGATCTGGCGGATCGGCGGGATCTGCGGGGCCGGCGGGTTCACAGCCACCGCACGGCGTTCTTGGGCGGGCGGGTGCCCACGATGCTCGCGATCATCTCGGTCACGTGCCGCGTCTCGCGGACCTGGTGCGCCCGGAACATCGCGGCGCCCTGCGCGGCCGCGTGCGCGGTGGCGGCGAGGGTGCCGGTGACGCGGTCGTCCATGCCGACGTCGAGCGTCTCGCCGACCACCCCCTTGTTGGACAGCGCCATCAGCACCGGCCAGCCGGTGGCGACCAGCTTGTCGACGTTCCGCAGGATGGTCAGCGACTGGTAGGTGTTCTTCGAGAAGTCGATGCAGGGGTCGATCATCACGCCCCCGCGCGGCACGCCCTTCGCGACCGCCCGTTCGGCCAGCTCCGTGGTGTCCTGCACGACCGACGCGACGACGTCGTCGTACTGCGGCTTCACCGGGTCGGTGCGCGGGTCGAGGCCGTCGACGTGCGCGCAGATGTAGCCGGCGCCGTGCTCGGCCGCGACGTCGAGGATCTCCGGCTCGTAGGCGGCCCAGTTGTCGTTGATCAGGTCGGCGCCGGCCCGGCACACCGCGTCGGCGACCTCGGCGCGGTAGGTGTCGACGCTGATGACGACGTCCGGGAAGTGCTCGCGGGCCCACTCGACGGTCGGGACCACCCGGGCGATCTCCTCGGCGACGGTGACCTCGGGGCCCGGGCTGGCCGGCACGCCGCCGATGTCGATCACCGCGGCGCCGTCCTCGAGCGCCTTGCGGATGGCGGCGTGCGCACGCTCCTCCAGGTACGTCACCCCGTTGTCGTAGAACGAGTCCGGGGTCCGGTTGACGATCGCCATCACCAGCGCGTGGTCGCTGGTGAGGCGTTTGCCCCGGAAGACGAGATCGTGGATCGGCAAGCGGCACCCCCGGACGAAGATCGGATCTGACCGCTTCCGAGCATAGTGAGGGCGGCGGCGCGGGGCCGGGCGCGACCGGTTTCGCGACTTTCGGGGGTATGGCGGTTTTGTCCGCGCCGACACACTGTGCGTGCCGGTCCGGTGACCGAGAGCCCCGGGCCGAACCTCCATCCGTGCGTCCGTGAGGAGCTCCCCGATGGCGTCAAGGTCCCTGTCCCGGCTCGCCCTGGCGGCCACCGGGGTCGTGCTGTCCGCCCTGCTCGGCGGCACCGCGGCCGCGCAGCCCGCCGACACCCCCGTGTTCTGGCGCGTCCCCGCCACCGCCGCGCAGGCGCAGGCGCTGACCGCGGCCGGGTTCGACGTCGAGGAGGGCGACGCGGGCGCCGCGCTCGTCGTCGGCGGCCAGGCCGTCGCGAACCGGCTGCGGGCGCTGGGCTACCGGCCGTCGTTCTTTGACACCGTCTACAAAGAACTGCCCGCGCAGGCGAACTCCCTGGCGGCCGACACCTTCTACGGCGGGTACCGCACCGTCACCGCGCACGAGAACCACCTGACGGCCGTCGCCGCCGCGCACCCCGACCTGGCCACGAAGTACACGATCGGCCAGTCGTGGAAGAAGACCAAGGGCCAGGGCGGGCACGACGTCCAGGCCATCTGCCTGACCAAGAAGCAGACCGGCGACTGCACGCTCTCGACGACGTCGAAGAAGCCGAAGTTCTTCCTGATGGCCCAGATCCACGCGCGTGAGCTCTCCACCGGCGAGCTCGCCTGGCGCTGGATCGACTACCTCGCCGACGGCTACGCCACCGACGCCACCGCGAAGTCCATCTTGGACACCACCGAGGTCTGGGTGGTGCCGATCTCGAACCCGGACGGCGTCGACATCGTCGCCTCCGGCGGGAACTCGCCGAAGCTGCAGCGCAAGAACGCCAACAACACCCGCGGCGGCTGCACCGGCACGAACATCGGCATCGACCTCAACCGGAACTCGACGTTCAAGTGGGGCGGCGACTCCAACTCCGCCTGCTCCGAGACCTACCAGGGCGTGAGCGCCGGCTCCGAGCCGGAGACGCAGGCGCTGGAGAAGCTGGCCCGCGCGATCTTCCCGGACCAGCGCGGCACTGGGAACAACGACCCGGCGCCGTCGACGGCCAAGGGCACGATGATCACGCTGCACAGCTACGGCAACGACATCATCATCCCGTGGGGCTTCACACAGGCCACCTCGCCGAACGACGCGCAGTACCGCAAGCTGGGCGCGAAGTATGCCGCGTCCAACGGCTACCTCGTCGGCACCAACGAGGAGACCGTCGGCTACGACACGAGCGGCACCACCGACGACTTCACCTACGGCGAGCTCGGTGTCGCCAGCGTGACGTTCGAGGTCGGCGGCTCGAGCGGCACCTGCGGCGGCTTCCTGCCGCGCTACACCTGCGTGGACAGCACTTTCTGGCCGAAGAACAAGGGCGCGCTCGTCACGGCCGCGAAGGCCGCGGCGGCGCCGTACCAGCAGTGATTCAGGGCCGGCACGCGTAGATGCAGTTCTGCGGACGCGGGGACGCCAGCACGTCGACGTGCCGGAACCCCGCGTCCGCCAGCATTTCCCTTGCTGTTTCGGTGCCCCACATCGCACCGAGCGCGGCGCCGCCCTCGGCCAGCGACGTCGTCGTGCAGTACATCAGGCTGATCGAGTAGCACAGCGCGGCCAGCGGGTTGCCGACGTTCTTGCCGACGTGGCTGGAGAAGTTGGTGTCCACCATGAAGAACAGGCCGTCGTCCTTCAGCGCACCACGGATCCGGTGCAGCACGACGTCGGGGCGGTCCTGGTCGTGGATGGCGTCGAAGGCGGTGATGACGTCGAAGTCGCCGGCCAGCTCCGCGGCGTCCCCGACGGCGAACTCGGCGTTCGCCAGCCCGGCGTTCGTCTCCCGCGCCTGCTCGACGACGCGGGGAACGATGTCCAGCCCGGTGAACCGCGACGCGGGAAAGGCGCGGGCGGCGACGGAGACGGCGTGCCCGGTGCCGCACCCGAGGTCGAGCACCCGCGCGCCGGCGGTGAGCCGCTCGGTGAGCCCGGGGACGGCGCCGAAGAAGCCGTCCACGAGGTGCTCGCGGTAGATGTGCCGCCAGCTGTCGCCGGTCCGGGCGCCGAGCGCTTCGAGGTGCGGCCCGTAGGCCGAGCGCGGGACGCCGCCGCCGTCGGCGAAGCAGCGTTCGAGGTCGGGCAGGATGCCGGTGAAGGCCGACAGCGTCAGCAGGGACGGCATCAGGTTGGCCGCGGTCTCGCCGAGCAGGAACTTCGCGTGCTCCGGCGGGAAGGTGTATTCCCCCGCGGCGTGGGTGAAGACGCCACCGGTGACCATGGCGCCCAGCCACTCGCGGACGTACCGCTCCTCGAGCCCGGCCCGCTCGGCCAGCCCGGCACTGGTGGCGGGGCCACGCGCCGCGGCGGCGAGCAGCCCGGTGCGGTGGCCGAGGCCGATGAGCATGGTGAGCGCGCTGCCGGTCATGGTGGCCGTCAGGTGCGCCGCGAAGTCCTTCTCTTCCATGCGGCCCGAGCGTACCCCTCGAGGCGGACCGTCCACATCGGACGGTCCGCTCCCGGTGGTCAGGCTTCTTCGTCCTCGAGCCCGGCGTCGGCCAGAACGGCGTAAACGCGGCGTCGCGCGTCGGCGAGGATCTTCTTCACCTCGGCGACCTGCGTCTCGTTGCCGCTGTACCCGACCTGCGCGGCCGCCCCGGAGAGCTCCCCGAGCGCGTGCCAAAGGGCGGCGAACCGGTCGGCCCCGGGCTCTTCCTCGGGCTCCTCCCAGAGGGCGGCGAACTCGGCTTCCCGCCCGGCGACGTGTTCCCGCCCGGCATCGGTCAGCTCGGCAACCCGGCGGCCGCCGGTTTCGGCGGTGTGGACGAGGCCTTCGTCTTCCAGCTGCTGCAGGATCGGGTAGACGGATCCCGGGCTCGGCCGCCACCGGTCGTGCGTCCGGCGACGGATTTCTTGCATGAGCTGGTAGCCGTGCATCGGCTCCTCGGCAAGAAGAGCCAGCACGGCGGGACGCACGGGCCGCGCGGCGGGCCGTCCGCCGCGGAACTCTTTCACCCGCTGCCAGGGGCCACCGCCGCCCCAGCCGCCGGGGCCGCCGAAGGAGCCGGGGCCGCCGGGAAAGCCGGGGAAACCACCGGGGACGCCTGGTGCGCCCGGTGGCTGCGGCGGGTGGGGCGGGTGGGGCGGGAAGCCGCCGCGGGCCAGGTCGGGGGCGCCGTCCCAGTCTTCGTGGCCGGGGAGGTGGTCGTGAGCGGGATGGCCGTGGCCGGAGTGGTCGTGGCCGCCCTGCCTGAGGTCCGGGCGCCCGCCCGGGTGGAACCCGCGCCCTCCAGCGTGCCCCGGGTGACCGTGGCCGGGCCCGCCGAACGGCCCGGCGCCCCCGAACCCGCCGAACATCCGCCCTGCTCCAGCGCTCATTTCCATGCCTGCCTCCTCGGTAGTTCGTATCGCCGACACTTCGACGATATATCGCCGTTGGATCGCCCGCAAGGTAGGCCAGGCGGCCGCCGCCCCAGATCGCGGCACCGGCCCCGATCGGAGTGCTCGGCGCCTGAGCACACCTCAAGCCGCGCCGCAGCAGCACCTCAGCCGACCGAACCGGCCACCACCCCGCAGCACACCCCAGGCAACCCCGGCTCCTCCATCAGCCCGGCCGCCGCCGCAGCTCCACCCCTCAACCCGTCCCCGACTTCACCGCCAACGCCAGCAACTCCGCCGCCGGGCCCGCCAACCTTCTCCCCGCCGGCCACACCGCCCGCAGCACCCGCCCCAGCTCGACCCCCTCCACCGCCACCGGCGCCAGCCGCCGGCCCGCGACCTCCCGCACCACGTCGAGATCACTGATCACCGCCGGCCCCGCGCCGGAAATCACCGCGTTCCGCACCGCCGAAGCCGATCCCAGCTCCAGCAACGGCTTCACCGGCCCGGCCCCCGCCCGCCGCAACGCCGCCTCCACCGTCTCCCGGGTCCCCGATCCCGGCTCCCGCACCACCAGCGGTGTCGCCGCCAGCTCGGCCGCCGTCAGCGGGCGGCGGCGGCGCGCCCACGGGTGGCCGGGCGGGACCACGACCACCAGACGGTCCGTCGCCACCCGGCGGGTCGCCAGCCCCGGCCACGGGCCCGGCGACTCGACGAACCCCAGGTCCACGCGCCCGCCCAAGACGAGCTCCGCGACGTGCTCGGAGTTCACCACCTCGAGCCCGACGTAGGTGTCCGGCCCGGTGCGCTTCACCTCGCCGATCCACGCCGGGACGAAGTGCTCGGCGAGCGTCATGCTCGCCGCCACCCTCAGCTGGGCGCCGCGCTGGGTGCGGAGGGCCTCCGCGCCGGTGCGCAGTCCGTCCACTTCGGCCAGTACGCGGTGCGCCCAGCCCGCGATCACCCGGCCGTCCGGGGTCAGTGCCGAGCCGCGGCGGGTGCGGTCCACCAGGGACAGTCCCAACTGTCTCTCCAAAGTGGACAACCGTTTGCTCGCCGACGGCTGGGCGATGCCGAGCGCGCCGGCCGCCTGGCCGATGCTGCCGAGGTCGTCGACGAGCACCAGCAGGCGCAGGGAGTCCAGATCCGGTCCGGTCATAGCCTCACTCTATGACCTGAGCACCACTCACCGGCTACCGGAAGCGGCCGCGGGCGGCGACGCTGGGCAGCATGGCACTCACGACGGCAAACCCGGTCCTCCCCGGCCTCGCGATCACCGGGCTCGGCGTCGTCGCGGCCTACACCCTCAGCTCGGCCTGGCCGGTGCTCGGCGCGCTCACCGTCGCCGTTGTGCTGGGCATCGTCGTCGGCAGCACACCGGTACTGACCGACGACCTCCGGAAAGCCGTCTCGCGTGTCACAAAACGCCTGCTGCGCGCGGGGGTCGTGCTGCTCGGGCTCCAGCTGGCGATCCCCACGGTCCTCGCGCTCGGCCCCGGCACGCTCGCCGCCGTGGTCCTGACCGTCGCGGTCACCTTCCTCGGCACCCTCGGGCTCGGCCGGCTGGTCCACGTGCCGCGCGGGCTCGCCCTGCTGGTCGCCACCGGGTTCTCGATCTGCGGCGCGTCGGCGATCGCGGCGATGGAGGGCGTCGTCGAGCGGGACGACGAAGACGTCGCCACGGCCGTCGCGCTCGTCACCTGCTACGGCAGCCTGACCCTCGGCGCGCTCCCCTTGCTCGCCCACTGGATCGGCCTGGACGCGGCCCGGACCGGCAGCTGGGCCGGGATCTCGGTGCACGAGGTCGCGCAGGTCGTCGCGGCGGCCGAGCCCGCGGGCGCCGCCGCGGTCACGATCGCCGTGGTCGTGAAGCTGAGCCGCGTGGTGCTGCTCGCCCCGGTGGTCGCGATCGTCGGCGCCACCGAACGCACGCGCCGCGGCGGGTCGGCGCCGCTCGTGCCGCTGTTCGTGCTCGGGTTCCTCGCGCTGGTCGCGGTCCGCAGCACCGGGCTCGTCCCGGCGTTCGCGCTCGACGTCGCCAAGACCGCGTCGACACTCCTGCTCGCCGGCGCGCTGTTCGGGCTCGGCTGCGCGGTCCGGCTCGGCCCGCTGCTGCGCGGCGGCGGCCGAGCGCTTCTCCTGGGTCTCCTGTCCACGCTTCTGGTGCTGGCGACGGGGTTCGGGACGCTCGCCGCGTTCACCTGATGTTTCCCTCCCCGATAGGGATAAAGGACGTTATACGCGCGTTTATACAGCTCTTGTACGGGTCCGGTCGACGCTACCGCCGAGACGTAGGACGTAGAACGAGCCACAGGGAGAACCCGTGAACATCACCCGGATCACCAGAGGCCTGCTGGCCGGGCTGCTGGGGTGCGCCGCCCTCGCCGTCCCGGCGGCCGTCGGCGCCGCCACCGCGCAGGCCGACGTGGCCAGCACGCTGGTGTTCACCAAGAACACCGAGGGCCACGACTGCTACCGCATCCCCACCATCGTGAAGGCCAACGACGGCGCGCTGCTCGCGTTCGCCGAAGGCCGCAACGCCGGCGCCAGTGTGTGCAACGACCTGGGCGCCATCGACCTCGTGCTGAAACGCTCGACCGACGGCGGCAAGACCTGGAGCGCGCTGCAGACCGTCATCAAGGCCAACGGCGACACGAAGGGCAACCCGGCGCCGATCGTCATCCCGGGCAGCAACCGCGTGGTGCTGCTCTCGACCATGCAGTGCTACACCAACCCCGCCTGCGGCCGGATCCCGCGGGTGTCGATCAGCGAGGACAACGGGAAGACGTGGGGCGCGCCGAAGGTGCTGACCTCGGAGCTCGGCTTCACGAGCGCACCCGGCTGGCTGGCCACCGGGCCGTCGCACGGGATCGTGCTCACGCGCGGCGAGCACAAGGGCAGGCTCGTGGCCGGGGTGAGCTGGACGACCGGCGGAAAGGACACCGGCGCGCTGGTCTACAGCGACGACAACGGCTCGACCTGGCACCGCGGGGCAACCGACACGCCGACGACGACCGCGATGAACCCGCAGGAGATCAGCGTCACCGAGCTGAAGGACGGCCGGGTCTACGCCGCCGCCCGCAACCAGGCCAACGACGGTGACAAGTGCCTCGCCGACGGCACCCGCAACCGCGCCTTCGCGATCAGCTCGGACGGCGGGGAGACCTTCAGCTCGAAGTTCGCCTTCGCCACCGACCTCGTCGCCCCGACCGTCGAGGGTTCGACGGCCCGGATGAGCGCCACCGACACCGGCGGCAAGTACAACCGGATCCTGTTCGCGGCACCGTCCACTTGCGACCGTCGCAAGCAGCTGCGGGTCCACTCGTCCTTCGACGAGGGCGCCAACTGGACCGGCACCGCCGACAGCCTGCTCGTCTGGGGCCAGGACGCGGCCTACTCGGACATGGTGCAGCTTTCCCAGTCTTCGGCCGGTGTGCTGTTCGAAGCCGGGCCCGAGCTGCACGCCAACGACTCGATCCGGTACGCCACGGTCAGCGACACCGCCCTCGGCGCCCCGGCCTGCGGTGCCGGCTTCGGCGTCATCGACTCGAAGCCGCTCGGCACCGCAGGCACGGTTTACCTTTCCTACAACGCGAGCAACGGCCAGAACTGTGTCACCACGATGAAAAGCACCTCCTCGGGTACGGCCACGGCGACCTCGGCCTACCTGGAGGTCAAGGGCGCGGCGCGGCAGACGGATTCCGGTTCGTTCTCCTGGTTCGCCGGCCCGCTCAAGGCGGCCGCGGCGGACAAGTGCGTCAAGTGGGGCGGCGCGACCGGCGGCGCCGCCTTCGACAGCGAGTTCGAGCACTGCGGCTGAGCCGCGGGTGGGACCCGCCCCCTGGCCGGGTCCCACCCCCGAATTTCCGTGCCGTCCGGCCCCCTCGCCCGGACGGCACGGGGCTTCAGAACCCGGCGCAGTCCGCCTTCGCCGACGGTCCCGACGCGGTCGCCGTCTTCGTCTGCTTGCCGTCGACGACGACCTTGCAGGTGACAGAGCCGCCGTCGGCGCCGGTGGTCGCGGCGAACTGGGCGCCCTCGAGGAACCCCGTCGCCTCGACCGTCTTCGTCCACGGCACCGCGGCGCCGAGCTCGGTGTTGACCAGGATCGTGTGGTCGCCGAAGGTGCTGTAGTCGACGTCGGCGGCCTTGGCCGCGCCGCTCACCTCGTAGACGATGGTGTGGTGCTGGGTCGCCTGGTCCTGGACGTCGCCGATCGCCTTCCCGATGACGACCACCCACAGGACGCTCACCACCAGGCCGAGCACCGACACGACCACGCCGGCGATCGCGAGCCCCCGGTTGGTGGCCTTCCCGGCCCGCGCTCTGGCCACGCCGACCGCGGACAGGACCAGGCCGAGCACCACGAGGGGCCAGGCGGCCACGCCGACGAACGGGATCGGCGAGAGCACCAGTCCCAGCAGGCCGAGGACGAACCCCGCCGTGCCGAGGCCGTTGCGCGGGGGCGCCTGCCGGGACTGGGGCGCCGGATACTGCTGAAGCGGGATCTGGTCGGTCATCGGGGTGTCCTTTCGCCTCTGCTTGACGACGAGCAGGAAACCAGCGGCGCGGCCGGCCCCGCGTCGTCCGGAGGCCTCGCCCCGGGTACGACGAAAGTCGTCACCCGCGGCCGGGTGAACCAGCGGAACGGCTGACGGACGCGCGGCGGCGGCCTCGTACTCTTGCCCCATGGAACGGTCCGTGCTGCGCGTGGTGAGCACCGTGTTCGCGGTCATCGCGTGCGTGGTCGTCGGCTTCGGCTACATGGCGCTGGACATCAGCCTGCCGGACTCCGACGAGCTGCGGCCGTCGGTGGGGGCGATCCTCGGCTGGCTCCTGGGGGTCGGCGCGACGGTCCTGCTCGTCTGGCGCCACCGCTGGCCGCTGGTCGTCACCGGCGTCGCGATCGTGCCCCCGCTGCTGCTGCGGGCGGACGCCCTGCCCGCGCTGATCGCCCTCGCCGCGCTCACGACCCGGTTCACCGGCTGGCGGCGGTGGGGCGCGACGGCGCTCGTCTTCGCCGCGACCGTCATGGCGGTGTGGCGCGACGTCGACCGCCCCGCCGACATGTCGCTGGCCGGGATGTGGGTTTCGGCCGCGCCGGCGGGTGCCAAGCTGGCGGGCATCCTGATCACCGCGGCGGTGTTCACCGCCGTCCCGCTGACCTTGGGGCTCGTGCGCCACAACATCGCCGAGACGCGCCGCCGGATCGTCGAGAACGACGTGATGCGCGACCAGGTGGCGCGGCGCGAGGAGCAGGCCCGGATCGCCCGCGAGATGCACGACGTCCTCGGGCACCGGCTGTCGCTGCTGTCCCTGCAGGCGGGCGCGCTCGAGGTCACCTCCGGGACGTCACCCGGCACGGCGGAGGCGGCCAAGACCGTGCGGACGACCGCCCGGCAGTCGCTCGACGACCTGCGGCACGTGATCGGCGCGCTGCGCGGCGCCGGCTTCGGCGACCGGCCGGCCGGCGGGCCCGCCGAGCCGCCCCAGCCGACCCTGGCCGCCATCCCCGACCTGGTCGACGGCGCCCGCAAGGCCGGGCTCACCGTCAACGTGACGATCCTGCTCGACCAGGCGTCGGCGGCCCCGGCGCCGCTCGGCACGGCCGCCTACCGGATCCTGCAGGAAGCGCTCACCAACGTGCTCCGGCACGCGCCGGGCGCGCCCGCCGAGGTCGCCGTCCGCGGCGGGCCGGGCACGGGCCTGCTGCTGGAGGTCGCCAACCCCCTGCCGCCGCACCCGGTGCCCTCACCCGGTTCGGGCACCGGCCTGACCGGGGTCAACGAGCGGGTCTCCCTGCTCGGCGGCACCCTCTCGGCGGGCCCGGTCGACGACCGGACGTTCGTCCTGCAGGCCTGGCTGCCCTGGGCGGCGCCCGCGCCCTAGCATGGGCGGGTGAGCGTGCGCGTACTGCTCGTCGACGACGACCCGCTGGTCCGCACCGGGCTGTCCATGATCCTCGGCAGCACCCCCGACCTGGCGGTGGTCGGCGAAGCGGGCGACGGCGACGAGGCGGTCGAGCAGGTCGCCCGGCACGCGCCGGACGTGGTGATCATGGACATCCGGATGCGCCGTATGAACGGCCTCGCGGCGACGGCGGCGGTGCTGGCCCAGCCGCGGCCGCCGAAGGTCCTGATCCTCACGACGTTCGACCTCGACGAGTACGTGTTCGAGGCCCTGGCGGCGGGCGCGAGCGGGTTCCTCCTCAAGGAGGGGTCACCGCAGGAGATCATCGAGGGCGTCCGGGTGGTGGCCGGCGGCGACGCGATGCTGTCCCCGCGCACGACGAAGCAGCTGATCGGCCAGTTCGTGGCGTCCCGCGCCAACCCGCGCCGCACGCGGGCGCTGGGCAAGCTGGAGCTGCTGAGCGACCGCGAACGCCAGATCGTCACGGCGGTCGCCCAGGGCAAGCCGAACGCCGACATCGCGGCGGAGCTGTTCCTCAGCGAGGCGACGGTGAAGACGCACATCACGCGGACGTTCGCGAAGCTCGACGTCAGCAACCGGGTCCAGTTGACGATCTTCGCCTACGAGGCCGGGCTCGTCTCGCCGTGAGGTGGTTTCGGCGTGGGGTTGCCGTCCTGGTGCCGGTCGTCATCGTGGTGGCACTGCAGCTGGGGTGGCTGAGCTGGCTGGTGGCGGACGGCGGTCCCGTGCGACGGACGGTCGAGGCGTTGAGCTGGGTCGCGGCGCTCGCAGGGGTCGTCTTCTGGGTGGTGGACTCGCGGAGGCAGCGCACGGTGCCTGCTGAAGCCGAGCGCAGCGTCCACGTGGGCCGCGCGCTCAATCTTGTCGGTGACCGCTTGCCGAAGGTCGCCGACGTGCCTCTGCTGGCGTTGCGGGTCAAGCGGGCCGTGGACACGTTCCGCAGCGAAGACCTCCCCCGGTACGTCGCGCGTGATCGCGACGAGGACTTGGAGTGGGCGATCGCGAGCGGCGGTCTGGTCCTGCTGCACGGCCGGGCGGCGGCGGGCAAGAGCCGGGCGGCCGCGGAAGCGTTGCGCCGCCTGCGTCCGGATCACGACCTGCTGGTGCCGGTCGACGGGCCGGCGTTGCGGAAGATCGTCGAGTCCTCGGAGCCGCTCACCGACACGGTGGTGTGGCTCGACGACCTGGAGCGTTTCCTGGTCCCGGGCGGCCTCGATGTGGGGCTGCTGCAGCGAATGGGCCCATCGGCGTGCGTGGTGGCCACGATCCGCGACAACGAGCTGGCCGCCCATCGAACCCTGGACGGCGCGATCAACCAGGCGGCGGCCGACGTGATCGCGTCGATCCCGCCGAGCCATCTGGTGATGATCAAGCAGCATTTGACACCGGCGGAGTCGGCCCGGGCGGCCGAGGCCCACGACCCGCGCATCGGCCGGGCGTTGACGGCTTCCGAGGGGTTCGCGGAGTATTTGGCGGCGGGGACGCCGATGATGCAGCGCTGGTCCGTGGGCGACAGCCCGCTGTTCTACGTCGGGCAGGCATTGATCAGCGCGGCGGTCGACTGCCGGCGGGCGGGGTATCCGGATTCCCTGCCCCGGGAGGTGCTGGCCGAGCTGTACCGCGGTTATCTGTCGGTCCCGTGGCGGGAGCGGGGTGACCTTCCCTCGGTGGAGGAAGGTCTGGAGTGGGCGGCACGGCCGGTGCTGGGGGCGAGTTCGTGTCTGCAGCCGCGGGCGAACGGGACGTTCCTGGCTTCGGACTACCTGCTCGACCGGGCCCAGGAAGGCGACAGCCCACTCGGCGACGCACCGGTTCTTGATCGCGTTTGGGATGCGTTGCTCTCACTCACTTCGGACCGGAATTTGGTCGCGATCGGCTCGGCCGCCTACCGAGCCAAGCGGTTCGAGGTGGCGGAACGGTTCCTCCGGCGCGCCGGAAACGACGCGCTGACCCTGAGAGCCATCACCATGGTCGAGATGGGACGCCTCGCCGAGGTCAAGGAGATGTTTCGAGAAGCTGCACAAGCCGGTGACCGCGAAACCTTGCTCCCGATCGCCGTGGCGCTTGCACTCAGCGGAAACTTCGAGGACATCCTCGTTGCTGCGCGTCGGGCGATCGAGAAATCTCGACTGATGACATTCCAGACACTCGCCCCGACTCTGGCCACCCGACCGGCAGACCTCTATGCCCTGGCGATCTTCGCCATCGACCAAGGTGATGTAGACATGATCATCGCGGCCGCAACAGCGGTCGAGAGAAAGCTCAACGTCGAGCAACTGGGTAGCATCGCTCATCACACGGTCGAGAGCGACCGCCCTTCCGTTGTCACGGCGGTGCTCATCGTCTTGAAGCCGGACTCCATGCTAATCGCCGCGCTTCTCAAGCACGCTGCGCGCAGCAGCAAGGAAGAGAGTCTGGCGGCTATAGCCCGCTGGCTGGAAAGTTCCGACCGGTTCCGAGAGCTCGCCGACTTCGGCGTGGCCGCAGTCAACACCGAGAACCTCGATGCTCTCCGCACCTTCGCCACCTACCTCATCGGCACGAACAGACCTGAGGCTGTCCACGAGCTGCTCCGGTACGCCACCAAAACAGGTCACACCCGAGCATCCGAGTTGCTGAAGACCTTCAAGCAGTAACTCACTTCGCTCCCGCCGGCGCCGTACTCACCGCCGACTCCCCGAACCGAATCCCCTTAGCCTCCTTCCCGATCGCCGTCAAAACGGCCACCGCCACCAACCCCGGCGCCACCGTCCACACGAGAGCCGACGTGTACCCGTGCGACTCCGCGATCGCCTGCTGGATCGGCAGGTTCAACGCAGCCAGCAAGTTCCCCAGCTGATATGTCACCCCAGGGTAGAACCCGCGGATCGCATCAGGAGACATCTCCGTCAGATGGGCCGGGATCACACCCCACGCGCCCTGGACCATGATCTGCATCAGGAACGAGCCCAGCGCCAGCATGCCCGCGCCGTGGTCGATTGCGAAGATCGGGATCACCGGGAGGCCCAGCACCGCCGCCAGCACGATCGTGCGGCGGCGGCCGAAACGCTCCGACAGCGTGCCGAACGTCAGGCCGCCGATGATCGCGCCGACGTTGTACAGCACCGCTATCCACGTGCTCGTCGATGCACTGAGGCCCGCGCCGCCGTTGTCGTGGGCCTTCAGGAAGCTCGGGTAGACGTCCTGCGTGCCGTGGCTCATCCAGTTGAACGCCGTCATCAGCAGGATCAGGTAACCGAACCGGCGGATCACCTTCCCGTTCAGCAGCACGTCCTTCACCGACGTGCGCGTCACGCGCAGCTTCTCGCGCGTGGTCTCCCAGACCTCCGACTCGCGCACGCGCGCGCGGATCAGCAGGCTGATCAGCGCCGGGAAGATGCTCAGCACGAAGATCCAGCGCCATTCGAGGTTCAGCGCCGAGTGGAACAGCAGGTAGGCGAGCGCGGCCAGCAGGTACCCGATCGAATACCCGACCTGCAGCAGGCCCGAGAAGAACCCGCGCCGCGCGACCGGGATCTTCTCCATCGCCAGCGCCGCGCCCAGCCCCCACTCACCACCCATGCCGATGCCGTAGACGAACCGCAGCACCAGCAGCACGGTGAAGTTCGGCGCGAACGCGCACAGCAGGCCGGCCACCGAGTACAGCAGGACGTCGGCCATCAGCGGGATCCGCCGGCCCACCCGGTCGGCCCACAGACCGAACAGGAGCGCGCCCACCGGGCGCATCACCAGGGTGGCCGTCGTGATGAACGCCAGCTGCGTCGCCGTCGCGCCGAACGACTTGTCCTTGGCGATGTCGGCCAGGACGAACACCACGAGGAAGTAGTCGAACGAGTCCATGCTCCAACCGAGCAGCGCCGCGAGGAACGCGTTGCGCTGATCCGATGTAAGCGCTTTCTTGGCCGGTTCCGCCGCCGCCTGCCGATCCGTCACGTTTGCCCCGTCCCGTCGGTTCCTCACCGGAAGACTTCAGGCACGGTGTAGCACTCACCACCCCGCGCGGGCAAGAGCCCTCAGAGCGTGACGCGGGTGCGGACCCGGCGCCCGACGTCGCGCGCCCAGGCCTTGATCCGGTCCCAGTCGCGGAAGTCGCCCGCGCGCCGCCCCGACGCCATCAGGCGCGGGACCAGCCCGCGCACGGTCGCCGGGTCGAGCTTGCCGCCGAACGTCGCGGTGCGCTCGGCGTCGATGCGCGCGGCCAGCAGCGCCACGTTCGCCGGGAGGCTGACCTGGTGGGTCGCCGCGCCCGGGCCGCACGGTCCGCTGTGGAACAGCCACACCGGCCGTTCGGCGAGCTCCCGCGCGTTGCGCTCCAGCAGCCGGACGGCTTCCGGGCGCCACCGGTGGTAGTACAGGGCGCTGCCGACGATGACCGCGGCGTAGTGGTCCACGGTGGCCACGTCGGCGGCGTCGCGCACGTCCACGGTCAGGCCGGTTTCGCCGAGCTCGGCGGCGATCACCTCGGCGATCTGCCGGGTTCCGCCGTGGCGCCCGGCGTAGGCGACGAGGACTGCCTGCATGGGTCCATTGTCGGCCTTTCCGCGCCGGGCTGCGCCGTGGGCCGGTCACGATCCGCCGAACGGGCGCTCCCATGCTGCTCTGCGTGCGTGTACGTCACCCAGCGGATCCCTCCGGGGGCAGGAACGCCGGCCGGGCCGCGGGGTCGGGCTCGTCGTAGTAGCGGTGGAACACCGCGGTCTGGCCACTGGACAGCGGTGGCACGATCCAGCTCCAGTCGGCCGGGCACCCGCGCCCGGCCCGCTCCTCGCGCTCCAGGTGGGACAGGAACCGCCGCGACTCGGTGTGGTGGTCGGCCATCGTGACGCCGGCGGCGTCGAAGGAGTGCTGCACCGCCAGGGTCAGCTCGACGAGCGCCCGGTCGCGCCACAGCGTGCGCTCCGAGCCGGTCTCCAGGCCCATCAGCTCGGCGATGACCGGCAGCAGGTCGTACCGCTGCTCGTCGGCCAGGTTGCGGGCGCCGATCTCGGTGCCGAGGTACCAGCCGTTGAACGGCGCGGCGGGGTAGGTGACACCGCCGATGTCCAGCGGCATGTCGCTGATCGCGGGCACGGCGTGCCAGCGCAGGCCCAGCCCGGCGAACCAGCGGTGGTCGGGGTGGGTCAGCGGCACCTCGAGCACCGCGTCGGCGGGGAGCGTGAACAGCCGCGGCTCGCCGGGGACCGCTTCGACCAGCAACGGGAGGACGTCGAAGGAGCCTCTTCGCTCCGGTGGCCGCCAGCCAAGTCTTCGCACGCGCTCGGTGAACTCGGTGTAGCGCGGGTCGCCGAGGACCGAACCGTCTTCGAGGCGGTACCCGGCGTAACGGATCAGCTGCTCGTTGTGGATGCGCGGGCCCGGCACGGCCGGGGTGTCCGGCGCGAAGACGGTGATGGTCGGGCGGATCCGGCCGCTGCGGGTGGCCTGGCGGAGGTGCGCGACGCATTCGCCGGCGATCGCGGCGGGGTCGGTGACCCGGCGCCGGTCGCGGATCCGCAGGCTGTTCCAGTACAGCCGGCCGATGCACCGGGCCGAGTTGCGCCACGCGACGCGCGCGCCGTACGCCAGCTCGGCCGGGGTGTGGCGGTAGGTGCCGGTTTCGGCGATTTCCGCACGGACCTCCGTCAGCCGCGTTTCGAAGCGGGCTCCCTCTTCGGCGGCGCCTTCGGCGAACATCCGGTCGAGGAATTCCTCCGCTTCCGCGGAATTGACGGACTGCTCCCCCGAGACACGCTGGGGGCACAGCGACAGCGGGACCGTCACCCGCTCGGGTGTAACCGTCACCGCACTCCCCCACTCTCCGGAATCGTGATCTGCATCCCGACGGAAAGGTTCACCGTTCCTCCGATGGTCACCGACAACGCCGACGGCCGGAAGTCGCTGCACAGCAGCACCTCCGGCCAGGCCGCGGAGGATACTCCCCGTTCCGCCGAACGCAATCCACCGGACGTGAACAGCTTCCGGACGATCACGGAACTCCGTCTTCAGCAGCGGAAACATCGCGAAAATAACTGCTACCAAGCGTTATCCGGACATATCTCTGCGCATTTTCCGTCAATCGATCACGCGCTCGGCGCAAACGCACGTGATCCTTTCCCGCGGGAATGCTTTCGTCTGTTCGTGGGTTTTCGCCGGACGGCCTTTCACCGGAGCGGCCACCCGTGTATCAGCGCGCGCGAGCGCGACGTTAGAGTCGCTGGGTGAGCCGGATTCCCGTGGTCCTCGTCGCCGGGTTCCTCGGCGCGGGCAAGACGACGCTGCTCAACCACCTGCTCGCGAACCGCGAAGGCGCGCGGGTCGGCGTGGTGGTCAACGACTTCGGCAGCGTGAACGTCGACGCGCTCGCGGTCGCCGGGCAGGTCGACACCATGGTTTCGCTCGGCAACGGGTGCCTGTGCTGCGCCGTCGACGCCAGCGGGCTGGACGCGATGCTGGGCCGGTTGTCGTCGGCCGAGGCGGGCATCGACGTGATCGTGGTCGAGGCCAGCGGCATCGCCGAGCCCCGCGACCTGATCCGGCTGATGATCGCGAGCGAGAACCCGGACATCCGCTACGGCGGGCTGGCCGAGGTGGTCGACGCGGCCGAGTTCGAGACCGCACGCGAGCGTCACCCCGAGCTGGCCGACCACCTGCGGCTGGCCGACGTCGTGGTGCTGAACAAGGCCGACCGGGTGGGCGCCGAGGCGCTGGCGAAGCTGACGGCGACGGTCGAGGAGCTCGCGCCGGGCCGCCCGGTGCTGGTCACCGACCACGGCCGCGTCGACCCGCGGCTGTTCTTCGACCCCGAGCCCCGCGGCGACCGCATCGGCCAGCTGTCGTTCGACGACCTGCGCGAGGACGACGACCACGACCACTCGCAGCACCTGCACGCGGCTTATCAGTCGGTCACGTTCACCGCGGAGACGCCGCTGGCGCCGCGGGCGTTCGTCGAGTTCCTCGAGCGCCGCCCGGCCGGGTTGTACCGGATGAAGGGCCAGGCCGACTTCGGCCCGACCGGGCCTCGCGCGCGCTTCCACCTGCACACCGTCGGCGGGTTCGTGCAGCTCGAGCGTTCGGCGTGGCCGCCGCGAGCCCCGCGGCGCACGGAGCTGGTCCTGATCGGCGCGGGGATCGACACGGACGCGGTGCTGGCCGAGCTGGGTAGATGCCTGGCGCCGGACCCGGAAGTGGTGGACGAACGCGGCTTGCTGCACATCCTCCGCTACCTGCCCGAAGAGGCCTGACGGCGCCGCGGCGACCGCCGCCACGCCGAAGATCGGGAAATGCTCCTTCCCCTCACCACCTCGACGGAGACTGGCCGCCATGACGACCACCGAGGTGAGCGCACCACGCTGGTACCTGGTCGGCGTGCTGCCCGAAGACGTTCCGCTGGCCCACCTGATGACCCGCTCCGGCGACCTCCGCTACCGGCGCTCGGCCTGCGGTGAGCGGGAGTCGCGCAGCTGGAAGCCGGTCGACCTGACCGCTTCCGAGCTCGCGCCGTGCCCCGCGTGTGTCGCCACCCTCGGTGGCACGACCGCCGAGGACGATCTCGGGCAGCTAGCGCTCAACCTCGAGCTTTAACACCTTCTCGTAACACACCGCCTCCGGATCGGCTTCGTACGGCGGGAAGTTCGACACGCGCCGGTAGCCCGCGCGCTCGTAGAGGCGCATCACCTCGGGCTGGCGCACCGCCGTCTCCAGGCGGATGCGGCGGGCGCCGTGGCGGCGGGCCAGCCGCTCCGACTCCGCCACCAGCGCGCCCGACAGGTCGGTGCCGCGCGCGTCCGGTGCGACGAACATCCGCTTCAGCTCGTACAGGCCCGGCTCGACCGGTTCGACCGCGCAGCAGCCGATCGCCCGCTCGCCGTCGCGGGCCAGCAGGTACCGGCTCTCGGGGTCCAGCGGCCGCGGCCGGGCGTCCGGGGGCAGGTTGTGGACGACCACCAGCTCGGCTGTCATCGCGGTCATCAGCGCCAGCAGCAACCCGTCGTCGGCCGGGCATTCGGCGACCGTGGGCACGTCAGGCCTTCTTCGCCCGGCTCGGCGCGACCCGCGGCGGCTCGTTCGGCATCTTCGGGTACACCGGCGGCCACGGCGCGTCCATCAGCCCGTTCGCCAGGTCCGCTTCGGACATCTCCAGCAGCGGCGCGATCGACTGCGGCCGCTCCCCCGCCCCGGCCCACGGATCGCCCCGCCCGGCGACGCGGGCCGGCACCGTGCTCAGCGTGAAGGCGCCGGGCTCGACGGTGTCCAGCTCGTCCCACCCGATCGGCGTCGACACCTGGCCGCCGATCCGCGGCCGCACGCACCACGCGCCGAACACCGTCTTGTGCGGCGCGTTCTGGTTGAAGTCGACGAACACCCGCGAGCCGCGTTCTTCCTTCCACCACTGCGCCGTGATCTTCGAGGGATGCCGCCGTTCCAAGGCCCGCGCCAACGCGACGGCCGCAGCCCGCACCTGAAAGCCGTCCCAGCGCGGCTCGAGCATCACGTAAAGGTGCAACCCACGCGAACCGGACGTCTTCAGATGGCCCTCGATGCCGAGCTCGGCCAGGAACTCCCGGGTCAGCACCGCGGCCTCGCGCAGCTCGTCGAACCCGATCCCCGGTGACGGGTCGAGGTCGACACGCAGCTCGTCGGTGACCTCGGGGGTGTCCGCGAGGTACGGCCAGACGTGGAACCCGAGACAGCCCAAGTTCACCGCCCACAGGATGTGCGCGAGGTCCTTCGCGACGAGCGCGTCACTCGTCGTGCCGTTCGGTGTCGAGACCACCGTGGTGCTCAGCCACGACGGCGCGCCTTTCGGGACGCGCTTCTGGAACCAGTTCTTGCCGCCGGCGCCGTCCGGGTAGCGCTCCAGCAGCAGCGGGCGCCCGCCGAGGCGCGCCAGCAGCGGCCCGGCGACCGCGCGGTAGTACTCGACGAGGTCGAGCTTCGTCTCGCCGCGCTCGGGGAAGTAGACCTTGCCGGGACTGCTGATCTTGACCTCGACACCGTCGACGTCGAGCAGCACGGCTTCGCTCATCTCGCCTCCCCGAACAGCTTGGCCAGCTCGGCCGGCGGCGCCTCGTCGAGCTGGGCGTACGTGCAGGACTCCGGCGTGCGGTCGGGCCGGAACCGCACCAGCCGCCCGCCGTGCCGGAACCGGCCGCCCTGCAGGTGCTCGTAGCGGACCTCCGCCACCCATTCGGGGCGCACGGGCTCCCACGAGAGGTCCTTCTGCGGCGCCCACCGGCTGTTCGCGCCCGGCTGACGGCCAGGCGTCGGCTCGTACTCGGCCCACGACCGCCACGGGTGGTTCTCGAGCGCGTTCTCCCGCAGCGGCGCCAGCTCGTCGACCAGCTCGGCCCGCCGCGCCTTGGTGAAGCTGCTCGCGACGCCGACGTGGTGGAGCACGCCTTCGTCGTCGAACAGGCCCAGCAGCAGCGAGCCGACGCCCACACCGTCCTTGTGCCAGCGGAACCCGGTGACGACGCAGTCGGCCGTGCGCTCGTGCTTGATCTTCAGCATGACGCGCTTGTCCTGCTCGTACGGCAGGTCGGCGGGCTTGGCCATGACCCCGTCGAAGCCCGCGCCCTCGAACCGGGTGAACCAGTCCTCGGCCTGCGCCGGATCCTCGCTCAGCGGGGTCAAGTGGACGCGCTGCAGCCCTTCGGCGTCGGTGGTCAGCACGCTCTCCAGCTGCCGGCGCCGTTCGCGGAAGGGCTCGTTCGTCAGGTCGGTGTCGCCGAGCGCGAGCAGGTCGAAGGCGACGAAGCTGGCCGGCGTCTCCTCGGCGAGCTTGCGCACGCGTGACGCGGCCGGGTGCAGCCGCAGCTGCAGCACCTCGAAGTCGAGGCCCGCCGGGGTGACGAGGACGATCTCGCCGTCGACCACACAGCGCGGCGGCAGCACGGCGGCGAGCAGCTCCACCAGCTCCGGGAAGTAGCGGGTGAGCGGCCGGTCGTTGCGGGAGCCGAGCTCGATCTCGTCGCCGTCGCGGAACACGATGCAGCGGAAGCCGTCCCACTTGGGCTCGTAGAGCAGCCCCGGGTCACGGGGCACCTCGTGCACGGCTTTCGCGAGCATCGGCCGCACGGGCGGCATCACGGGCAGGTCCACGCGGCGATCCTAATTGACCCCACCGACATTTCCGGGCGTGATACACACTCTTCCGTGACCACCGAACGCCCCGAACCGCCGCTGGTCGGGGGCGAGCGCGAAATGCTGCGCACGTTCCTCGACTTCCACCGCGCCACCCTCGCCATGAAGTGCGACGGACTGTCCGACGAGGACCTGCGCCGCGCGTCCAGCCCGCCCTCGACCCTGTCGCTGCTGGGTCTCGTGCGGCACATGGCCGAAGTCGAGCGCACCTGGTTCCGGCGGGTGATCAACGCCGAGGACGTCCCCCTGCGGTGGTCACCCGAAGGGGACTTCCAGGCCGCCTACGACGCGAGCTCGTCGACGCGCGCGGAGGCGTTCGAGGCGTGGCAGACCGAGGTCGAGCAGTCGCGCAAGATCGAGGAGTCGGCCGAGTCCCTCGACGTCACCGGCTACCAGCCGCGCTGGGGCGAGGACGTCTCGCTGCGGCTGGTGATGCTGCACATGATCCACGAGTACGCACGGCACAACGGCCACGCCGACTTCCTCCGCGAGGCCATCGACGGCGTCACGGGGGCCTGATGGACGTGCTCGCCTGGCTGCGCGACTCCGACCCGGCCCTGCGCTGGCAGGTCGAGCGCGACCTGCTGGGCGAGCCGTCATCGGTCTGGGAGGCGACCCGCGCGCGAGTCGCCTCGGAAGGCTTCGGCGCCCGGCTGCTGGCGCACCAGGATCCCGACGGCCAGTGGGCGGGCGGCGCGTTCTTCCCGGCGGGCTTCCGCGGGGACGAGCCCCAGCCCTGGACGGCCACGACCTGGTCGCTCAACTCCCTGCGTGAGTGGGGTCTCGACGCGTCGGTGCTCGGCGACACGGCTGCCCGGCTGGCCGAGCACAGCCGCTGGGAGTACGACGACCTGCCGTACTGGGGCGGCGAGGTCGACTGCTGCATCAACGCGTGGACCCTCATGAACGGGCTCTGGCTCGGCGCGGACGTCGAAGGCATCGCCGAGTGGTTCGTCGAGCACCGCCTGCCCGACGGCGGCTGGAACTGCGAATGGGTCGAGGGCTCGACGCGGTCCTCGGTCCACTCGACCCTGAACTCCCTCAAAGGCCTCCTCGCCTGGGAATCGGCCACCGGCGGCTCGCCCGCCACCCGGGCCGCCCGGCTGGCGGGTGAGGAGTACCTGCTGGAGCGACGGCTCCTGCGGCGGCTCTCGACGGGCGAGCCGGTCGTGGCGGACGTGGGTGAGTTCTCGTCCCCGATCCGCTGGCGGTTCACCGCGCTGAACGCGGCCGGCTACTTCCGCGCCGCGGACCGGCCCGACCCGCGCCTGGCGGAGGCAATCGAGCTGGTCCGCGCGGCCCGGCAGCCGGACGGCACCTGGCTGCAGGCCGCCGCCGACCCCGGCCGCGTGTGGTTCGACGTCGACGTCCCCGCCGGCGAGCCGTCGAAGTGGCTGACGCTGTTCGCCACCCGGGTCCTGAACTGGTGGGACGCGGCCTAGCGGCTGTCGTTCGCGACGCAGCGGCGTGGCGGATCGACCACGGCACCGGCGGCGGCGCGGTGTGGGACTTCCTGCGCGAAACGCGCGTGACGTTCCTGGACGCGGCCCCCGCCGAGATCGACCGTCTCGGCGGCTCGCCCGGCACCGGCTAAAGCGCCGCCAGCACCAGGCCGCTGCGCGGTTTCGGCGTGAAGTACGTGGCTTTCCGCGGCATCCGGCGGCCCGCCGCGTGCACCGCGAGGACGTCGGCGTAGCGCACCGGCGCGAGCTGGACCACCGCGTCCGCGTCCGGCGGCGCCGGGCGGCCGGCGGGCAGCGGGCGGACGCACGGCCCGTCCGGATCCAGCCCGAGCGCCTCGGCGAACAGGACCCGCTCGACGACCTCGTGATCGATCACCGGCTGCGGCCCCGCCAGCGACGGCAGCGGGACCCGCAGCACCGCCGGGCCCGCCCGCACCACGACCTCGCCGGGGACCGGGACCGCGTGCTCGTCGTAGCGGACGTCCAGGCCGGCCTCGCACCAGCGCGACACCAGCTCCTCCGGGCCGAGGCCGGTGCCGGTGAGGACGCGGTGGATCGCGCCGATCCGCAGCCGCGGGCCCGCGGTGACCAGGGCGAGCAGCGCGCCGTGCCCGGCCGCCGTGGCCGCGGCAACGCGGTGGTTGCCGTCGGCTACCAGCAGGTCGGCGCCGGCGACCGCGGCCAGCAGCCGCTCCTGCAGCGGCCCGGCGGGCACCACCCACAGCTCGTGCCGCCGCCCGGCCGCGTCCGAAGTGGACAGATCGGGCAGGCCGAGCCCGGCGAACGCCCGGTCGACCTCGTCGGTCAGCCGCTCGCCGCCGGCCGCGGGGACCAGCAGCGCGGCGCTGGTCGCGCAGCCGAGCCCGGCCAGCACGGCGGCCCGCTCGGCGACGACGTCCGGGTAGACGTCCTCGGTGTGCCGGACCCGCGCGGCGCCGTCGTCGGTCACCGCGGCCGGGTCGACCAGGCAGAGCAGGCCGAGCGCGACGCCGTCGGGCCCGTCGATCCGGCAGGGCGCGACGAACTCGCGCACCGGCCGGTAGTACCGCTTGCGGAGCCGTTCGAGCACCGCGCGGGCGACCGGGACCGCCTCGGCCAGGCCGAGCCCGCGCGCCAGCGCCGCGGGGGTGCGGGCCGGGTGCTGCACCGCCAGCAGGCTGTCCGCGGCGCCGGGCGCGGCGAGGGCAGCGACCACGCGCTCGGGCTCGGCGAACTCGTCGACGTCGGGGCCGGGCACGGTGTCGCGGACCACCCAGCCCTGGCCGATCGGCCGGATCCAGTTGCTCATCCGATCCATCTTCCGCGAAGACGACTGTGACCGAAATTCGCTGGGGTGCGGCGTCGGCCGGTGGAATGCTTAGGACTGCAAAGTAGTTGACCCCGGTCATGACCGTCCCGAGGAGCGCACCGCCGATGACGACACCCGCCGCCACCAGCGTGAAGGGGGTCGGCTTCCGGTCCGAACGCGGCCCCGTGCTGATCGCGGTCATGCTCAGCACCGCGCTGGTCGCGCTGGACAGCACGATCATCGCGACCGCCGTGCCCTCGGTGGTCCGCGACCTCGGCGGGTTTTCGCAGTTCCCGTGGCTGTTCTCGATCTACCTGCTCACCCAGGCCGTGACGGTGCCGCTCTACGGCAAGTTCGCCGACGTGCTCGGCCGCCGTCCGGTGATGTTCTTCGGCATCGCGGCGTTCCTCGTCGGCTCGGTGCTGTGCGGCGCCGCGTGGAGCATGCCGGTGCTGATCGCGGCGCGCGCCGTGCAGGGCATCGGGGCGGGCGCGATCCAGCCGATGTCGATGACGGTGATCGGGGACCTCTACACGGTCGAAGAACGCGCCCGGGTGCAGGGATACGTCGCGAGCGTATGGGGCATCGCGTCGGTGATCGGCCCGACGCTCGGCGGCGTCTTCGCCGAATACCTGGACTGGCGCTGGATCTTCTTCATCAACCTGCCGCTGGGCGCGATCGCCGTGCTGATGCTGCTCCGGAACTTCGCCGAGCGGGTCGAGCGCAAGCCGCACAAGGTCGACTACCTGGGCGCGGGGCTGCTCACCGCCGGCTGTTCGCTGGTGATCCTGGGCCTGCTCGAAGGCGGCGTCGCGTGGGGCTGGGGGTCGCTGCCGAGCGTCGCGATTTTCGTCGCGGGCGCGGCGCTGCTCGTCGGGTTCGTCTTCGTGGAGAAGCACGCGGTCGAGCCGGTGCTGCCGCTGTGGGTGTTCACCCGCCGGGTCCTGGTGGGCGGCAACCTGGTGGCGGTGGTGGTGGGCGCGGTCCTGATGGGGCTGACGTCGTACCTGCCGACGTATGCGCAGGGAGTCCTCGGCGCGGGCGCGCTGGTGGCGGGCTTCGCGGTGGCCGCGCTGACGGTCGGCTGGCCGCTGTCGGCCTCCTTGGCGGGCAAGATCTACCTGCGCATCGGCTTCCGCGACACGGCCCTGATCGGCAGCGCGTTCATCATCGCGGGCGGCGTCCTGGTGGCAATGCTGGACGCGGGTTCGTCGATCTGGTCGGCGGCGCTGGCGGCGTTCGTCCTGGGTGTCGGCCTCGGCCTGTCCTCGAGCCCGACGCTGGTGGCGGTCCAGTCGGTGGTCGGCTGGGACCGCCGCGGCGTGGTGACGGGCACGAACCTGTTCAGCCGTTCCTTGGGCAGCGCGGTGGGTGCGGCCGTCTTCGGCGCGATCGCGAACGCGACGTTGGCTTCGCGCTTCGCGTCACCGCCAGCCGAGGTGGCGGGCCACCTGCCGCCGTCCGTGGACGCGACGAGTCTGGTGTTGAGCGGGCATACGGACAATTCGCCGGTGGCCGTGTTCGTGCGCGGCGCGTTGGCGGATGCGACGCACTACGTGTTTGTCGGGTTGGCTGCTGTGGCCGTGCTTTCCGTGGTGGCTCTGCTGCTGATGCCGCGGAAGACGGAACAGCTGGAGTTCTGAGCGTCCTAGTTCTGCAGCGGCAGCAGCTCCGCCTGGAAGTTCTCCAGGAACCCCTCGAAGTCCCCGTGCCCCGGCCGGATCACGAACTTCGACAACCCCGCCTCCATGTGCTGCTCCACCAGCCGCCGGGCCTCCGGCCAGCTTGTTGCCACCAGGTCCTCCACCCGCGCGCCCGGGCTGCGGCGGGCCGCCACCGCCGCCAGCTCCGCCGGCATGCCCTTGTCCACCACCGCCAGGCTGAGCCCGAAGTGGTCCTCCTCGATCTCGCGGCCCGCCTCCGCCGCGGCCGTCTGGATCGCGATCCGCGCGTCGCGGGCCTGGGACGGTGTGTGGAAGCTGCCGAGCCAGCCGTCCGCCAGACGGCCGGCGCGGCGCAGGGCCGCCGGGGCCGTTCCGCCCAGCCAGACGTCCAGGCGCTTCTGCGGGCGCGGGCCGAGGCGGACGCCGGACACCTGGAAGAACTCGCCGTCGAACGAGACCTCTTCCTTCTCCAGCAGCAGCCGCAGGAGGGTCAGGGACTCGTCGAACACCTCGGCGCGGCGGCCGTCCGGCACCGGGAACAGGGCGTGCTCGGCCGGGTGGGCCGGGCGGAGCCCGAACACCGGCAGCACCCGCTTCGGCGCGAGGCCGGCCAGCGTCAGGAGCTGCTTGGCGACCAGCACCGGGTGCCGGCCGGGCAGGATCGCCACGCCGGTGCCGACCTTGAGGTTCTCCGTCGTCGCCAGCGCGTGCGTCATCCCGATCATCGGGTCGACCTCCGGCGAGTAGACCAGCTCGGACAGCCACAGCGAGTCGACGCCGGCCTCCTCCAGCCGCCGCGCCAGCCCGGCGAACTCCGCGGGCCCGGTCCCCGTCGCGGGTGCGACGCCCAGCCTGATCTTCAGCACACTGCCCCCAACGAGTCGATGTCCATCACCAACGCTCGGCGAGCCCTGGCATTCCGCCGCTCAGGCCGTCGCCGCGATGACGCGCCCCAGCGCCGCGTGCAGGTCCTCCAGCTCACTGAGCTCCATCCCGAGCTTTTCGACGACTTTGTACGGGATCTTCTCCGCCTCGGCCCGCAGCGCACGTCCCTTCGCGGTCAGCTCGACAGTCAGCTGACGCTCGTCCTCGCGGCTCCGGGCACGCGTGACGTAACCCAGCGCCTCCAGCCGCTTGAGCAGCGGGGACAGCGTTGCCGGCTCGTGCCTCAGCGACGCGCCGAGGTCCTTCACCGACCGCGGCGACCGCTCCCACAGCGCGAGCATCACCAGGTACTGCGGATGGGTGAGCCCGTGCGGCTCCAGCAGCGGCCGGTAGATCGCGATCACGCTGCGCGAAGCGACGGACAGGGCGAAACACACCTGACGGTCGAGCTTCAGCGGGTCCTCACCCAGGTCGATCATGCCCCGATCCTACCGTGTCACTCGTCGCACTAATGATTAGTGCACTAAGTATTAGTGTACTGTCGCTCTCATGGAACGACCTGGTGTGCTTCGCTGGTTCGGCTACGCAGTCGGCGCACGGCTGCCTGAGCGCTACTCGGAGTGGGTCCTGCACGACGCGACGTCGAAACACTGGCGCGCCCGCCACGTCCTGCGCAGCTCGGTCGGCATCGCGCCGCTGTGCCTGGCGTGGCTGCTGGTACCCGGCTCGCTCTGGCTGCGCCTGGGGCTGGTGGTCATGGCGTCCCTGGTCGCGTACTTCTACTCGTGCGCGTACATGGAGGAGAGCATCGAGCACCGGCTCGGCCGGCACGGCTTCCCGCACCAGACGGGCCGCCGCGTCCGCGCCGAGGCCGCCGCGGTGGCCAACGCCGAGGTGAACGCCCGGTACATCGCGCGCTACCGGACGTCGCCGGAGGGTTAGCTACAGTCGGGGCACGATGAGACGCAAGCTCCGGCCGCCGATCCCGCCCCGCCACGGGCTCGAGCCCGCCCGGCTGAAGATGCCCGCCGAGGGTGAGTGGCCGACCCTGCTCGCGCACCTCGTCGAGCGGCTGCCGCGCGTCGCGCCCGAGCGCATCGAAGAGATGCTGCGCGAGGAGCGCATCCACGGCGCCGACGGCCCGCTCGGCGTCGACACGCCCTTCGAGCCGGACTCCTTCATCTGGTTCCACCGCGACCTGCCCGACGAGGTCCCGGTGCCGTTCGCCCTCGACGTGGTGCACCGCGACGAGCACCTGCTGGTCGTCGACAAGCCGCACTTCCTGGCGACGATCCCGCGCGGGCGGCACATCCTCGAGACGGCGCTCGTGCGGCTGCGGCGCGAGCTCGACCTCCCGCACCTGTCCCCCGCGCACCGGCTCGACCGGGTCACCGCCGGCGTCGTGATGTTCGTGATCACGCCGGAGCTGCGCGGCAAGTACCAGACGCTGTTCCGGGACCGGAAGGTGCACAAGGAGTACGAGGCGATCGCGCCGTACGACCCCGCGCTGGTGCTGCCCACGACCGTGCGCAGCCGGATCGTCAAGGAGCGCGGCGTGCTCGCGGCGCAGGAGGTGCCGGGCCCGCCGAACGCCGAGACGCACGTCGAGCTCGCCGAGCACCGCGACGGGCTGGGCCGTTACCGGCTGCGGCCCGCGACCGGCCGGACGCACCAGCTGCGGGTGCACCTCAGCGGCCTCGGCGTCCCGATCCTCGGCGACGACTTCTACCCGGAAGTGCGCGAGAAGCCTCTCGACGACTTCACGAAACCCCTGCAGCTGCTGGCGAAGGTCCTCGCGTTCGACGACCCGCTGACCGGGCTCCCCCGCCGCTTCACCAGCAGGCTGCGCCTGTCCGCCTGGGACGACCTCGACGCCTGGACGGCCGGCCGGAGTTCGTGAACCCGGCCGTCCTCGGCCAGGCCGTCGGGCTGTTCGCCGTCACCAACATCGACGACGTCCTCGTGCTGGCGCTGTTCTTCGCCCAAGGAGCCGGCGCGACCCGCGCCATCGCGCTCGGCCAGTACCTCGGGTTCACGGCCATCCTCGCCGTCGCGGTCGCCGCGGCGTTCGGGGCCACCTTCCTGCCCGAGAGCGCTGTCCCCTATCTCGGGCTGCTGCCCCTCGCGCTCGGGATCAAGGCCGCCGTCCAGGCGTGGCGCCGTCGCGGCAACTCCGGCGACGAGCGGACGGCCAAGCGCGGAGGCCCGAAGTTCTTCGAGGTCGCGGTCGTCACCTTCGCCAACGGAGGGGACAACATCGGCGTCTACGTGCCGGTCTTCGCCACCGCCGGCCTCGGTGGCATGGCCGTCTATGTGGTCGTGTTCCTGGTTCTGCTCGCGGTGTGGATCGCGGCGGGCCGCCACTTCGCCACCCGGCCGGTGATCGCCGCGGCCCTGTCCCGCTGGGGACACGTCCTGCTCCCGATCGTCCTGGTCGGCATCGGCGTGCTCATCCTGGTCGAGGGCGGCGCTTTCGGGCTGTAGCCACCCTCGACCAGGGCGAGCTCCTACTTGTGCCAGAACTTCACGCCGCTCCACGTCACCGTGATCGGTCCGGCGCCGCTGGCCGTGCGGTAGCTGCCGAACTTGTCGTAGTAACTGCCGCTCGGGCTCGAGATCGTCTGCTTCAGCGAGCCGTTGATGTACACCTTGTGCGAGCTGCCGACCTGGTTGATCGTGTTCACCCGCACCGAGGTGCCGACCGTCGCGCCGCTGCCGAGCGTCGCTCCGCCTTCCACCGCGTACATGCGGCCGCCGTTCTCGACCGCCAGCAGGAAGTACGGGCCGGCGCCCGAGCCGTCCCGGAACGTCTGCTTGAGACTGATCCGGGAGCCGGACATGCTGGTGATCTTGAACGAGCCCTCGAACTGGTGGGTCCCGCCGGTGTAGGTGTTGTACCGGCGTTCCGCGCGCTGCTCGCCGCTCGCCGTGGAGCACGTGAGCTTGAAGGTGAGGCCGGAGACCTGGCCGCACCCCTTCTGCTGCGTCGAGAACCCCGGCGAGTCCGAAACCCACGGGCCCGTCCCGACCTGGGCGCCCGCCGCCGGGGCGAGCACCACCAGTGCCGCCGCGACCGCCGTGAGCACGCCCGCTCCGCGAAGTCTGCGCACCGTCGACCTCCTGTGTCACTCGAGGCGGCGGTGCCCGGACACAGGTTCAGACCTTTGTCCGGCGTGCGCCTGACTGTACGAGTCCGCGCAGCCGCGGACAAGACCCACTTCCGGCGGCCGCACCCCGTCCGAAGTTTCCGCGCGGCGTTGTCGAATCCGCGGGCCGCCGTTCGACACACTGGTGAAAGCACGCAAGATCACCCGAGGAGCACCGCATGCGCACCCTGATCTCCACCTCGTTCGTCTCGCTCGACGGCGTTGTCGAAGGCCCCGGCGGCGAGCCCGGCTACCGCAACTCCGGCTGGACCTTCAAGGACATCGAGTTCGACCCGGCCGCCTACGCGATGAAGGGCACCGAGCAGGAGGAGGCCACCGCGCTGCTGCTGGGCCGGGTCAGCTACCAGGCGTTCGCGCCGGTGTGGCCGGGCATGACGGTGGAGTTCGCGGGCTACAACGCGATGCCGAAGTACGTCGTGTCGACCACGCTGCAGGACTCCGACCTGGTGACGAACTGGGGCGAGACGACCATCCTCCGCTCGCTGGACGACGTCGCCGCGCTCAAGGAGACCGAGGGCGGGCCGATCATCGTCAACGGCAGCGCGACCCTGAACCGCGCCCTCGCCGACGCCGGCCTGGTCGACCGGTACCACCTGCTGGTCTTCCCCGTCCTGCTCGGCGCGGGCAAGCGGCTGTTCAGCGACGCCGACAAGGACAAGCAGAACCTGAAGGTCGTCGACAGCGAGTCCTACGGCAACGGGATCCAGAAGCTCGTCTACGACGTCGTCCACTGAGTAGAACAGGTGTTCGATCTTGGTGTAGGGTGAGCCCATGAACCCGGGTCTCCAGTCCTCGCTGTTCGACGCTCAGGGCTCGATCTCGCTGCGCCCGCTCGCGCCCGAGCGGACCGACCTCGGCTCGGGCGCGTGGGTCGACATCCAGCCCGGCTGGCTCGAGGGCGCCGACGAGCTGTTCGCGGCGCTGGTCGAGGGTGTGCCGTGGCAGGCGGAGAAGCGCAAGATGTACGACCGCCTGGTGGCCGTGCCGCGGCTGCTCAGCTACTACCGCGAGAACGTGCCGCTCCCCCACCCCGCCTTGACGGCGGCGCGGGACGCGTTGAGCAAGCACTACCTGCGGGAGCTGCGCGAGCCGTTCCGCACGGCCGGGCTGTGCTACTACCGCGACGGCCGTGACAGCGTGGCCTGGCACGGCGACCGCATCGGCCGGGGCGCCCGCGAGGACACGATGATCGCGATCCTCTCCGTGGGCGCGGCGCGCACGCTCGCGCTGCGCCCCCGGGGCGGCGGCGGCAAGACCCTGGCCCGCCCCCTGGGCCACGGCGACCTGCTCGTGATGGGCGGCAGCTGCCAGCGCACGTGGGAGCACTCGATCCCGAAGACGGCCAAGCCGGTCGGGCCGCGGATCAGCGTCCAGTTCCGGCCGCGCGGGGTGAACTGAACCCGGATCTCGTGTGATTGCGGGCGGCTCTCGCGTGATTGAACCCGGAACTCGCGTGATCGCGGGCGGATCTCGCGTGACCGACTCCGGATCTCCGTGACCGAGTCCGGAACTCGCGTGACAGCAGGCGGAACTCGCGTCGCAAAAGGACTGGCGCTGCCTCCGTACGATGGCGAAGTGCACAATCTCGCCGAACCTCCGCTCTTCGCCCGTCTGCGGCCCGCGCGGCGGGTGCTGATCGCCGGGGCGGGGGGCGGTTTCGACGTCTACGCCGGGTTGCCGCTCGCGAGTGCGTTGCGCGCGCAGGGCAAAGAGGTGCACCTGGCCAACCTCGCCTTCAGCGACCTGAACCGGCTCGACCTCGACGACTGGCTCTCCCCCGGCCTCGCGCGGGTGCGGCCCGGCAGCGCCGGCGACGACGCGTACTTCCCGGAACGCACGCTCGCCCGGTGGCTCGAAACCCAGGGCTGGGAGCCGGTCGTCCACGCCTTCCCGCGCGTCGGCGTCCGGCCGGTGCGCGAGGCCTACCGGGAGCTCGCGACCCACCTCGGGCTGGACGCCGTCGTGCTCGTCGACGGCGGCACCGACATCCTCCTGCGCGGGGACGAAGCCGGGCTCGGCACTCCCGAAGAGGACATGACCAGCCTCGCCGCGGTGGCGGCGCTCGACGGCGTCGACCGCCTGGTCGTCAGCCTCGGTTTCGGCATCGACGCCTTCCACGGCGTCTGCCACGCGCACGTGCTCGAGAACCTCGCCGCGCTCGATCGCGAAGGCGGATATCTGGGCGCGCTGTCGATCCCGTCCGCTTCCCCGGAAGCCCACGCCTATCTGGACGCGGTCGCCCACGCGCAGCGCACGACCCCGGACCGGCCGAGCATCGTGCAGGGCCAGATCGCCGCGGCGCTGCGCGGCGAGTTCGGGAACGTCCAGTTCACCAGCCGCACCGCGGGCAGTGAGCTGTTCGTGAACCCGCTGATGGGCGTCTACTTCACGGCCGACCTCGCGCTCCTGGCCGCCGGCGTCGGCTACCTCGGTGAGCTCGCGGAGACGACCACCGCCGCCGAAGTCGCGCTTGTCATCGAGGCGCACCGTGACCGCGTCGAACGGCGGCCGCGGCGGGCCATCCCGCACTGAGGCTCAGTCGACGAGGACCGGCAGCTCGTCCAGACCGTACACAATGGACACCTTACGGAACGCAAGCTCTTCCGCCGGCACGGCGAGCCGCATGTTCGGGAACCGGCGCACCAGCGCCGGGTACGCCGTGCGCAGCTCCATCCGGGCCAGCTCCGCGCCGATGCAGCGGTGGATGCCGTAACTGAACGCGAGGTGTGACGTCGGTTCGCGCGCGGCGTCGAAACTCTCCATGTCCTTGCCCAGCTTGGGATCGCGGTCCGCGGCCGACAGCGACACCAGCACGATGTCCCCTTCGGAGATCTTCACCCCCGCGATCTCCATGTCCTCCTTGGCGAACCGCGGGAACGCCATCTGGACGACGGTCAGGTACCGCAGCAGCTCCTCGACGAACCGGTGCACGGACTGCTCGTCCCCGCGGACGGCGTCGAACGCCTTTTCGTCGCGCAGCAGCACCAGCGCGCCGAGGGCGAGCATGCTCGCGGTGGTCTCGAGGCCGCCGGTGAGCACACCGTCGGCGAGGCCGGCCAGCTCGCGGTCGGAGATCTCGTCGCCGTGCTCCTTGATCAGCATGCCGAGCAGGCCGTCACCGGGTTCTTCGCGTTGCTTCTTCACGATCTCGAGCAGGTACGTGAGCGACTCCGACATCGCGCCGAACGACGCGGTCGCGCCGCCGAAGAGGTCGAAGCGGGCGGTGCTCAGCCGCTGGAAGTCTTCGCGGTCTTCGTAGGACACACCGAGCAGTTCGCAGATGGTCAGCGACGGGATCGGCAGCGCGAAGGCCTGCCACAGGTCGACCGGGCCGTCGGTCTTGGCCATGGCGTCGAGCTGCTCGGCGACGATCTCGTCGATCCGCGGGGTCAGCCGGCCGAGCCGGCGCATCGTGAACTCCGGCGTGAGCAGCTTCCGCAGCCGGGTGTGCACCGGCGGGTCCGCGAAGCCGAGGCCGCCCGGGTTCTGGTCCTCGGTCACCCCGGCGTTGCCCACCAGGTTGGTGAAGTCGCTGGAGAAGCCGTTCGCCTTGCCGAGCACGGCTTTCGCTTCGTCGTAACCCGTGACCAACCAGGCGTTCATCCCGAACGGCAGGTCGAGCTTGCTGATCGGCGCCTCGGCCCGGGTCGTGCCCATCTCCGCGACCGGGTCCAGGCCGTCCCGCTTCAGCGGCAGCAGCGCCGAGTCGGGCAGGAGGGACGACATCTTTTCGAGGTCGAAGCCCTTTTTGGACTGCCGCGCGAGGTACCGGCGACCGACCCAGCCCAGGATCCGTGAGCGGAGACTCCCCATGCCTCCGACAGTACCGCACTAGCCCGATCGGGTGAGGCGAGCGAGACTGGGCTCACCCGCGCGGCGGCAGCTCCCGGTTCTCGGTGACCAGCCCGTGCTCGCTCGCGACGTAGTGGAAGTACGGCCGCCCGAGATCGTCCGCGCCGGTGTACAGCGTCTTCGACCGGCCGTCCGCCTCCGTGTTGACGCCGTTCGTGCGGGCCAGCACGCCGGACGCGCTCAGCCACTCCCGCGACGCCCACGCCGGGCACCAGCCGCGGCCGTCGCCGGTGAAGTCGGCCAGGATCTTCGTCATCTCGGCCGAGCCGGAGATGCGCAGGTTCTGGTCGTCGGTGACGTTCGCGGTGGCGTCCGTGGTGAGCGGGTAGGACCACGTGTGCCGGGCGGCGGAGCGCACCCGGCCGTCCACTGTGGACGTCGACGTCTGCTGCCCGGAGTCGGCCTGCACGACGTGCTGGGTGAAGCCGCCGCCGGTGACGTCGTCGCTGTTGCGGTAGTCGCGGGTGCGTTCGACCCGCGTGTAGACGCGCCCGGCGGAGGTGTCGACGTAGCCCGCCGTGACGTCGTCGCGCTTCGCCGTGACCGTCACGTTCACGCCGCCTTCGATGTCCTTCACGGCGGTCTTGCGCGCCGGCGCGGCGGCGACGTCGTGCTGGGTCAGCGCGCCGGACGTCCGCGCCGCGTGGTCGTCGGTGTAGAGCAGCAACGTCGGCACGACCGTCCACTCGCCGCCGATGTCCGGCACGGTGAACGACAGGTCGTGGGTCCCGCCGTCGACCAGGCGGCCGGCGAACGGCGTCACGTCGTAGGTCTCGGCGTGCAGGCTGAAGGTGTCGATCGCGACGATCGGGCGCCACAGCTGCGGCACGATCCCGCCGGAGTAGATGTGCGGGAAGGTGAACGCGCTCCCGGCGGACGTCCCGTCGATCGCGAAGTTCGCTTCGCGGTACGGCCCCTTGCCGCAGAGTCCCGCGGCCGGGTACTTGGCCGAGACGTCGTCGGGGACGTCGTCGAACCACTGCTCGTCACAGGCGTGACCTTCGAGCGTGACCTCGAGGTAGGCCCGGGTGATGTTGCGCGGCAGGTCCTTCGCGGTGAAGTGCACGGTGGGCGCGGCGGGTGTCGCGTCGGCGTGGCCGAACCCGGCGACGTGGTCGGCGGTGTCGGGTGCCGGGTGCTTCCGGTCCGCCTGGTAGTAGGTGAGCGTCACGGTCTGGGCGTAGACGCCGGTGTAGATCGGCGAGTTGAAGTTCTCGATGCCGCCGTGGAAGGGCTGCGGCGTGCGCAGCAGCGCCGCGTACGGCGTGAGGTCCTTGTCGAAGTGGTAGGTGATCGGGCGGGTGCCCTCGCCGCTGGGCTCCTCGGTGGTCCCCCACCAGACCTCGGTGGCGCCGATCTTCAGGTCGCCGATCCGGTCGTACTGGCGGCCGCTCACGGTCACCGTCTGGTCCATGACGACCTTCGCCCACGGGCCCGGGCAGGCCTTCGGCGGGGTGAGGGTGCCTTCGTAGAACTGCGGGGCGCCGTCGGCGGTGTTGGAGCGGAAGGCGTCCGCGAGCGTGACGGTGCAGTGCGGGGTGGCCGGCCGGGTGACCGCGGGCGCCGGTGTCACGGGATTGTCGGTGCTGCCCTCCACAATGGGCGCGGCCGAGGCGACCGCCCCGGCGAGCACCCACGTCAGCACCACGGACAGGACGATCGTGAAGATCCGCACCCGGACTCCTCCCAGCGGCAGGCACACCGCTGCGCAGCCTAGTGCGGTAATCGTGCGACGAACGGCGGGAAAGCGTGAGAGGCTCAGCCCCGGAATCGGGAGGAACCGGACATGACAGCCGCGCTCATCGGGCGGGCCCACCCCGCCGCCGCGCTGCAGGCCGAGCTCGACCGGGCCGTCGGGAGCCACGGCGGCCTCGTCCTGGTGACCGGCGAGGCCGGGATCGGCAAGACCACGCTCGTCACCGGGCTGGCCGACGACGCGCGCCGGCGTGGCGCGCTGGTGCTCGCCGGCGCCTGCTGGGACTCCGACAGCGCGCCGGGGTACTGGCCGTGGGTCCAGGTCGTGCGCGCGCTGCGGCGTGAGCTGCCGGAAGAGGAATGGGCGCGAGCCGACACCGCGACGCTGTCGGCGCTGCTCGGCGAGTCGGCGGGCGCGCCGGCCGAGGACGGCTTCCGGCTGCACGACGCCGTCACGACCGCGCTGGCCGCCGCGGCCCACGACCGCCCGGTCGTCGTGGTGCTCGACGACCTGCACTGGGCCGACGCGGCGTCGCTGCGGCTGCTGGAGTTCGCGGCGCGGCACACGTGGTTCGAGCGGCTGCTGCTCGTCGGCGCCTACCGCGACGTCGAGGTCGACGCGCCCGGGCACCCGCTGCGCGAGCTCGTCCTGCCGCTGGTGGCGAAGGCGACCACGGTGACGCTGACCGGGCTGGCGCCGGCCGAGGTGGCCGAGCTGATGAGCCGCACTGCGGGCGCCGAGCCGGACCCCGCGCTGGCCGCCGAGGTGCACCTGCGGACCGGCGGCAACCCGTTCTTCGTCGAGCAGACCGCGCGGCTGTGGCACAGCGGCAGCCCGGTGTCGGCCGTCGCGCCCGGAGTGCGGGACGCGTTGCAGCGGCGGCTTTCCCTGCTGCCGGCGCCGGTCACCCGGCTGCTGACCGACGCCGCGGTGCTCGGCCGGGAGTTCCACCGGCGGATCCTCGCCGCGCTGACCGCGACGCCGGCGCCGGAGATCGACCAGCTGCTGGCCCGCGCGGCCGCGGCGCGGCTGGTGACCACGCTCGGCGACGGCCGGTTCGCCTTCGCCCACGACCTGGTGCGGGAGTCGCGGTACGCCGAGCTGGAGCCGGCCGAGGTCCGGCGAAGACACGCCGCGGTGGTCCGCGCGCTCGACGCGTCACCCGAGCTGGTGCCGCTGGTGTTCGCGGCCGACCGCGCCCGCCACGCCTACCTCGCGGGTGCGGAGGTCGAGCCCGGCCGGGCGGCGGACCTGCTGGTGGCCGCAGCCCGCGACGCGAGCGCGCGGCTGGCGAGCGACGAGTCGATCGGCCACTACCGGCGGGCGCTGGAGCGGGCGGTCGCGCCGCGGCAGCGGGTCGTGATCGCGCTCGACCTCGGCACGATGCTCAGCCGCTGGGGTGAGGAAGAGCAGGCGTGGCAGTCGTTCGACGAGGCCGTCGAGCTGGTGCGCGAGCTCGACGACGACGCGCTGCTCGCCCGGGCCGCGCTCACGCTGTCGCGCACCGGCCCGAGCGGGCCACGGCTCGCGCTGACGTCGGAGCTGCTGCTGACGGCACACGAGCGGCTCGCGGGGAAGCCCGCCGAGCCGCTGTCGCTCGACCGCGTCACGCTGGAGCTCACCGCGCGGGCCGCGGTGCTGGCGCGGGACGGGCACGACGACCAGGAGCTGTCGTTCACGCTGTGGGCACGCCACGACCTGATCTGGGGGCCGGGCACCGCGCGGGAGCGGGAGCGGCTGACCGACGAGCTGGCCGTGCTGGCCCGGCGGACCGGCGACCGCGAGAACGAGTACTTCGCGTCGTCGCTGAAGTGGGTCGCGCTGCTGGAGCAGGGTGATCCGCGGTACCTCGAGCAGTACCGGGCGTTCCAGGCGCTGACTGCCGGGAGCGGCCTGCGCGGGGCCGAGTTCGCGGGCCTGCTCGACCGCAGCATCATCCGCGCGCTGCGTGGCCGGTTCGCCGAGGCGCACGCGGACCTGGCGCAGGTGGAGACGGCGTTCGGCCACGAGTTCGGGTACATGGTCGACCAGGTGCGCTGGAGCTTCCTGCTGCTGCAGGGCCGGTTCGACGACGTCGCGGCCCACGTGGCGCGGCTGGCGGCCGGCGACCACCCGCACCCGGAGCTGCTGGCGGCGCTGGCCGCGGCCCAGCGGGGTGACACGGCCGCGGCGCGTGAGGTGACGGGGCCGTTCTCGCGCGAGTTCGCGCCGATGTGGCTGCGGTGCCAGGCACAGGTGGCCGCGCTGACGGGCGACCGCGAGGCGTGCGAACGGCTCCTCGGCGAGCTGACGCCGTACTCCGGCGAGTGGCTGGTGGCGTTGTACGGCTGCGAGATCAGCGGCCCGGTCGACTTGTGGACGGGACTCTTGGAGGCGGCGCTCGGCCGCCGGGACGCGGCGATCGAGCACCTGACGGCGGCGGCCGCGTCGGCGGACCGGATGCGCATGCGCCCATGGGCGGCGGAGATCCGCAGCCGGCTCGCCACAGTTCTGGCCTCGCGCGGCGCCCCGGGCGACGCGGAGCGGGCTTCGGCACTGACGGCGGCGGTCCGGGCCGAGGCGGCGGAGCTGGAGATGCCACACCTGGCGGCCGCGGCTCCGGCGCGGGTTCCCCTGCCGGACAACGAGTTCCGCCGGATCGACGAGGTGTGGACGCTGCGGTTCGCGGGTCGTGAGGTGCGGGTGCCGGACACGAAAGGCTTGCGGGACCTGCAGATTCTCTTGAGCCGGCCGGGTTCGGAGGTGCCGGCGGTCCGTTTGCTGTCCCCGGAAGGCGGCGAAGCAGCGGTGGCGTCCCGCAGCCTCGGCGGCGACCCGATCCTGGACGAGACGGCGAAGGCGGCTTACCGCCGCAGACTCGATGACCTGGACTCACAGATCGACCAGGCCACCGACCGCGGGGAGGACTCCCGTGCGGCGGCGTTGGACCATGAGCGTGAGGCGCTGTTGAAGGAGCTGCGCACGGCGGCCGGTCTGGGTGGCCGCACCCGTCGGCTGGGGGATGAGGCGGAGCGGGCCCGGAAGGCTGTGACGGCTCGGATCCGCGACACGTTGCGCAAGCTGACGGAGCTGCATCCGGAGCTGGCGGAGCACCTCAAGGCGGCGGTGACGACTGGGGCGTCGTGTAGGTATGCGCCGGAGCCGGAGACCCGCTGGCGCCTGTAACGGTTTGGTGCGGCGGGCGACCCAGTCGCCATGACGATGACCGACCTGAGTGCCCTGCCGCTGCCGGCGTGGGTGGTTCCCACGGCTCCGCGCGCGGAGACTGTCGAGCAGCAGCCGATCCTCATCCCGGCGGAGTGGTGGCGTGACGAGCTCGGCAGCCGAGACCTGCCAGGCGATCCGCCGACCGGTCCGGCACTGACACGCGCCGACGTGTGGGCGCCGGCCGACGACGTGTTCACGGTGCTGTGGCGCACTTTGGCCTGGGGCTCCGGCTCGTACCTGCGGCAGAACATCCGCAGGCTGAACAGCATCGCCGCGGAGGTTGATGCCGCCCGGGCAGTGCTGACCGAAGCGGCAGAAGCGTCACGCGTGGACCCGGCGCGCGCCTTCGCACTCCTCCGCCCGGGACGGCACAACCGCTTCCGGTCCTTCGGGCCGTCCTTCTTCACGAAGTTTCTGTACTTCGCCGGAGGCGGCGCGCCGGACCATCCGTGTCTCATCCTCGACCGGGTGGTCGCGACCGCGTTGCACGAGCACTGCGGGTGGAAGTCACTGCACCGCTTCGGCCCGTGGCCGGCCGTGACCTACGAGCGGTACTGCGCCCTGCTCGCCCGCTGGGCCAAGGCCGGCGGCCACGCCCCCGACGAACTCGAGTTCGCCCTCTTCACCCACGATCACTTGCGGTTGTAGAGCCGCATGGTCAACGTGCCGAACACCGCGACCAGCAGCGCCGACGCCCCCAGCGTGATCAGCACCGCCGGCACGTCCCACGCTCCCGCCATCATCGAGCGCACCCCCGTCACCAGGTGCGAGATCGGGTTCACCTCCACGAACACCCGCAGCCAGCCGGGCATCGTCGTCGGGCTCACGTAGATGTTGGACAGGAACGTCAGCGGGAAGATCACCATCATGCTGACGCCCATCACCGACTTCTCCGAGCGCAGCAGCAACCCGAACATCGTCCACACCCACGAGAACGCGAACGAGAACACCATCAGCAGCGCCACGCCCGCGGCCACGCCGAGGAACCCGCCGCCCGGGCGGAAGCCCAGGACCAGCCCGACCAGCATGATCACCACCGACGCGATCAGGTACCGCAGCACGTCGCCGAGCAGGTAGCCGACCATCGCCGACGGGCGCCAGATCGGGAGGGTGCGGAAGCGGTCGAACACGCCCTTCTCGATGTCGGTGTTGACCGCTATCCCCGTGTACATCGTGATCATCACGACGCTGCTCGCGAGGATGCCGGGCAGGAAGAACTGCAGGTACTCCCCCGGCGAACCGGCCAGCGCGCCGCCGAAGAGGTAGGTGAACATCAGCGTCATCATGATCGGGAACGCCGTCACGTCGAACAGCTGCTCGGGCACGTGCTTGATCTTCAGCACCGCCCGCCAGCCGAACGTGAACGACGTCGAGAGCGGGCCCGGGCGGGGTGGGCGGTGGGTCGCGACGAGCACCGCGGCCAGGTCTTCGGCCTTCGGCGCGGCGAGTTCGGTCTCCTTGACTGCGGTGGCGCTCACGCTGCTTCCTCTCCGCTCGCGGTGTGGTCGGTCAGGGCCAGGAACACCTCGTCGAGGCTGGGCTGGCCGAGTGAGAACGTGTCGACGGTGATCCCGGCGGCGGCCAGCTCGGCCAGCGCGCGGGCGGACTGCTCGGCGGCGGCCGCCTCGCCGGCCGCCGCGGTGAGGCGGGCGGTCAGCGCGACCGGGTCGGGTTCGTGCTGGATCGCCGCGTCGACTACCCGGCCCAGCACGTCCGATGCGGCCTCGCGCTGGGCCGCGTCCCGCAGCCGCAGGTGGATCGCGCCCGCGCCGACCGACGCCTTCAGCTCGCCCTTGGTGCCTTCGGCGATCACGCGGCCGTGGTCGATCACCGCGATCCGGGACGCCAGCTGGTCGGCCTCGTCGAGGTACTGCGTGGTGAGCAGGACCGTGGTGCCCTGCGCGACGATCGCGCGGACGATGTCCCAGACCTGGTTGCGGCTGCGGGGATCCAGCCCGGTCGTGGGCTCGTCGAGGAACAGCAGGTCCGGGGTGTGCAGGATGCTCGCGGCGATGTCGATGCGCCGCCGCATCCCGCCCGAGTACTGCTTCACCTGCTTCGCCGCGGCTTCGGTGAGGCCGAACGCGGCGAGCAGCTGCGCCGCCCGGTCGCGCGCCGCGGCCCGGGGGTGGCCGAGCAGACGGCCCAGCAGCACCAGGTTTTCGCTGCCGGTCAGGTCTTCGTCCACCGACGCGTACTGCCCGGTGAGGCTGACCCGGCTGCGGACGGCGTCGGCGTCGCGGACGACGTCGTGGCCGAAGACCCTGGCCTCTCCGCCGTCCGGGCGGAGCAGGGTGGCGAGCATCCTGACGGTCGTGGTCTTGCCGGCGCCGTTGGGCCCGAGGACACCGTAGACGGTGCCGGCGGGCACCACGAGGTCGACACCGTCGACCGCCCGGGTGTTGCCGAAAACCTTGACCAGTCCGGAGGTTTCGATCGCGGGTGCGTTCATCTGCGGTCCTTTCACGCGCAGTAGGGGCGGGTCCGGCGGGCGTCGCGCAGTGCGAGCCCCCACCAGGTGAGCTCGTCGAGCAGCGCGGTCACGCACTCGTCGTCGAACGCCGGGGCGAGCAGGTCGAGGGCGACCGCGTCGCGCATCGTCACCGTGTGCAGCTCCAGGAAGACCTCCCGCAGCTGTTCGACGGCGTGGCGGCCGCGGGCGCGGTAGCCGTAGGAGACAAAACCGACCGGCTTCGCGTGCCATTCGTCGTAGGCGAAGTCGATCGCCTGCTTGAGCGGCCCGGGGAAGCTGCGGTTGTACTCGGGGGTGACGACGACGTACGCCTCCGCCCGGGCGATGCGCTCCCGGAACCGGCTCAGCGCCGGAGTCGGTTCTGCCGGGTAGCCCGCCGGGAGGCCGGCGTCGGCGAGGTCGAGGGGGTCGAGCGCGAGCCCCGGCCGGGCGGCGGCCGCGGCCGTGAACCACCGCCCGACGCGCCCGCCGGCCCGGCCTTCGCGGGTGCTGCCGACGAGCACCGTCACCCGCAGCGCGTCGTCCATGCCGTCCTCCCCTCGTCTCATGGGAAAGGCGCGAGACGCTCCGCCAGATCGAATCTGGCTGAAACGTTTCACCGCGCGTGATAGGCTCACGCCTTCTCTGCGAGGGGGTGCTTTGGTCGGCATCAAGGACGTCGCCAAGCGGGCCGGCGTCTCGATCGGCACGGTGTCCAATGTGGTCAACCGGCCGCACGTGGTCGCCGCGGCCACCCGCAACCGCGTGCTCTCGGTCATCGAGGAGCTCGGCTACGTCCGCGACGAGTCCGCCCGCCAGCTGCGCGCGGGCCGCAGCCGGATCATGGGCCTGCTCGTGCTCGATCTCGGCAACCCGTTCTTCGTCGACGTCGCCCGCGGCGCCGAGCAGGCCGCGCACGCCGAGGGCCTCAACGTCATCACGGCGAACAGCAGCCAGCGCTCCGACCTCGAGGCGTCCTACCTCGCGATGTTCGCCGAGCAGCGCGTCCGCGGAGTGCTGCTGAGCCCGGTCGCGACCACCGGCGAGGCCCTGCACGCGTTCCGCCGCAGCGGCACGCCGTACGTCCTGGTCGACCGCAAGGCGCCGGCGTCGGAAGCCAGCTCGGTGTCGGTCGACGACGTCGCGGGCGGCTCGCTGGCGGCCCGGCACCTGCTGGAGACCGGCCACCACCGGATCGCGTTTGTCAACGGGCCCGCGATCCTTGCCCAGTGCCGCGACCGCGAACAGGGCGTCCGCAGCGCGCTTTCCGGCTCGACGGCCGAGCTGACGGTGCTGGAGGCGATCGGCCTCGACGTCTCGTCGGGGCGCGACGCGGGAGCCCGCCTGCTGGGCACGAGCCCCCGGCCGACCGCGGTGTTCTGCGCGAACGACCTGCTGGCGCTCGGCGTGCTGCAGGCGATGGTCGGCGCGGGTGTCCGGGTTCCGGACGAGATGGCGATCGTCGGGTACGACGACATCGAGTTCGCGGGCGCGGCGGCGGTTCCCCTGACCTCGGTCCGCCAGCCGGCGAAGCGCCTCGGCCGCACGGCGGCGGAGCTGCTGCTGGCCGAGACGGCGGACACGAAGGCCGGGCACCAGGCCGTGGTGTTCACCCCCGAGCTGGTCGTCCGCGAGTCGACCCGGGTGCGCCGATAGTCCTTTGTGGACGGTCTTTGTACGTCGTGTGTACGCCGCGCGTCCAGACTCGTCGCCGGCAACCCGGCCGAGCGACAAGGACTTGGTGATGACCGCACACGACCTCCCCTCGATCCGCCGACGCACCTTCGTGCTCGGCCTGACCGGCGTGGTCCTCGGCGCTGCCGTCGCCGGCGCTCTCCCGGGACGGGCCGCGGCCGCGGGGTCCTTCACCGAGACGACCCTGTGGGACGCCGAAGCGGGCCCGCTCGCCTGTTACCACGTGCACGGGCCTGGCCGTCGGACTCCGGGTGGCGATCGCTGCTGCTGCGGCGCAGTGTCGACCGCGGGGCCACCTGGCAGACGTCGCGGACCCTCGTCGAGTCGGTGGGCGACGACGGCTGGGCCAACCCCACCTTCGTCGTCGACCGCCGGACCGCCAAGGTGTTCCTGTTCTACGGGTTCTCCCCCGCGAACAGCCCGCTCTACTACCTTTCCAGCACCGACGGCGGCGCGACCTGGTCGGCGCCGCGCACGCTGCCCGGCCTCTTCGACGGCTCCGCCTACGCCTGGACCTCGCACGGGCCCGGCCCGGGCCACGGCATCCAGCTGGCCGACGGGCGGCTGCTGCTCAACGTCATCCACCGCCGCGGCGGCAGCCCGATCCTGCGCGGGGTCTCGGTGATCTACAGCGACGACCACGGCGACACCTGGCACGCGGGCGGTGAGATCCCGGTGTCGCCCGACTTCCAGATCAACGAGGCGCGCCTGGTGCAGCGCCGCGACGGCACGGTCCTCGTCAACGGCCGGGACGCGGCAGGCGGCAGCCGCCACCGGATCGTCGTGGTGAGCGGCGACCGGGGCCTCACCTGGTCGACCCCGAAGCTGGACGGCGCGACCGGCAAGTTCAACGCCTGCGACGCCGGGCTGGTCCGCTACACCGGCGGGCCGGGCAGCGGCGAGGTCGACCGGCTGCTGTTCAGCCGGCCGGACGCCCCGGTGCGCCGGAACATGACCGTGTCGGTGAGCTACGACGAAGGCCATTCGTTCCGCTACAGCCGCGTCATCACCACGGCGCGGTCCTACTACTCCGACATCGCCCGGCTGTCCGACGGGACGATCGTGCTCGTCTACGGCCGCGACGGCGACGTCGCGAGCTACCCCCGCCGGGTCGTGGTCGCGCGGTTCGACCTGGACTGGCTCACCTCGGGCCGGGACAGCCTGGCGGCCGGGCCCGGCTACACCGAAAGCCGGACCGCGCTCGGCGCCGCGGCCACGGTGTCGGCGGGCACCCTCACGACCGTCAGCGACGCGGTCGCCCGCAGCGGGAAGCGGTCGGTCTGGATCCCGAAGGCGGTGGGCGACTTCGCCGAGTACGCCGTCGACGCGCCGCGCGCCGGGTCGTACGACCTCCTGCTGCGCCACTACCGGCCGGCCGACGGCGGCCTGGTCGAAGTGACGGTGAACGGGACCCGGCCCCGGCAGGCCTTCCTCGACCTGACCCGCGAGCGGGAGGACGGCTACGACGTCGCCCACCTCGGCACGCTCACCCTGCCGGCCGGGCGCAGCGTCGTCCGGTTCCGGCTCGCCGGAGCGGGCCGGGGCGGCGCCACGACCCTCTCGTTCGACGAGCTGAACCTCGTCACCGCGCGCGGCGCGGCCGACGTGCGCAACGAGGTCCTGGTCGACACCGACGACCTCGGCTACACCGAGTGGGCCGGCACCTGGAACGCGGCGACCGGCGTCGCGGGTTACTGGGGCAGCGGGTACAAGACCCACGCCGCGGGCGCCGGCGACAACGTCGTGCGGTTCCGGCTCGTCGTCCCCGACGACGGCCTCTACCAGATCCAGGCCGGCTACACCGCGGACCCGAACCGGGCGTCGAACGCGCCCTACTACGTCAAGCACGCCACGGGCACCAGCCTGGTCCGCGTCGACCAGCGTGTCGCCGGCGCCGCCGACGTCCGCAGCGGGCAGTGGGTCTCGCTGGGCACGTTCCGGCTGGCCGGCGGGCTCGCGGCGGGGACCACGGTGTCGCAGAGCGACGACGCCGACGGCTTTGTCATCGCGGACGCCATCCGGCTGATCCGCCAATGACCGGCTAAACCGGTTGGCGGCCTGTGAGATCCTGCCGATCATGGGGATGCGGGCGTGACGAGCAGATGGATGCGGCTGCAGGCCGTCGCGGTGTCCGGTTCCTCCGCCGAAGGCCTGATGCTGGCCGCGATCCCGCTGCTCGCGGTGTCGGTCACCACCGACCCGCGGGAGATCTCGCTGGTCAACGTCGCCGGGCAGGCGCCGTGGCTGCTGCTGTCGCTGTTCGCCGGGGTGCTCATCGACCGCGTGCGGCGGACGGCGGTGCTCGCCTGGGCCTACGCCGTGCAGGTCGGGGCGGCGCTGGTGCTGGGCGCCGTCGCCTCGGCCGAGGCGCTCAGCCTGCCCGTGCTGCTGGTCGTCGCGTTCGTGGTCACCTCGGCGCAGGTGCTCGGGGACGGCGCCAGCGGCGCGCTCGTGCCCGAGCTCGTCGAGCCGGACCGCCTCGCCCACGCCAACGCGCGCCTCACGGTGATCGACCGGGGTGTCGTGCAGTTCGTCGTGCCGCCGCTGACCGGCTTCCTGGTCGTCGTCACCGCGGGGGCTCCCGCGTGGCTCGCGGCGGCCTGCGCGCTGCTCGCCCTGCTCCTGACGCGGCGCATCCCGTCGGCGTCCGTGGTGGCTGCGCGCACCCATCCGCTGAAGGACCTCTCGGCCGGGCTGAGACACCTGGTCCGGACGCCGCTGCTGCGGGCGATCACGATGAACGTCGCGCTGGGGTCGTTCGCCGCCAGCGCCGGGAACTCGATGTTCGTGCTGTACGCGACGCAGATCCTGCACGTCGGCTCGGTGGGTTACGGGCTGCTGCTGGCCTGCCTGGCGGTCGGCTGGGTGGCGTCTTCGTTCGTGGTGCAGAAGATCGTCGACCGGCTCGGGTACTCGTGGTCGATGCGGTGGGCGCAGAGCCTCGGGGTGGTGGCGCCGCTGCTGCTGGCCGTGCTGCCGCCGTGGCCGCCGCTGATCGGGGTGGTGCTGGTGTTCTTGACCTCGACGGTGCTGGTCTGGAACGTCTGCTCGCAGTCGAGCCGCCAGCGCTTTACGCCGACGCCGTTGCTGGGCCGGGTGCTGACCAGCCACCGCGCGCTGGCCTGGGGGTTGACGCCGCTGGGCGCGTTGACCGGCGGCCTGGTCGCGGCGCACTGGAGCCTGCGCGGCGTCTGGCTGGTGGTGGCGGCGATCCAGGCGGTGAGCGCGGTGCTGGTATGGATCCAGCTGTCGCCGGAAGCGTTCCGCCGCACGGAACTTGCGACGGCCGAGACCGCGAGCTGACACACGGGAGGGGCCTTCCCCTGTCTCCGGAAAGGCCCCTGTGATGCCGGGCGGGGGGGGGGGGGGGGGGGGGGGGGGGGGGGGGGGGGGCGGAGGGATAACCGCCCCAGCGGAGGTGCGAACTATAGAACTCAACCCTGGTT